>WQWA01000001.1 GCA_009785505.1 Bacteroidales bacterium
AATATATCAAAAACGTGATTGCAAAACTACGTGAAGACGGAAAAACGATCATCATTATTGCCCACCGTTTAGCGACAGTCACTCAAGCCGACACGATTTTTGTGATAAACAGCGGAAAACTTGTAGAGCAAGGTACACACGGCGAACTGCTGAAAGCCAAAGGACAATACGCTGACTACTGGCAGGCACAAACACAGGTATTCAATTAATTTTTTAGTTGGTGGAATCTTTAGAAACGCTGCCAAACGGGGTATCGCACGGAATAAAAAAAGGGCGTTGCATGCAACGCCCCTACAATTCGTGGATTTGTGTTAAATTCCTCGATTCGCCATAATCACTTTGATTTCATCTTCGTTGATGCCGACCATTGCTTCGCCCAAATCTTCGGAAATTTCTGCTAAAATCTTGGGATCGTTATAGTTTTTTACGGCTTGAACGATGGCTTTTGCACGTTTTACAGGATCTCCGGACTTGAAAATTCCCGAACCTACAAAAACACCTTCCGCACCCAATTGTACCATCAACGCTGCATCAGCAGGTGTAGCAACGCCTCCGGCTGAAAAATTCGCCACAGGAAGTTTGCCGTTTTCATGAACGAATTTTACCAATTCATAAGGCACCTGCAATTCTTTGGCGGCGTGATATAACTCTTCTTCTTTTTTGTTTTGTAAAAGACGCATTTCCGACATAATTGCACGCATGTGGCGAACGGCCTGTACCACATCACCCGTTCCGGCTTCGCCTTTGGTACGAATCATCGAAGCACCTTCAACAATGCGACGAAGTGCTTCGCCCAAATTTTTTGCTCCACAAACAAACGGGGCTTTAAACTTATTCTTATCAATGTGATAAACATCATCGGCAGGTGAAAGAACTTCGCTTTCGTCAATATAATCAATTCCCAAAGCCTCTAAAATTTGGGCTTCTACGAAATGTCCGATTCTCACTTTCGCCATTACAGGAATTTTCACTGTAGCTTGAATGCTTTTGATCATTTTCGGGTCGCTCATTCGCGAAATTCCTCCCGCAACACGAATGTCGGCAGGAACGCGCTCTAAAGCCATAACGGCGACAGCTCCGGCATCTTCCGCAATTTTTGCTTGTTCAGGTGTCGAAACATCCATAATTACCCCACCTTTAAGTTTTTCGGTGAGGCTTTTGTTTTGTTCATAACGATTGTTGTCCATTTTCGTATGTATTTTTCAATTTTTTTGCAAAGGTACAAAATATATCACAAATTTCCAAGCCTGTTTTGTGAAATTCAAAAAAATATTTTCGCAAATTGAAATAAAACCGACAGTCGAAAAAAGATTGTCGGTTTTATTCAAAATTATTTTTTTGTGTTTTCTTGGTAAATTCATATAAAAATACGAATCTCTCTTAACTTATTTTTAATCTCGGTTATTGCTCTTAGCGAACTCGTTGTATTAAAAATACCACTCTGCGGTTGACTCTACGATGGGCTTCATCTATATTTTCGATTAAAGGCACTGTTGGTCCTTTTGAAACAACTTTGATATTTTGAGGATTGAAACCATGTCTGACTAACTGATCTTTAACCACTTCCGCACGGCGATATCCCAGCCTCATGTTGTGACTCATACTTCCCAAATCGCAGGTGTCTCCCTCGCAAATGATGATAAACTCAGGGCTATTGTATCTTTGTAAATACTGTATTTTATTTTCCAACAGTCTCATCATTACCGGGTCGAGTCTGCATTGGTCTATATCATAGCCACTGAGGTGAAGTATGACCAAGTCCTCCAATTCACCGTACTCTTGTTCCGCACGCTCACGCTCAACATCTTCTTGCCACGTGCGAGATCTTTGTGTATCAGCAGGGGCTTCATTTTCTATAAACTGTTGCTGTTTGCGTGCCTCGCAACATGGACAGCAGTCGTGCGTGCAATTGACATTGATGTTGAATTCCATCGGAGGAGGAACCGGCATTCTTCTGTTCGCTCTTTCACGTCTTGGCATCGGGCACATATTTATACCCAAACGAACCGTCAAACCAAACGACAAAGGCACAACCCTGTTCGTAAAATTTGCTGTAGGTCTGTTGCCGGAGGTATATTGCGAGCTCAAAATGCTGTTTGAGATCATTTCAGCATTTTCCGGATCAAATTCGAAAAAGTGATTGCCGCTATGTCTTCTGATATTGTTGAAGCCGTAGTCCAGAAACGCACCAACGTAGAGCGAATGCCTCGGATTTAAATGGAATTTCACGCCCGCTTCTGCCGACGCCATACCGGAAACCCTAACTCTGTTTTCCAACCTTCTTGTGGAAAAAGGCAAATTGTAAAATAGACCTAAATCTTCAAAAAACACAGTGCCGTAATCTATCGGGTCAGGGCGAAATTCCTGATTGAGTCCATGGTCGAAGTGCCACGTATAAAGTGTTGCGTTGCTCACCCTAAACGTGCTGTTGATGGGAATACCAAGTCTTACACCTGCCGATGCAAAAAACTGATGGTTTCCGCCAGGCAAAGGTGTTTGAAATTGTAGCAACAAAGGGATGTTGAGGTTATACAACCGTTGTCTTTCGGTATAGTCTGATACTTCCGTATGATAGTCTATTAATCTATCACTTCCCGTCCAGCCGGGTGTGAGGTCGTCAAAACTGTAGCGAGTGTACATATCTTGGAGTCTTCTCATGTGAAAGGTTGTGTTGTAAACAGCAACTTCCAGACCTGTGCGAATACCCCAGTTAGGATGAAAAAAATACGTATAGCCTAATCCGAATGCACCACCGAGCCCTGTTTCGCGATTGCCAATGGTTGGCCTGTAATGGAGTGTCGAAGCTCCAAACGAAGTCCAAATCGAAAATTCGTGCCGACAAAATGGTCGAACAACTTCTTCGGTGTTCGTTATAGTATCATTTTCTTTGAGCGTATCTATACCTTGCAATGCTATTTCAACTGTCGCTATGGTGTCTGTTGCCATTGTTGCTGTATCCGTTGTTTGTGCCTGCACATTTATTAACAGCAAAAAAAACATTGAAAAGAAAAATAGTTTCCTTAAAGCTAGGATTTGTGTTGATTGTGTTTCCATCGTTTTTTTCTTTTGTTTAGTACACAATTATTCTTATCACTTCTTGAACAGTACCGGAAATGAAGTGAAACAAATATGTGCCTGCTACCGGAGGAAGTTGTATCGGTGTGATACGATGTCCATTGGTTCGTGTTTCTCCGACGCGGTGTCCCAAGATATTATGCACAATTATTATGCCGTTGGCAAGTAAGTATTCGTCATTGGTTTCCACTTCAACGACTACGAGCGAGCGATCTGTAGTAGTGGGATTGGGGTAGGCAATGATTCTCGTGTTGGGAACGAAAATTGTCGGATTGAACGGACAAGTACGGTATTGGTTCCCATGTTGGTCAATTACAATGGCATGGTATGTATTCAAAGGATTCAAGCTGCCCCTTCCGACATTAAAAACTCCGCCCAAACCGGTGCCATGTGCACCTTGATGAATCAATGTTTCATGTCCGAATTGATCTATTCTGAACCATGTGTAATGCACAAAATTGTGACCACCACTGTTGTCAACAACAAGTGTATTGTTTCTCTGTTGAACAATCAAAGGCAAGCAGTCGTCCCGTTGTTCGGCAAGAAACCAAATGCGGTCATTGCCTTCTATGCGAGTGTCCAAATGGGCTATTCGATGATTGTGTATAAACTCTTGCATTGTAAACGCTGTGATGTCACTACCCACACTATGGGCTCTTGCAAGATCTATGCGCGAACCGTCCCAGCCGTTGAACAAATCGAGCACAATTTCGGTGCTTCCGCTTGCCGTTCCAACAATATCTAAAAATCCACGAGAACCATGGCTGTTGCTGTTATCAACAACCGAAAGGTAAATTCTTGCGCCTGCTTCGCCTTCGTAATTTCCGATATTAAACAACGTGTTTGTTTGTTGCAAAAGAGGCTGATGTGATCCAAAAAACAACTGACCGGAACTGCCAATAGTCAAATCGCCGGTGAGCAAAGTAGAATTTTCGCCAATTGTTGCTTTTTCAGACAAATGGCTTAACAGCGATTGTGCCGAAGCAATCTGACTTAGACTAATCAGCAGAGCCAACCCGCTTGAAAGCATGAATATATTCCGTTTCATAGTGTTTAATTTCCTGTTAATTGTTTTTTCAGCATTATCTCACCCACCACTGCATAAAACGTCCTTCGCCGTTGTTGAAACTATGAGGTATCATGGTTGCTGCAGCACAAGTTCTAATTGTAAAACTGTAATCGTCTCCCGCAGGACATCTTCCGAAGTGATGGTTGGGCATCGTGGTAGAAGGATTTCCGAACATATTGTGCATGTTTGCCATACTTATCGTGTTCGCTGCTCCGCCACCATTAAGATCCGGTCTCACTTGAAAAGCAGCCGTACTGCCTGAAGCATTAAAATTATAAGAGAAACCGGCATTGGCACCAGCCCCGGTTACGTTCCATACACGTATTCGACGACCACCGCCATGTTCAGACCATCCTCCTCCGGTTCCACCGCCCGTAGGTGTTAATCTCACTTCAAAGCGTGCTCCAAATACTCTGCCTACTGAAGGAGGGCGAGATGTTCTCGAAGCAGCAGCTGTATTGGCCCAGGTCATTCGTATAGGATTCTCACTACTATGTCGTGGAGACATGATAACAAAATTATTTGCTGCCCAAGCATCTCTCATATCAGTAGGGTTTGTCGTTATACGAATTCTTATTTGCTCTTGTCTCATCCCATCCCAATCTCCAATCCTCCACATAGAAACCGGTAGGCGAAAATCTGTATAATTAATTCGAAGGTTAGTCGGTCCATCGTAAACACCTTCGGGCAGCGTATCATGAAGACCAATTACGTTTCTTGGTACATTAAGATTAGGACGAAACAGGTTTCCATTTATTACCATTGTGTTTGGCGTACCATAAAGATTGCGGGCTGTATTTTCCGAATATGACCATACCAACATCCAACCGCCTCCCGAAATGTCGCAAAAGACTCTGAATCGAGGCGTATTATCAGGGAGATCTTCGTCATCAGAATCATTAGGGTCCATGAACATGCAATCTCGCACCCAAAACTCGCCATTTGGAGCAAACGGCCTTTCTTGGGCAATTTGTAAACAATTGCAGGCAGGGTTTTCGTAAGTGCCTATAGTTGAAATGAATGATACAGTAAAACTACAGCTCGTTCTAACGTCTCCGTCGGTTGTAAAATAAAATCTGAAATCGCCCTCCTGACGAGCAACTCCGTCAACAAACAATACAATCGAGTCTCTACCTAATTCGGTAAATTCTCTAGAACCCGAGAACCTTATACCGTTTTGTTGATCGGTTCGAATAGTCGTTGTACCGAGTCCAAGCACCTCGACCGGTATCACCACATGGTTCTCCTCATCCAAAAATATCCGGTTTACAATATACTCTCCAACTACACGGATATCGAAACAGTCAATTCTGTAACCCATTGTAAGTTCTTGCACTTCAACCGTAATATTGCATGATGTAGCTATCTCCGCACCATTGACGAAAAAAGTAAGCTGATCAATTTGAGTTGCTGTCGGCAACCCCATACCAAGGAGGGTAAGGTCATACGTACCCGGCTCTGTAAAAACTCCGCTTGTATGGAAAAAATAGCCGTTGTTGGAGCGAACTGTGAGGGTATAAGTACCTGGCTCTGTCACCAAAATAGGCATTGTAATGAAGTGCGAATTGTCTAACGGGGCATCTTTAAAATATCTGCCATGCACACGGATTCTATGACATGCATCTGCAGGGACATCCATTTCGGGATCCACCACACCACAAAGGCTTATCCACTCCCCACCGTTCCAAAATTGTTGACAATTGACGTCAGTGTTGAAGATAACCAGTCCCCTGGCAAATATACTATCAACAGGTATTTGATTACGTTGATCAGTAGTCAGTCTTGGTAGTCTGTGTCCTTGAACTATTTGCTGCTGTGCAAAAATATTTCCGACACAGACAAAGATAAACAGTAGCGTTGTTATAATATTTTTCATGATATTTCAGTTGTTAATTTTATATTTTTATGAACTTGACATTCCTAGAACCCTAGTATTTGTATGAAGCCTTGCGAGTCACTTGTTAAAGCCGAGACGTCTGAGGAAATATAAGAGATGATAACACTTGTCAAAGAAAACTGGTTGGTAGGAATAAAATTGCGATTTTCGATGCTAACCGACCATTCGGCTGCATTGCTCTCCACTGTTACACTTGCATCTACACTCAAAAAAGTTCGACGCATTTGATTGTTCGAAAAGACCGGCTCAATATTGACCACCTGCAACGGATTTATTGCTGTAGAAGTCACTCCGTAGAAGATTAGGTTTTCGGTGGTAAAGTTTCCATTTTGAACAGGAATGACAAGCTGTCTTACCACAGAAGCTGTTTCTGCAGGCCTCCAAATTTGTAATGTGTTGTCCCATGTTAAAACCTCCCCTTCTATTTGTCCTTCGGGTAACATTACTGTAATATTGCTTGTGCCGCTACCGGTTACCACTACACCACGGCTTCCTGTTATTGACACCTTGGCCATGATCGAGTCAACAAAATCTTCCGTTATATTCATAGATAGATTATTAACAATCTCCGTAAGAAAGATTTGATCATTCACAATATTGTTTATCAACGAATCAATAAACGTTTGGTTGGTTGTAAGATTGTTTACTATCGAGTCTATAAATTGATTGTTAGTTACCAAGTTTTCAATAAAGTACTCGTTATTTACCAATTCCGTAATAAATGTTTCGTTATTTACCAAGTTGTTCACTATAGAATCAATAAATTGTTGATTCATTACCAAGTTCTCAATAAAATATTCGTTATTTACCAGATTATTCACTATAGAATCAATAAATTGATTGTTGGTTACCAGTTCTGAAATAAAGAACTCATTGTTTACCAAATCTGTAATAAATGTCGTGTTATTCACCAAGTTGTTTACTAACGAATCAATAAAATTATTGTTTTCAAACAACGTCTTGATCAAACTTTCTACAAACCATGCGTTGTGTATCAGGCTATCCGCAATCGTTGTGATGTTAACACTCAAATCTATATGGCTTGCTCCAACTCTCACGATTTTTATGGTTTCATCTGAACTTGCAATGGTTACTCCAGCCATGATACTGTCAATAAATTCTTGAGTTATATTATTAACGATATGGTCTAAAATAGATTCGTGATCGCTGAGAGTTACCCATTCTATTCCTGACCAATGCTGTAATGCTCCGGAATCTGTGTTAAAGATCATTTGCCCGCGTGCTTGTTGCGGATTAGCTTCTGCTCCAATATTTGCACGTTGTTGGGAACTCATTTGCGGGAGTCTTAACCCCATATAAACATTTGTTGTTTGAGCACTAATAGCACTTGTAACAGAAGTTAAAGTTAGAATTAGTGTACTTAAAAAGATTGTTTTGAATTTTAGAACTATTTTCATCACGTGTTTGTTTATTTCATATTGTTTTAATTATCATTTTTTATTTTTACCACCCTACAAGAGTAAACGATCCTAAAAAGGATACCGAAGGTGTTTCATTTCCGCTACAATTGTATATAATAACGATTTTCTCTAAAACACAACTAACTTGGGGATCAAAATTAAAGTTTTGCACTTGTATAGACCAAACCGTACTTGTGCCATCGTCATTTGGTTTCAAAACAGGGGTTACGACAAATGAGGTTTTTGCAACCAGAGGATCTGAAAACACACCTCTAATATCTAATATCGTCGAAGTAGGACACAGATTCGTAATTACGCCGTGGTATAGCACACTTTGTGTGCCGATAACTTCGTTAATGTTAACATGAATTTCTCGTACAGAAGACGTTGACGGCTGTGAAGATCCCTCTTCAAGACCTCGAATCCATCTTGTACCATCATTAACATACACCCCCGGCGATACATCATTTGATGTTGCCGTGTTAAATACAAGCATTCCTGCGATATGCTCCATCAGCGGAGCTGTATTTGTTGTAGAAATCAACGTCACTCGAGGTAGCAATAGACCTCTTGAACCGATTACAGTGTCGTTGGCATTTAAGTCCAAAACTGCACTTGGATTGGGGGCTACATTTCCTCCCACACGCAGTTGGGCTTGCAAGTTTGCTGTACTCTGTATCATCAACAGAAGCAAGATTAGCTGCACCAATTTGTTTGTTTTCTTTTTCATGATTGTTTTTTATGTTATTATTATTTTTATATTTAGTTGTTCTGCTAAAATGTAATACAGTACCAAAAGAATGGAATCGCAAAATTACGCAAAAAACTGCGATTTTCGATGGCGGTTTTTCGCATAGCCACTATTAAAAAAAACAGCAGTAAAGTTTAAGCAAATATCGCAATCTCCTCGCTCTCAGCGCATTTCAAAAATTGTAAATAAATTAAAAAATGGCGGTTTTTCGCAAGGGCTTCCGTTTGAAAGAAAAAACCTAACAAGTTTTTCGAAACTTGTTAGGTTTGGTTATCAAAAACAACAGTTAAAAAAGCCTTCTAATATCTATTTTCATCTTTTGCATCTATCTCTTTATCGTCAATCTTTTTCTTGTTCATTTCGCGCCAAGCGTACCAAACGTAAGCTATCACAAGCGGTGTTATCAGCGAAGCATAGCTCATTGCAACCAGTGTGTAGAAGCTCGACGAACTGTTTTGAATGTGCAAACTGTGCTGCAAAAATTCGCCGTAAGCCGGGTAGAAAGCTGTGTTGTTGAGCCCTGCCGTGAGGAAAAGCGCAAAAACGGTCAGAATCGTGCCTGCACCCGCAAGCCAAATGCCTTTCGCCGAGCGAACAAATGCTCCTAAACCAATTCCTGCCAACACCAGCACAACACCGGCGAGTAAGAACAAGCCGACAAGCGGCATTTCAATCAAATTGCGGAAATACTTGTACGGCTCCATCGCAATCACCCCTGCTTCGTTGTATGCAAATCCGTCTTTCAACAAGATATTAATCAAAAAGAAAAGGAAAAACACCAAAAATGGAACTGCCATAATTTTTACCATTCGAGCTGCCTTTTGCACAATGCCATCGTCAGACACATTATTAATAAAGTAAAGTGCTCCGAGAATACGCGCCAAGCAAAAGACGGCTAACCCTAAAGACAAATTGATAAACGTTGCATAACGCGTGAAGTCGAACGCCAACTCCAAACCACGCGCTCCGCCTCGCCATACCGAACTGATTGTTCCCGCATGGTTGTTAACGATTTCAAATTTCGAGCCGGTGAAAAATGTTGCAACAGCCGTTCCAAGAAGAATGGTTCCCAAAAGTCCGGTGATAATCAAAAACATTTCGTAGGTTTTTTCGCCAAACAAATTGTCTGTGTATGAACGAAACCTATATCCAATCGGCTGAAGGACAAAACAGAGCAATATCAAAATCCAAACCCAATACGCACCACCGAAACTTGTCGCATAAAAAAGCGGAAAAGCGGCAAAAAATCCTGCTCCGAAAGTAACCAACGTGGTAAATGTGAGTGGGTATTTATGCCCAAGGCTATTTACTAAAATATCGCGCTCTCGCTTTGTTTTTCCAATGCTGTAAATCAAGGTTTGCCCGCCTTGAACAAACAATAGAAAGACAAGAAACCCGCCCAACAATGACACTAATATAAACCAATAGTGTTGTAATGCTAAATGTGACATATTTTCAAACATAGCTTTTTATCCCTCCTTCGGACCTTTTTTTATTTGTGCAAACATAATTTTCAACGCAGCAACGAATAAAGCACTGAGCAATACAGCAAACACAAGAAGTGTTGTTTGAACAGCTCCAACGCTCATCTCGGAAGTAACTCCGGCAAAAGTCGGCATTAAATCCTGTACAACCCAAGGCTGACGTCCAACTTCTGCTACTACCCAACCAGCCTGAGTTGATATGTAAACTAATGGAATACAAATTAAAGCTAAACGATAAAAAAGTTTTTTATTTCCGTCCAATTTATCTTTGTAAGCCCACCAACCGAATAAACCCAACACGAAGATGAACAAAAATCCTAAACCAATCATAATGCGGAACGACCAATAATTGAGTGGAACATTCGGAACTAATCGAGCAATGTTCTGTCTGAACACATCCGGATTTTCATCGTAGAAAAATCCGTATCCGAAATGAGCAAAATATTCACTCAACCATACTTCGTCGTTAAACAATGCTCTGAGCCGTGCGTGTTCTTCCGGATCGGTATCTCTCGCTTCGCGCAATTCTCGCAAAGCCGTTTGTGCGACCCTTCCACGCCTAGCTCGTTCGTAAGCCGACATAATACCGCGCTCCTTGTTTCCTTCAATCAAATCCACAATACCGGGAACAAAGCCGGTAAAGCTGTTTGTCGCCATAAACGATAGCAAGTTCGGAATTTTCAGTCCTCTCATTTCTAATTCATAAGGACGTTCCGGATTGTTTGTGCTTCTGCTGAAAGCTACAACTGAAAACGGTGCACCTTCTTGTCCTTCAAACAATCCTTCGATGGCAGCAAGTTTCATCGGCTGTTTTTGTCCAACGTGCACTGCCGAAAAATGCCCTGAAATCATCACAACCGCCAAACCAAAAAGTCCGACCGATGCGCCCACCAAAATACTCTTGCGAGCCAATTCTTTGTGGCGATTTTTGAGCAAATACCAACTGCTGATACCAACCACAACGACTCCGCCCGTAACAAATCCGGCAGAAACCGAGTGGAAAAATTTAGTTATCGCCACCGGCGACAAGATAACTGCCCAAAAATCAATCATTTCATTTCGAGCAAGGTCAGGATTAAATTGCATTCCAACAGGATATTGCATCCATGCGTTTGCAATCAAAATCCACAAGGCGGAAATACACGCACTTCCAGCGACCAGCCAAGTTGAAAGTAAGTGAAAGCCTTTGCTCACTCTGTTCCAACCAAAAAACATAACAGCAAAAAATGCTGCCTTCAAAAAGAATGCCATAAAGCCTTCAATGGCCAACGGCGCACCGAATACATCGCCGACAAACCAAGAATAGTTCGACCAGTTTGTTCCGAATTGAAATTCCAGAATAATTCCTGAGGCAACGCCTAATGCCAAATTTACTCCGAAAAGAATCATCCAAAACTTGGTCAAGTTTTTCCATTCCTCGTTGTTGGTGCGCACATAAAGTGTGTGCATAACGGCAACAATAACCGCCAATCCCAACGTGAGCGATACAAAAATCCAGTGATACATAGCCGTTACCGCAAATTGCAGTCGCGACCAGTCAACTAACGAAAAATCAACATGTTCCATACGCTTTTCAAATTAATACTTTGGTTCATTTGTAATTATATTGTGTAAAAAATCGTTATCGTATTAATCGTTCAAGCACATATCTGCCTCGTTCCTCTTCAGTTTCAAATTTAGTTTCTAAAAAATGTGGAAAAAAATACGGTTTAATAATCAAAAACAGGATGAGAAAGGTAGTAACAGCAAAAATCACCACCGCCACTCCGATAGAGTTTTTTCTGATTTCGCTAATGCAGTATTTGCAAATTTTATCGAACTTCATGGGTGTTGTTTAATGCTGTTATCGACCATGTGAAATTTTAAAACGCCGTTTTTACAAAATGGTTATGTGTCTATGTTCAAATTAGATTAATCCCATATCCTTGGCTCTGTACACCGCAGCTGCCTGTGTTTGAGCTCCCAGTTTATCAAGTGCTTCCTTTTTTTTCCGTTCAACCGCTCTCAAGCTCATACCGAGATGACCACTTATTTGTTTGATAGCCATCCCCTGGGCAAGATAACCTAAAATTGCAATCTCATCTTCGACTAATTGCCTATATCGAGACTTAACAAATTTGCCATCAATAAAGTCGTACCGATCGCCGGTTTTGACACAATCAATACATGCCTTTGTAGTTTTATACGTGAGTGACAGTGCGGAAACACAGCACAAAGCCAACCAAATATTTCCTTCCTTATCCAATTGATAAGGAACTAATCGGTGATGGAGAGTAACCTCTGTGCCGTTTGGATTTTTTGCCAGCAAGTCAAAAGAAAATACAAGCTCCATACGCATCTCAAAGTCATCATACTCCAAAAGAATCTTTCCCGCTTCGGCAACCATTGTTCTCAACCATTCTTTTTCGTCATCCGATAAAATTCTATTGTAAAACTCTATACTTCCGTTTCTAACTACTTCAGTCGGAAATCCGGCTATCGTAAATCCTTCAAGATAATTGACAATAATTTCTTCTTTCTGAAAATCAATCACGCATAAATAACTATTGCTAGCACGACCAATATACCCTAACATACATTTAGTTTGATCTAAACAGTGACTGTTTTTGATTTTTTTACAAACCATTAGTTCGCTTTCTTCTTGGGGAAATGTAGTATCCATAAAACCAGTATTTATTGTATTTTCAAATTATCAAATAGTCTAAATTAAAAATTACCAAAACTTCTCATAAATTTTTCATGCAAAATTGAAAATAATGTAGACAATATCCATATAAATAACACTACAAAGATACACAAAGAATTTCATTTTCCAATGGCGGTTCTTCGCAAAATTATCACTAAAAGAAACCACAACAAAAGCAAAAGAGCACATTTAGAATGTTTTATCCTGTTTCTTTTAATATAAAAATGGCGGTTTTTCGCAAAATTTTGTTTCCTTGAAAAAGAAATTGATTTTTGCGGAGAGACAGGGATTCGAACCCTGGAAGCCCTTTTGGAGCTTACACACTTTCCAGGCGTGCGCCTTCGACCAACTCGGCCACCTCTCCGGTTACTATTCGGGGTGCAAAGATACGAAAAAAAAACGAAACTACAAAACGTCATGTCAAGCGGAGCGAAGTGCAGTCGAGGCATCCCCTTGAGCAGGAGGATCCCTCGACGGAGTCTATCCCGAGCGAGGTCGAGGGGCTCGGGATGACGGCACAAAAAAATTGTCTGCAAAATTCACTAAATAAACACATTCCGTTGCGCGCGTGATCGCTGTGTACATCCACCGCAAAAACTCTGCATTTAACATGTCTTCGGTAAAATAACCTTGATCAATGAATACCGCTTTCCATTGTCCACCCTGCGTTTTGTGAGCAGTAAGTGCATAAGCAAATTTAACTTGCAGGGCGTTTAGGTATGGATTTTGCTTGATTTCGGCAAAACGTTTGCGTTTGTTGGGAATGTGCTCGTAATCTTTACTCACTTCGTTCCAAAGTCGCATGGAATCTTGGTAAGAGAGTGCTGGAGATTCTAAATCAATCGTGTTTAAGAGTAATTTAACCTCTAAATTCGGCTCGTCGGGATAATCTTTTAATTGCAAACTCACATTGGCAAATTGAAAGCCGTACATTTTCTCAAATCCGCGAATGCGTTGGATTTCGAGCATGTCGCCATTGGCGATAAATCCGATATCAGATGTTTCAGGAAGCCAAAAATAATTGTTTTTAAGCGTCATCATCAAATCCCCGCCCGACAACGATTCCTCTCGAAACAGCAAGCGATTCCGTACTTCTTGATTAAATAAGTTTGCCCGTTTGTTGGAACGTGTGATGATTGCAATTTCGTCTGATGAATACTTAGAATAGGCGTCGTTCAGTGTGTCTTCGAGTTCCGAACCGTTGATTTTTTTTATGTCGGTATAATCATTTGTATCAAATAACGGTAGTGAAAAATCATCGGTTGCCAACTTAATTCTGAGCATTGTCGCATTGTACAAAACACCTGAATCCTGCGATTGACGGACGACTTCACGCATTTCTTCCGAAAAAATTTCGCAATCAAACGTATGTTTCAAAAATTCCAAATCCAATGCAGGGCTCGCATCCAAGCCCACAGGCGGAAGTTGTGCCGTATCGCCAACTAAAATCAGTTTGCAATTCACCCCGCTATTCACATAATTTACCAAATCTTCCAACAGACTGCGAACCGCAAACATACTCGTTTCCGATGAAAGGTTGATGTCAGGAATCATAGAAGCCTCGTCAACAATAAAAATTGTGTTGCGATGCATGTTTTTGTTCAATTTAGTTCGAAATCCGCCGAATTCATCTACATGACTTCTATAAATTTTTTTGTGAATGGTAAAAGCCTTTTGTCCGGAATATCCTGCCAAAATCTTTGACGCACGTCCAGTTGGAGCAAGCAAAACCGACCGCAGATTGAAATTTCGCAAAGCCCGAACAAAGGCTCCAACCACCGTTGTTTTTCCTGTTCCTGCATAACCTTTCAATACAAAAAACGAAGGTTCTCTGAAGCGAATCAAAAATTCACTAAGCCGTTCTACAACTAACTTTTGGTCGTTTGTCGGTTCAACCGAAAATTGCGATGCAATGATGTCGAAGACCTCCTTACTTGTCATCCTCAATTTCGTTCATAAAATCTCCTAAAACATCCGTGATTTTTCCAAATCCCAACGAAATTTTTGAGAATAGCGAAGGTCCTTGTACTTTCGATTTTTTAGGTTTTCTCGGAGTTTCCTCAATCGTTTCTTCAACAATTGTTTCCTCCTCTATTTCAACGGGCATTTCTTTATCCAGTCCCCACATCACTAATCCTACGCCCGTGGCGAAAATCGGATTTGCAATCGGCTCGTTATTTTCGGACGAAGCCAGATGTTCATTCGGATATCCGATTCGTGTATCCATGTGCGTAACAAATTCCGTAAGTTGCGACACATGTCTGAGCAAAGATCCTCCACCCGTAAGAACAACACCGCCTATGAGCTTCTTCTCATAACCCGATGCTTTGATTTCGTAAAGTACATTTTCCAAAATATCCTCCATGCGTGCTTGAATGATGCCCGAAAGATTTTTTAGAGAAATTTCTTTGGGCGGACGACCGCGAAGTCCAGGAATTGAGATAATCGCATCTTCTTTATTTTCGGAAGCCAACGCCGAGCCGAATTTTTCTTTCAGTTTTTTGGCTTGTGGTTCAATAATCACACATCCGCCTTGAATATCTTCGGTGATAATGTTTCCGCCAAGGGCAATCACAGCTGTATGTCGAAGTACATCTTCGTGATAAATCGCAATATCCGTAGTTCCACCACCGATATCCACAAGTGCAACGCCTGCCAAATAATCTTTATCATCAAGAACTGCCGAAGCCGAAGCCAAAGGCTCTAAGATAAGATCTTTGAGCACCAAACCGGCTTTTTCCACACTTCGCATGATGTTTTTGATTGCTGAAGTTTGTCCGGTAATGATGTGAAAATTAGCGGCCAGTGTACTTCCGGACATACCAACCGGATTTTTAATTCCGGATATGCCGTCAATGATAAATTCTTGCGGAATCACATGCAAAATTTTCTCGCCCGGCTCCACTTGAATTTTTTTCATCAACTCAACAAAGTCTTCTACTTCAACTTGCGTGATTTCCTCTTCGTTGGTACGAATCTGCTCACTTCGACGTTGAAAACTTTTGATGTGTTGTCCGGCAATACCCACATAAACCTCTTTGATTTTAATTCCGGAACGCAATTCCGCTTCTTCAACGGAGGTCTTTATTGACTCTACGGTTTTATCAATGTTCATCACCGAACCGCGCATAATTCCTGCGGAAGGAGCGTTTCCGTGACCTAAAATTTCGATTTTTCCGTACTCGTTTTTTCGTGCGACAATGACCGCAATTTTTGTGGTGCCGATGTCTAATCCTACTACAATGTTCGTTTTCATATTATAAGTGTTTTTGTTGAGACGCACGGCCGTGCGTCTTTACCGTTGTTATTATTTTATGTTTATATTCTCGTGCCTATTAATTGATTATCGAATTTTAAATTGATTATTCTGTATTGATTTATATCGACTTTTCGTATGGCGTGATGATAAAAATGATGCAGTCGTCGGAATTGATCTTCGAAATTTTCGGCACGTCCAAGTAAAATAATTTGGTTCCTGACATTCGAAACAAGTTCGATTTCGTTTCTCGAATTGACGTAAATTTGAGAAATCAAAGCGTTCAAAAATTCATCGTTGCGAATATAAGTTGCGAGTTGATAAATTTTGTGCAAGGTCACTCTTCCGGGAGGTACGTCAAGTGCGGACTCCACAACATTTTTATTCGGATAAAACGACTCAGAAATGTTGCCGTTCGCAACAATTACTCGTGCGCTATGATTTGGTGTTGTTGCCATTAAACCACCATCGGAACCAATAAAAAAATGCTGGCGCTGTGCATTCTCAACACGAACAATCGGCTGGCGTTGCAACACACGAATATCAACTTCACCGGAAATTTGCGTAAACACATTCACGTTTTGAATCGCACTGTTTTGAAGCAAAAAACTCTCAATAGCATGTGTGTTCAAACTCGCGATTTGACCTTCGGGGTGAAGTTTAGCCTCAGAAAGTTTTTTGATAATTTCTTCCTCCGTAATAAAAGTTGCTCCGTTTTGCGTATCAACAAAAACTCTTACTTGGTCGGAAATCCGTTCGGAATGCTGACGATGTGCAAACCGCAATGTCCAAACTACTCCACCGAAAAAGAGCAGAATTAACAACAAGTGCAATATGGGTTTAAATTTTTTCATTTTCTTTTGTCAAACGTGGCTTCGAGAACCTCAGCCACCAGAGTGCGGTCGTTGAGGCTCTCGAAACGACCGTGTTATTTTGGTTTTAACATTTTTATTATCCGCTCAACAACCTGATCAATATCCCCCGCACCCATCGTAACAAGCACATCGAGCGGTTGTGTTTTCAGTATTTTAAGTAAATTCGATTTCGTAGTCAAAATTTTATTCGGACATGTACATTTTTCAAGTAAGATTTCGGAGCTGACACCTTCGATTGGAAGTTCTCTTGCCGGATAAATATCAAGTAAAATCAACGTATCGAGAAGCGACAAACTTTTTGCGAAATCATCAGCAAAATCACGTGTTCTCGAGTAAAGATGCGGTTGAAAGATGCCTGTAATTTTTCGATTTGGAAATAAACTTTTGACCGATTCTATACAGGCTTTAATTTCTTCCGGATGATGTGCATAATCGTCAATATAAATTAAATTGCCAGTTTTAATGTGAACATCAAAACGGCGTTTGATGCCGGAAAATGTTTTCAATCCGTTACGAATTTCTGTTTCCGTTGCGCCCAACAAATGTGCCACAGCTACTGCTATCACTGCATTTTCAACATTGTGCAATCCGGGATAAACCATTTTTAGATTTTTCCAATTGAAATCCGGTGCGTGAAAATCGAAATGATAAGTGCCATTTTCGACATGCAGATTTGAGGTGTAATAATCAGCGTTTGTGTCTGTCAAATGATAGGTTTTATGAGCTTTTCCGAAATTCGGTGTTCCGTATTTTTGAAATAAAAAGCCGTTATGTGGAACTAAATTTGCGAATTCGGAAAAACTTTGTTCCATCGCATTTTTTGTACCGTAAATATCTAAATGATCAGCGTCAATTGATGAAATAACAGCGATTTGCGGATGTAGTTTCAAAAAAGAGCGATCGAATTCGTCAGCTTCAATAACAGCAATTTGCGATGTTTTTGATAAAATTAGATTGCTATTATAATTTTTTGCAATTCCGCCTAAAAATGCATTGCATTTTACTTCGGATTGTGTGAGCAAATGTGCAATAAGTGTAGAAATTGTAGTTTTTCCGTGAGTTCCGGCAATGCACACGCCAGTCATATTTTGTGTGATCAATCCCAATATTTTCGAGCGTTTTAAAACAGGAATACCGGAGTTTTGCAAATGTACAAACTCCACATTATCTTTCGGGATAGCAGGCGTGTAAATGACTAAATCAATGTCTTTCGGAATTAAATTTACATCTTCAATATAGTGAACATCCATGCCTTCATTTTCCAATTCTTCACAAAGCGGTGTGCGTGTGCGATCATAGCCCGAAATTTTTACATTCTTTGATGCAAAAAATCGAGCCAAGGCGCTCATGCCGATACCGCCAATGCCAAGGAAATAGATATGTTTCAGCGTTTCGAAGTTCATGGTTTTCTGATTTGGTCTATGATGTCGGCAATGCGTTCTACCGCATCGGTTTTAGCTAATTTTTTGATGTTTTCTGATAAACTATTTTGTAACTCTGAATTGTTTAACAAATCTGAAATGGTTGAATGCAGTGATGTTCGAACATCTTTATCGGCAACCAACAGCCCAGCGTTTTGATTGACTAAAGCCATCGCATTTTTGGTTTGGTGATCTTCGGAAACATTGGGCGAAGGAATTAAAATCGCAGGTTTTCCGACTACACACAATTCTGAAATCGACAAAGCTCCCGCACGTGACACGATGAAATCCGCAATGCTGTATGCCAAATCCATTCGTGAAATGAATTGTGTAATGTGAATGTTTGGATATTTTTCCGTGTCAACGGTTGAGATGTCAAAGTTTTTTCCGGTTTGCCAGATTACTTGTAAATCCATTTTTGTTAATTCGGGTAGCATGGCGGACAGACTTTCGTTGATTGTTCTTGCACCCAAACTACCACCGATAACAAGCAACGTTTTTTTTCTCGTCATTGCGAGCGAAGCGAAGCAATCTAAATCTGGGTTGCTTCGGGCATTCGCCCTCGCAATGACGTTGTCGTTAGCCTTGCTAGGAAAATTAAAATATTGTGTTGCCTCATCATATTTATTTTCCAAATTTGAAATATCTTGACGAATGGGATTACCTGTAAATACAATCTTTTCGGCAGGAAAAAACTTTTCCATACCATCGTATGCCACGCAGATTTTTTGCACTTTTTTGCTCAGAATTTTATTGGTAACTCCCGGATAAGAATTTTGTTCTTGAATCAAACACGGAATGCCTAATTTCGTTGCCATTTGCAAAGTCGGACCACTTGCATAACCGCCAACACCAATCACAACATCGGGTTTAAATTCTTGAATAATTTTTTTCGCACGTTGCAAACTTTTCAAAAGCTTGAACGGAAATGAAAGGTTTTTCCAAGTCAAACGACGTTGAAAACCGGCAATATTCAAACCTTCGATGCGATAACCTGCCATAGGGACTTTTTCCATTTCCATACGTCCATTCGCACCGACAAATAAAATATCAGCATCAGCATGCCTCGCCTTGATAGCATTTGCTATTGCTATCGCCGGGAAAATATGCCCGCCTGTTCCGCCACCGCTGATGATTACCTTCGGTGAGCTCGCACTTCGTGCTTCGGTTGCTTTCATTGTTTTAATTGTTGTTTGATACTTGAAAAACTGAACCTATTTTTTCATAACCTTGTTTTTTGTAGTACTCGTCCACATCGGACATCACGTAAACCGTATGGTTTGGATAATCCTTGTAGATGCATTCCATCAATTGCCGTCCGATATGCTTACCTCTGTGTTTTGGAGCAACGAGCAAATCCACAACCCACACCGCAATATGTCCATCAACGAAAGATCGCGAATAACCACAGATTTCGTTATTCTCATAAGCCACGTATGTCAGCGAATCGAGTAGCATTTTTTGATACTTTTCTCTGACTTCGGGAGCCCAATAGGCTTTCCATTCTTCGCCTTCTGCTTCGATGATTTGCATTAGGGGTTCCTCGTCGGCGAGGGTGTATTTTTTTATTTCTATTTGGGATTTCATTGGATTGTTTGGTTGTTTGTCTCTAATTTTTGCTTTGCAATTTCAATGGCAGTTCTTAATTTTTGTTCAAGTAGCTTTTTATCGGGTAATTGCGTGAGGTAATCGGCGACTTTGATATTGCTGTTTTCTAATTGCAAAAGTTCGATATGTTCTTCGCTTTTGCCTGCACAAAGAATTAGTCCTATCGGCGAATTTTCTCCTTCTTGCTTTTCATATTTTTCAAGCCATTTCAAATAAAGTTCCATTTGTCCTTTGTAGGAGGCTTCAAACTTTCCGAGTTTAAGTTCTATAGCAACCAACGACTTCAACTTTCGGTGGAAAAATAGCAAGTCTAAATAATAATCTTCGTTATCTACACTTATCCTTTTTTGACGAGCCATAAAAGCGAAATCACTACCCAATTCAGTAATAAAGTTCTGTAACTCCACAATAATAGATGTCTCCAAATCTTTTTCGGAATACTTGTCTTGCAATCCGAGAAAATCAAGAAAATAGGGGTCTCTAAACACTAGGTCGGGCGTTAGTTTTTGTTCGTTTTTTAACAATTCGAGGTCGTGTTTTATGGTTTCTTCGGGTTTTTTGCTGATTGCGGTTCGCTCGTAGAGCATTGAGTTTATCCGTTCTTCCAAAACTCTAACACTCCAGCGTTCCATTTTACACATTTCTATGTAAAATTCCCTTTTCAAGTCATCCTCAACATATTGAATAACTTTAATGTGGCTCCAACTCAATTGTCTCCACAGTGTAGAGACAATTTGAATATCGGGAAAAGTCTCCGCAATGCGGAGACAATGTCGCAAATGTTTTTCGCTCCAACCTCTGCCATATTGTTCCGTTAAGTGAACAGACAACAATTTTAGAATTGTTTTCCCATATTCTGCTCTTTTGTTTTGCAAAATATCGGTTTTTATTCTACTTCCGATTTGCCAATAGAGCATTGTCATCGTTGAATTTATCGCAACAGCAATTTGCTGTTTGCTTTGTTCTATCAGCGTTTTAATATCGACAAACAGGTTATCCTTAACAGGATTTTGCTTGCGTTCCTCATCGGCGAGGGTGTAGGGTTTTATGTTTGTTTCGGATTTCATTTTTTCTATTCTACTGGATGGCTGGGTGTAAGGTGTATGATTTTATACCGACAAGGCTGAAAGCCTTGTTATCAATAGCGTAGGGCAACGCCCTACGTATTAGTGATACCACCATTTTATTGAGCCCTGCAAGGGCGACATCATTTTGATTACGCCCCGTTGGGGCTTGATATTGATGTGAAACAGGGCATTGCCCTGTGCTAATGATTTTGCCCCTTCGGGGCGTGGTGTAAAATTGTATGTTGTTGTTTTGTTCATTTTTTGTTTTTTCGTCATTCCAAGCGAAATCGAGGAATCCCCTTGCTATGGGAAGTAGTTAAGTATTGTTTGTAAAAAACGATTAGCAGTTTCAAAGTTTTCTTTTTGGGTATCAATTGCCGTCATTTCCTTTTCTCCGTGAAATAAGTTGTTACGAAAGCGATAGATGATAATCATTGATGCTAAAATTATATTGTTTTTGCAGTTTTGTTTTTCTAGTAAAACTTGTTCAACAAAATTTTGCCAATGTTTCTCCTCTTCACGGAATTTTAAAAGAAAAAATGTGTCATTTAATTTGCCATTTGTTACATACCTATTTCGGAAATATTTAATTGAAAATTGAAAATTTGTTTCATCAAAACGCTTTTTCTTAAATATTTTCTCCACTTTCCAGATGCTAAAGTTTTTTTTACAAACTGTGTGTTCAAAAACATTCCAGTAAAGTACAAAATCTTTGACATTTGCAATATCATCATCAGTTAATGCAACTTCAAATCTTTGATTTATCCATTCTGTGCTTGTCATATTATTTTGTGCTATCTTCTGGTTTCTAATTCAATTACCACGTATTCCGACTGTGTCCCAAGTCGAAATTTTCCACCCCAAATGCCGATTCCGCTTGTGACGAAAATATGTGTATTGCCTCTTTGCAGGTGTCCGTGTGCAACCTCAAAGATTTTTTCGGCAATCCACGTGGCGGGCCACATCTGACCGCGATGTGTGTGTCCGGAAATTTGCAAGTCTATGCCGTTTTTTTCTGCTTCGTTGAGATTAAAGGGTTGGTGATCGAGCAAAATAAGAGGTTTTGTCGTGTCGAGGTTTTGTAATAATTCTGCAATCGTTTTTCGCTTTGGATTATAGAGATCATCTCTGCCTATCAAATAAAATTCGTCATTAATTAGTATTGCTGTATCTCGCAAAACCGTGATGCCGGCATCTTTCAAGAAAGCAAGTGTTCGATATATTCCGGCAATATATTCGTGATTTCCTAAACTCGCAAACACACCATAACGTGCATTTATTTTTCTCAAACGTGTTGCAAAATCTCTATTCTTAATCGGTCTGAATGATGTAGGATTATCAACAATGTCGCCAACCATAACAACAATGTCAGGCTCTGCTTCATTTATCAACGTAATCCACCGATCTAATTTTGCACTACTGACGCCATAACCCAAGTGCAAATCACTAATCGCAACAATCCGCAACGGCGAAATTTCTTTGTTTATGGCAATCGTTACATCCTTTCGCACAACATTTCGATAATTCAGATGTGCATAAGTAAAAAATGCCGTAAGTGCAATCGCTAAAATCGCAAATGTTTTCCAATTTCCAACCAAAATTTGTTGCAGTTGTGCAGGGAAAATCAAACGCAACACATCAAACACAACAAAAATCAAAAAGAGATATAACGTAACAAACAAAACCGTCATACCGAAATAATAGAGAAAATTTGCTATCGGCGACGGCAAAAAATATCCACCGGTAAATCCCAAAACCATAGACGAAACAAGCAAAACCGTAGCGCCGATAAGCACAGGTTTTTCGAGAGGAACCATCTGCCAAAGTCTGAAAAAGACATAGAAAAACAGCCCAAAAATTATGAGTAAAAACAAGATTGCAAGCAGGATTTGATTCATTTTTTTTACAGATTTTTTACGTAGCATCGTCTTCGAGTCATGGGTATTCCGCCATAGCGTTCCCAAATACGAATGGCAGGATTATTTTCCAACATTTGAGTTGTAAAGGCTTGTTTAATCCCCTTTTCAATATACGTTTCATTCAATTGGTGGTGATACAATGCATGTATCCCACGATTTGCCCACTCCGGGAGAACACCGGTGAGATACAAATCAACCGTATCATTTTTTTTCAACGCTTTCAAAATATGATACCAGCCAAAAGGAAATAATTTTCCGTTAGCTTTCTGAAATGCCCTGCTCAACGAAGGAACGCTCATGCTGAAACCAACAACGTGATCGTTTTCGTCCACCAAAATTCCGACCAAATCTTTGTCGGCAATTGAAAATTTATTTTTGATGATATAAGCAATTTCAGCATCGGTTAAAGGTATGAAATTATAAACATTTCCGAACGACTCGTTCAACGCTTTGAAAAGTGGTTCGGCATATTTCAACAACTCTTTTTTGTTTTTGAATTCTATTGCCTTTATGGGGTAACGTTCGGAAATACGATTGCTCAACGCTTTGACTCTTTCGTCAATTTCTTTGATTTCCACGATAAATTGCAGATAATCTTCTTCTTTTTCATAACCCAATTCGTCCATAAAAGTCGGATAATACGGATAATTGTATTCGCTGGAAATCGTTGTCAACACATCAAATCCGTCAACTAACATACCCTGCTTTTCCATATTGGAGTATCGCGAAGGTCCGCTTATTTCGAGCAACTGTTGTTCCCTACCCCAATCTTCCACCGTTTGAAATAGAGCCTTGGCAATTTCAGGGTCGTTATCCACATCAAACCAACCAAAACGAATACGTTTTTTATCTTTCAATTCGTTGTAGCGATGATTGATAATTCCACCTATTCGTCCAACAATTTTATCATTTTTATAAGCAAGCCACAAACGCACGTCGCAAAAAGCTTTAGCAGGATGCTCTGTAAGCATTTTGTATTCATCTGCCTCCAACGCAGGAACATAATACGGACAACCCTTATACAGTTGTTTCGGATAGCGTATGAACTGCTTTAGTTCTTTTTTGGTTTTTACTTCTTTGATTGAAATCATCGTATGGTTAAGTTTGTTGGGTTAGCGGAGAGTCCGGTTCTTTAGCCATTGCTTTGTAGAAAATTTTGTCAAGTGATTTGTTAAAAAACTTTTTCAGCAAAACAATAATTCTTCCCGATGTGTCCAAGACCAGTAGTCGTTTTCTTCCTTGAATTCCGTCTGCTACACGTTTTGCAACTTTTTCGGCGGTCATCATTTTTTCTTCATTACGTGGCGTACCGCCTTGTTCCGAGCCGTCTGCTATTAGAGCCCTGAATCTAATGTCGGTCGCCGTGAATCCCGGAACGGCAATCATAACGTGCAAATTATTTTTCAAATTTTCTATCCGTATCGTTTCCAGAAAACCTGTAACAGCAAACTTGGAAGCCGAATACGCTGTTCGTCCCGGAAGCCCATGAATACCTGCAATTGACGAGAGGCCAACTAAACTTCCTTTCGATTCAATCAGATAAGGAAGTGCATATTTTGCACAATAAACCGTGCCCCAAAAATTAACATCCATCAAGCGATGCAAAACATCCATATTCACATCTTTAAAATTTGCCCGCATGGAAATACCTGCATTACACACTAAAATATCTAACTTTCCGTATTGATTAATGGTTTTATCAATCAACTTTTTGCACTCTTCTTCAACAGTTACATCCATTACATCATAAATTGCTTCGCCTCCATTATCACGAATCGTTTGAACAACATCCTGCAATTTATCTTCTCGACGAGCCGAGAGAACAACTTTTGTTCCACGGCGAGCCAGCTCGAAGGCTATTGCTTTCCCAATACCGGATGATGCTCCTGTCACAACTGCTACTTTGTTTTTGTAAAATTTATCCATATTTTAATTTTCTATTCCCATTTCTTGTGCTATTTCTTCCGCTGATTGCGGTTTTACTATATCTATATTTTCTCCTTTGAGTTGAACATCCGCACTTACACTTAAAATAATTCCAATGCCCAAACTGGTTAGCCAAAGTGATGTTCCACCCATACTTAAAAAAGGTAATACTTGTCCCGTTACCGGAAACAATCCAACCGCTACTGCCATATTTACAAAGGCTTGCGAAACCAAAACAAATGCAATGCCAAAGACCAAATAACTTCCAAACGTTCCCTCACATTTTCGTGAAATGGAAATTGCCCGAAACATCAGCATCAGATACAACATTAAAATTCCGACACCTCCGACAAATCCATATTCTTCAATAATTATGGCATAAATAAAATCTGAATAAGCATGCGGTAAATTGTTGCGTTGCGTACTGTTTCCCGGCATCTTCCCGAATAAACCGCCACTTGCAATTGCAATTTTGGCTTGTTCCATTTGATGATTTTCTCGGCTTCCATCCGGATTAGAAAATCGATCAATGCGTGCCGCCCAAGTACCCATCCGTCCCATTTCATTGAGACGTTCTTGCGGAATTACCTGCATCAAAACAAACATCAAAACCAAACCCGTCAAACAAACAGCGAGCGTGCTGGTAATGTACCTCAAATTAATTTGTCCGATAAACATCATCACGATTCCTGCGAGAAAAATCAAAGCCGATGTTGAAAAATTTGCAGGAAAAACCAAACCGCAAACAAGCAATGTTGGAATCATAATATGCAAAAACGGTCCACGTTCTTTAATCCGATCTTTATCTTTCGCCAATATTCGTGCGGTGTACATAACAAGTGCCAATTTTGCTAGATCCGACGGTTGAAACGTGATATTAATAACCGGAAGCATGATCCAACGGGCGGCTTGATTGATTTCGTGAGGCGAAGCCAGTGCCCAAATCAATGCCGGAATAGCAACAATAAGCAGAAGTTGTGAGATTCGCGAATAATAAACATAAGGGATTTTATGTGCTACATAAATAATTCCCAGTCCGGAACACAATATCAAGAAATGTCTCAACACATAATGCTCGGTGGCTTGTCCCATTCTGAACGCCAAACTTCCCGTCGAACTATAAATCGCCAGCAACCCGAAAATAGACAAAATGAATACTATGACCCAAATGCCTTTATCGCCGTGTAGATATGTCCAGATATTTTTTTTCATGTTATCGTTGAGACGCACTGCCGTGCGTTTTTACCTATAATTCGTTTACTGCATTTCTAAATTGACTACCTCTATCTTCATAACTTTCAAACAAATCGAAACTCGGCGCAGCCGGCGAAAACAGCACGGCATCGCCACTTTCCGCTAAACGGTAAGCTGTGTCCACCGCATCTTTTGCTGATGTTGTTTGCACGATTACCGACACCATATCGCCAAATTCTTTGCAAATTTTTGTATTGTCAACGCCCAAACAAACTATTGCCTTTACCTGTTTTTCGACCAGCGATTTCAGGGATTTGTAATCGTTTTTAATGTCTTGTCCGCCGACAATCCAAACCAAAGGTTTAGTCATTTTTTCCAAAGCATACCATGTGGCGTTCACGTTGGTGGCTTTGGAGTCGTTGATAAATTCAATGCCTCGCACGCTGGCAACGTACTCCAAACGATGTTCTTCGTTGCGAAAACCACCAAAACTTTCCATAAGGCTTTTTTTGCGAAGTTCATAAATGCGTTGTGCGACTGATGCCGCCATCGTTTCGTGCTGTGTTGAGATGCTTTGTTGAGCTAATGTTTCAAAATTCATGGCTTATGTTTGGTTTTGATGTTTAACGTAATCTGATTGTAACGATTGTAAAAATGGCAAGTAAAACGCCGACGATGAAAAAGCGCATCACAATTTTTGGCTCAGACAAACCTTTCATCTGAAAGTGATGATGAAGCGGAGCCATTAAGAAAATCCGCCTGCCTGCACCATATTTTTTCTTTGTATACTTGAAGTAAGAAACTTGCATCATCACGGAAAGACTTTGCATCAAGAAAATTCCGCAAAGCACGGGCAACAACAATTCTTTACGAATTAGAATTGCGATAACCGCAATAATTCCACCAATGGTCAAACTTCCTGTATCCCCCATAAACACTTGGGCAGGATATGCGTTGTACCATAAAAATCCAATCAGTGCCCCGATAAACGCCGCTATAAAAATTATCAACTCGCCCACATTGGGAAGATGCATAATGTTGAGGTAATTTGCAAAAATAACATTGCCTGAAAGCCATGCCAAAATAGCCAACGCCACACCAATAATTGCTGACGAGCCTGCCGCTAAACCGTCAATTCCGTCCGTTAAATTTGCTCCATTTGAAACGGCTGTGATGATAAAAATTACAGCAAGAACAAAAACTATCCATGTGTAGCTTGACGCTCCTTCGCCCATCCAACTGATCAACCATGCGTAATCAAATTCGGTTTGCTTTATAAACGGAATGGTTGTTAGGGTTGATTTATCTGAAAAATACACCGTCAATCCTATAATTAAGCCTAATCCGACTTGTCCCAGTATTTTGAATTTTCCGGCAAGTCCTTTTTTATCTTTTTTGAATACCTTGATGTAATCATCCAAAAATCCGACAAGTCCAAGCCAAATCGTTGTTATGAGCATCAAAATAATGTAGGTATTGTGCAGTCTTGCGAACAGCAATGTTGGAATTATGATTCCGCCGATAATAATCAATCCGCCCATTGTTGGCGTTCCTTTTTTCTGCATCTGACCTTCTAATCCCAAGTCACGAATATTTTCCCCCACTTGTTTTTTACGCAAAAACTCAATCATGCGTCGCCCATAAACAATGGTAATCCACAGCGACAACAAAGCCGCCATTGCCGCACGAAATGAAAGAAACTGGAATAGTCCGGTTCCGGGTATGTTAAAATTTTCGTGTAGATAATTAAATAGGTAGTATAGCATTTTTTTGCAGTTTTAGTTTATGTGGCGTTTCTTCGTTTTTTTTTGATACGTTACTATTATGCTGAACAGTAGCGGTTGTAGCAATGTTTCTAACATACCTAAACTGGCACTAACGGGTAAATCTTCAATAGGAGCAAGATAAATTAACCCTTGAATAGAGCCATGAGCAGGTCCGTAAGTATTGAAAATACCAAGTATTACAAGAATAGCCCAAAGTTTAAGCCACCCCAATTTTTTCCCGATAATGCTGTCTTTAATCCACCAAATGACTACACCCAATAGAAGTCCTCTGATAATTTGACCAAACAATACCGCCCCTATGCTGATTTCGTCCAAAGGTCTGAAGCCCATTAATTCCATTACGCTTTCTGCATAACTAAACGTTAAAGGCATAGCAAGTATAGTAACAACAATGTAAGTAATAACATGTGTTAATGTTACTTTGGTGAAAAATTTAATTTTTTCCTTACCTTGATAAACTTGTGCATTATTTTTCATTTTCCTATCGAACTATTAAACTACTAACCAACTTCTCCTTATCATCAAAATCATACCGAACGCCATTGATTTCCTGATATTTTTCGTGCCCTTTCCCTACAACCAAAATTATATCGCCCGAACGCGCCAACATGCAAGCCGTGCGAATGGCTTCCTCTCTGTCCGAAATCGTCAGAACCTTTGATTTTTCTTGCGGTTCAACGCCTTTGTTCATTTCGTCCAAAATGGTTTGCGGATTTTCTGTACGCGGATTGTCCGATGTCAAAATGGCTTTGTCACTCATTTTGCAAGCGATTTTCGCTATAATCGGACGTTTGGTTTTGTCTCTATCACCTCCGCAACCCACTACTGTGATTAGTGTTTCGTTTCCGGCTCGAACATCGTTGATGGTTGAAAGCACATTCTCTAAAGCATCGGGAGTGTGTGCATAATCAATGATACCGATGATACCGCTTGCGGATTTTATCGTTTCGAATCGTCCTTCGGCAGTTTGAAGATTGCTCATGATTGCCAACACATCTTGCTCATTTTCTCCCAACAAAATTGCTGTTGCATAAATCGCCAAAAAATTATAAGCGTTGAATGTGCCGACCAATCTGCAATACACATCGGTTTTATCAATAAGCAAATGTAAGCCCGTAAGCGAATTTTCAATAATTTTACAACGAAAATCCGCCATAGATTTTAGTGCATACGTGTATTTTTTTGCGTCGGTATTTTGCAACATCACACTACCGTTTCTGTCGTCGGTATTCGTTAGTGCGAATGCGGTTTTCGGAAGATCGTCAAAGAATTTTTTCTTGGCTTTAATGTAGTTATCAAAGGTTTTGTGATAATCCAAATGATCATGTGTAATGTTGCTGAAAATTGCACCCGTAAAACGAAGTCCTGCGATGCGGTGCTGAACAACAGAGTGCGAGCTCACTTCCATAAATGCATGCGAACAGCCTTCATCAACCATTTCCGACAAAATTTTATTTACTTCGATAGCATCCGGAGTTGTAAGCTCTGAAGGCAAAATTTTTGTGCCGATTTTATTTTCAATGGTTGATAACAAACCCGCTTTGTAACCCAATTTCGTATATAATTCATGCAAAAGCGTGGTTGTTGTCGTTTTTCCATTCGTTCCCGTAATACCGACTAACTTTAGTTTTTCCGAAGGATTATTGTAAAAATTCGAAGCACAAATTCCCATCGCATAACTCGATGATTTGACTTGAATATACGTTACATTTTCAGATAATTTTTCCGGTAAAGTTTCGCAAACGATAGAATTTGCGCCCTTTTCAACAGCATTTTCGATAAATGAATGTCCATCAACATTCATTCCGCTTATCGCAAAAAAACAAGTTCCCTGTTTGACTTTTCGTGAATCAAAGCAAAGTTCCACAACAACACTATCCGTTGTTCCAATAATGTTTTCAACGGATAAATTTTCGATGATATAAGTCAGTTTTTTCATGATAATCGTAGCGTTATTTGTTGTCCGGAAACTATTCTTGTTCCCGCTAAAATAGACTGTTCTCGAACGATTCCACGTCCATTGAGTGTAACTCTATAGCCCAAACTTTCGAGCAAAAACACAGCATCTTGAGCGGTCATTCCTCTCACGCTTGGAAGGGTTCTTGACAAGCGAGCCAATTCTTTTATTTCATATAATCTTTCTGCATTTGATGCAAGTTGCAATGGCTCAAAATCTTCCCGTTCGAGCAGTTCTGTAGCCAAATTCATGTGAGTGGCATACACTCTATCAGCGATTGCCTGAAATACCGGAGCCGCAATTTCCCCGCCATGGAAGCGGACTCCCGAAGGATTACTAATAATTACCAAACAAGAAAATTTCGGATTATCCGCCGGAAAATAGCCGATAAACGATGCACGATGACCCGTTACAGCACCGGTTTGAAGATCTCTTATTTGCACGGTGCCTGTTTTTCCTGCGATTCTGTAAGGGGAACGCGACAATGATCTTGCTGTTCCATTCTGCACAACACCTTCCAAACTGGCTCTTACTTTCCCAAGCGTTCGGTCGGAAGCAATTCGCGATTCCAAAACAGTCGGCTCAAATCGTCTGACAACTCGTCCGCTACGGCGAATTTCCTCAACAAACATCGGTCTCATCATTCTGCCGTTATTGGCAACAGCGTTGTAAAGTGCAAGTTGTTGCAACGGTGTCATCTGAACTTCATAACCCATGGATACCCACTCCAATGAACCTGCCCAAAAAATATTATCTCGTCTTTTTTCGTCCAGCGTTCTAACAACAGGATTTCGTTCGCCCGGAATTTCCAAACCCAACGGACGATGCAAGCGCATTCTTTGAAAATGATCAAAAAATCTTCTTTCGTTTCTTCCTGAAAAAGTTTGCCGGGCGGCCCAAGCAATTCCAACATTGGACGACAATTCGAACGCACGTTTCAAGGTAACTTCACCATGTCCTTCCGGTCTCACATCTCTCATTGTGCGGTCTCCAACTCTCATTCGTCCGGTCGGAACAAGATCGTTTGTGTCTAGTCTGCCTTCTTCCAAAATAGCGATTAAACTCGCTAACTTGAACGTTGAGCCCGGTTCTACGGATTCATTAATGGCAAAATTTTCTGTTTCATAAAAATTCCCTGTCCTTTCACTGCGTTGCAAATTGGAAATAGCGCGGATTTTTCCTGTTGAAACTTCCATTAAAATGGCTGTGCCGTGAGTGGCGTTGCTGTTGCGTAAGGCTCTTGACAGTGCTGAATGGGCTACTTCTTGAAGGCGCATGTCGATTGTCGTTACAATGTCCATACCGCCTTGAGGTTCTTGCTGATTGTTGAATATCGGAATCCACACATCCCTCGCCAACTGTCGCTCAAAACGCTTGCCACTGTGCCCTCGCAAAACATCATCGAAAGCAAATTCCAAACCAACTCCGCCACCGTCTTCTCTGATGTTCCCGATGGTTCGTCGGGCTAATTGACCGTGCAAGTGCCTGCGATGACTTGATTCTTCAACAACCAAACCGCCCCTATGTCTGCCTCTGTTCAAAATTGGGAAGGTCTGTATCCGCATCAAATCATTATATTGGATATTTCGAGCAATCAAAAAATTTCGCATACCGCGTCCGCGGTGTCTTTCCGTGTTCGGATTAATACCTAAATCTCTGTTTCGGGCTTCTACCAACGATCTTCGCCATTCACCCGATGAGCGTTGCGGAAACATTCTCGCCAAACTATCTGCCAACGCTTGAACATGAAAATTGAACGTGTCCTGCGGAACAACCGAATGGTGCAAATCCATACGAACCGTAAAAATCGGCTCAGTCATTACCAAAATATTTCCATCCGTAGAATAAATATTTCCACGCATTGCCTCTACCTCAACCGTACGTGTCGTGCGGGCTTGCGGAGCTTCCAATATTCTGTCGCCTTCAATAAAAATCAGAAATGCGATGCGGAGCACAATGGCAAACGCCACCAACAAAAACCCGATATACACCAAGTTTACGCGCCATTTCATATTTTTTTTGAAGCCTTCCATTGCTTTTTTATCGTCATTGCGGGCTTGACCCGCAATCCCCTTGCTATGGAGGATTCCGCCCTACGGCGGAACGACGTACTATTTTTTACCTTCTTCTGTTTATGATTATTCGTTTGGGTGGAACAACCGATTCCCTTATGCCGACATCCTCTAATCGCCGGGCTATTTCCGACTGTTGTTTCTTTCTCAAATATTCCGAAAGTGTTGCCAAATGCTCCGTTCGGAGTTCCGGAAGCTCTCTGCTTATGCGATTCGCTTCACGAGCAATTCTTACGGTAGCATAGTTGTTTGCGATAAGTAAAATGGATAAGCAGGCCAAAAAAATTATATAAGGCAAGTGTTGCAAAAACTTGTCCTGCGTGATGATTGAGCCATCTAAAATGTGTCGTATTTTAAATTTATCTGCCATTTAGAGTTTTTCTGCGATTCTGAGTTTTGCGCTACGTGCTCGGTTATTTTGCGAAATTTCTTCATCGCCGGGAATAACTGCTTTTCGTGTGATTAAACGAAACGGTGTTTGAATATTTCCGTAAAAATCTTTGACGATTTCGCCATTCAAATTTCCTGTTTTCATGAAATTTTTCACCAAGCGATCTTCCAACGAATGATAAGAGATCACAACCAAACGCCCACCCGGACGTAACATATCCAGCGCTTGTTGCAACAAAATTTTCAATGCTTCGATTTCCTGATTTACCTCTATCCGTAAGGCTTGGAAAGCCATTGACAAAAATTTATTTTCTTGATTTTTCGGAAAAAACGGCGTTAGAATCTGTTTTAAATCACCGGTTGTTCGAATTGCACCTTCTCTTCTTGCATGGGCGATTGCTCTTGCTATTTTCCGAGCATTTCGCAATTCCCCGTAGTGAAAAAATACATCTGCAAGTTGATTTTCATCATAAGTTTCGAGGATAGACACTGCCGTTTGCGGATTTTTCACATCCATACGCAGATCCAACGGCGCATCAAAACGAAACGAAAAACCACGTTCCGCAACATCAAACTGATGCGATGAAACGCCTAAATCCGCCAAAAGTCCGTCAATCGGAAGCGCATTGTAAAGTTGCAAAAAATTTTTTGCATACTTGAAATTTTGTGGAATCAATTGAAATCTCGGATCGTCCAACGCATTTTTTTGTGCATCTTCATCTTGATCAAACCCCAATAAACGACCGCCTTTCAGTTGTTCTAAAATTTTTTTGGAATGTCCGCCACCTCCGAATGTAGCATCAACGTAGACCCCATTTTCTTTGAGGTCAAGACCGTTTATGCTTTCATTTAATAAAACCGGAGTGTGGTACATTTTGCTTTTTGTTTGTCATTCCCGCGTAGGCGGGAATCTCCTTGCTATTTACCGTTCCCTCTGTTCAGGGGGATTCCCGCCTACGCGGGAATGGCGCCTTCATTCATAACTTTTCCAAGTCGTTCGCTGATCAGTGACGCAAGGTCTGTTGTAGATTTATTTATCGTTTCATATGCTTTAACATCCCAGATTTCAATCAAATTAACCTTTGGAATCAGCACAATGTCTTTGTCGATTTTTTGTGATTTCTTTTGATCGTTTGGAATCAAAATTCTGTCGTTGGCATCTAATTCAACGGGGTTTCCCTCGGAAAGTTTGCGGATAATCAAACGATCTTGTGGGTTGTAAGGGTTGAGTTTGCTGATGATTTCGCCCGTTTCACGTTCAAATTCTTTGCGGGGCCAAAGTTCCAAGCAAGCATCAAATACGCTTTCACGAATGATAAACCCCTCGTCCAAAACTGCAGACAACAGTTTTTTGTGTGCCGACGGAAGTTTAAAACGCCCGTTAGCGTCCACTTTACAGTACTCTTTGCCGATTAACATATTCATCATTATTTAATTCTCTTTTTAGACCACAAAGATACGAAAAATTCCCATAAAAAACCATATTGTTAATAACTTTTTCCAAAAAAACACATAAAATCCCATTAAAAGTTTATAATTTGCTGACTTACAAAAGTAAAACGATTTTTTTCAAAACATTTGTTTTTTCGGATTTTTATTCGTAATTTCGTAGAGCCTTATGAGATTCACGACCCTCGCTATATTCATATTTTCTTTCCTTCCTGTAATGGCTCAACACACCGTAAGAGGCCGTGTTGTAGACGAAAGAAACCGACAGCCGATGGCATTTGTAAATATCCAAATAAACGAAAATCCTCGTTTGGGCATTGTAACGGATATTGACGGAAATTTCAGTTCGCCACCCAATGTGCATGTGCAAACACTAACATTTAGTTTTGTGGGTTACGAGCGAAAAACCATAAATTTGGACACGATACAAAATGTTGGGCAGATGGTTGTCGGACTTCGGCACACCGGCTTAACTTTAGCAGAAATCACCATCGAAGCCGGCGAAAACCCTGCCGATCGCATCATTCGAGAAGTTATCGCCAATCGAAGAATCAATAATCCGGAAAATGTAGCATCATTTAAATACCAGTCGCACAACATCATCATTTCTGAAATCTCAGTCATCATCAACGACTCACTTCTAATTAACGACTCAATTAGAAGAATTAGAACTAGCGATTCGACAGGAATTAGGGACACTACTATGATTAGTGTAGACAGCCTGAAAACCATATTGAGAGAGCCTTTTCAAGGAGGTCACCTCATGGTTATGGAAACCGTAACCGAACGCCAATTTCTTTATCCAAGTCTAAGTCAAGAAACAATTTTAGGAACAAGAGTTTCGGGATTTCAAACTCTTTCATTACCGTTTTCCGCAACCGATTTTCAGCCGTTTTCGTTCTACGAAGATCATTTTCGACTCATGGAAACAAATTTTCTGAACCCAATCAGCACCGGAAGTCTGAACAATTATTTTTTCAATATCGAAGACACTGTTTTTCAAGGTCAAGATACCGTTTTTGTAATTTCATTCAGACCTCGGCGAGGCAGAAATTTTGACGGCTTGAGTGGTGTTTTGCAAATCAACACCAACCGTTTTGCCGTGCAAAATGTGATTGCAGAGCCGGCAGAACAGAGTTTGTGGGGTATGAGAATTCAGCAAAAATATCAATTTGTCAACGACACACAATGGTTTCCTTCACAACTTAATTTTGATATTTGGATGGGGTTGCCTGTTCCTAATCCCCCACCGGGTGTAAATTTTATAATGCTTATGAGCGTGAGAAGTTACATTGATTCAGTGGTGCTTTTCCCGACTTTGAGCAGACGAAATTTTTCTATTGACCAAGTTATTGTGGATGAAAACGCCCTCCTACGAGATAGTGCGTTTTGGGAGCAAAGACGTATCGTTCCTTTAAGTGAAACTGAACTCATAACATATCGATTTATAGACAGCCTTGGCGAAGCACACGAATTCGACCGAATTTTTACGACTGTTGAAAAACTTTTTCGAGGCATAATACCGATTAGTATTTTCGATATTAATCTCGGACAAACCCTTGTTTTCAATAGGTTTGAAGGTACTCGGCTTGGGCTTGGTGTTTCAACTAATGAAAGAGTATCCAGAGATTTTTCGATAGGCGGATTTTTTGGTTATGGTCTTAGAGATAATTTATGGAAATACGGTGGCGAATTTCAATGGAACATCAATCGAAGACACGACATAGATTTGCGAATCGGTTATCAATACACACTTCGAGAAACCGGTGTATTTGCGCCATTGGACAATCTTTTGCCCGGACAAAGCACAATTAACCTTCGAGCATATTTGGCATCACGAATGGATCGAATCGAGCGAAAAAATGTTAACGTTGGATTTAGATTGTTTCGGTATGCAAAATTTGATGTGGGATTGAATCGAACACGTGTCAGTCCGTTGTACGACTACTACGAATTTTTGTCGGATAACGGTAGTTTTAGGAATTACAACTACACAAGTTTGAACATCGGCTTGCGATATTCTCACCGAGAACGCTTTTCCAGAACGCCGTTTCAGAGAGTAAGTTTGGGAACACGAAATCCCGTTTTTTTCGTGAATTACAGCAGAGGAATCCGTGGATTTTTAGATGGCGAATTTGATTTCAACAAAGTTGAATTTCGCATGGATCACTCGTTCGTGTGGCGAATTTTAGGCACATCGAGCATTCGCCTTGGTGCAGGATGGGTGGATCGTCCGTTGCCTTACGGATTGCTGTTTACAGGCGAAGGAAGCACTAGAAATCAGTGGGGAATTTTTATTCCGAATTATTTTCAAACGATGAGAAATTACGAGTTTTTATCTGACCAATATGCTCGCGTGTTCTTGTCACACAACTTCGGCTCACTTTTTCTTCGAGCCGGGAGATTTCGACCGCATTTTATCGTGCATCAAAATATGGGTTGGGGCAGACTTTCACAGCCGAAACGTCAACAACACATAGAGTTTAGAACTAAAGAAAACGGATTTTTCGAATCCGGACTGCATATTGACCGTCTTCTTCGGTTTAGATATTTTGGGGTGATGTATGTCAACTTTGGTGTGGGTGCATATTTCCGTTATGGTGCCTATGCTTTTGACCGAGTACAAGATAATTTTGCCGTCAAATTTTCGCTCAACGTTTCCACACGATAATGGCTACCGAATACAACGTAGAGAGAAACCGGCACCCTTACCATCAACATCTTCAGGACTGATGAGACCGGGTTTGGTGAAACGCAAACGAAACCCAAAGTCAACATTCTCATCAGACAGAGACCAGTAGTGACCCCACAAACCCTGATTGTGCAACGTGCCATTCGAGCCACAGATGCCACCAAAAGCACCACCCCAACGATTGATATAATTATCAACAACAAATTGTGCATTTTCGGCAGTTGCCTGTCTCCAGCGTCCGGTACCGCCCAAAGCTATATCCAAATCAACAAAATCCTCCATAGTCGGGACACGCCAAGGATAAGGACATAGCTCATCTCTTAATTCATACACCGCTTGCCAAGAAAACAAATCGCCTGAAAACTCGGGATTGGAACGGCAATCGATATTGAAAGTGCTTGTTCTAAAATCACCACCATCAAAAGATGTTTTATTGCTACAATAGTCTGTCTGAACAGCATCAGACCAAATTTGGGTAATGCCGTTACCGGAAATTGTCCAAATTTTATCAGTCGCAAATGAGGCATTGCCGAGAGCGGTATACCACGTTTTGTTGTTGCAAGAAACGAAAACAACCACTGACATAGCGATAATTAAAGTTGTTATGAGTTTTTTCATGGTGTTTCGTGTTTGATGATGAGTTGCTTTTGCAAAAGTACAAAAAAAATTGTATCTTTGCAAAAAAGAATCGCCATGCTAATCGCTCCAAGTTTATTATCCGCAAATTTTGCAAATCTGCAAGCCGACATCGAAATGATTAATCAAAGCAATGCCGATTAGTTTCATGTTGATGTGATGGACGGTGTGTTTGTGCCAAATATTTCGTTTGGTCAGCCAATCATTTCGCACATCAAAAAACATGCAAAAAAACCGTTAGACGTGCATTTGATGATTGTTGACCCTGATCGTTATGTTGAATCTTTTAAATCTGTTGGTGCAGATATTTTAACCGTTCAAGCAGAGGCTTGTACGCATTTGAATCGCACGATTGCACACATTCAAAAAACCGGAATGAAAGCTGGCGTCGCCCTCAATCCGCACACGCCTGTTTGCATGTTGGAAAATGTGATTGAATATTGCGACATGGTTTTAATCATGAGTGTAAATCCGGGATTCGGCGGACAAAAATTCATTGAAAACACCTATCGAAAAATTGAGGAATTGGTTGTTTTGAAAAATAAATACAATCCCAATTTGTTGATTCAAGTTGACGGCGGTGTAAATCTTGAAAATGCCCGAAAACTCTGTGATTGTGGGGTAAATGTGCTTGTTGCAGGAAACACTGTTTTTTCGGCACCGCATCCCGAAAAAATCATTGAACAGTTGAAGCAGATTTAAAATATGATATAGTTTTGTATGTTCAAACGCATTATTCATACGATGAAAAGCGAATTGCCGAACGGTAAAGCAGAGCAATTTTATAATTTTATGATTGAGCCAACTGATGAGGCATATTCAAATTGGTTACCCGAGCATCATCAATTTCACATTGTTAAGCGTTGTAAAAACAGTCCTGTGGGGGACTTGGTTTTTTTTGACCAACATATCAGTCCGAGATTCCGATTAAAATCCTATGCGGTCGTACGAGTTGCTGATAGACCGCGTGAAATAACCGTTCAAGTTTGCAAGTTCGGAATAAGTGTTCCTGTGTTTGTAAGTTTATATTTTGAAGATACTCCAAACGGTCTTATACTTGTTGAGGAACTTCGAGCAGGCTACAAGGGTATCGGTACAATATTTAATCCATTCTTTCGGCTTATTTTGACCAAAAGAAAATTATCTGACTTGACCAAACATCACAACAAAGAATGGAAAGAACTTGAGAAAATATTAGCACAGGCTAAATGACACACTTTGTCATAGGCTCGGTTTTCCGCCATTTGGTTATTTCAGAAAAAAATTGTATCTTTGCAAAAAACTATTCTAATGACAAGAACTTCAATCATACCGGACACAAATAGGTTCTATCTTTCAATACCTCAACAGTATGTGGGAAAGGAAGTTGAAGTTTTGATTTTTCCAAAATCTGAAATTACAGAAATGGTAAAGCCGGCAAAGAAAAACATGGCTCAATACAGAGGAATTTTGTCGAAAAAAGAGGGCGAAAATCTCCAAAAATACATTCTTAAAGCAAGGAAGGAATGGCAGAAAACTATTTAATAGATAGCAATGTGTTGATTGATTTTTTGGCTGACAAACTTCCTCAAAAAGGTGCCGAATTTGTTAATGATGTTTTGGAAAAATCCTTCAAAATTTCTGTTATTTCTTACGTTGAAGTTTTAGGCTTCAACGAAAAAGTAGAAAAACAAGAGGCATTAGAGAGTTTTATGAGTATGGCAGAAGTGTTTTTTGTGGACGAAAAAATAGCAAAGCAAACTATTAAATTGAGGAAGCAAACGAAACTTAAACTTCCAGATGCTTTTATCACAGCAACAGCCATAGTAAACGATTTTGTTCTAATAACAAGAAACAAAAAAGATTTTGGCCGAATAGATCAAGTTAAAATCGTAAATCCACATGAATTTTAATGCTTTCCGTAAATAATATCTCTGTTCAATTTTCCGGAAAAGATTTATTCAACGGCGTTTCGTTTATTATAGCAGATAATGACCGTATAGGCTTGGCGGGAAAAAATGGTGCGGGAAAATCCACATTGCTAAAAATTTTAGCCAAACAAATGCAACCCGAAAGCGGTACAACCGTAATCACTTCGGGACACACGATTGGCTATTTACCGCAAGAGATTATTCCGCATTCCACGCGAACCGTGATTGACGAGGCATTGACCGCATTTGAAGAAGCCTCAAAATTAGAAAAAAACATAGAAGATTTAACGCTCGAAATGAGCGAACGTACCGATTACGAATCCGAAGATTATCACAAACTCATGGTGCGTTTGCACGAAGCAAACGAACGTTATCACATCATTGGAGGTGCAAATAAACAAGCCGAAACAGAAAAAATCTTGTTGGGATTAGGCTTTAAGCACAGCGATTTTTCAAGAAAAATCAGCGAATTTAGTTCGGGATGGCAAATGCGTGTGGAATTGGCAAAAATTTTGTTGCAACGCCCGAATGTAATGTTGTTGGATGAGCCTACAAACCACTTGGATATCGAGTCGATTCAATGGTTGGAAACGTTTTTGCAAAACTATGAGGGCGCTGTGGTTTTGGTTTCTCACGACCGTGCATTTTTGGATACAGTCACGAAACGAACAATAGAAATTGTGCTTGGAAAAATCGAGGATTACAAAGCCTCGTATTCCGAATACATTGTTCAACGTGAAGAACGGCGTCGTACGCAAATCAACGCATACAACAATCAGCAAAAAGAAATCGCAGATATGGAGCGGTTTGTCGAGCGTTTTCGAGCCAAAGCCACCAAAGCCCGACAGGCTCAATCGCGAATTAAGTTGCTCGATAAAATGGAGCGTATCGAAATTGATGAAGTCGATACATCAACGATGCACTTTAGATTTCCGCCGGCACCACACGCCGGAAAAGTTGTTGTCGAAGTGGAAAATGTCGTAAAAAAATACGGCGAAAATTTGGTTCTGGACGGCATCGATTTAATGCTTGAACGTGGCGAAAAAATAGCATTTGTCGGCAAAAACGGCGAGGGAAAATCTACGCTTTCCAAAATTATCATGGACGAAATTCCTTTTGACGGAATCGCTCGTTTGGGACATCAAGTGCAAGTCGGATATTTTGCACAAAATCAAGCGACTTTGCTTGATGGCAATAAAACTGTTTTTGAAACTATAGACGAAGTTGCCGTTGGAGATGTCCGCCCGAGAATCAGAAATATTTTAGGTACATTTTTGTTTGGCGGAGAGGATATCAACAAAAAAGTAAAAGTGCTCTCCGGTGGCGAAAAAATGCGTTTGGCATTAGCCAAATTGTTGCTGGCTCCCGTGAATTTATTGGTTTTGGACGAGCCTACAAATCATTTAGATATGCGTTCGAAAGATGTATTGAAAATGGCGTTGCTCAAATACAACGGTGCAATGATTTTGGTTTCGCACGATCGAGATTTTTTGCAAGGTTTGACAGATAAAGTTTACGAATTTAAAGACAAAAAAGTAAAAATGCACATCGGCGATATTTACGAATTTTTGGAATCGCGAAATATCGAAAATTTGAATGAACTGAATCGTGTAAGAACAGACAAGGTCGTTGAGCATAGTCGAAACGCCCTTGTCCGCAACAACAGTGGCACGGGCGCTTCGACAAGCTCAGCGACCGTGCCACAACAATCCACCGCCGAACAAGACCGCCAAAAAAAGAAAGACCAAGAACGCGAACAACGCCGTCGTCAAAATCAAATCGAAAAATTAGAAACAGAAATTGAACTTTTGGAACAAAAAAAATCAGAAATGGACGAGCTCCTATCCAATCCCGAAAACATTTCAAACAGCCAAATTTTCATTGACTATAACAAACTGAAACAAAAAATCGACAAGGCCATGTCCGACTGGGAGAAATTACATGTGTAGAGGCGTGTTAATGAACGTCATTCCCGCCTTCGCGGGAATGACGACCACAGTTCAATTTTTTTTCGTATCTTTGTACCATGAGACACCTATATTTTAAAGAAATCTCAATGTTTTTCTCGTCTGTGATGGGATACTTGGTTATTGCGGTATTTCTTTTGCTGACCGGATTGTTTTTGTTTGTTTTTCCATCGAATTACAACATTTTTAACTTCGGTTTTGCCACGTTGGATGCGTTTTTTGCGATGGCGCCGATGATTTTTTTATTCTTAATTCCGGCAATCACGATGCGAAGTTTTTCGGAAGAACGACGCACGGGCTCTATTGAAATTTTAATGACCAAACCACTGAGTGATTTTCAAATCGTCATGGCGAAATATTTGGCGTGTATAACTTTGTTGATTTTGGCTTTAATTCCGACTTTGACCTACGTTTATACCGTTCAACAGCTCAGCCAAATCGGCAATGTAGACATGGGTGGAATTTGGGGCTCATATCTCGGCTTGCTCTTTATTGGCGGGGCATTCACGGCTATCGGAATTTTTCTTTCGGCAGTTTCAAAAAATCAAATTGTAGCGTTTATTTTAGGGGTGATTGTGAGCGGATTTATGCTATTCGGATTTAATCTCATTGGCGGATTCTTTGGGCGTTATGAAACGTTTGTGCAGGATTTAGGAATGAGCATTCATTACACTTCGATGAGTCGTGGTGTGATTGATATTGGAGATGTGACGTATTTTTTGGGTGTTAGTGCATTATTTATTGCATTAACGTTAAATCAATTGCAAGCACAAAAAAAATCGCTAAAAAAACGCATCATTTTTTTTGGAAAAGTTTTGGTCTGTGTCATTATCGCAAACATTGCAGTATCATTCACTTTCCTGCGCCTAGACTTGACTACCGAAAGACGGCATACCTTGCACGAAAACACACGATATCTGCTCCGAAATTTAGATGATGAGGTACGTTTTATAATTTATCTCGACGGTGATTTGCCTCCGGGTTTTAGGCGTTTGAGAAACGCAACGCGCGATATGTTGGAAGAATTTCGCGCTCGTAATCGCAACGTGCAATTCGAATTTGTAAATTTATACGACATTCGAAACGAGCAAGAGCGAGGTCGAAAATCATTGGAATTGCGACAACGAGGTATTGAGCCGATAAGTGTAGATATTAGGGAAAGAGGAGGTATGTCTCGACGACTGATTTTCCCTGTAGCGGAAGTGGTTTTTCAAGGCGATACATTAGTTGCGGAATTGTTGCGGTCGCAGGTCGGACTTTCGTCGGACGAAGTGCTCAATAACTCTATTCAAACGCTGGAATACCAACTGACATCAACAATTTACATGCTCACACAAACCGAACGAAAAACGGTGGCATTCATTGACGGGTACGGCAAAGCAAATGCATTTGAAACGTTGGAGGCGATGTGGGCATTAGGTGGTTTTTATGATGTTGAGCGTGTGCGAATTAATCAAGATCCGTTGACTTTATTGAGGTTTTGTGAAGAAATCAATGATTTTGTGCCGAGATACGATGCGATTATTATCGTCCGTCCGAGACTCCGTGCTTCGGATATTGATATGTGGACGATCGATCAGTTCATCATGCGTGGCGGAAGAGTGCTTTGGGCTTTGGAAGCAAGCGATGCCTCGATAGACTCTTTACGTGGTCGCGAAGAACAATTTGCGTTGGCGTTTGAGCATGGCTTCAACGAAATGTTGTTTCGCCACGGCGTGAGAGTAAACTCAAATATAATTGCAGATTTAGTTTCGGGCTCTGTACCGGTGGTCACCGGGCATATCGGCGACCGACCACAAACCGAATTTCTCCCATGGCCGTTTTTGCCCATTTTGATATCACAAAATCAGCATCCGATAGTCAAAAATTTGAACCCCATTCGTGCCGAATTTGTTTCATCAATTGATACCTTGGAAAACGATATTCAAAAAAGCATTCTTTTGACAACTTCGCCATACACGCGAATAATGGGTATTCCGGCGATTGTCAATTTCGACCTTTTGAGCCGGCGTCCGAATATAGATCAATTTCAAAGAGGAATGCTTCCGGTCGCTGTACTTCTGGAAGGCTCGTTCGAATCACATTTCACACACCGCATGGCACGAGGTTTAGAACGCATTGATATTCCAATGAAACATCAAAGTGTTCCCACAAAAATGATTGTAATTTCGGATGCCGACATTATCACCAATCGCTACCATTTTGAACATAGAGAGCCCTTTCCGATGGGTTTCGATCCTTACAGCAGACAAATTTTCGACAATCAAACATTTTTTGTGAATGCCGTAAATTATTTGTTGGATGGAACATTTTTATTGGACTTGCGAGCAAGAACCGTAGTTTTACGACTACTCGACAGACAGCGTATCGAACAAGAACGAAACAAATGGCTATTGTTGATTTTGGGACTACCAACCGCATTGGTTATTCTGTCTGCCGTAGGATTTATGGGGTATCGGAGATGGCGATATGCAAGGTAGTTTAATTGCAACTGCAATTTACCCACTCGTTATCAAAAGTTGCATTATATTTTTTGTAGAAATTGATTGCCGGCTCGTTCCATTCAAGGACTTGCCACACGATGCCATTTAATTTTTTTTCATGCATCTCTTCAAGCAATCGCTCAAATAACATGGCGCCCAAGCCTTTTCCGCGCATAGATTCCGTTACAACAATATCTTCCAAATACATGCGCTGTCCTTTCCATGTGCTGTATCGGATGTAGTAAAGAGCAAAACCCGCAATTACGCCGTCTATCTCGGCAACAAAAGCCCACCACACAGGTTGTTTTCCAAAGCCACTTTCTTCAAAGTGCTCTAAGGTTACGGTTACTTCATCGCGAGCTCTTTCGTATTCTGCTAACTCTTGTATCAGTTCCAAAATTCGAGGGCAGTCTTCTTTTTCGGCTTTTCGAATGACTATTTGTTGCATAATTTTTATGATTTGGTTAAAGATACGTTTTGAGATTTTTTTGCAAAGATACGATTTTTTTGTATCTTTGCAATACTTAAATGTGAAAAGAACTAAAAGCTATGCATTGTTATTTTGGGGTTATTTATCTCACAAATTAAATTACAAAAATAAAAAAAATTCTGCATGAAAAAAATCACACTTACATTTATAATGTTCATCTTATTGGTGGCAAATTCCTCAGCGCAGAAGGCTGATTCGATATCTCTTGAACAATTGAAGCAAAGAATTGAAAATCTTGAAAGCAGACAGCGGACAGCACAACGAGTAACCATTTCGGGCTATATTCAGGTTCAATATCAGCACGGACAATCCGAAGCCGACCACATAAATTTTAGATTCAACAGAGGAAACAGCTTCGAAAACAATCCTTACTATCCGGGTACCTCAATTTACAAAGAAAGAGATGGATTCAGTCGTTTCGGCGTTCGCCGTGGACGTCTCAGAGTTGCCTGGGACGATCGCTTTGCTCGAGCTGTAATTCAACTAAATGCAACAGAAGCCGGCGTTTCTGCTATTGATGCCTTTTTGGACTTGAGAGATGTTTGGTCTGGAAGCCAGTCGTTTTTTAGAATGGGGCTTTTCGATCGTTATTTTGGTTTTGAAAACTCGTTTTCTTCGAGAAATCGTGAATCGCCCGAGCGTTCCCGTATTGTTCAAACGATTCTTCCGGGTGTGACAGATATAGGCTGTATGCTTACGCTGCAGGCTTCTGAAACTTCGCCATGGAGCATCTTAAAAATGCAGCTTAGTTTAGTGTCCGGAAATGGCTCCCAACGACCAGTAGATAGCCGTATGGATTTTATCGGGCGTTTGTCGGCAAATAAGAACTTTAACAATCGGGTATCGCTATCCGGCGGCACTTCGATATATTTAGGAGGTGTACGTTCTATGGATAGTGCGGTTTATGTAATGGAAAATAACAGATTTGTGTTGGAAAGCAGCACACCTCAAAATATTGGCCGCATGATGAACCGCCGATATTTTGGATTCGATGCACAACTTCGTGTAGAGACGCCTCTCGGGACTACTCGACTGCAAGCCGAATATATTTTCGGACAACATCCGGGCAACAGCGAAGGTGCTTACTCTTTCCTATTTAACGCCGGCAACATGCCGACGGGACCGGTTTATATGCGCCATATCAGCGGTGGCTATGTGAAACTGATGCAGGATTTGGGTAGATTGCCCATCACCTTACTATTAAAATACGACTGGTATAATCCCAACACAAGAATTTCGGGCAGCAACATTGGAGCTCCCGGATCCGGAACGGAAACTGCTCCTCCGTTCAACAACAATTTTTCAGCACCTTGGCGTAATGGCAATGTTGCCATAAGCACCTTAGGGCTTGGTGCAAGTTGGAGTATCAATGATGTGCTCAGGCTAACTGCCTACTACGAAATTGTTCGTAATGAAACATCACGCCATCTCACAAATATAAGAAATGCGGAAGGGCAGATTCTAATGTATGGCTACGAAGGTATTCGTCCGGCCAATGTGTTTACACTGCGTTTGCAATATCGATATTAGTTTATTGCTCGTCATTGCGAGCCCCTCGGCTTTGCTCGGGATAAACTCCGCGAAGCAATCTATATTGCTTGCTTCGGCACGCTGTGCCTCGCAATGACGAGTCGATTCGACTTTTGAGACAGCCCTTTCCTACAACGGAAAGAAAATAGCATTCATAAGCATTCTCGTTGTACCAAACCAATGACCTCGGAAAACAGGCTCGTCGACAAAGAAAACCAAACGTGGAAATGTTATCACTGCCGGTGTATTGGCAATTTGACTTAACAAATCCGACCGTATATGACCGCCCATAAGTGGATTGGGTAAGTAGGAAACCGGAACACTGAACGGCGTTGGTGCTCTAAAGATAGTAGTCGATTCTCTCAACGATGGGATTGTATTGGTCAGAATACCATAGCCGATCGGCGATGTGCGATCAAGCCTGCTTTCCAGAATAACTCCCGGAATCCGTGCCGCACCTCGACGGCCGCCAAAAGGACGATCAACAAACGGTAAAAATACATTATCCTGTTGGGTAGAAACCTGTGCTCTTTCTACTTCTACGGTTTCGATGTTGATGTTGGGTATGTTGATTCTATTCACAGTTCTCCAGCCTTCGCCAACAGCAATGATTGTTCCTCCGGCTTGATGCCAAGCTCTGAGAGCACTGAGGGCTTCCTCATTGAAGTTATAATTGCCATGCAAGATAATCGTGTTGTATCGCAGCAAAGCTCTCGCAGTTACACGATTATATTCTAAGAGAGTTAAAGGTATCTGCAGGCGTTGATCGAAGAGATGCCATATCGTACCTATTCCGGTAAAATTTCCGCCGCCGCCGAAGATAATTGCTGTGTTAGGTTTTCTCATATCGCGGAAATTACGTCCGCCTAAATCAAAATCAGGACCCAGACTGGTAGATACCGGATACACCGTTATTCCTGTTTCCGGTGCCCATTTCTGCAGTACGGCATAAATTTCTTCCGGCGTGCGGAACTGATCGGCAACGGGCACCATCACTGTGCCATGATCAAAGAAAACATCCCTGCCGTCGATCTGCATGCGGAATGGTCTGACTGCAGATTTTATACGGATGCCGGCATCCTGCAAATGATAGATGAGCCTGACAGAAAAAAATTCACTTACATTGAAAAGATAGGCATAGTCGCTTTTTCCAAGTACACTTCCTTGTATGTCCGGAAATTCGGTTACTCGTTCTCCTACAAGCCCTCTGACGTTGTTGAGTTCAGCATAATGAAGGTTGAAGGCTAAAGGAAGTGTCCATGCTGTAACATCAAAAAACACAGTGTCCGGAAGATCGGTTGTTCTTTCCATTATGGCTTTAAGTAACCGATATTCATTTTGTTGCGAGGGGATTACAAGTGCATAATCCGGCTCAAAAGAGCGACCGCCGATTGTGATAGGTCTCTCTAATCGGTGCATTTCTATTTCAAACTGGTTCAGTATTTTGAAGAACTCATAATCTATTTGACGAGTTTTCGGAGATCCAAACACATAACCTTGTATAGGGTCACGGCTTGCCATTCGTAATGCTTCACGATAAGCGTTGCGTGTGTAGTCCAACAACTGAGTCCGCATAGCAATACCTGCTCTAATTGCAGAAAAAGACACATAGGATTGATTGCGTATACCCGAAGCAAAACTTTGAATTAATCCATTGTCTCGTTCTTGAAAAAAGCCGCGAGAAGAAGCCTGTTCGTACAAAATTCCGATTGCACCGAGAAAATCAGGAAAACAGCCGCCTCTGCCGGGATAAAAATCATCGAAAACTTCTCGACTAAAAAAGAGGGTTCCGGTTTGCTCCATTGCTTCTGCATGAAATTTGGCGATCTGCCGGGTTACTTCCCAGTTTGTTGACGGAATTAACGGATGCGTTCGTGTGATTACTCCGGGAGAGAAAAAGTAGTTTGCCGAAGTCCCATGTTCATGAAAGTCATTAACCATCGTTGGACGCCATCTGAAGTAGAAAGCCGTTCTTCCTTGGCTTTCGGGCATTTGCACCGGAAGCCAATCACGGTTCAGATCAAACCAGTAATGATTTGTACGGCTATTGGGTGCCGGCTCATTAAATTCTCGATGCAGCGGGTTGGTTACCGGTGTAAAACTGCGACTGGAATTTACCCAAGTTGAAAAACGCTGAACACCGTCGGGATTAAGCGCAGGTTGAAGTAAAATTACACTGTTTTTTAATATATCATCTATTTCCGGACCTTCGGCTGCAGCTAAAAAGTAAGTCATAATAACAGCCGCATGTACTGCCGATGCTTCGTTTCCGTGAACACTATAGCCCAACCATATAACTATGGGCATTTCCTCAATATTCAGAGATCCGGACTGAACAGGATCGGATAATTTCAAATGCCGGGTTCGAATATTTTCCAGATCCGCATGATTTTCGGGAGAAGTGATCGTTAGAAAAACAAGTGGGCGTCGCTGAAAAGAATGTCCCGAAGTTTCGAGCTTTATACGCGGTGATTGCGAAGCAACCAGCCGCACATAAGCAAGCACCTGACAATAGCTCAGATGTTGCTCATCAACTTCAAAACCAAAAAACTCTTTTGGCGTAGTAATGTCGCTGCGAAGCTGAAATTCTCCCTTAGGAAGGAAATAGGACAAGTCAAATTCTGTTCTGAAGTTACGTTGGGCAACGCCCTGCAGGGTAAACGCCAACATACAAAGAAGTACGATAATTTTTTTGTAAGTGATCATAATTAGTATTGCTTTTGACTGTGCAAAGATAAGTATTTTTTTTCAAATCGCATTTATAAATTTTGATAATTCAAAAAAATGTTGTATATTTGCACTTCGATTGGTCAATTCCTTGTCTATGAATAGATATTTCCATGATTCCCATTTCTGCATTGTCACCTATTTGGCAGTAAGAAGGTTTTGTATTGATTCTAGTTTGGGTGGCATGAGTGCTGTCGGTTATTTATTCACTGATCTACCCCCCCCACCTACAAACTTAACAGTCAGAAAGTTAGGAGGTTTTTTAAGGTTTTTCGTATTATCAATTTTTTGTGATCAATTCCCGCAACCCTGTGAAACAGGTTGCGGGTTTTTCATATGTACTATTAAAAAAGCAAACTATATAAACAAACAAAACATTGAATAAATTTGCAGAAATGAAAATTCCTATTTTTTACAGCCTGTTGATAACCGCAATGATCACAATCATATGCAGTTTCACAGCACAAGCAACGCCTCAAGGCAACAATCAACGATTTGCATTAGATCGTATACTTGTTGTAACAGAAGCCGGTATGATAAATGCAGACTCACTTCTGAATCTTAGTATCGCCTTTTCAAAAATTGAATTACTGAATCCGACCAAAACCATTCCCGATGCCAAGGATATCCTTTTGATACATTTGAAAAATCCGGGGCATAAGGAGATCATTAGAGTTATACAAACTTTAAGCCAAAATCCTATCATTCTTTCTGCAGAGCGGGATTATTATCATTCGGAGAACAGAGTTTTTAACCCTAGAACTCCGAACGATCCGAGATATGGTGAGCAATGGCATCTTCCTGCCATACGTGCACCGCAAGCATGGGGCATAACCACCGGCAGCAGAAAAGTGAGGGTTGGAATTATGGATTCCGGATTGGATATTACGCATCCTGACTTGGTCGACAATCTTTGGGTTAATCCTAATCCTAACCAAACCATTGGCGGTTTTACGTTTACAAACGATATTCATGGCTGGTATTTTAATGCCAACAGAGCAGAACCTCCATCGAGCGGTACACACGGCACACATGTGGCAGGTATCGTTGGTGCGGTAGGAAATAACGGCGTAGGTATTTCGGGCGTCTGCTGGGAAGTGAGTTTGGTGATGTTGGCAATTCGGGGAAGCAGTTCACAAGCCGTTAGAGCGTTAGAGTATGCAAACTTTCATAATATCCAGATTGCACAAAATAGCTGGGGTGGTTACGGCAACCCTAACCGTGCACTTTACGAGGCTATTCGCAATTACAACGGTTTGTTTGTAATCAGTGCAGGGAATTCAGCCGGAAATCTTGACATCGTAGGTAATTCGGGCATGCACTATCCTTTGGGTTTTTCGCTTGATGGAGCAGGTTTGCACGGCTTTGGACCCGGATTAGACAATATAATTTCAGTAATGGCATCAAATAGTACCGGCGGAAGTTCGGGCAACTTCGGAACAAATCGAGTGATGATTGCTGCTCCGGGTGTTAGTATCTTGAGTACATACCCTATGCATCAAACAGCACAGGGCGGCTACCGTACAATGACCGGTTCATCTATGGCCGCACCGGTAGTGTCGGGTGTTGCCGCATTAATGATGTCGGCTCGAATCGAAAATGACCTGCCGCAATTAAGCCCTCAGCAAATCATTAGAATTTTAATGGAAACTGCACGACAGGTAACCACAGCTGCAAATAGAAACCGTGCCGGAGGAATCGTAGATGCTTATGACGCAGTAAGAATGGCTCTGACTTTTTGTACGGAATGTGAAAACGTCGGTTGTGCAAAATGTCCATGCGAAATCTGCAACAAAATAGACTGCACAGATATCCACGTTACAGGCATAACGCTTCCACCCACTCTAAATGTAACTGTTGGCAGCACCCTGCAGCCTTCTGCAACTGTCTTACCGGCCGATGCTACAAACAGAACTATATCGTGGAGTATCAACAATCCGGCCTTAGCAACTATTGACAGCATAACGGGCTTAATTACAGGGCTTGCTACAGGTTCTACAGGAATTACTGCCCGCACCAACGACGGAAACCACGTGGCTACGAGCACATTAATCGTTGGCACTTCTAATATTGCCGATTTCGAAGAAATCGGCACGTTAAGGATCTATCCGAACCCGGTAACCGATGGCAGATTATTTGTGGAAGTTACGGCTCAACTCGAAGGTGAAACGATCAGAATTCACGACCTTTCCGGAAGGTTGGTGTTGAGGCAGGTTGCGGTTCGTCCTCGAACGGAAATCAACATTTCGCATTTGCAAGCCGGTGTTTACATCGTAACAATAGGAAATGTTTCGATCAGGATAGTCAAACAGTAAGCTTTACATTAATATACAAAAACGATAAAAAAACCGAATAATAATCAAAATTGAACAACATGCGAAAAATTATGTTTTTATTGGTGTTTCTGCTACTAGCAGCGGGAGCACAAGTGTTGCAGGCACAGCGCACCATTACCGGTACGGTAATTAGTGCTCAGGATCGTCTGGGTGTTCCCGGGGCAACAGTTGTCGTAAGAGGCACAGCTATGGGTACGGCAACGGACGTTAATGGGCGGTACACACTGAATGTGCCGGATGATGCAACACACTTAGTATTTTCTTTCATGGGTATGACTCCCCAAGAAGTTGAAATTGGAGGACGAACTACGATTGATGTAACCTTGCAAGACGATGCTACGACTCTTGAAGAATTCATTGTAACCGCTTACGGTGTTGTTCGAAGAGGAACCTTTACGGGTTCTGCAACAACGGTAAGTTCAGAACAATTAGCCAGTCGTTCCGTAACAAACGTTGCGAATGCGCTGCAAGGCAATGTTGCCGGTGTTCGAATGACTTCCGGTTCCGGACAGCCGGGCGAAGGAGGGGACATCCGTATCCGCGGTTTCGGATCGATTAATGCATCTAGCGAGCCGTTGATTATTTTGGACGGAGCTCCTGTTACCTCCAGCACTTTTGCAGGTTTGAATTCCGACGATATTGCCTCAATGACTGTTTTAAAAGATGCTGCTGCGACAGCTCTTTTTGGTTCGCGTGCCGCTAATGGTGTAATCATGATTACCACAAAAACCGGACGCCACGACCGCTCGGGTTTCAATGTGCAATTTACGACCGGTATAGTTACACGAGGAATTCGTGAATACGAAATGTTAGGTCCTGAACAATCCTACGAAATGTGGTGGTTGGCCCGACGCAACGAACAAATCGGCCAAGGACCCGGAGTCGGCAACATTGCTCATATCCCAACCTTCAACCAAATTGCAAGTAATGATTTTTTAACCGCTGCCGGTGTTCGCTACAACATTACCAATGTTCCGGATCACTTAATCGTCTTACCCGATGGCAGGTTTAACCCAAATGCACAAATAAATCCATTTGTTGCCAGTGATTTGGACTGGTTCGACCCTGTTATGCGCACGGGAAGCCGTCACACACTAAACGTGTCTAAGAGTATGTCAAACGAAAATTCAGACATGCGTGCCTCTGTTTCATACCTTACCGAACAGGGATACATCCGCAATTCTTCGTTTAACCGTTTGTCTGCTCGTTTGAACGTGAATCACAGAGTGAACCGCTGGATTAGAACAGGGTTGAACGTTAGTGCTATGAGCTCTTTTCAGGAGTCAATCTTCACCACAAACTTGAATAATGAGAATATATTTGCTTCAGCAAGATCTATGGGACGAGTTTTTCCGGTACATGCTCACGATTTGAGCCGTCCTTGGGGAACTTGTACGTTTATCAGAGATGCAAACGGCAACAAACTTTTCGACCTTGGAATGCTTCCCGCAACCGGTCATCATATTGTTGCGCAATCCATCGGACCCGATGGAACACCGCTTGTTCGTTGGCCGCAAAATAACAACAACTCTATAGCCCAGCATTTTTTGGATCAAAGACATACCACAAGAAATGAATATGGAGGAAGAGCTTTTGTAGAATTTTCGTTTTTAGAAAACTTTACATTTACGACCAACTTGATGCACGACAGACGTCTTTTCAGCACGGAAAATATGAACAACCAATTTGTTGGGTCAGCTTCAGGAAACAACGGTCGTGCTTCAACAACACAAACAGCGAGAATCACCACTACAGTCAACAATCTTTTGAACTGGAACAGAACATTCGGCAGACATGCTTTCACTGCTCTTGTCGGACATGAAGCACACATACGTGATTTTGATTGGCTGTATGTTCAAAAACTCAATGCAATTATACCGGGTAATCCTCTAATGACAAACTACACAGAGATGCTTGAAATTTCAGGTCATAGAGAAGAATATCGCTTAGAGTCGTATCTCTCCAACGTTACTTATTCGTGGGACGAAAGATTTTTTGGTTCTGCTTCATGGCGTACGGACGGCTCGTCGAAGTTTCATAGAAACAGTCGTTGGGGACAATTTTGGTCGGTTGGTGCCGGTTGGCGTTTGGATAGAGAAGATTTTATCAGACGAACCGGAATTTTTCCTTATTTGAAACTTCGCGCATCGTTCGGACAAATCGGCAACGATGCCGGAATCAGCGACTACGCATGGCATGCACGTTATCGTATTGGCGATAGATTTACCAACTACAACGAGCCCGGAACACGTCAGTGGGAATTAGGCGCCCCGGATCTTGTTTGGGAGTCTAGCGACAACCTCGACATTGCTATTGAATTTGGAACAAGATGGGGCGTTAGAGGACAGATTGAATTCTTCAACCGCCAATCTTCAAACCTGCTTTTCGACGTTCCAATGGTTGCATCTTCAGGAATTCCTAACGCCGTTCAACTCATGAATATCGGAACGATGTTCAACCGTGGATGGGAATTTGAGTTGGCATACGATTTCCGTGCAAGAAACGGATTCAGCTGGACGCCGAGTATGGTATTGACCACGTTTACAAACAGAATCACCAAACTTCCGGAAGAAATGAGGGAAGAAGGAATTAGAGTGGGCAACATGTTGATGATGGAAGGCCGCAGCATTTACGATTTCCATCTGCGTGAATTCCGCGGCGTTGATCCACGTGACGGACGTGCATTATACACCTGGGACGGACGCCCAACCGCAACTCTCCGCAATATCGACGGCGAATACTTGACCGTAGATCATAATTTTGCTGAACGTCGTTATGTAGGCAGTGCTATTCCGGATTTGATCGGAGGCTTAACCAATACATTCAGATGGAGAGGCTTCGACTTATCTATCCTAACCACTTTCCAAATCGGCGGCTATGTTGTTGATAATATCTACATGACTATGATGTCCTTGGGGCATCTCGGCAGACCTTCTTCTTTCCATCCGGATATCCTCAACTCGTGGAGAGAACCCGGTCAGGTTACCGATATCCCCCGTCTTGATATGGGTACTATGGTTTCCGGACAAAGTGAAGCAACATCATCTCGTCATTTAACTAATGCAAGCTTTCTTCAGCTTCGCTCGATCAATTTCGGATACGCTCTGCCTCAAGAGTTTGTTCAAAGAATGGGCTTGTCAAGAGCAAGAGCATTTGTTGTAGCAGAAAACTTATTTTTACTAACGCATCGTCAAGGTATGAATCCAACGCAGCGATTCTCCGGAGTTACAAGTGCGGCAGACGGTTTCATTCCTTCGCGCTTCTTTATGGTCGGCGTTAATGTTCACTTCTAAAAACCTGTATAATTATGAAAACACTAAAAAATATGATGAAAAAAATCGCTTTAATTTTAAGCGTTTCTGCCCTTTCGCTGACCTTCAACAGTTGCGGAAGTGATTTCTTGGAGACAATACCATCAAGAGATATCTCAGAGGCAGAAGTAATGAGCACTTTTGAAGGTGCGATGATGGCTGTCAACGGCCTCCACCGTTTGATGTATGCCTTTGTAGATGCAAACACAAACACAGCTCGAGCCACGACCACAACCAGTACGGGTTACGGACAAGGCGTCAGTTCTTTATGGCTGGCTATGGATCACATGGGCGACGACTTCGTTTACTTTGTAGCACCCGCAAGTTGGTTCGTTATGTACAACTGGGTAACCCAAACCCGGCAAGAAAGCTCTTCGTGGCACTTTTTCTGGTCTTGGTGCTACCAGATTATCAACAATGCCAATGGGATTATCAACCGAATCAATGAATTTGAAGCCAGCGACAACGACAGAAACTATATTTTAGGTCAAGCTCTTGCCTATCGCGCCTTTGGACATTTTTGGGCGGTTCAGCTTTGGGGCGGTCGTTATGTTAGAGGCGCTGCCAACGATCAATTAGGTGTACCTCTTCTCACCGAGCAGATTACCGAGCCGAGACCGAGAGCAACAGTAGCTGCAGTTTATGCACAAATCAACGAAGATTTGACGAGAGCTATCGAATTATTAACCGACAATCCAAGTGCAATCAACCGCAGAAACAGATCGCATATCAATGCTAATGTTGCCCATGGTTTGATGGCCCGCGTAGCCTTGGTTCAACAAAACTGGGACGCTGCTGCAAGTCACGCAAGAGCAGCCCGCCAAGGAGTTCCATTGGCAACAGCTAGCGACCTGCTGGGAGGATTCCATACGGTAAACGCTCCCGAAGTGATTTGGGGCATGAGATTCGATAATTCTCAAGGAAGCACCAGTATCAACTTTGCATTGTTTATCACATTAAACAGCATGGGATCTCCAAGTATTGTTCGTACCGAACCAAGATTGGTCAACAGAGAATTCTACGACTGGATGGCTCCAAACGATATCCGCCGCGACTGGTGGATAACCGACAGCCTCGACCCTCGCTATGCTCAATTATTAGCCGGCGGATGGGCATCCATGCGTCCTTGGGCAAATCAAAAATTCAGAGTGAACGGCACTTGGATTCCTGAGGGTTCCGGCAACCAGATTGATAGACTTATGATGCGCGGCTCGGAAATGCTTCTTATCGAAGCTGAAGCCGAAGCTCGTGCAGGAAATATAGCCGAAGCCCAAGCAGCTCTAACAACCTTAATGGGTGTCCGCGTTCCCGGATTTACCACAACAAACACGGGACAAGCCTTAATTAATGAAATCATGCAGAATCGCCGCATCGAACTTTGGGGTGAAGGACACCGTTGGTTAGACCTCAAACGCCTCGGAGAAGGTATGCGCCGCACACCTGAACAAGGACATCTTGAAGCGCTGACAGGCAATACATTTAATGTGCTTGTTCCGGCCAGCGACCCAAGATGGAATATACAACTCCCGCAAAGAGAAGTAGAGGTCAGCCGAGGAGCTATTGTTCAAAATCCTTTATAGCATAATTCACATAAATATTAATCAAAAACACATAATAAGCTATGAAAAATATCTCAATTATAGCGATCATTTTATCGCTCTTTTCGCTGACTTTTGTTTCGTGCCAAGAAAACGACACCCTTGTCGTTACCGACTTGGCATTTGGACGAGCAGAAATCCCTGTAGCTCTCGGATGGACTATGGGACTGCGCAACGATCTCAATGTAACACCTTTTTTTGCTACGCACCAAATGATAACTTGGAGTAGTGGTGACCCTGATCTTGCAACCGTAAACGATTATGGACTGGTAACTGCAAATCCTGATGTTGAAGGTAGGGTAACTATCACGGCCAGAATCGAACACAGCGGCCATGAAGCTCAAACTGTGGTAAATGTTTTTAGAATGACGCCTCCTACGGTTGAAACTATAGTAGACTACGAGGGTTACCCATTTGTAGATGCTGTAGCGAACTTCCTTGATGCGGAAGGAATCTTCGCGATTACAAAAATGTCGCCAAGATTGCAGGCATTGGTTGATGCATACACAGCTGTTGTTCCCGAGTTGCTTGATATTCTAATAGCAATGCCTTATGGTCCTCCTTTTATAAGCGCTACCAGTAGTGCTAGGAGAACGTTTGCAGTACTTTTCAACTACGAATACGTAACCACTTACAGAGTATGGCCATTTGGTCCTGTAGGTTTGGATGATGCACCTCTTGTTAGAGAGGAAAGAGACAGTATTGCTCCGGATGGTACCGTAATACATAATCCGAATAGCGATATTTTATTTCAACTGAGAAGATTTGATCGTACCAGTTCGAGTATTGTACACAGCTCATCCCCTCGAGCTTTTGCCCTAAATGCAGGTTTGGCACCTCGTCCGGGTTTACTTGACGCTGTTCATGCGTTATTTACTCCGCTTCCCGAGGGCGCCGAACTACCTTCGTGGACTGGTGGTACCGGAACGCTAACAAATTTCCCTGCTCCTGATGAGGGTGAAACTCAAAATTTTATAGGTTTCATGAATTCGCCGTACGGCCACCGCATCTTCCAAGATGGTGAAAGCTTTTGGTTCAGAAGTAAAAGGGATCCAAACGACTGGTTTTTTGCAGAACTTCAACCGTAAGCAAACTTAATTTCAAATGTTAAAAAACACGATATCATGAAAAAAATTTCAATCCCCGCAACGCTCATTGTTGTTGCGATTATAATGATGGCAGTCTTTTCAAGTTGCAAGGAGGAGCCTGATTTCTCCTACACTCCTCTGCCCGTGTCGGGTGCTGTGATACATAGCACACATGACACTATAGCTATCGGCGATGTGCTGGCTCTGAGAGGAAACACCGTACCGATGAATGCTACAAACCAAGCTGTAACTTGGTTCAGCAGTGAATCCGGCATTGCCTCTGTTAACAACGAAGGTGTTGTAACCGGCGTAGCTCTTGGTACGGCAACAATTACAATGACAACTGCACAAGGTGGTTATACAGATACTAGTTTGGTAACGGTTATACCCGTTCCTATTCCGGTAACAGGCGTAACGTTAGACAGAGATTCTGTGGAAATAGTCAGTGGTCAAACCCAAACTTTGGTTAGAAGCATTATTCCGGAGAATGCCACAGTTCAAGGTGTAACTTGGAGAAGTAGCGACACCGCTATTGCAGTCGTAAACAATGCAGGACTTGTAACTGCAAGAGCTGTCGGCGTAGCAACCATCACGGTTAGAACTAACAATGGTGGCCTTGAAGCTGAAACTGTAGTAACCGTTACCCCAATTTTGGTAACAGGTGTTTCGCTGAGCGGGCTTTCTACGGTGTGGGATTCTACCGATATCGGCGAAACCGCACAACTTACCGCAACTGTTGCCCCAACCAACGCTACAAATAGAGATGTGGTTTGGAGTAGCAGCGATCGAAGCGTTGCAACCGTGAGTCAAACCGGACTGGTAACCGCAGTAGGTCAAGGTAGAGCAATGATAATGGTTGTAACCGTGTGTGGTCGATTTTCTGCCATACGTGAAGTATCTGTTGGAGAAGAAGAAGAAGCGTGCATACCAACCGTCGGACCACCTACGGCTGCAAATATTGTAACATTCTGTCCGGATCCGGATGCAGAATCTTTAACGGCGTTCCTAAATGCTGGTACCCCAACAGTTTACTACATCACCCAAATGTCGTCGAGATTGCAGGCGTGGGTTGATGCATATAGAACTGCTGTTGCAACAATGCCTCCGGTAGTAAATACAACTTTTTCCGGGTTTGATACAATTTCTATTTCGTTACCGTTTTCCGCTCTACCTATCGTTGGCGGTCTTATCTCTGCAAGAGCTTTGTCTGTAAACATTCATTATACATCCACCCCGAACGTATGGCCTTTTGCCTCAACCAACGTTACGGCGACTCTGACTGCAATGACAGGTACAGGAAATAACCCCAATAGTGATGTTACGTTCCCGTCGCTCTCAAGACGTGACCGTACTGGTGCATCTACTTCTGCTGTTCCACCTCGACCAGCGACGCCTCACAGCACGTCACCTCCGACTACTGCAGGTGGAAATGGTTTCGATCAAACGGCTGGTAGCGATGCATTTAATGCTATCTTGGGAATATTCTCACCTACAGGCTTTGCCAACACTGCAGCTCGCGACACACCGCTTCCTGACGGCAACCTGATTGGTTTGTTAAGTTCGCCGACAGGCTGGACGATCATTCAAGAGAACGCAACCACATTCTGGTTCCGCAGCAAAGCCGACCCAACAGATTGGTTTGTGGTGGTGCGACAACCGTAATTTTTTAATGAACACAATCGTAGGGGCAGGTTTCAAACCTGCCCCTACAAAATGCTGCAAAAGGAAAATGAAACACAATTTCTACACCATGTTGCTAATAACAGCAATCATGGTCGCATACGGTTTTTCGGCACAAGCAAATAGTCAACAATTTGCATTAGACCGCATACTTGTTGTAACAGAAGCCGGCACTTCGACTTCGCTCAGTGACCTAACCGCTGGCGCGGACGTCTCGTCCGTGCCAAATATTTTTTCAAAAATAGAGTTGCTAAACCCAACCAAAACCATCACCGATGCAAAGGATATTTTTTTGGTTTACTTGAAAAATTCAGGCATAGAAGAAGTAAGGAAAGCGATAGAGATTTTAAGCACAAATCCTACCGTCATTTCTGCAAGCCGAGATTATGCCCTTTTCCCGAGTTATTCTTTTTCAAATGATTTTGCGCTTGGCACGGACGTGGACGTCCGCGCCAGCGGTAATGGCATCATCCCAAACGATTCGTTGTTTCCATACCAATGGGCACTGCAAGCCATAAACGCCCCGCAAGCATGGACAATCACAACAGGTAGCAGAGATGTAGTAGTTGGCATCATGGACTCAGGGTTAGATCTTGACCATCCTGATTTGAAAGACAATCTTTGGATCAATCCAAATCCGAACCAAACCATCGGCGATCACACGTTTGTGGGCGATTACCACGGCTATAATTTCGTTACTATGACGGCAACACCTCCGGCAGGTGGTGCACATGGCACACATGTGGCCGGTATTGTTGGAGCAGTAGGGAATAACGGAATAGGTGTTGCCGGTATAAACTGGGAAGTAAGTTTGGCGATGCTGTCTATTCAGTCCAATATTTCAGCGGCTATCAGAGCATTGGAATACGCCAATTTTCACAACATCCGAATCGTAAACAACAGCTGGGGGCATTATACCTATCCGCCATCTCTGCCTCTCTACGAGGCAATCCGTGCATACAACGGATTGTTTGTGGTTAGTGCCGGAAATTCCCGACAAGGAAATATGGACAGCGACACTATTGAAATGCACTATCCCACAGGATTTGGTGTTGACAATATCCATGGTCCCGGACTTACAAATATCATTTCGGTAACCTCGTCAAGAATAAACGATGAGCCTTCAAACGTCAATTGGGGAACAAAGAGTGTGCATATTGCAGCTCCGGGCAGTAGAATTTTAAGCACATACCCCATGAACCACGCAACCAATCCCCGCTATCATACAATCGGTGGAACCTCCATGGCAGCACCCTATGTGGCAGGTGTTGCCGCACTGATCATGTCGGTAAGACCTGACTTAACCCCTAAGCAAAAAAGAGACATCATTGTATCAACAGCACGTAGAGTACCTGCGTTTGAAGACCGATGTGTTGCCGGGGGAATTTTGGATGCATATGCTGCAGTCAGGGCAGCTTTGACCTGGGGTATGGATTGAAAAACAATTAAAAAACATGAAACAATCATTAACAATTCTAATAACCACTAACTATTGACCATTAACAACTACCAATCACCGTGAAAAATCCCCTTATTTTAGCAGTCGCGATGGTCTTATTGTTCGCATCCCAGCAAGCATTCGCCCAAACCGAAGCAAAGCCTAAGCAACTCCCTGCAAGATTCGATTTGAGGGTAGAAGGAAGGCCTGAAGGCGGTTGGACAAGACCTGCTCGAAGTCAAGGTCCTTTCAACAATTGCTGGGCACATGCGGCGATGGCTTCGGTAGAGTCTAGTATTTGGATGACTACCGGTAAAGATTTAAGCCTTTCGCCATGGCACATGACCTTTGTTTCGCACAGAGGTTATCAGGCACCAAACATGTCATATCCCGGATTTCATTCAATCAGCGGGGTACGTCCGTTGTGTCCTATCAATCCGGGAGGAACTTCTAGAAAGTCCATTGCCACCCTATCTCTCGTTGGTGCAGTACTTGAGGAGCATTCTCCATTCAACCCGCCGGGCTATGATCGGATGACTCCCGATGAGACCATGTGGCCTACAACGCAAGAACCGATACAAGCGATTGTAACCCATGCCTACATATTAGGTAGAATTGGCGTAAACCCAAACGTAACAAGAGATTTGATTAAAGAACTTATCATGACCTATGGTGCCTTGAGCGTATCCTACTTTCACAGTGTTTCTCAGCCCCGAAATCCGGACGGCAGCCATCAATGGAATCGGGAAACAGCGGCCTATCACTTTACCGGCAATCGAGCCAGTAACCACACCGGCAATCTCGTGGGTTGGGACGATAATTTTTCAAGAAAAAACTTCGCCTCTCAGCCGGACGAAGACGGTGCTTGGATTGTGCGCAATAGTCATGGATCCACTTGGGGCGACGGCACAGGCCATTATTATGTATCTTGGGCAACACCTTGGGGCACTACAGGGCCTGTTGTTTACAGAGCCACAATAGATCTTCCCGATAAGATATACCATCACGATCAACTTGGAAGACTTGCCCATGAAGGTGCGGATTTTACAAATGGATTTGCAGGAGCAACCTATATGGCAAATATCTTTACGGCTGCAGGCGACCACATCATAACTGCTATTGCTTATTTTACGGATTCGTGGGATGCTCCGTACGAAATAATTATAAAAACAGCTGTTGGAGCAGACCCAAGCATCGGCACAAGAGCATGGACACAGCCACAGACCGGCACGCTTAGGTTTCCGGGCTATCACACCATTACCTTAGATAATCCCGTAAAAGTTGCCGCAGGCGAAAGGTTTGCAGTAATCGTAAAAAACACAGAGCCTAACCGTGTCGGCAACAATAAAATTCCCGTTTCATTTGCAACACAAGGAACAAACACTCGAAGGATTACTGCAGAACCAGGACATGGCTTTGTTTCGGTAAATGGCACTACTTGGGGGGATATCGCCATTGTTGGAGCGCCTGATCCCGATAGCAATACGGGGTTGCGTAACATTGCTTTGAGAGCCATAGCAGTGAAAAAGTAAGGGCAACCCTTGCAGTTGCCCAACAAATGGACAAGTAGCTAAATTAACAAACAACCATTAACCACTAACTAAATGAAAATAGTTTTGAAAATAACAACACTTTCCGTGGTATTGTTAATTATTAGCACATCTCACGCCCTTACCCACGAAGACAACCAGGACTATGCAAGACGACCACTAGTAACCGTTGACTCAACGTTTCAGTTATCAAGCTTTATATTACCGGATTTTCGGAGAAGGGCGTTGACAATTGATGGTAGCCTATCAAATAATTTACGTTCGGAGCGTGGAAGGCACAAGTTGTTGAATTCAGCGTATGCCTCTTATAGCGTAAGTGATTTTACGAATATTTTTTTGCTTAACCCTCGTGTCATGTTTTCTGATATCCATTATACACGAAATCGTCAAAGGGAAACATATATTTCATCAAGCATTGTGCTTGACGCCTTTCGCTCTAATTCAGAATCGTCAACAGCAACTCTGCCGAATGAGGCTCGCAATAGTTTTTGGTTTTCACCGGACTTCCGTTTTTCGCAATCTAATCGTCACTATTTAAACGAAAGTTTGTTTGTCGGCTACACTCCATCTATTTGGTATAGGAATATTCTTCGTAGAAACTCAAGAAAGCAAGAAAATGGGAAATTTAGAGATAAGCGATTTTCACAAGATTTAATTTCTGGGGTCACTTTTGAGATCGGTTTAGGTCGCATAGAGCCTGTTGGTGATGCTAGTCATGCTATTCAAATTTTCGATGCGTTAGCACGCAGGAATATAACATCAGCAACTAAATCACCTGAAGATATTATTCGTTTTGCTGAATTTATTGCCAAATTGAAAAACAAACGTTTTTTGGATGCTCGACATCGAAAGATTTATGAATTAGAAGCGTTGGATTCGTTTTTGTTTGCGAATGGATTTCGAGACACATTGAGTGCCTCGTATTTTGCGACTTTGGAAGATTTCTGGGTACACGGAAGACCGTTTAGAAGTAGCGGTACACGTTGGTCGTTTTACATAACTCCTTCATATGCCTTTTCATCAAACACAGTCGATACAAGAGACTCGTTGCGTGAAGAGCCGTTTAGAATACACCACAGAAACAACAGCAATGCTTTATACACAGCAATAGGAATACAACTTGCCCGTGAAAGACCTATCAATCTATTTTGGCAGAACAGCATTTCCTCCTCATTAGAATTTCAGCATCGAAATATTAGAGGGATGTGGCACACTCTTTATAACACAAATAACCCAAGTGAAAGACTCGTAGAATATTCTTCAAATTCACGACTTATGTATGAATTGCATCAGCAAATTTCTTACTATCCAACTTCACGAACATCTTTCTTTGTTCGTTATGGTTTGCGTTACGACTTTTTACCACCAATCAGAAGAGAATTTAGGGGCTACAACAATCATTTTGTTAGTGTAAATATAGGAAGTGGAGCATCTTATTTTTTCTCGCCTCAACTTCAATTGAATTTTGAGACCTCTTTACGTTATCATTTTGAACAATATCATGACTTTAATACTGCAGGTGATTTTTTCATGGTATTCAGAGAGCGAAATTCAAACTTTGAGTTTCATTTCAACCTGTCGTTAAGATACACATTTTTCTAACCCATAAATACCCGATAATTATGCAATTTAACAAAACTTTATTCCGTACATTGATTTGTGTTTTTTTTGTAAACATTTTCTCGTACTCTAGTGCTAACATTCTACACAACACCATAACAGGAGCAGTAACGGCTTGTCCAAGAACAACCGAAGCGTATACTGTTTGGTTTTACACTTCTTCGAACGACACTATTATCCGTTCGTTTATATGGACAGTTACAAACGGGGTGTTCTCTAATGGTTTAACACGACTTGTAACCCCACATAGTACTTATAGGGTGGATGTAACATGGAATAATGTTATGGCAGATAGTAGTCTTCCAACAACTTCAATGCCGAGAGGAAGAATCGCCGTGAGAGATTCTTTTTCTCGTCGGGATATAGCACATTTGGATGTTGCTATTTTGTCTGTAAGAGGTTGGAGAACAAGTGTAACAGCTACTGGAGGATCTGCAAATGCAGATATTGTTTTTCCCTACGGCTTAGCCAATAGCATTGTGGTTGCCTCGACAAGGTATTATCCACACACCGCAAATTTACCTCTAGAACGTAGAAGGGTATTACGAGCACAATGGACTTTGCCAGCCAATGTTTCCTCTCCATCACAAACTATTCCATCTCGTCCTTTTGATGCAGAGTATTCTATACATATTGCACCAACAGATGCGTGTACAGAAATCAATGGTAGACTTTGGGTGAGGGCTATAAACTGGATTTGTCCACAGGTTGATACTGGCTATTTTGGTGCTTTTAGAAATATAGCTATTCGAAGAATAGCCCTTCCCCCCTCTCTTGACGCCTCTGAAACTATTGTTACATGGCGTACTGAAACTCCAATCAATTTTACTGCCCACACTCCGGTTTCTGCTGATCGTTACGAATGGGTTGTTGATCATAACTTCACAACTCCAGGAACGTTTACTACCTACATTCCAAACATCACACTTACTCATAGAGGTTTTCAGAATGGCTCCGTGAGAGTCAGAGCGTTATATTGCGGAGATAGAGAATCGGAATGGGTTCCGATAACCGTAACTGTCGACCCTGCTACAATACCCATTATCTCCGGTCCCACACAAATCTTTGGTAACGTTGAAGAAGTATTCCAAATTCGGAATTTACCATCCATCTCGAACACACGAATAACCTGGAGCAGTAACGAAAACATTCAAATCATAGGTCCGATAAACCAGCCAACCGTCAGAGTAAGAAGAGCTTCGCCTGCTATCTTATGCAGTTCGGGATGGCTTACAGCCATAATCGAAATGCCCGGATATCCGCCCGTTACATTATACAAAAGCTTTACTGTCGCCCCCACTCTTTTTAGTTTCGGTAGGCTCTGTGGCAACGCCACAGTAGAGTTCGATGTCGTAGGAATACCTTCCCACTTCTGCCCAAATCATACATTGATAGAGTGGGAAAGTAGTAACAACATTACAATTTTACCGCCCTTATCAACACAATCTCACACAAGTAGAAATGTAAGAAGAACCTCATCAACTGAAAACCAAGGTCCGGGATGGGTTAGAGCCACGATTAATATACTTGGTGAGCTACGGACTACAGTTACCAAAAACATTGCAGATTGTGCTCCGCCACCACCATCACTACGACCGCTCACTCTTTCCGGTCCTACCGCCCTTATTGGCTTCACTGAAGCAGAGTACGAAATCCGTGGTATACCATACAGCCCAAACACTCGAATATATTGGAGCAGTAGCCCAAACATTCGGATTGTGGGTCCGATAAAGAGAAAGCAAGCTACCACCATCAGAGTAAGAAGTTTTTCGCCAACCCACGAACAAGAACCCGGATGGGTTAGTGCTACTGTTCAGGTACCCGGATATTTGCCAAGTGTGACAACTATAAATGTCAATGTTTCTCCGACTGTTATTTCCGGTCCCTTCCGGCTTTGTGGGCACGCCGTTGGAGAGTTCGAAGTTATGGGGATACCGCCTAACTTGAATGCACAAATAAGCTGGACAAATAGTCCAAACATCCAATTTGTGCCCCTGCAAAATAAAAAATTTCCTACCATCAGAGCAAGAAGGCTTTCACCAGCCAACGATCAAGGTGCGGGATCGATTACAGCCATTGTTGAGATACCCGGGATGCAGCCCTTCGTGCTAGTCCGAAATATTGAAGCTTGTCCACCGCCTGTCCTCAGTATCTCCGGTCCAACTCAACTCTGTGGAAGCATCATTGGGAAGTACGAGATTACGGGGCTTTCATCCGGCTCGAATGCACAAATAAGCTGGACAGGCAGCAACAACATTCTGATTTTAGATTCTGAAGAACAAACCGCTACAAACAGGGCTATGAGAGTTTCTCCAACTCTCCCGCAAGAATCCGGATGGATTACAGCTACAGTTGAAATTCCCGAATTTCTGCCCATTGTGGTAACGAGAAATATTCAAGCTTGTCCATTGCCTTCTATTTCCGGTCCTGTCCGGCTCTGTGGCAGCTCTTTTGGAGAGTTCGAGATTATGGGGATACCCTTCGGTTCGAACGCACAAGTGCACTGGACTACTAGCCCCAATATCCAAATAGTGCTCATAAAAAGCGTCAACTATCACAGAATCAGAACAAGAAGAGCTTCACCTGTTTTCCCGCAAGAATCCGGATGGGTTAAAGCGATTGTTCAAATACCCGGGTTGCCAGACATTGTGCTAATCCAAGATATTGAAAATTGTCCACCACCACCGGAGATCATTCCTACCCTTAATATTTCCGGACCAACCCTGCTCTGTGGCAGTATTATAGGAGATTACCAACTCCTGATGCATCCATATGTTCCAAATACGCAAGTACGCTGGAGCAGTAGTTGGGGCATTCAAATACTGAATCCTCAGGAACAAGCTCTTACCAATAGAGCAAGAAGAACCTCGCCAACTCACGACCAAGGTGCCGGATGGATTGCAGCAACTGTTGATGTTCCAGGAATGGATATCCAAACGATATTCCTAAACATTGTGGCTTGTCCTCCGCCACCCACTCTTAGTATTTCCGGACCTACCCAGCTCTGTGGACACACCATAGGAGAGTTTGAAGTTATGGGGATATCACCCAATTTGACACAAGTAAGTTGGACAAGTAGTGCTAATATCCGTCCGGCTTTTCCAGAGAAAAAAAATCCCCGTATACTTAGAGCAATAAGAACCTCACCAACTCACGACCAAGGTGCCGGATGGGTCAGGGCCACTGTTGAAATACCCGGATTTCAACCCATTGTGGTAACGAGAAACATCGTGGCTTGTCCACCACCACCGCCTGTCCTTAGTATCTCCGGTCCTACCCAGCTTTGCGGCAATGTCGTAGGAGAGTTCGAAGTTATGGGGATACCATTTGGTTCAAATGCACGAATACGTTGGACTAGTAGCTCCTGCATCGTTCCCCTTCGCCTTACAAAGAAACAAGCCGCTATGAAAAAACAAGCTACTATAATGAGGGCAATGAGATTTCCTATACGTTTCCCACAAACTGAGGGATGGATTAGAGCTACAGTTGAAATACCCGGACTTCATCAGCCCATTGTGGTAACAAAAAACATCGCAGCTTGTGCACCGCAACAGCCACTGGTTACACCCTTATGGCGGTTCGACATTCCCGAATTTTCTATGCTTTTTGACAACGTAATCGTGTTTCCGAATCCGGCAGACAATACCCTGGTCATTGACCTAACTCAGCAAACAGAAGCTGATCTTTTGGATGTCCAAACTACTTCGGATGTAATCTACGACATTCGTTTATTCAATGCTCAAGGTTTTATCGTTCGCAGGCAGCAAGCCAGAACAGGCAGAGTTGAATTCGATGTGTCTAATCTGCCTGAAGGCACGTATTATCTGCACATTGATCGAAACAACGAAATCGAAAAAATACAAATTATTGTTAGACGACAATAAAGATTCGAGGTTTGTTATTAAATACCTCGAACTCTGTACCTCGCCACCTCGAACCATAAAAATTTAAATCACAAAAAAACATAACATCATGAGAAAAACATTCATTTATCTGGCACTCGTTGCCCTTTTCGTCACAACTTCCTGCGGACGCGCACCTCTGACGGACATCGTTCCCGACGCCATCTACATCAACGGAGTTGTAATTACTGTAAACCCGGACCAACCTCGTGCCCAGGCTTTTGCTGTGGCAGGCGACCGCTTTATAGCAGTTGGAAACAACCGCCAAATTCGCCGTTTGGCCGGACCAAACACAGAAATTGTTGACTTGAGAGGCATGACCGTTACACCCGGATTCAACGACACACACGTGCATATTTTGACCGAATTTCCGAGAGAGACACCATATTGGGTTCCATGGCTTGGTCCGGAAGAAGTTAGAACAATGGACGAACTTATCGCTGTAATGAGAGAGAGAGCCGAAGGAATCCCTCCCGGAGGTTTGGTAAGCGGACAGCGTTATCAAGATTGCTGGTTGGGAGGTCATCCTACACGATGGGATTTAGATAAAGTATCAACTGTGCATCCTGTTACGGTTAGACATTCATCAGGACACGTCAGCGTTGTTAATTCATACATTTTGGAGCGTTCGGGCATCACAAAAGATACCTACGATCCACGTGGACAGTTTGACCGCGACGAGTGCGGCACACCAAATGGTATCGTTCGTGCCGGTGGAATGGGCAGATTGACGATGCCCCGCGTCCCAACTCCTTCGGAAGAAGTTATACGGGCTGCATATATCCACCGCTTCCGCGAATATGCAAGAAAAGGAATCACAAGCGTTGGAGTTGCCAATCCTCCACGATTCCACTATTTCGAAACACTGCGCGATTCAGGACTCATTGTCCGCTTGGCGATTAAACCCGCATTAGCCATTTTCCCCGATGTTTTGGACCGAGGTATGAGGTTTGGTGACGGCGATGAGCATATACGTGTATCGGCAGTCAAAATGTTTCACGGCAACTCGTTCAGCGGCAACACGGCTTGGGTTTCGGAAGCACATGTCGGACGCCCCTATTGGTTCGGTATTCCACCAACGCGTAGTCAGGAAGACCTCGACAGCATCATTCAAATGATACACGATGCAGGCTTCCAAGTTGCTGTCCACTCCAACGGCGATCGCGAAATTGATATGACAATCACGGCCATCGAGCGTGCACAAGCCAACAATCCGCGCCCCGATGCACGCCACCGCATCGAGCATGCAAGCGTTATGACTATGCCGTTGCTCGAACGTGCCAGAGATGCCCGCATCATTCTGATTTTCCATTCATACATCTACGAGCATGGCGAAAAACTATTGGGCTATGTCGACCGTATGGAACTGGTTCATCCGTTCCGAACAGCCATTGATATGGGAGTTTTGGTAGCCAGCCACTCCGATGCACCAATCGCTCCGCCAATTCCAATGACCCGTATTCATAGCATGGTTAACCGAAAAAGCCATTTGGGTAGATTGATGGGCGGAAGCCAGAGAGTTACAGTTGAAGAAGCCATCAGAGTTTGGACTCTCGATGGCGCATTTACCACATTTGAAGAAGATATAAAAGGCTCTATCACGCCCGGGAAATTAGCTGATTTTGTAATACTCCGCCAAGATCCTCGTAGAGTCCCTGTTGATCAAATTAAGGACGTTGAAGTTTATGCCACTTACGTGGGAGGAAACAATGTTTGGCAGGCACAATAATAGTGTTTAACAACTTGATAGGGGTCGAAGATTTTCGACCCCTATTTGTTTTCTATGTTTCGATTTTTTTGTATCTTTGCAGAATGAACATCGCCGCATTAGTTTCCGGAGGAGTGGATAGCTCCGTTGTCGTAAAACGCCTGAAAGACGCAGGTTTCGAGCCGACAATTTTTTATATCCGCATCGGCATGGAAGATGAACAAGGCTACATTGATTGTCCGTCGGAAGAAGATATTGAAATTACAACCTATATTGCAAAAAAATATGGTTGCAAATTTGAACTTGTTTCGCTACACGAAGAATATTGGGAAAACGTCGTAAGCTATACGATTGAAGCCGTTCGGCGAGGTCAAACACCCAATCCGGATATGATGTGCAACAAGATGATTAAATTTGGAAGTTTTGACGAAAAATACGGTTGTGAGTTCGATAAAATTGCGACCGGACATTACGCTGCAACCACTGAAATTGACGGTGAAATCTATCTGTCCACAGCAAAAGATAAAATAAAAGACCAAACCTATTTTTTGGGACAAATCAACACGATGCAAGTTCGAAAATTAATGTTTCCCATCGGCGATTTGCTCAAAAGCGAAGTTCGGAAACTGGCTTTACAAGAAAATTTGCCGAGTTCCGATCGAAAAGATAGTCAGGGCATTTGTTTCTTGGGAAAAATTGATTACAACGATTTTATTCGGCGGTATTTGGGCGAAAAAGAAGGTCTGATTGTTGATAACGAAACCGGCGAAATTCTTGGCAAACACAAGGGTTATTGGTTTCACACTATCGGACAACGCAAAGGTTTAGGATTGAGTGGCGGACCTTGGTTTTGTGTAAAAAAAGACATCGAAAACAACGTCATTTATGCCTCTCGTGGCTATAATCCTGAGTCGCAATACGGAAAAATCGTGCACTTGCAAGGTTTTGAATTTATCACAAAAGATCCTTGGGGAGATTTTTCGGACGAAAAAAATATTACATTCAAAATCCGCCACACCCCCGAATTCGCACACGGAAAATTACGTAGAAACAGCGGTATTTACACCATCGAATCCGATGAAAAAATTCAAGGCATTGCAAGCGGACAATTTGGTGTAATTTACGACGAAAACTCAAAGTTGTGCTTGGGAAGTGGTGTGATTTTGTAACTTTTTTTCATTTCGACTGCAACCATTTCGAATTTCTGCATCATATAAGCAAAGAATATGCAAAAAATAAACTGGAACGAGGTTTACCGGAAACAATCGGGAACACTGATCGGCATTGCTTACCGCTACATTAGGGAGCGTAAGCAGGCGGAGGATTTGGTGCAAGATGCTTTTGTTGCGGCTATTCAAAAAGCGGATCGATTTTCCGGAAAAGGTGCATTTGAGGCTTGGCTAAGAAAAATTGTGGTGAATGAATGTTTAATGTATCTTCGAAAATCGAAACTCAAAACGGAGGATTTCAAAGAAAATCTGCAAGCTCTCCAAAATGAGTTGCAAATGATAGACGAGGAAAATGATTGGGATTATGAGGATGATCCCGACAAAAGAAAAGTCATAGAACGTTGTAATTTTTCGAGAGAGGATTTGCTGGACATCGCAACACAATTGCCCGAACATCATCGTTTGGTTTTCAACATGCATGTGATTGATGGATTTTCTCACAAGGAAATTGCGGCACAATTGAATATCAGCGAAGGCACATCAAAATCACACTTGAATCGAGCCAGAAAAAAATTACAAGACCTTATTTACGAAAAAGCACTCGATATGCAAAAGAAAAAGAAAAAACGATTGTTGGCTGCCGTTTGGTTAGGGGCGTTGTTTGGAAAAACCAGCGTTGTTGATGCTATGCATCTCAAGGCATTTGCAGACTTCAAGTTGCTTGCACCTCCACCATCTGCGGGATTAGAGCAGGCTATTTTTTCTGCACCAACGGTGTCTGTTGGATTATCTTCGACTGCCATTGCGATTATTGCGTGTTGTATTGGCATTGCAAGCGGAATTGGCGGAACAATTGGAGTTGTCGAATGGCAAAACCACCGAGCTGAACAAGTCGGCACAAGTATTGAATATCAAATTGACGCCGTTGAAGATTTCGAAACTCTGGAAACTCCTGTCTTTGTTGATTATTCCGAAAACATCGTGCAAGCTGAAACTCCTATTTTTACACCTATTCTTGACCCCATTTTTCAACCGGAAATTGAGAAAAAAAATGACATCATTGAGGACACCATCGAAGAAGATCCGGTGGTGGTCGTCAGAAGAGTCGTTATTATTGACACCATTTATGAAGATTAGATTTTTTGCCATTATCGTGAGCCTTATGCTCGGAACAACTGTGTTTTCACAAGTTGCACGCGACACAATTTTTATTTACGACACCATTCGTATAACCGTTACACGTCCTGCTCCTCCTCCAACAATTTTTTTTGAAGAGCCTACTGCAACCATTTCAAAAGACAGCATCATTATAGATGAACAATCAAGACAATCATCTACTATGAGCAATTTCAGACAATCAGCCAATAGGCTAATCCGAAGAATCGCAGTTGGAACGATGGCAGTCGCTACAAGTGTTACGACAGCCTTTGCGGAAATACCATCGGAATCGCAACTTGATCCCCTGGAAATCGAAATCCAAACACAGGTCGACACTATCATTAGAGTCGACAGTATTTTTGAGATAGAGTCGAAAAAAAGAGCACCCATTTATCTCAGTTTTGCTTACCCTCTCGGCTTGTTTGGCACCGAATCCGAAAATTACATTTTTAATTTTGCATTTAGCTTGTTGACTGGTGCTGTTGGCGGAATTGAGGGTATTCAATGGGCAGGATTATACAATCAGGTTAGCGGACGTGTCAACGGTGTTCAATGGGCAGGTTTAATCAATCTTACACAAGAGATACAAGGCGCTCAGTGGGCAGGTATTTGCAATTTTACGCATGATGTTCGCGGTATTCAATGGGCAGGAATTATGAATCAATCCAACAATGTGAGTGGTGCACAATGGGCAGGTGTTCTAAACGTTGCCAACAATGTAGAGGGCATGCAATGGAGCGGAGTTTACGGTGTTGCCGATACACTTAAAGGTCTACAATGGTCGGGAATTGCAAGCGAAGCCAAAGTGGTACAAGGCATGCAATGGGGAGGAATTATTTCTCGTGCCGACCAAGTTCGAGGGCTTCAAATGGGGTTGATTAATTCTACAAGATCCTTGTCGGGCGTGCAAATCGGATTAGTCAACAGAGCTGATACCACTCACAGCGGTCTATCGATAGGCTTGATTAATATCAATAACAGAGATCGTTTCCGGGAAATTGAAGTGAATGTAACCACGCACGGCTCAACGCTTTTAGGCTACCGCATCGGAAGACCCGTTTTTCACACAATGTTCGCCGTGGGAACAAATTGGAATCGAAATTATATCGAAACTCGTTTCGGTTTTGGAAATTTGACTCGACTTCACAACTCTCTTTACCTCCAAACCTCGTTTTACGGAAATCATTCGACAAGCCGATTGCATCGTAATAGTTGGCGAGAAACTCCACGTTTTCAACATGACAACTGGATGACATTAAGTAGTGGTTTGGTTTATTATTGGGGCGGCCGATTAGGAATTAAAGTTATTCCAAGTTTTCAATACTGGACAAATTTTAATCGACCTTTATCTCGAATCTGGACAGCTTCTTATGCTTTCGGTTTAGACGTAGGGCTTTCCGTCAGACTCTAAAAAACTATCAAATAACAAAACTATTAAACTATCGAACTATAAAACCATGAAACAAATATTTTTCACAACCGCAATCATATTTTTACTCTTCACATCGTGCACCAAAGAATTTGTAAAACACGAACGCATTCGCCCTTCGGGCGTAATCGTTGAAGAGACTTTTTATCTTTCTGAAAACATCCACAGAGTGGGCGTTTCCGGAGCAATCAACCTTCATCTTTTTTCGGGCGACGAAGATCACATTAAGATTTTTGCCGATGACAATGTTTTGCCTCACATCGCCGTGCGACAAATTTCGAGAAATGGACTTGAAATTTTTCTTGAAGGTGTATCATTTATCAGAAGTGCCCCGCAAATTACGGTTTATCTAACACTTCGAGATTTGAGAAATTTACATCTTTCGGGCGCAAGCTCTGCACATATTAACGATGTGTTTATTTCCGACAATTTACAGATAAACCTGGGTGGTGCGTCAAGATTTCGAGTAAGCGGACGAATTGAAGCAAACCGTATTTCCGCAACGCTTAGCGGTGCATCAAGAATGGATTTAGTCGGACACAGCGAAACGCTCGACTTGACTTTGTCAGGAGCGTCTCAAGCGTTCGGCTACGGAATGATTTGCGATAATTTAATTGCCAATCTTTCGGGTGCGAGTAGAGCCGAATTCACTGTGTTAGAAACTTTGTCTGCTCGATTATCAGGGGCGAGTGTGTTACGTTACAACGGAAATCCACAAATTATTTTTTCTGATATTTCGGGGGCATCTTCTTTGCAACGACGTTAAAATTGTAGGGGCGAGGTGCCTTGCCCCTACAGCTCCATTATTTCTTCGGCTCAATATGAATCGTACATTCCAAATGAAATTGTGATTGGAGAGCACGCTCGATTTCAGTTGCTAGTTGATGACTTTCTTCCACCGTTTCGTTGCCGTCAACATGCAAATGAAACGTGAGTTCCCGAATATCACCATAAGAGTGAATATGGTAGTGATGCGTGTAATAATCACCGAAATTTTCACGAATATAGGCTTTGACGTCGTTTTCCAATTTAGCAGGAATTTGCTCGCCCAACAATTTTTTTATTGCACTTTTGATGATTTCATAACTCACATAAAATAGCGACAATGCCACGATAATCCCCAAAACGCCGTCCATCCACCAAAAAATATCGCCAAAAAAATTTGCAATAAAAACGCCGATAAGTACCGGTATCGAAGAAAGTGCATCACTGCGATGATGCCAGCCTTCGGCTTTCATCGTGACGAGTCCGGTTTTGCGATATACCCAAAACGCATATTGAGCAAGTGCCTCTTTTACCAAAATGGAAAAAACAGTAACGACAATCGCTATCATTCCAAAATTTGCGGCCTCATTGTTTTGTAGTCTATCAATGGCATCCGTTGTGAATTGGTAAGCTACGACAGCTAATATAAATCCACAAACCAAAGCCGTAATTTGTTCCCAACGTCCAAAGCCAAAAGGATGCGAAGCTGTAGGTTTTTTTCGAGAAAGTTTAATACCTATGATTACGACAACCGAAGTTACCGAATCCGACAAGGTGTGCCAAGCGTCTGCAATCAAAGCCACAGAGCCTGAAACCACGCCCGCCCAAAATTTTAAAACGAATAATAAAGAATTAACAACAACGGAAATTATCGCTTGTTTGATACCTTTTCGTGCCGAATCATGACCGGGAGCGTTCATAAAATAAGAAATTTACCCACAAAGATACAAAAAAATGTTGATTTAATATACTTTTATCGTTTTTTTTTCGTACCTTTGCAGGTTCTAAGAGATCTGTATGAAAAAATTTATCGTACTATTAGGACCTCCGGGGTCCGGAAAAGGCACTCAGGCATCAAATTTGGTTAAGGAATTCGGTCTTACACATATTTCTACGGGCGAATGTCTACGGCAAGAAGTTGCCGCACAAACTGCTATCGGCAAAGAGGTCGAAGAAATTATCGCCGGCGGCAATTACGTGTCGGATAAAATTGCAAACGAGATTATTCAGCGTTACGAAATAAAGCACGACAATCCTAACGGCTACTTGTTCGATGGTTACCCTCGAACGGTTTCACAAGCCGAATTTTTGGATCGTTCGTTGGCTTCGCAAGGTTTTTCCATCACTGCCGCTATAGATTTAGATGTTGATGATGAAGTGTTGGTTGAGCGTATTTTGACTCGGGGACGTACCTCCGGACGTGCCGATGATTTTGAAGCAACTGCTCGAAAGCGCATCAAAATTTATCACGACGTAACGCATATTTTGGAAGACTACTATCGAAAACAAGGCAAGCTCCGCACGATTAAGGGCGATTTCAAAGTTGAAGAAACTTGGGAAAAGATAAAGGATATCATGAATAGTTTGTAATATGGCGGGTTCAAATTTTGTGGATTACGTAAAAATCTTTTGTCGTTCAGGCAAAGGCGGTGCGGGTTCTGCACACTTTTTACGTACCCGCAGTACGCCTCGCGGTGGTCCCGATGGTGGAGACGGCGGACGAGGCGGACATATTATTCTGAAAGGAAATGCACAACTTTGGACGTTGTTGCACTTAAAATACACCAAACACGTTCATGCCGACGATGGTGAAGGCGGAAGCAGAAGCCAACGGCACGGTGCAAACGGAAAAGATATTATTCTCGAAGTGCCCCTCGGAACCGTATTGCGGGATGCAGAAACTATGGAAATTGAAGCTGAAATCACCGAACACGGACAAGAGCTCATCGTTCTCCACGGCGGAAGAGGCGGCTTGGGCAATGAACATTTCAAATCACCAACCAACCAAGCTCCAACTTACGCACAACCGGGCGAACCTCGAAAAGAAGCCTGGAAAGTTTTGGAATTGAAAATCTTGGCAGATGTCGGATTAGTCGGATTTCCAAATGCCGGAAAATCGACGTTGCTTTCGGTTGTTTCCGCAGCAAAGCCCGAAATTGCAGATTATCCGTTCACAACATTGGTACCAAATCTCGGCATCGTTTCTTACCGCGACCACCAATCGTTTATTATGGCAGACATTCCCGGAATCATCGAAGGTGCCGCCGAAGGAAAAGGTCTTGGACTTCGCTTTTTACGCCATATTGAGCGAAATTCTCTTTTGCTGTTTATGATTCCTTGCGATACGAAAGACATCAAAAACGAATACAAAATTCTGCTCAACGAGCTGAAAAAACACAACCCCGAACTCATGCAGAAAAGACGTGTTTTGGCAATTACCAAATGCGACTTGGCCGACGATGAATTGATCAAAGCCTTCAAAAAAGAGTTGCCCAAAGGCATACCGTCAGTGTTTATTTCTGCTGTTTCCGGGAAGGGTATTCAAGAATTAAAGGATTTTATTTGGAAAGAAATGCACACCGAATAACCTGTAGGGGCGGGGCTTGTCCCCACCCCTACAAATTTATTTAATTTCCGTTTTCCACATACCGTGCAGATTGCAATACTCGTAAGCCGCAATCGGCTTGTTTACACACGTGCAAAACTGCGCTTCAGGTTTTCCGTTCACGTCCAGCATAACACGGTCGCCGCCAACCTCTGTTTCGAGATAGATAAACGTAATGTGATGTTCCGGCGTCATCGGATGAGGAACACTACCGACTTCAACTTTCATTGTACAGTCGTCGATTTTCGTTACAACAGGCAGATGTTTTTCAACACTTGCTTCAACAGTGTTCGGGATTAATTCTTGCATCGGTTCGCCGCAGCAAATCATCGGAACACCGGAGTTGATAATCTTTTCAGCAATATTGCCACAATGGTTGCATCGCCAAAATGTAGGGGCTTGTTTTTTCATGATTATAGTTTTTTATGAGTTGGCTTTATTCTACAATTGTCATTTCGTCTAACAAATGTCCGGCACCGGCAAATTTGTCGATGATAAACAAAATAAATCTGCTGTCAACGCTTGTGTTTCTGCTTTGTTCCGGATCCCAAAAATAACCGGCCATAGCAGCCTGCCAAATGCGTGAATAGTTCAGCCCGATGAGCTCCCCTCTTCCGTTCAAAACCGGGCTTCCTGAGTTGCCGCTAATTGTGTGATTAGACGAAATAAAATTAACAGGAACTTCGCCATTCGCATTAACATACGGCCCAAAATCTCTAGCATGATAGAGTTCTCTGAGCCTGTCCTTAACCGTGAATTCAAAAACATCCGGATTTTCTTTGGCAATTAATCCGCCAAGTGTTGTGTAATACTTAAAGATTACTCCATCTGACGGCGAAAAGCCATGCACTTGTCCATATGCCACTCTAAGTGTTGAGTTTGCATCGGGCCAAAACATTTTGTCCGGCTGCATTTCCATTTGCGCACGCATAAACGTACGTCGCAGAACATTAACATTTGATCTCAACTCTCTGTATTCCGGAAGAATCATTGAATTGTGCATCGAAAACACAATACGTGCATAGTTTAACATGGGGTCGTTGCCTAATAGTCTCGCGGCATTCCGACGATTGAGCCTTCTGAACATAGAATTAAATCTCGCCTCATCAACAAATATTGATCTTGCATACATTTCATTAACATAATCATCAAAGTTTTTGTCGGGGAAGTCAACAAAACGCATTTCAAGTCCATTAACACTTGAGGTCGATAGTGTTTTGAAAATTTGTCGGTCGATATCTGTATTAAAATCTCTGAAAAATCGTTCTGCGATTGGTCTTAAGCGATCTAATTGTTCATTGAACGCCGCATTGGTTGTATTTCTATCGTTGGATAATTGCACCAATCGGTCGAATTGATTGGCAAAAGCCACAGCTTCCGGAGCCAAAATATGCTCATTAAAAATGGTATGTTGAATCAAAAACGGCTCCAATTCTTCGTGGGCAACTTGAAGTTGGTGCAACAGATTTTTGTGCTCTCCGTTGTTAAACGTGTCTGCCCATTGCTGAAATTCCTTTTCAAAGGCTTCTTTTTTGGAAATTCCGTCAATGCGTTCGATACCGCGTAGTTCTTTACTCCATCTTTTCCAAGCATTGGCTATTCCTGCCAATTTCTGTGTATATTGAATACGAATATTAGGACATTCGTCCATCGCAGGTCTAATGATATTTCTACGTTTGTCGCGTGCAGCAATTGCAATAGGATGTTCTACTTCCACAACCTGACGAAGTGTAAATGATGATATATAATAGTTTGTTCGTCCCGGAAAACCATAAACCCACGTGAAATCACCTTCTTGCGCTCCGCTCATAGACATGTTGAAATACTTTTGAGGACGATATGGCACGTTGGTTTCGCAAAACTTTGCAGGTTGATTATTTTCATCTACATATACACGAAACAGCATGAAATCGCCGGCTTGTCGGGGCCAATACCAATTGTCGAAATCACCGCCAAAAGCACCGATATTGGTTGGAGGAGCACCAACCAAACGCACGTCATAAAACGTTCTAAACACAAACAAATAAAATTTATTTCCTTCGAAAAATGTGCGAACTTCCGCACTATAACCAAAGCCGTCGGCATTGTTTTCTTCTTTGGCAACTATTTCTGCTATGTTTGCTCTACGAATTTCTGCGGCTTCTTGTTCGCTCATTCCCGCTTCAACACCGGAAAGCACGGAATTTGTAACATCGACAATTCTCACTGTCGCTATAACGCTCAAATCCGGTGCAACTATTTCCTCGCCGCGATTCATCGCCCAAAAACCATGTTTCAAAATATCATTTTCAACCGTTGAAAGCATTTGAAGTTGTCGACGTCCGCAGTGATGGTTGGTCAACAACAAACCTTCCGATGAAATAAACCCGGCCGAACATCCTGTGCTCAATCGAACTACAGCATCTCTAAAACTGGGTTGTGTTTCGCTGTAAATCTCTGCAGTCGAAATCTGCAAGCCTCTGCTCTGCATATCGGCCTCCCTTTTCTGTAAGTGGTTCGGCATCCACATACCCTGCCCAATAAGGTTCTTCGAGAAAAAGAGCACGGCAATAATAAAGGCAATAAAAATTTTTTTCATACGTATGATGTTATTAAACGTTACTACTTGACATTCGCCAAAACCAACTTGAGAAATTCCCAGAATCTTTCAACGCTGGCAATGTTTACCTTTTCATCGGGCGAGTGCAATCCGAGAATGGTCGGACCAAACGAAATAATGTCCCAATTCGGATAAATCGCACCTAAAATGCCGCATTCTACACCGGCATGCTTTGCATCAACCACCGGATCTATGCCGAATTTTGTCTTGTAAGCCTCTCTTGCAATTTTCAAAATTTGTGAATTCATGTTCGGCTTCCAGCCCGGATAATCGCCCGAAAGTTCGATTTTTACCCCGGCCAGCTCGGAAATAGAAGTCATCATGTCTGCCAAACATTCTTTCGCAGTGTCCACTGAAGAACGCAGCATGCAGTATATACTTGCAACGCCGTTTTCAGATTTCACAATCGCCATATTGGTCGAAGTTTCGACTAATCCCTCTATATCTGTGCTCATGCGCATCACACCGTTTGGAAACCCACAAACAAGGTTTACAAATTTGTGTTGATCGTCTAATTTCCAGACTTGGTCTGCCTTTCCGGGCTCAATCAAAAACTCGAAACCGGAGTCTGCCGCTACAAGTTCCGTTTTAACAATAGCAGTAAAACTTTCGGCAAGCGTTTTGAATTCGGCAACTTTATCGCTCGGAACAATTACTGTAGCAACAGCTTCGCGAGGAATGGCATTCCGCATACCGCCTCCATCAATTGAGGCTAAGCGAACACCTAAAGTTTGTGCTTTTTGCAAAAATCTGAAGATAACTTTATTTGCATTTCCAAGTCCACGGTGGATATCCAAGCCCGAATGTCCGCCTTTCAAACCTTTTACGGAAACCGTGAATGCTTCACCGGTTGCAGGCTCTGTGGAATAATTCATGGAAACCGCAGCATTCAAACCTCCGGCACAACCCACATAAATTTCTCCCTCTGTACTCGAATCTAAATTCAGCAAAATATCGCCTTTCAAAATGCCCGGCTTCAATTTTTTTGCACCGCCCATTCCGACTTCTTCTTCAGCTGTAATCAGACCTTCAATGGGACCGTGTGCCAAATCTTTGCTTTCGAAAATCGTCATGATTGCCGCAACACCCATACCATTGTCGGCACCAAGCGTTGTGCCTTTGGCAGTTACCCATTCGCCGTCGATATAAGCCGTAATCGGATCGTTCACAAAATCATGTTTAGTGTCGTTATTTGCCTGCGGAACCATATCGGCATGGGCCTGCAAAACAACGCCTTTACTATTTTCCATACCCGGAGTTGCCGGCTTGGAAACCATGATATTTCCGGCTTCATCTTTGATCGGATTGAAACCCAAATCTTGAAAGAATTTCATCAACAAATTTTGGATTTTTTCTTCGTGATACGAAGGGTGGGGAACGCTGCAGATCAATTGGAAATTTTTCCAAAAAGCAGAAGGACTTAAAGTTTCGAGGTTTGTGTTCATAGTATTTGATTTTTAATTTGGTGGCTGAGCGAAGTCGAAGCCTAATTTTTAGTTTTTGCAAAGATACGAAAATTTTTGAAAATAGCAAGGGGATTCCTCGACTTCGCGTTGCTTCGCTCCCCACACATACGCTCGTCATTCCGAGCGTAGCGTACGAAGTACGCGAAGTCGAGGAACCCCCCTGCTATTGACCTTTCAGCAAAAAATATCGTCAATTAAAAAGCTAATAATCAGCCAACAATAACACTACAACTAAAAAACTAGTTATATAACTAAAAATGTAGTTGCACAACTAAAAAATTAGTTGTATATTTGCAGTGTCGAAACTTTAAAATTTTAAATATCATGAAAACAAAAAAAAATGACGAAGCCATGCACTTAACCAAAGTTGAAGAACAAATTATGCAAATGCTTTGGGAAAAGAAACGTGCATTTGTAAGGGAACTTTTAGAAATGATGCCGGAACCCAAACCTGCCCAAACCACAATATCAACCGTTGTTCGAAATTTAGAACAAAAAGGATTTGTCGGACACAAAAAATTCGGAAAAACACATCAATATTTTCCGGTGGTTTCGCAAACCGAATATCTGTCGAATTCGTTAAGAAGAATGAGCAGTGCGTATTTTCAAAATTCGTATGCCAACATCGTGAATTTTTTCGCGGCGGAAGGCAAGTTGCGGAATAAAGATATCGACGAAATTTCGCAACTTTTGCAGATACTGAAACGTAAAAAACGATAATTACCAAAGGGCAAAAGGCAAAGGGCGAAAGGTGCTTCGTCCAAAAGCGTGCTAAAACTAAAAACAATCATGAGAACGATAGCAACAGCCTTAATTCTACTGCTTTGTGCCATATGTTTCTCGTGTGGACAAAAGCGTGCTGTAATAACCCCCCAACACACCATAATTAGGAGTGACGAAATTATTACAGTGGAACGCTTGAACGCAATGAATCCAAGGAGTATCAAAGCAATACACCATGGGGTTTCTGAAGAAAAAAGAGATAGTTTGGTAAAAATATTTGGCAATGAACTTCCGTCAAGAGAATTTATAGTTTACGTCGAAAGACGTGTTATAAGGCTTGAAGATTTTACAGAAGAACAATTGGCAGCATTCGCAAACTTAATACCCGGAGATATTCTTGCAGCAGGGTTGGAAAATTTCACGGAGGATAGACGGCTATTCGCGGAGGAAATCATACGTCGTCAGCAGTTAGCAGGCACCTTACACAACGAGCGTATGTCTGAAATAGTAAACGACACGGCAGCAGATTTCACGGTGCAGATGTTAGATGGTACAACTATCACACTTTCGGATTTAAGGGGTCAAGTTGTATTGTTAAATTTTTGGGCAACGTGGTGTCCACCTTGTATTCGGAAGTTTCACGCCCTTCCTGCCATGATTATAGAACCTTTTGAAAATTCGGAATTTGTGCTATTGCCGATTTCAAGAGGCGAGTCCAAAGAGCGGGTAAGAGGCACAATGGATCGACTGAGAAATAGTGGTATTGTTTTTAACACAGGTATTGACTCTGACCAATCTATTGCAACTTTGTACGGTGTCCAAGTTCTACCTACAACTGTTTTGATTGATAAAAACGGTGTTGTAAGGTATTCTTCCATCGGACATTCTAATGAGGGCTTGAAGAACGTAGCCAATTTGATAAGAAAATTGTTAAATGAATAAATCATAACCATGAGTACATTTTTCACCATAGATTTTTGGAACACCTTTATGCTCCCCTCTGCCCTGTCACTCGCCGTGTTTTACTTGTTTTACAAGGCGATTGTGCGAAACGACACCCATTTCAAAATTCGTCGATTCACGATTTTGGGATTTTTGGTGTTTGCGATGGTGTTGCCGTTTTTGAATTTTCAAATGCCGACGAATGCCGGTGTCGGAGGCGGTTGGGGCGTATTGAATATGCCCATACAACTACCTATTTTTACGGTTTTTGCCGATGGAAATGTTGGGGTCGATGCTGTAGAGACGCAACGCATTGCGTCTCTACAAATGATCAATATTCTCGTTTGGATTTATTTGGCAATCGTTTTATTTTTCGTAATACGAGGAATCGTTGGAATTCTGCGTTTGGCATCATTTTCCAAAAACGGCAAACGTTTGGAAACAACCAGCGAAACAATTATAACCAGTCCGGATATTCCAACAGCATTTTCATTTTTCAACACCGTTTATATTCCCGAAAAGTGGGAAGACAGCGATGAAAAAGACATGGTGCTCACACACGAGCGCGTACACGTGAAACAAAAACACAGTTGGGACTTGATGCTCATGGAAGTGATTTGTGCCGTGCAATTTTTCAACCCATTTGTGTGGTTGTTGAAACGCGAAATGCGTTTAAACCACGAATATTTAGCCGATACGGAAACGTTGAAAAACAACAAAAACCCTGAATCCTATTTTCAATTTTTACTTCAGGAAATTGTCGGCAGACAACCTATATTGGCTCACTCATTACACTATTCACCCATAAAAAATAGAATTATGATGCAATTAACCAAGCCTGCCAAGGTGTTGAACCAAGTTCGATATTTGGCGTTTATCCCTGTTGTTTTGGCACTGACATTTTTGTTTGCTTGCCAAGAAAATCCTGAAGTTGAGAAAGACGAATTTCTTTCTGAAGTGCTTTCTGCTGCCCCCGTTGTGGGCAATCCGATCGTTATTATAGATGGCGTGGTGTTCGATGGAACTATTCGAGAGATAGATGCTATGACGCCGCCTCAAAACATCGAGTCCGTGACTGTTTTGAGAACCCTTACAGACGATTTAATCAATCGTTTGGGACTACATAATTTAAACATAGAACACGGTGTGATTCTTATCACAACAAAATCAAGTGAAAATCAGACTGATTTTCTCTCTGAAGTCCTTGTGGAAAGAGGTGGGGAATTCGTCCCTCAAAGAGTAGATCCACCTATCGAAGATCCCGATGGACTTGTTTACATACTTGTAGAAGACTCTCCCGGATTCCCGGGTGGTGTTGAAGCAATGCAGAAATTTCTGCGAGACAACATCAGATATCCTGTAGAAGCACGTGACAAAGGTATCCAAGGAGTAGTTGTTGTTGCATTTGTTATTGAAAGAGACGGAAGAATTTCCAATGCTAGGGTACTTCGTGGGATCGGTGGTGGTGCCGACGAGGAAGCCGTTCGTGTAATTTCGATGATGCCCAACTGGACTCCCGGAAAGCAAGGTGGACGACCTGTTCGTGTGCAGTTTAGTATGCCGATAAGATTTACGCTTGCCGGCGAAACGGAATAGAAATAACTGTGATCAAAAAAAAGCGAAATGTTGTGCATTTCGCTTTTTTTTCGTATCTTTGCAAGTTAAAATGATTATTTTATGTTAGGATTCATCAAAAAACTGTTCGGCGATAAATCGTCACGAGATTTGAAAGAACTCACACCTATGACTGAAGCCACTTTGAGAGCTTTTGAGGCGATTGATAAACTTTCGAACGACGAACTTCGCGCAAAAACACAAGAATTTAAAGACCGCATCAACGCATATCTTAAAGACGATTTAGACGAAATTTCTCATCTGAAAGAACGTGCCGACGAGGAAAGTTGTACGGTTGAAGAAAAAGAGGAAATTTACAATCAAATTGATAAGCTCGAAAAGGAACTCAATACAAAAATCGAGGAGATTTTGCTCGAAATTCTGCCCGAAGCCTTTGCTGTTGTGAAATCTACGGCAAAACGTTTCAATGATAACGCCGAAGTTGAAGTCAGCGTCATGCCTTGGGACGAAGACCTTGCAGCCAAACGCGACAGCGTAAATATCCGCAACGGAAAAGCTTACTACGCCAACGAATGGATGGCCGGCGGAAACCTCATCAAGTGGGAAATGATTCACTACGATGTGCAGATTATCGGCGGTATTGTGTTGCACAAAGGAAACATCGCCGAAATGGCAACGGGTGAAGGAAAAACGCTTGTGGCAACATTTCCGGTTTATCTGAATGCCCTTGCAGGACGCGGTGTTCACGTAGTTACCGTGAACGATTATTTGGCCAAACGTGACTCTGAATGGATGGGGATGATGTTTGAATTTCACGGCATGAAAGTGGATTGTATTGACAAGCATGAACCGAATTCCGATGAACGTCGAAACGCTTATTTGGCAGACGTTACCTACGGAACAAATAACGAATTCGGATTCGATTATCTGCGTGACAATATGTGTCGCGATACGAGAGAATTGGTGCAACGCAAACATCATTTTGCAATCGTCGATGAGGTCGATTCCGTTTTGATTGACGATGCACGTACGCCGTTGATAATCTCAGGTCCAACAAGCAAAGCCAACGATCAGGAGTTTGCAATTTATCGTCCGCAAATCGAAAAGTTGTACAATGCACAGCGAAATCTGTCCACACAAATGTTGGCGGAAATAAAGAAATTATTGGCGGGAACTCCTACGGACGCACAAGAAAAAGAAGCCGGGAAATTATTGCTGCGCTGTCATCGCGGACTGCCGAAAAACAAAGCATTGATCAAGTTTTTGAGTGAACCGGGCATGAAAAGTTTATTGCTGAAAACCGAAAACTTTTACATGCAAGAGCAGAACAAACACATGCCGGAAATTGATCAGGAGTTGTTCTTTGTAATCGACGAAAAACAGCACACGAGCGATCTGACGGAAAAAGGTGTTAACTACTTGACCGGTGGTGGCGAAGCGGCAAAACAATACATGTTGACGGATGTTGGAGCTGAAATTGCAGAGTTAGAAAAGCAGAATTTATCTGAAACCGAAGTTAACGAGAAAAAGGCTGACATCTTACGGGATTACGCTATTCAGAGCGAACGTGTTCACACAATCAACCAACTTTTGAAGGCTTACACCATGTTCGAACGTGATGTGGAATATGTGGTGATGGACAATAAAATTAAAATCGTTGACGAACAAACCGGTCGTATTCTCGATGGACGCCGTTATTCAGACGGCTTGCATCAAGCGATTGAAGCCAAAGAAAACGTAAAAATCGAAGCCGCAACACAAACTTACGCAACCATTACGTTGCAAAATTATTTCCGCATGTATCACAAACTCGCCGGTATGACGGGAACTGCGGAAACGGAAGCCGGAGAATTTTGGAAAATTTACAAATTAGATGTTGTAAATATTCCAACAAACAAGCCCATTGTTCGTGATGATAGCGAAGATTTGGTGTACAAAACCAAACGTGAAAAATACAACGCCGTTATTGAAGAAATCAACGAATTGGTAGATGCCGGACGTCCGGTTTTGGTGGGTACGACAAATGTTGAGATTTCCGAATTGTTGAGCCGAATGCTTAAACAGCGCAACATCAAGCACAATGTTTTGAACGCAAAATTGCACCAAAAAGAAGCTGATATTGTTGCCGAAGCAGGACGCACAGGCGTTGTGACGATTGCAACCAACATGGCAGGTCGTGGAACCGACATCAAGCTAACTTCTGATGTGCGTGGCGCAGGAGGTTTGGCGATTATTGGTACGGAACGACACGATTCGCGACGCGTGGATAGACAGTTGAGAGGTCGTTCCGGACGACAAGGAGACCCGGGAAGTTCACGGTTTTTTGTTTCGCTCGAAGATGATTTGATGCGACTTTTTGCCTCCGGTCGAATTGCTACAATGATGGATCGATTAGGACACAAGGATGGCGATGTGCTCGAACACCGCATGATTACGAAGTCTATCGAACGTGCACAACGCAAAGTGGAAGAAAATAATTTCGGAATTCGTAAGCGTCTCTTGGAGTACGATGATGTGATGAATTCGCAACGTGAAGTAATCTACAAAAAACGCCGAAATGCCTTGTATGGCGACCGTTTGAGCATCGACATCGCCAACATGTTTTTCGACACCAGCGAACAAATGATTGCCGAACACCGCGAAAGTCGCGACTTTGAAGCATTCAAAATGGACTGCATTCGAACCTTTGGAATTGAATCGCAAATCGAAGAATCCGAGCTTTGGAATAATGCTCCGGAAGGTCTCACAGACACGCTGTATCAACAGGCTTTTTCAGCATATCACCTCAAAAACGATATGCTTTCCGAGCAAGCTTTTCCGGTGCTGAAAGATATTTATGAAAATCAAGGTGGAAATATTGAAAACATTTTAATACCGATTACAGACGGAAAGAAAACTCTGAACGTGGTTGCAAATGTAAAAAAATGTTACGACACACAAGGCAAAGAAGTTCCGCTTTCCGCTGAAAAAGGCATTACTTTGGCGATTATCGACGATGCATGGAAAGAGCACTTGCGTGAAATGGACGATTTGAAACAGTCCGTTCAGACTGCGGCTTACGAGCAAAAAGATCCGTTGTTGATTTACAAATTCGAATCGTTTAATTTGTTCAAAAATTTGATCATGAAGATCAACAAGGACATTTGTTCGTTTTTGAGTTTGGGTAAACTTCCTTCGCAAAATCCGGGCTCGATGAAAGAAGCACACATGCAGCGTACCGATACATCGCGTATGCGTATGTCTCGCGAAGATTATCTAGGCAATCGAACGTCTGCACCGCAAAAAACAGCACCGGTTCATGTTGAAAAGAAAATCGGAAGAAACGAACCGTGTCCTTGCGGAAGTGGAAAAAAATACAAAAACTGCCACGGTGCAAATCTGTAACTTTTTTACCCTCCTGTTCGTCATACATGCAAAATCATGAAATTATAAAAACCTTGAAAAAAATTGCTGTATTATCGCTTTTATTCCTTTTAGGAATCAATTTGTTTGCTCAAAATCCAAACACAGTTACAATTTCGGGCAGAGTTACCGATTTTGACGGAAATCCGATTGACAACAGTGCTGTTGTCCTTATGAGTAGTACGTTTAGCCCAATACACATGACATTTTCTGATGAAGACGGATATTACAAAATAGAAGACGTTGAAAAAGGAATGTACAAATCACTACTTGCCCTCCGTTTCAATGAATACCCGCACGCCAGAAGACTATTTGGTATTGAGCCTGTTGCTGAAGACGATATGAATTTCCAGTTTTGGGCATGGAACGTAATTGCAGATAGAGACTTGACGATAAATGCACGCCGTCACCGATTAGAGTTGTATGGATTTCGGGTTTTTCAAGTTTGGGGAGCAGGTCCATATCTGATGGCTTATGTGCGCCCTATGAGTTTGGGCAGAATATTAACCTATGAAAATTGGCAAGAAAAAGACCCGAATGAAAAAAACTCTTCGGTAGAACCAGAAGATATTGAGTTTAAAATATATGCAGGTAATGAACCGTTGACCATTCGCTCTATACAGCCTCTTATTGAATTTGCCGGAGAAAACGAATTCGGGATCACAGCCTTTCTTCTGCAATTTGACTTGCCCACAGAACCTGCCGCAACAGACAGATATATTATATTCAGACTTGAAGCAACACACCACGCATTTGGAGGTGAAAGAGGAGAAAACATATATTTTTGGGAGTTCAATAGGCATAAATAAAGAAATTTTTCGTATCTTTGCGGGATGTTAGAAAAATTAGAAGCCATACACCAACGCTATTTGGAAATCGAAGAGCAAATGAATCAACCCGACATCATGTCGGACATGAAGCGTTATATCAAGATTAGTAAGAATTACAAGGATTTACAGCCTGTGATAGCTGCCTATAAATCTTACAAAAACCTTTTGGAAAATATCGCCAATGCCAAAGAAATTATCGCCAATGAAAAAGATGAGGAATTTCGTGATATGGCAAAAGCCGAATTAGCAACATTTCAAGAGCAAAAAGACCCGTTGGAAGAAGAAATTCGTGTGTTGTTAATCCCCGCAGACCCTCAGGATAGCAAGAACGCAATCATTGAAATACGTGCCGGAACGGGTGGCGATGAGGCGAGTATTTTTGCGGGAGATTTGTACCGGATGTACCAAAAATTTTGCGACCGAAAAGGTTGGAAAATGGAGTTGGTCGATTGTACCGAAGGAACGGTTGGTGGATACAAAGAGATTATTTTGAACGTATCGGGCGAAGGCGTTTACGGCATTTTAAAATACGAGTCCGGCGTGCACCGTGTGCAACGTGTGCCGGACACCGAAACAATGGGACGTGTACACACCTCCGCCGCATCAGTTGTAGTGCTGCCCGAAGCCGACGAGTTTGATGTCGAACTCAAACAAAGCGACATCAGAAAAGACACTTACTGTTCCTCCGGACCGGGCGGACAGTCTGTAAATACAACCTATTCGGCAGTTCGATTGACACATATTCCAACCGGAATAGTCGTTGCTATTCAAGACGAAAAATCGCAAATCAAAAACTTGGAAAAAGCCATGAAAATTCTGCGGACACGTCTTTACGAAATGGAGTATCAAAAATATTTGGACGAAATTTCGAGCAAACGCAAAACCATGGTTTCGACCGGCGACCGCTCGGCAAAAATCCGAACCTATAACTATCCGCAAAGTCGAATTACCGACCATCGAATTGGCTACACCATACACTCACTTCCTGCATTTATGGATGGCGATATTCAAGATATTATTGATGCCTTGCAACTTGCTGAAAATGCAGAAAAAATGAAAGAATCTGTTGGATAAAAAATATAATTTAAAACTTGCCTATGATAAAATTGCGTAGATAATTACGCACAATAAATTACATAAAAAGCGTTTACGCTCATTCTTGTTTCAGAAACTTCGACACTTTTTGTAATCACAAGAATAGGAAACGCTCGCAAAGCGGGCTTCTTATTTGTGATTACGGGTTGTCGAAGACCTCTGAAACGGATTTGCAAGTCCGTTTTTTTTTTGTGTTCAAAATTGGCTTAAAGAAACAAAATATCTTGTATATGAAAAAAACAACAGCATTGTTAGCATTAACTATATTGGCGGCAACAGCAGCAAACAGTATGGCTGGAAGCTGGGATATTAGCACAGAGTTTGTTCCTACTGTTACGGCGGGTGGTAAATTGTCCACTGCCATTGGACCCGTGAAACCCTTTTTAAGGGCAGGCGCATCTCTTTCTCCTAGGGTCACTTTTGAAGGTTCATATATTTCTGAGAGAGTTGAAATTTCATCATGGCTGCCTACTCCTTCTGCAAAGGTAAACCTTGGGTTTGGAACAGACATAAGAATCAATCGCCATCTAAGTTTAACAGCAGGGTTGGATAACTGGTTTGGAAATAATTACAGAAGAACCGCATTTAATGCTGGATTAATTGTTAATGTTCCTGTTTCTCGAATCAGTAATTTGTCACTATATGCTGGGGGGTTTATATCAAACTCTCTTATATCAGGAGGGGTAAATAGTTTTAGCGAAAATGGCGGTCCGCCGGTTGTTGGGCCCCTTAGTGTTAGCAGTTTCCCTAGAAACGGCGCAGAAATTGCATTAACAAAGCAATTCAATTTGTCACCAACACTAAGCCTGGATGCCAGCGTTGGTTATTCACACAGTGTTATACCAAGCACAGGGCAGGACCGCGGCCCAATAGGCGTATTAACCGCAGGTGTCACATTACACAAAAGACTTCCTTTTCCAAATATTGGTTTAAATATGCCTGATATGAATTGGGGGCATGGGTCCACGCCACCACCACGCAGACAACGCCCACAAAGACTTCGTGATGATCGTTTCCGTGACTTCTGTTCACCCGGACAAATGCAAAATCGAAGAGCAAGACCGCCATCTGGTTTCAATCATCCAAATCATCGGTAGGTGTGTTTGGTTTGATTCGTAATCCGTGCCGATGTTGTATGGGGATTCCTCGACTTCGCTTGCTAACTTCCTTAATGTTTTTTAAGGATTTTTAACACTTTTTAGGTTTTTTCTTTGGATTTTTTGGTGTAACTTTGCAGAACCGAAGCACGCAGTGCGAGCTCAACGAAGTTAAAATTTAATCCATGCAAAACTTCACACCAACAAGCAAAGGTGAAATCGCCATTTATCAGCCTGATAACTCTATTCATTTGGAAGTTTTAACCGACCAAGAAACCGTTTGGCTTACGCAGGCACAAATGGTGTTACTTTTCGACAGAGACAAATCTGTAATTTCAAGACACATAAGGAATATTTTCGATGAGGAAGAACTACTCAAAAATTCAGTTGTTGCAAATTTTGCAACAACTGCTTCTGACGGGAAAACATATGCGGTCGAATACTACAGTCTTGATGTTATCATATCTGTTGGATACCGTGTAAAATCTAAACAAGGTACATATTTTCGGCAATGGGCAAACAAGATACTCAAAGACTATATTTTGAAAGGGTATGCCATAAATCAGCGTTTTGAACGAATTGAGGAACGTGTTTCCAACACAGAACATAAAATAGATTTCTTTGTGAAAACCGCTCTTCCGCCTATTGAAGGAGTTTTCTTCGATGGGCAAATCTTCGATGCTTACGTTTTCGTTTCCGACTTGATAAAGTCAGCGAAAAAGTCTATAACTCTGATTGACAACTATGTTGATGAATCCGTGTTATTGCTACTTTCCAAACGCAAAAAGAATGTTTCTGCAAAAATTCTGACAGCAAATTTTGAACAAATGTTAAAACAAGATTTATCCAAACACAACGCTCAATATCCACCGATAAAAATAGAAAAATTCACAAAATCACACGACCGATTTTTAATTATTGACGACACTCAAGTATATCACATCGGAGCATCATTGAAAGACTTAGGCAAAAAGTGGTTTGGATTTTCAAAGATAGAAAACGACTGGATTTTGACACATTTGCCATAGAATCGCCTTGCTTTATTCATTTTTTTTTCGTACTTTTGTAGTCAGTAATGTAAAAAAATGACAAGAGCAAACTTAATATCCAAAATCTTTGAAAAACAAACTTTCCTCTGTGTGGGTTTGGACACGGATTTGACCAAAATCCCGAAGCATTTATTGGATTCCGAAGATCCAATTTTTGAATTCAACAAGGCAATTATTGATGCGACACATCGCTATGCGATTGCGTATAAACCAAATTTGGCATTTTACGAAGCCTCCGGTATCAAAGGGTTGCAGGCATTGAAAAAAACTGCGGATTATCTAAGAAAATTCGATGTGTTTACCATTGCAGATGCCAAACGTGGCGACATTGGAAACACGTCTGAAAAATATGCTCAAGCGTTTTTAAGTCCGGACGGCGATTTTAATTTTGATGCGATTACCGTTGCGCCGTACATGGGTGCGGATTCTGTAAAGCCGTTTTTGACCTTTTCCGAAAAATGGGTGATTTTATTGGCACTGACATCGAACAAAGGCGCATTCGATTTTCAGTTTTTGAAAGACGAAAAAAACGAACGATTTTTGTTTGAAACAGTTTTAGAAACCTCAAAAGAATGGGGAACTCCGGAAAATATGATGTATGTGATTGGGGCAACGCAAGCCGATTGGTTTATGAAAATTCGACAACATGTTCCCGATAGTTTTTTGTTAGTACCGGGTGTTGGTGCACAAGGCGGAAGTTTGCAAGAGGTTTGCAAATACGGCATGACGAAAGATTGCGGGCTTTTAATCAACGCATCCCGCAGTATTTTGTATGCTTCCGATGGTTTGGATTTTGCAGAAAAAGCCGAAGAAGAAGCACAAAAAATGCAACTCGAAATGGCAGAACTCTTAAAAAATTTACGATAGAAAATTAACTACAAATCTAAAAAAAATAACAACTATGGAAAATCCTTTCAACACAGAACAAAACAAGCCAAAACGCTCGACATTATTGACCGTTTTTCTCGTTTTAACTTTTATCGGAAGTGGTCTTTCGCTTCTCTCGAATGGTACTTTTGCACTATTGTTCAGTCATATGATAGACTTGATGCATGATCTTGCCGACAGCGAGACATGGGGAGCTGTCTTTAATGATGCGTCTATTGCCCAAGCTGAAAAACTTGGCGTTTTAGGATACGCTCTTCCTGCAATCCTATATTTATTCAGCCTCATCGGAGCAGTTTTGATGTGGAAATTAAACAAAAGAGGATTTCATCTTTATGCTACGGCACAAATTATCATTTTGTTTGTTCCGATGATGGTTGGCACGGGGAATTTTCCGGGGATTTTTCCAACGCTACTCACGGCACTATTCATTTTTGTATACGCGAGAGAGTTGAAGATTTTTGAAAAACCGATAGAGGAATAATTGTTAATGATTAGTGATTAATGGTTAGTGATTTTTCTCATTAACCATTAACCACTAACCGCTAATTGCTAACTACATGTTCAAAGATAAAGTCGTTTGGATCACCGGAGCATCGTCCGGAATTGGTGAGGCCGTAGCACTTGCGTTGATTGATGAGGGCTCGGTAGTGATTGCATCTGCTCCTTTTTTGGAAGAGTTGGAAGTTGTTAAAAAGAAGTCTTCTCGTCCTGAGAATTTTCATTGCATTCCGTTGGATTTATTGCAATCCGAAACTCTCGAACCGCTTGCCAAACGTATGATTGAGCAATTTGGTCGAATTGATATTTTGATCAATAATGCAGGCGTTAGCCAGCGTGCTTTGGCTGTGGATACTCCGATAGAAGTAGATCGAAAAATCATGGAAATAGATTATTTCGGCTCGGTAATTTTGACGAAAGCCGTGTTACCGCAAATGATCAAGCAAGGCGGAGGACATTTGGTTTGCACAAGTAGTTTGGTCGGTGTATTCGGATTTCCGCTACGTTCGGCATATTCCGCCGCAAAACATGCGATGCACGGGTTTTTCGAATCCGTTCGAATCGAAAATCATCAGCATAACATCAAAGTTAATATCATTATCGGCGGACGAATCAAAACCAATGTTTCGTTAAACGCTGTTATGGCGGACGGCAAAGCTTACGGCAAAATGGACGCCGGACAAAACAAAGGCATCACACCGCAAAAAGCCGCCCAACAAATTCTCAAAGGTATTCGAAAAAACAAACCGGAAATCCATGTTGGAAGCACGGAATTGTTAATGATTCGCATTAAACGCTGGTTGCCGAGATTGCATGGATTTTTGTCGAGAAAAATAGCATGGACGTAATCAACAGGTCGTCATTCCTACCGTTTTACGCCATCAACGCCTCAATATCCGCAACGGTTTTCGGAACAGGTTTTCCTAAAACACGACAACCATCTTTGGTAATCAAAATGCCGTCTTCTATTCGAACTCCGCCAAAATCGAGGTATTTCATTACCTCATCGTAGTTGATATATTCGGCATGTTTGTTCTCGTTTTGCCATTGTTCGATCAATTGCGGAATGAAATAACAGCCCGGCTCTACAGTCAAAACAAAGCCCTCCTTGAGTTTTTTTCCGAAACGTAAATAAGCCGTTCCGAATTCTTTGGCACGCGTGGTTTCATCGTCGTAGCCGACAAAATCTTCACCCAAATTTTCCATATCGTGAACATCTAAACCCAGCATGTGTCCCAATCCGTGGGGGAAAAACAACGTATGTGCACCCTCTTCAACGGCTTTGTGCATATCGCCTTTCATCAAGCCCAGTTTTTTCAAACCTTCAGCAATCGCCAAACACGCCACAAAATGCACATCGCGATATTTGATGCCCGGTTTGCACATCTCGATACTTTTCATATTTGCATCTAAAACAGTCTCGTAAATTGCTTTTTGACGTTCGTTGAATTTTCCGCCGACAGGCATCGTTCGTGTGATATCAGACGAATAACCATTGTCTAACTCCGCACCTGCATCCAAAATCAACATTCTACCTTCGGTAATTTGGTTGCCGTGATAGCGATTGTGCAGTGTTTGCCCATTGATACTGCAAATCACCGGAAACGAGACCGTTCCATGGTGTTCAAGAGCGATGCCTTCAACACGCCCTGCGATTTGATATTCGTATATGCCCACATTTTTCGCCATTTTCATGGCCTCAGTGTGCATCAAATAGGCAACATCACAGGCTTTTTCGATTTCTACAATTTCGTAATCGGCTTTGATTTCACGCTGTTTCACGATTGCACGAATTAATTCTTTTGATACGGAATCTTTTACAGAACTATACTGAAGTCCCAACAATCGTGAAATTTGATCACGAGTTACGGAGCGATACGGATCGCAAAAATGTATTTGTTGTCCTGAAACAATCGCTTTTTCGATCATTTTTTGTAACTCTGATGTTGGTGCGGAATTTTTCACGCCGACCGAATCTGCCAATTCCGAAACTTTTGGCATATCGCCCATCCAAACGATCGCACTCATGTCGAAATCGTCAGCAAATAGCCAATCTTCCCCTGAATCGACATCTAACACTCCAACGAAATCGGGTTTATTCAGTCCGAAAAAATACAAAAAATTACTATCCTGACGGAAACGATACGTGTTTTTCGGATAGTTGTAAGAGGCATCTTTATTGCCCGGAAGCAAAATCAAGCCCGATTTAACATCGGCTCGAAGTTGATTTCTGCGATTGGTGTAAATGTCTTTTGTGAACATGATAATGTGATTTTTTTTACAAAGATACAAATTTTTTTTGTACCTTTGCAAAAAAAATACAAAAAACGATATGAAAAGAGACCAACAAATCTTCGATTTAATCGAAAAAGAACGCGAGCGCCAAACTGAAGGCATCGAACTAATTGCATCTGAAAATTTCGTGAGTCCGCAAGTGATGGAAGCACAAGGTTCATGTTTAACCAATAAGTATGCCGAAGGTTATCCCGGGGCACGCTATTATGGCGGTTGTCAAATCGTTGATCAAACCGAACAACTGGCGATCGATCGTGCCTGTCAATTATTTGGAGCAGAGTATGCTAATGTTCAGCCTCATTCGGGAGCACAAGCCAATATGGCTGTATTTTTGGCTTGTATGAAGCCGGGAGATACGTTTATGGGCTTGGAATTGTCGCACGGTGGACATCTTTCGCACGGCTCACCGGTCAATTCTTCCGGAATTTTGTATCGTGCTATTCCTTACACGGTTGAGGAAGATACGGGACTTATCAATTATGATAAAATGGAAGAAATCGCTTTACGCGAAAAACCAAAAATGATAGTTGGCGGAGCTTCTGCATACTCGCGTGATTGGGATTGGAAACGCATGCGTGAAATCGCCGACAAAGTGGATGCAATTTTAATGGCAGACATTGCACATCCTGCCGGTTTGATTGCTCGTGGCTTATTGAACAATCCTGTGCCTTATTGTCATATCATCACAACAACTACGCACAAAACTTTGCGTGGGCCTCGTGGCGGTTTGATCATTATGGGTAAAGATTTTGATAATCCTTGGGGAATAACCACACCGAAAGGCGAAATCAGAAAAATGTCTGCATTGCTGAACTTGGCTGTATTTCCGGGTATTCAAGGCGGACCGCTCGAGCATGTGATTGCCGCAAAAGCCGTTGCTTTCGGCGAAGCATTGACCGATGAATATCTAACTTACATCAAGCAGGTGAAAGCCAACGCACAAGCCATGTGCAAAGCCTTTATTGACAAAGGTTACAAAGTTATTTCAGGAGGAACGGACAATCATTTAATGTTGATTGATCTTCGTACAAAATTCCCCGAAATTTCCGGAAAAAAAGTTGAAAACACACTGGTCAAAGCCGATATTACCATCAATAAAAATATGGTTCCGTTCGACAGCCGCACGCCGTTTGTAACGTCCGGAATTCGTGTTGGCACTGCCGCTGTAACTTCTCGCGGTTTGAAAGAAGCCGATATGCCTGCGATTGTTGATTTTATTGACCAAGTTATTTGCAACATCGAAAACGAAGAAAAAATTGCAGAAATTCGCAAGAAAGTGAATGCGATGATGTCGTCGTTGCCATTGTTTGCGTACTAATAAAATTACAAAAAAGAAAGTAGGGGCGGAAAATTTTCCGCCCCCTACTTTTATGCATATCATTTCGAATCTTTCAGCGATACCGTTCGATTAAACACCAAGTGCTCGGGCATACTGTCTTTATCGGTTACAAAATAACCCAAACGCTCGAATTGGAAACTGTCTAACGGCTTTGTGTTTTTGACAAATGGCTCGATTTTGCAATGTGTAAGCGTTTGCAAAGAATTTGGATTTAGATTATCGATAAACGTTTGTCCCTCCTCAACATCTTCGGGCGCGGCAACAGAAAACAATCGGTTGAACAACCGCACTTCCGCATCAACAGCGTGATTTGCGGAAACCCAATGCAAAGTTGCCTTCACTTTTCGTCCGTCGGGCGAGCCTCCACCTCTGGTTTGGGGATCGTACGTACAGCGCAGTTCGATGATATTGCCTTCGGAATCTTTCACAACTTCGTTGCACGTGATGTAATAGGCATAACGCAAACGCACTTCTACACCCGGAGCCAAGCGGAAAAATTTCTTTTCCGGTACTTCCATAAAATCCTCACGTTCGATGTAAAGTTCGTGGGAAAACGGCACTTTTCGGGTTCCTGCCTCTGGATTTTCTGGATTATTTACGGCGTCTAAATATTCGGTGGCTTCGACAGGCTCAGCCACCTTGTCACCGGACGCTGAGCTTGTCGAAGCGTCGGGATAGTTGGTAATCACAACTTTTAAAGGATTTAGAACGGCCATTACACGCTGTGCATTTTGGTTCAAATCTTCTCTCACGCACCATTCCAAAAGGCTTACATCAATAACATTATCACGTTTCGAAACTCCGATTTTTTCGGCAAATAAACGCAACGATGCCGGTGTGTAACCTCTTCGGCGAAGTCCGGAAATCGAGGGCATTCGCGGATCGTCCCAACCCCAAACGTGATTATTTTCTACCAACTGCAAAAGTTTGCGTTTACTCATCACTGTATAGTTGATGTTGAGGCGTGCAAATTCGTACTGATGCGAAGGAAAAATGTTTAACTCCTGAATAAACCAGTCGTAGAGCGGACGGTGCACATCAAACTCCAGCGTACAAATCGAGTGTGTAATTTTTTCGATCGAATCGCTTTGCCCATGTGCGTAGTCGTACATCGGATAGATGCACCAATCGTTTCCGGTGCGGTGATGTTCGGCATGTAAAATGCGATACAAAACCGGGTCGCGAAACTGCATATTTGGTGAAGCCATATCGATTTTGGCTCTCAAAACTCTCGTACCGTCTGGAAATTCACCGTTTTTCATGCGTTGGAACAAATCTAAATTTTCTTCAACAGAGCGATTTCTAAACGGACTTTTCGTTCCGGGTGTTTGAGGCGTGCCTCGATAAATACTCATTTGTTCTTGCGAAAGGTCGCAAACGTAGGCTTTTTCTTTTTTGATAAGTTCAACGGCCCAGTCGTAAAGTTGTCCGAAATAATCCGAAGCAAAATATTCGCCGTCCCACTGAAAACCTAACCATTTCACGTCTTCACGAATGGATTCTACATACTCTATGTCTTCTTTCGTCGGATTAGTATCATCGAAGCGCAAGTTGCACTTGCCTTTGTATTTTATTGCCAAACCAAAATTCAAACAGATGGATTTGGCATGACCAATATGCAGATAACCGTTGGGCTCCGGCGGAAAACGCGTGTGGATACCGGTGTGCTTGCCCGATTTCAAGTCGGCCTCGATAATTTCTTCCAAGAAATTTAGGGATTTTTCTTCCATTTTCGAACGTTTATTTTTGTTTTAACTCACAAAGATACAAAAAAAACAGGAATTAGAGCATTTTTAACAAAAATTCCATTCCTAATTTTCAAACAACCGCATAACCGACTGCATTTTTTCTACAATCTCTGCCGTACACAAATTCCCGATACTTCCTTCATGCGTGTGCTGCACTTGTTTTGTTGCATTAAATGTGCCGTTGGCGACTTGCTGTCCCACTTTTTTGTACGCATCACGGAAAGGCATGCCTTCTAATGTAAGGCGATTGACTTCCTCTACCGTGAACAAATATTCATATTTCGAATCGTCGAGAATATCCGGATTGACTTGGATATGTTGCAACATAAATTCCGCAATAGACAAGCATTCTTTCAGCGTATTAATCGCAGGAAACAAACAATCTTTCAGTAGTTGATAATCGCGATGGTAGCCGTGAGGCAGATTGGTTGTCAGCATGGAAAGTTCGCTCGGAAGGTTTTGCAAACGATTGGTTTTGCCACGAATGAGTTCAAACACATCGGGATTTTTTTTGTGAGGCATAATGCTCGAACCGGTTGTCAATTCTTCCGGGAAACTAATAAATCCAAAATTTTGACTAATAAAAATACAACAATCCGAAGCCAATTTATTGAGCGTTGAAGCAATCGCCGACATACCGCAAGCCATAGCGTATTCGGTTTTTCCGCGACTCATTTGTGCGGCAATTACATTGTAATGCATGGTGTCGAAACCGAGCAATTGTGTGGTCATGGTACGGTTTATAGCAAACGAACTTCCATAACCTGCTGCCGAGCCAAGCGGATTTTGATTAACAATTCTGTAAGCACCTGCAAAAAGTTGCATATCATCAATAAGAGCCTCAGTATATGCACCAAACCACAACCCAAATGACGAAGGCATGGCTATTTGAAAATGGGTGTAGCCCGGCATTAGAACGTCTTTGTGCTCTTCGCTGAGCGATTGCAGTCGTTGAAATAATTGAAACACCAATTGCGAAATTTGTTGCATTTCTTCACGCATAAAAAGTTTCAAATCAACCAAAACCTGATCGTTTCGAGAACGCCCCGAGTGAATTTTTTTTCCGGTTTCGCCCAATTTTCGGGTAAGCATCAACTCCACCTGCGAGTGTACATCTTCGACACCGTCTTCAATAGTAAATTCACCGGTTTCTGCAATTTTCAAAATTTCTTGCAAAGCAACGAGCAATTCGTCTGTTTCTTTTTTGGTGAGTAGTCCCACGCTTTGCAACATTTGCACGTGAGCTAATGAGCCACGCACATCGTGTTTAGCTAATTGCAAATCAAGTTCTTTGTCGTTGCCGATAGTAAATTGTTCGATGAGATGGTGAGGTTCGTTTCCTTTGTTCCAAAGTTTATTCATGGTTGAATGTTTTTAAAAAATTGATATATTGCTGAATGCCTTCGTCTATTTCTTTGATATACACAAATTCATCGGCTCGATGCGAACGTGCCGAATCGCCTACGCCCATCTTGATTGCAGGAAACGGCATACTGACCATGTCGGACGTTGTTGGCGAAACAAAACGCTCAATGCCGAGAGTAATCGCTGTTTGTACCAATCTGTGTTTTTCATCGATACAAGAGGCAACATGTTTTGTTGAACGAGGCACAATGTCGCAATTCACATGCTGTCGGATAATATCAACAATTTCGACATTGTCATAAATATCAGTCGGGCGAATATCAACAACAAAGCGGCATTCGTTCGGCACAACATTGTGCTGCGTGCCGGCATTGATTTGCGTAACCGTCATTTTTACTTCACCCATCAGCGATGATAATTTTGGAAAACGAAAATTACGAAACCAATTGATATCATCGATGGCGTGATACAACGCGCTATCGCCTTCGTTGCGTGCAGCATGACCCGGTATCCCGTGAGCAGTGCAATCAAGAACCATCAAGCCTCGTTCAGCAATGGCCGCTTTCATTTGCGTAGGCTCACCAACAATCGCACAATCAATTTTCGGAAGGTGTTTCAGCAATAATTCAATGCCGTTTTCGCCCGTTACCTCCTCCTCTGCCGTGATTGCTAAAATGAGATTATGGCTCATTTTTTTATCGTAATAATGACAAAAAGCCTGTATCAAAGCCACAACTGACCCTCCGGCATCGTTACTGCCCAAACCGAATAATTTCCCATCTTTTTCCAAAGGCATAAATGGATCGAGCGTGTAGGCCGCAGTGGGCTTTACAGTATCGTGATGTGAATTGAGCAACAGCGTTGGTTTACTCTCGTCAAAATGGAGGTTGCACGCATACACATTGTTCAGAATCCGTTGTGGAGAAATCCCTTTTTCCGAGAGAAAATCAAAAATAAGTTGTGCCGTTTTTTCCTCTTCATAAGAAAACGAAGGTGTTGCAATGAGTTGTTTGAGTAAGGTAATTGCCTCGTTCATCGGATTATATGTTTTTAATTTTGGTTCCAAAGTCGTTCAATAAATTTTTAGCATGTTTGATAATTACTTCGGTTACGCCAGCATCAATGGCTTTGAAAGCATTATCAATTTTCGGAATCATTCCGGCGGTAATCACACCGTTTGCTTTCAGTGCTGCATAAGTTGTTGGTGTGATTTTGGGAATAGCGGAATGGTCATCATCGGGATTGAAAAGCACGCCGTTTTTTTCAAAGCAAAAAGTCAGTCGTGTGTCATATTTGGACGATAAATTTGCTGCCAAAGATGATGCAATCGTATCTGCATTACTGTTGAGTAAATTGCCTTGTTTATCGTGTGTAATCCCACAAAAAACAGGACAAATTTGCTGTTGCAACAACATGTTTAGAAACGAAAAATTAATTTTTTCAGATTGAATATCGCCAACAAAACCGAAATCAATCGACACCGAAGAACGGCGTTCGGCGGGGATTACATTGGTATCGGCTCCCGACAAACCAATGGCATTGCAATTTAGATGCTGCAATTTTGCAACAATGGTTTTATTGATCCAACCGGCATATACCATGGTTGCAATTTTCAATGTTTCGGAATCGGTAATGCGGCGTCCATCGTGCATCTGAACGGGAACGCCTAATTGCTCAGCCAAACGTGTCGCTAATTTTCCACCGCCATGAACAAGAATTTTTAGTTCATCAAGCGTAGCGAAATCACTTAAAAACTGTGTCAACGCTGCATCATTATCAATGATGTTTCCGCCAATTTTGATGACATTTACAACCTGTTTCATTGAATTAATTGCTTCAAAATGTTTGTAAACACGTTAATTTGCTTTTGGGTTATACATAGTGGCGGCAACAAACGCAGCGTATTTGTGCCTGCATTTCCAATAAAAATTTGATGTTCAAACAGCAGTTTTTTGCAAATTTCCTTAGCGGGAAAAGCTGTGTCAATACCAAGCATTAATCCGCGACCACGAACCTCTGTAATACCTTGTATTTCCCGTAAAACGTGGAGTGTTTGCTCGCCGATATTTTTGGAGTTTTCGATCAAATTATCTTTTTCGAGAACATTTAGTACCGCCAAGGCAGCTGCACAAGCCAAGTGATTTCCTCCAAACGTTGTGCCAAGCATGCCGTGAACGGCTTGTATTTTCGGCGTTATCAACACACCTGCAACGGGAAAACCATTACCCATTCCTTTTGCCGTGGTAATAATATCGGCACGAATATCAGCCCATTGATGTGCAAAAAATTTACCCGTTCGCCCGTAACCCGATTGGATTTCATCAAGAATAAGCAACGTTTGATATTGGTCGCAAATGTTGCGCAAATTGCACAAAAAATCATCGTCCGGCATGATAATGCCTGCCACGCCTTGTATGCCTTCGATAATAACTGCCGCATACTCGTTGGTTTTTAGCATTTTTTCTACTGCCTCAGTATCGTTCAATGCAACAAAATCAATGTGCGTTGTTTCGTTGAAAGGTGCAACAATACCGGGATTATCCGTGGCTGCAACAGCTCCCGAAGTGCGCCCGTGAAACGCCTTTTTGAATGCTAAAACCTTCTTTTTTCCGGTGTGAAAAGAAGCCAATTTCATCGCATTTTCATTTGCCTCTGCACCGGAGTTGCAAAGAAAAAGAGCATAGTCATCGTACTCGGAAAGCTGTCCTAATTTTTTGGCTAATTTTTCCTGAATATCGTTCTTGACAGAGTTGGAATAAAAACCTAAATTTTGCAACTGTTCTGTGAGCATTTGCACATAGTGCGGGTGCAAATGTCCGATGGAAATAACCGCGTGTCCGCCATATAAATCAAGGTATTCCCTTCCTCTGTCATCATACACATAGCAACCTTTTCCTTTTACTAAATTGACATCCCACAAGGGATAAACATCAAATAATTTCATCTTAAAATGCATTTGGTTTTAATTGTAGTCCAATAGTTTCTTCTAATCCGAACATTAAGTTCATGTTTTGTATTGCTTGTCCCGACGCTCCTTTCAGCAGATTGTCAATGACACTTGTAATTAATACGTAGTCGCCGTGTTTTTCAATATGCAGCAAACATTTGTTTGTATTTGCAACTTCTTTCATGCTGATTCCCGTATCCGAAATATGCGTGAACGGATGCGATGCGTAACAGTCTTTGTAAAGTGTTTGCAATTCATCTTTGTTCAACGCACACTTGGTATACAGAGTAGTAAAAATACCGCGTGTAAAATTACCCCGAACGGGAATAAAATTCAACATTGGACTTTTCCCGTTCTGAACAACAGTAAAGGTTTTATTGATTTCGCCAAGATGTTGATGTGTGAACGGTTTGTAGATTGAAATATTGTTATTGCGATAACTGTAATGCAACGTTTCCGAAAGTCCACGCCCTGCACCGGTAGAGCCGGTAATGGCATTCACGTGTACTTCATCGGAAAGCAGCATTTTTTCTGCCAATGGAAACAACGCAAGTTGTATCGCAGTGGCAAAACAACCCGGATTTGCAATGCTGTTTGCAGACCTAATTTCATTACGAAATATCTCAGATAATCCGTACACAAAATCACGATTTTTGTACGTCGATTGCACACGAAAATCATTGCTAAGATCAATGATTTTTGTATTCTCCGGAAATGGATTTTCATCTAAAAAAGTAGTTGACAAACCATGTCCCAAACAAAGAAAAACTACATCTGTTGCAAGAATTTTGTCCGTAAATTTCAACTCCGTATCTCCAAACAGATCACGATGTACACTGCACACAGGTTTGTCTGCCTGTGTACTGCTTTGTACAAATTGAATATCCACCTGCGGATGATGCAGTAATAACCGTAATAACTCTCCCGCTGTATAGCCTGCTCCTCCTATGATTCCTACGCTAATTTTTTTCATGAGTCGCAAAATATAGTTTCATCTGGTTACCTAAAATAGTTGTGAAGCCTTTCACGTCATCACCGGTAAATGTTTTGTTCATTTCACCATAATCACCGAATTTTGAACTCATCAAATCATATTTGCTTTCGCAACCTGTGAGCGAAAAATGATAGGGTTGCAGTTTCACATCAACACTTCCGGTAACGCAGGTTTGCGTGCTTTCCATAAAAATTTCAATATTACGCATAACAGGGTCAAGATACTGTGCCTCGTGCAACAACATGCCGTACCAATTTGCAAGCATTTCTTTCCAGTATTGCTGCCATTTGGTAAGCACATGTTTTTCGAGCAAATGATGTGCTTTGATCAAAATGAGCGGTGCAGCAGCCTCAAATCCCACACGACCTTTGATGCCGACGATGGTATCGCCAACATGCACTTCACGACCAATGCCATAAGGACCTGCCATTGTGTTCAGCATGCGTATGGTTTCCACCGGACTCATTTTTTTTCCATTAATACCAACAGGCTCTCCTTTTTCGAAAAGAATCGATAATCTTTCGCTGCCTTGTTTCGAACAAGGCGTTGGATAAGCCTCTTCAGGCAATTCGCCTTTGGAAGTCAAAGTTTCCACACCGCCTACACTGGTGCCCCACAGCCCTTGATTGATCGAATATTTAGCCTTACTCCAAGGAAAATCGTAGCCATGTTTTTTGAGATAGTCGATTTCCTCTTGGCGGGAAATTTTAAGATCGCGGATTGGTGTAATAATTTCAATGTTTGGTGCTAATACTTGAAATATCAAATCAAAACGCACTTGGTCATTTCCGGCACCGGTGCTACCGTGAGCAATATAATTTGCACCTATTTTTTTGGCATATTCAATCAGAGCAATACCTTGAAAAGCCCGTTCTGCACTTACCGACAAAGGATAAGTCGCATTTTTCAAGATATTTCCGAAAATAAGATATTTAATGCCTTTGTTGTAGAAATTCTCCGTTTCTTCAAGGTTTACATGACTTTTACTCCCCAATGCAATGGCTTTTTTTTCCATTTCGGCGAGTTCGTCTTCGGTGAAACCACCTGTATTTACAAGTGCTGTGTGCACTTCCATTTGTTTTTCATTTTTTAAATATTTTACGCAAAAAGAAGTATCTAATCCTCCGCTGAATCCTAATAATACTTTGTTGTTCATGATATTTGTTATGTTAAATTATTGTTTCGTTGAATTTGTTTGTGTAGTGCAGAACGCTTACGCAGCAAGCGTTGACGCCGGATCAAGTGTTTAATAAAAATGACAGGTCGTTCAAAGATAAATCGCCAAGGAAGTTTTTGAGGCACAATGAGAATTTTGTTCAACTTAGGTCTTCTTGGTTTTTCGGGATCAAACATTAAGCCCGTACACAAGCATACTTTGTGGTCGTTGCGCTGTAAAATGTCGAAATTTTTACAACCCTCACAGCCTTTCCAGAATTCGATATCACGAGTCAGTTCCGAAAAGGTTACCGGTACAAAACCCAAATCCGAATTGATTTTCATCACTGCCAAACCTGTGGTAATACTAAATATCTTAGCTTTCGGATATAATTTCCGCGAAAGCATAAAAATATTTTTTTTAATTCTACGTGCAAGTCCGGAATAACGATAATCGAGATCCACGACTAACCCCGAATTCGCCACAAACATACCGTGGCTCCACGTTTCAATGTAGGAAAAACCTACAACTTTATTGTTGTCTAATGCTATAACCGCTTTGCCCGACTTTATTTTGTCGGCAAGATACTCAGGCGTACGACCGACAATACCGGTACCTCGTTGTTGAGCTGAAATTCGGATTAAATCACAAACTGCTCCAGCATATTGCATGTAAGCCGCACTCGCAACTACAATTTTAACTGCCATAATTATGGATTAAGAAATAAAAAAAAGGATTGTTTTTGCTTGCATCCACAAGCGTGCAGCACGTGGCTGCACATGAAAAATTGCGCCCTTACGGACGTCGGCGTCGGACTTGACTTAAAATCTGATATGAAAAGATACTATTCATTTTCGAGGTGCAAAGTTAATAAAAAAAAATGAAACTACAAAATTTGAAGTCATTTTTTTGAGATATAGTCGTTTGGAACTGCAGTGCCTAACTTGTTACGGCTTTGCAGTACATAAATTGAACTTTCCAATAGCAAATTCGTAGTTGGATGGCGGCGGACAAAGATATTGATACAAACATTCACTGCAAGGTTTTTCTGTTCGGGTTTTTCGCCAAGCTGTATTTTCGTCAAGCTCTTTGTATAACAATACCAAAAATGAATTTTCTTTTATCATCAAAAATATCAATTTTGCTGAGCCTCTTTTATAAACGTATTTAACTCAGGAATGACTGTTTTTTGTTCTAGCAAAATTGTTCCTAAGTTCTGCCTTTCGTGCAGTTGATCAACTATTTTCAGGTTTTGCATTGTTTGTAAACTTTGCTCAGATAATCGTTGTAAAATTCGCCATAACCGCAATATTTACACTTCAAATTGCAAGCATCTGTAACTTCAAACACAACTTGTTTGAGGTTGGCAAGTTGATACAAAACATTATTTTCTGTTATGAACTTTTCCATATCTTCTTCTGTTTACGGTTCGAACTACAAAATAACCCACAATCACAGCAATTGCAATCAAAATTAGAAAAACATGCCTGTTTTGTTTAGGTTGCTCCTGCTCTTTTAAGTAATAGCCGTGTTCGATCAAATATTTTGCAAAATTCAATATCGCATCGCCATTCACAAAAGCCATTTCGTCTAGCGAAAGAGGAAGAGGAAAGTCCGGCAACACGCCTCGACCAAACGGAATCCGCGAAGTATCGGTATCAAACACAATTTTCACCAACGGAACATTGACATCAATTTGAGAATACGGTAAGTGCAAAATCGCCATTTGAAGTGCTTTCACTTGATGGTATGTAGAGCCCGTTTCACGACCAACAATAGCACCTCGTCTGTGTTTATGCACAAATCCAGCAAAAACTGCCGATGCTGAAAGCGAACGTTCATTAATCAACACATAAACTCTTCCATTGAAATTAACATTTTCATTCGGAAAAATAGCGGTGGTATTGCGAGAAAAATAACCCACTCTACCTTTTTCGGGCAGATATTCGAGGAATAAATCTACTTCTGCAAAGTTTGTTGTGTGTTCAAAAAAATCAAAAACTCCTCGCCTATTGACTTTGTTGTACTGCCAAGCATAAAAAGGCTGTTGAGCGATATACGAAAAAAGGCGTTGCATAACCGCTTCGGGACCACCTCGATTGTTTCGCAAATCAATAATCAAATTTTGGACATTTGTCTCTGAAATTGAGGCGATAAATTTGGCAATTTGATCTTGTTGAACTTGAGTAATGCCAAATGTTGGAAGTCCCAAAAAGGCAACACTGTCCGATAATTTTTCCATAGAAAGTTCGGAGTTGATATCCCGAAAATTTCTAAACTGTGGCTCAATGGGCGAAGGCGTACGAGTATCCCACTGAAAACCCTCAAACAAAATCGTTTCTCCGCAATCAAAAGTCAATGTAATATTTTCTCTCGGCGATGTGTTGGGATGATTTTGAAAATACAATATTAGTGCCATTGTTGCCAACTCTAAATCGCGATGACTTTCTACCCTACCCTCAATGCGGTTTATGTAGGATATTATTACTTCTCTCAACGAATCGGCAGGAATGCCGTCTACTTCTACCACTTGTCGTTTAAGGTGTTGCAAATACTTCTGATGTGCTCTCGTTACAATTAAAGTGTCGTTGAGCCAACCAATATAAATTGATGCAAAATGTATTGTTCGTCTGGCGGACGGCGGAGCAGGCGGACGAGATAAAATCGCCAAATGATTATCACGAACAATGCGTATTAAACCTGCAACGACATTGTGAAAGTCGGCAGTCCGAATACCGTTTTGCATCTGTGCCAACGCTTGCGAAACGTGAGCCTCAAAGTCTTGTTCGGACACAAAGTCGTGAAGTCCCGGAAAGCCCTCTCGCAAAGCATCAACCAATATTGTAAAATCATTTTTTGCTTCTTCTGCCGTCAAAACCGTTCTTGCTACGCGCTGTTCAGGTCTTCGGAATGTAGTTCGCAAACCAAACGGCGACATTGGATCGCCAGCAGTTTGGTTTCTTTCCGACATGCTTATGCTAATTGCAGGTTGGGGGATTGCTCTGTAAAAGTAACCAACAGTTCCGATTGTATCGCCACGCTGAATTCGTTCACCTGTTCGAAATGTTCTTGTTGGGCGAAGTCCTGAAATCCAAATCGTTCTGCCGTCTTGCAATCTTAGTCCCAGCGAAACCGACAAAAAATTTACATCTTCGATAGTTCCGCACGATTGATCTTCGCGACTGCACAATCTTTGTTTTTGTTCAAAAAAATCGCGATCTATTTCAAAATTTGTCGGAGTAAGCCGAAATCCAGCCAATCTTATTAGGGAATGCAAATATGTGTATACAAACGAAGTTATTATACCATCAGTAGGTGCAAGAACCACTGTGCCTTTTGGAGCGTGAATGATTAAACGCTCAAAATTAAGTTCGTTTCCGATGTATTCCTGCGGTCTGAACAAGATATTTTCGCCGATTTCGGCATTTTTAATAGGCCATAAAAATGTTTCGGCTTGTGCAAAGCACGCAATCCCCCAAAAAAGTAGAATGGCAGATAGATTTTTTTTTGCTAATGTTAGTTTCATTGTATATTATCATTTTATTATAAAATTTAGTTCACTTGAAGAAACCAAATCTCCAAGTGAACTAAATTTGCATAACATTATGGTTGAAAAAAATCATCTCTCTTTCCATATTGGTGCCACAAATATAAGTAAAAAAATGGAAGAGACAAGTTTTTAAATTCTTTTGGTTCAAGGTAGTTTCAAACTACCTATTTTATGGGACTCACAAAAAAATTGCTCAAATAAAATAAAATTCGTATCTTTGCATAAATTTTCAGCACAATAATGAAAAAATTAGACTGGTATTTAATCCGAAAATTCTTGGGCACCTTCGTTTATTCCATGATTTTGATTATTTTGATCGTGGTTGTATTCGATGTTTCGGAGCGAATAGGCAACTTTATTAGTCGAGAAGCACCATTAAGAGCGATTATTTTCGACTATTACCTGAATTTTATACCATTTTTTGTGAATATGTTTAGTGCATTATTCACATTTATTGCTGTGATTTTTTTCACATCTCGAATGGCGGCAAATTCGGAAATAGTTGCCATACTTGGCTCGGGTATCAGCTTCAAACGCTTGTTGGTTCCTTATTTGCTTTGTGCTGTTTTGATCGGTCTTGTCAATGTTTATTTGGCGAGCGACATGATTCCGAAAGTGAATCGAACGCGTATCGCTTTTCAAAAAGAATATGTTTGGAACAGAATATTTACTCACGATCGCAACATTCATATTCAATACGACTCTACAACGTTTTTCTATGTTGAAAGTTTTAATATTCCCAATAATATCGGACATCGTTTTACAAAAGAAATTATTTGTCCCGAACAAGGAATGCTAAAAAAGATTTCGGCAGAATCTGCTCGCTTCGACACATCTACAAGCTTGTGGCGGTTAAGCAACTATCACATTCGGATTTTAGATACGCTGGGCGAATTCATCCAGCACGGTCATGAAAAAACTCTCGAAATTGGGCTTCTTCCGACAGATTTTTTCCGTACCCGAGAAGATGTTTCTATGATGACCAATCGGGAGCTGAAAGAGTTTATCGAACGCGAGCGTTTGCGAGGCTCTAATCGAGTTCGAGAGTTGAGATACGACTATATGGTTCGTTTTTCACATCCTTTTGCAGCTTTGGTTTTAGCCTTGATTGCCGTTTCGATTTCGTCTCGAAAAATGCGTGGAGGAACAGGTTTTCACCTTGCGATGGGATTAATGGTTGCATTTTTGTTCATCTTCTTTTTACAGATGTCGCGTGTGTTTGCTACGCAAGGAAATATGCCTGTATGGCTGGCTGCATGGTTGCCGATTTTCATTTTTGGTTTGGTGGCTTTAGTTTTACTGAGATTAGCACCAAAATAAATTATGGCAATATTAACATCTGTTATATCTTGGTTTACACGACAACGCGTTCATCAAATTGAGTTGTTTTTGAAATATCCTCACGATGTTCAGCGTGATTTGTTGACTAATCTTCTGGACACTGCAAAAAATACGGAATACGGGCGATTATATGATTTCGAATCCATTCGCTCTGTCGAGGAGTTTCAGCAGCGCGTTCCACTAAGTTCTTACGACACACTAAAGCCATACATCGACCGTTTGCGTGAGGGTGAACAACAACTGTTGTGGAGTTCAGACATCCAATGGTTCTCGAAATCTTCGGGAACAACAGCAGGCAGAAGTAAATTTATTCCCGTCAGTCCGGAATCTTTGGAAGAATGCCATTACAAAGGCGGAAAAGATATGTTTGCCTTGTATTTGAACAATTACCCCGATTCCAATTTGTTTGACGGGCGTGCTTTGGCAATGGGCGGAAGTCATCACGTTATCGACTCCGGAAAAGATATGTTTTTCGGCGATGTTTCGGCAATTTTAATTCAAAATTTACCATTTTGGGCGGAATTTCTGCGCGTTCCGAGTTTAGATATTGCGTTGATGGATAAATGGGAAGAGAAAATCGAAAAAATGGCACATGCTACCGCCAATAAAAATGTTACCAATATAGCCGGCGTTCCTTCTTGGACATTGCTTTTACTTAAGCGCATTTTAGAAATTACCAACAAAAAAGATATCAGTGACGTTTGGCCTAATTTGGAAGTTTTTTTTCATGGAGGCGTTAGTTTTACACCGTATCGAAAACAGTTCAAAGCATTGATTTCTTCTTCGAAAATGAATTATGTTGAAACATACAATGCGAGCGAGGGTTTTTTTGGAATTCAAGATACTATCGGCGGGGACGATATGTTGTTGATGCTGGATTACGGCATTTTTTACGAGTTTATTCCGCTCGAAAATGTTCACGATGAAAACCCAAAAGTTTTGACTTTGGAACAAGTAGAGTTGAATAAAAATTATGCAATTGTTATCACAACAAACGCAGGTTTATGGCGTTATGTGATCGGCGATACCGTAAAATTCACAAATCTTTCGCCTTATCGTATCAAAATCAGCGGACGAACCAAAACATTTATCAACGCATTCGGCGAAGAATTAATTGAAGATAATGCTATTAAGGCGCTTTCTATCACCTGCGAAAAAACAAACTCGGAAATTCTTGATTTTACTGCAGCTCCGATTTATTTAGACGAAGGGAAGCATGCTCGTCATCAATGGCTCATTGAATTTGCTAAACCGCCGGAAGATTTACAGTATTTTTCCGAAGTATTGGATAATGCTCTCAAATCTCAAAACAGCGACTACGAAGCCAAACGTTATCACGATCTGATGCTCACTTTACCCGAAGTCATCGCTGTTCCCGAAAAAACGTTTTATAAGTGGCTCAAACAAAATGGAAAATTGGGCGGACAACACAAAGTTCCTCGACTTTCCAACGATCGACGAATTGTAGATGAAATTTTAGAGATTATACAAATCTGAAATACTTTCGTTCTTTTCTACACGCTTGATCACTTCCGCAAAGGTTTTTGCAGTACTTAATACGGTGATTTTTTCGCTTTGTTTTTTCAATGGAATCGTATCGGTAACAATCAATTCTTCCAACTCGGAATTTTGGATATTTTGATACGCATTGCCGGTCAATAGCGGGTGTGTAATCATTGCTCGAACGCTTTTTGCACCGGCCTCCTTAATAATTTTTGCCGCAGTGCAAATGGTGTTTCCGGTGTCGATAATATCGTCCATCAAAATCACGTCTTTGCCTTCTACATCGCCGATGAGCTGAATACTGCCGATCTCGTTAGGCTTGGAACGCTGTTTGTAGCAAATCACAAAGCCGGTTCCAAGTGCTTTTGCGTAGGTGTTAACGCGGCGGGTACCTCCCACATCCGGCGAAGCAAAAATGACATCGCTTGTATCGAAATTACTTCGGATATACGATAAAAACATTTGTGAAGCAAACACATGATCTACCGGAATATTGAAAAAGCCTTGAATTTGATCGGCATGCAAATCCATGGTAACCACGCGGGAAACCCCGGCTGTTGTCAATAAATCTGCAAGCAATTTTGAGCCGATCGAAACACGTGGGCGATCTTTTCGATCCTGACGGGCATATCCGAAATACGGGATAACTGCAATAATTCGCCGTGCCGAAGCACGTTTTACCGCATCAATCATCAATAACAACTCCAAAATATTTTCTGCAGGAGCAAATGTAGATTGAACCAAAAACACATCCGTACCACGAATGTTTTGGTTCAGAGACGGCAAAATTTCGCCATCGGAAAACTCAAAAACTTCTGATTTTCCAAGTTCTTGCCCATACGCTTCCGCAATTTTTTCCGACAAATATCGTGATGCACGACCTGAAAAAATAACAACTTTTTGTGCCATAATTGAGGGTTAGTTTGATAAGATAATTTTTTGCAAAGATACGAAAAAAAATGAAACAAACCGAATTTTTGTTATAGTATTTATTTCCAAACCTAAAACTCAAATACTTTCTTCCTGCACAAATTCAAATAATCGCAATATCGACAGTTTGCAGGAGTCTCTGTGGATGTAAATTCTGTATTCGGGTCAAGCATTTCTTTCAGCAAATCACTGATACAGGCTTCAAATTCTTCGGAAATTTCGTTGAAATCATTGGGTAAAAATACTGAAGAATAATCCTTTTGGTGAGCTTCGTGAATATGTAGTAAGCATGGCAGAATTCGACGATTTCCGGACGTTTTTGCAAGCAGCCAACTGTAAATCAAAACTTGCAGGTAATTTTTGTTCTCAGATATCTTTTTTTCATCAAACAAGTCTTGCAATTTATCGGTTTTGAACATTTTCAAACGCCCGCCGGTTTTGTAATCAACCACTCGTAAATAGCCGTCAATATTATCTATTCGGTCAACAAAGCCTCCTATTTTTATAGCAATGTCGTCTATTTCCACAACTTCAGAAATCTTTTTTTCCATAGCCAAAAGTGTGAAAGGCACCTTTTCAATATCCAATGAAATCAAGCGTTTTAGGTTGTCTGCCAGCAAACGGCGAACAATTAAATGTTCCCCAGAATACACATTATTATCATTTTCGTACATAAACGCCGAATCCACCAATTTTTCACGTTTTTCATCATCCAAATAAACGTTCAAATCATCAGCATGAATCAGGCTTTCGGAAAACTCAGTAAATTTTTGGTTTGTTTTATCAAAAATTAATTGATTGGAAATTGTTCGATACAAAATTTCTGCACTTTTGTGAAACCATGTGCCAATCATAGCCGCATTCATGTCTGAGACATCCGGTTCTTCAACTCTCAACCCGACAACATAATGCAGATAAAACTTCAGCTTGCATGTCAAAAACGTATTGATGGCTGATGGTGATAGCGAATTTTTTGTGTCTTTACCGTATTTTTCCAACAAAATATTTCTAATTTCGGGTGTTTTAGGAATTTCAATTTTTCGAGATTGCTGGAGTTCAACGGCAGGCGTTGACAACGTTCTGTGTTCGATTTCAAAACCGTTTTCAATCATCAATTGCAACATAAATCGGCTCATTTCGCCCCTATTCAAGCCTTCTGTCGCCGTGTTGTAAGCCAATGTAATATTGTCTGCACGCTGCATTAAGCGAAAAAAATGATACGCATAAACTGCAGACTTTTGTTCGGGGGTAGTCATTCCAAATGCTTTTCGAAACGTGTATGGAATGAACGAACCATCATTCGCAGATTTCGGCAGCATGCCTTCGTTTACAGAAAGCATAAGCACATGCTTAAAATCTAAGTTTCGGGTTTCCAAAACACCCATAATTTGTGTGCCCAAAACAGGTTCGCCCAAAAACGGAATTGTCATTGTACTCAATATTCGGTCAACCAAATGCTGTAAATTTTTCGAGGATAGTTCCGGTTGGTATTTTTCTATTAAGTCTTGTTCAATTTTTTGTCGTACCGTGTCGGCAATTGGCATTTGTTTTACCGGATAACCCATTGTGATATTTATATCGCCTTCGCCGGAAAGTGCAGATGTTAGAGGGACTAACAAATTTTCGTTACAAAGTACAATCGCATTTTCGGAGGCTTCGATGTCAGAATTTTTGAATGAATTCAACCATTGGTCGGCAAAGCGAGTTTGTGCATTTTCGGTTGGCGATGCAATAAATGTAATGTGTTTCGTTTTTTGCGATTCTTGGAAACTATTAAAAACAACGGGATTGTTCAATGCATTTCCAAAATTCTCCAAATTTTTCTTAATAAAAAATCCGGCTTCGTGATTCGGTATTTTGAAAAAACTTTCGTCGTAATCCCAGTAAAACAAAGCACTCTGCGTGTTTTTAAAAAACTTAAACAATAGTTCTTCTGCCGTACTCAACGCATTGAAACCAACAAACACATAGTTTTTATAAGGCAGATCAAACGTTTCTTTGTCCAATTTATTTTCAACCACATCCCGCATCAAAAGCCCGTCATACGCCAAGTTTTGCGATTTCAAAGTTTCGGAAAACAGTTCGTAAACATCGCTCAACACCGACCAAATCCGAATAAATCGTTCTTTCAATTCGCTGTTTTTTTGCGGATCAAAATTCACAAAAAATTGCCTCAATGCTTGAATTTGTTCTTCCGTCAAATACTGCATCGGATCTTCCATCGCTTTGATGTTTTGAATATTCAGAAACAATTGTCCGGCATCAACCAAATGTTTGTCTAAATCATCAAAGTCCCGCAGTAAAAGTTCACCCCAAAAATAAAATTCATCAAACGTTTCATCGCTTTGCAAAAATCGCTTGTAAATTCTGTACAATATTGTATTCAGCAAAATAGGATCTGCTATTTCCAGCGACGAAAATTGCGAAAAAAGTTCGTTAATCGTGATATAATTCGGTGGCAAAAATGGGGCTTGCAAACTGTCAAGATGTTTGTCCAAAAACAGCGAAGCACGTTTGTTTGGGAAAATAATCGCCGTTTCCGACAAATCCAAGCCACGTTCAATCAAATCTTCGGCTACGTATCGCAAAAAATGAGTCATTGGCAAAAAAATCTAAAACAAATACCCTGTATTCACATAAAAACCGCCGGTACCGTTCTGGTTGTTGAAAGGTCGAGCTGCGTCTATGGCAATGATGAAATTCTGATTGATAATGATTCGGAAACCTCCACCAACTGCAGAATGTAGAGAGTTTCTTCGGCTCGGATCAACGTATCTGTTGAACGTTTCCAGATTCCGTTCTAATTCTTGTGTCGTCCAGTTTGGATTTAGTCGAAACGAATTGTCAAAGTTTCGGGTTACCATCCCGCCATCAAGAAAGGCATTCAAAGCTAATTGCACATTTTGTCTTTGCACTTGAAAATTCACAAATCTCCAACGCAGTTCGGCATTAAAAAATCCCATGTCCAAGCCTTGCACACGCGTCCGCATAATGCCGCGAATGGTACGAAAACCGCCCAATCCATCCCTATCCCACTCTCGACCGATTGTGGAAAAAACCGGCATGATATAAAACGGAATATGGTTTCCAATGGTTCCTTGATAATTCAAACGATAGGCAAAGACAAGTTGTTCGTTTCGAATAGGAATATAGTGTCGAAAAATAAACATGTAGCGATTGTAAGGATGCGTCGTTCCCAAAAATCTCGGAGCCAACAGAATGTTCGCTTCCGCCCAAATGCCGCGTGACGGTGCCGCTTCAAAATCACGAGAATCGTACATCAATCCTAAACGCGGCCCACTTGTAAATCCGCCTTCACGCTCATTCTCCGGAATAATTCCCCAGTTCATATAATGTTCGAAAAGCGTAGTGCCGTGAAATTGCTCGTTTTCCGGTCTTCCTTCGTTAAACCAATTTCTATCCAATGGGCGATAGCGAAGAGAACTGAAATAATAACTAGCTTGCCAAAACCAATTATTCCAAGGCAGATTTCCGACAAAATCAGCCTTAAAGCTCATCATTCTACGGTCTAAACGATAAAATGCACTCATATTATCAGCATCAAAAAACGCTTGATAGCCGTTAAAGCCATAAAAATCCATTGCCGGATCGAGCCAAAGCGTTGCGGCAAGCGACATTCGTACATTCGGAATCAATGTTCTTGTGTCATAGGTCAAAAAAAATTGTTGTGTTCCTCTTGTGAATCTCGAATATTCGAAATACCATTGCTGTCGAGGATTTGGAAAAGACGCTCCGCCTATTCCGTAATCAAAGATATTCAACAATCCGCCGTACTGAAGTCCTCTGTCCGCATCAAACGCAACGATAGGCAGCGGTCCGAACCCAAACCGCCGTTGCTGCGAGTTTTCATTTTGAGATTGTGCATTGCTCACGCAGGCAAGGATTAGACACAGACTCAAGCCGGCGGACAGCATCTTTTTTACAATCATTGTGTTGCAGTTTTTTGCAAAGATACGAAAAAAATTACACCTGAACGATTATATTTGCTTTTGCTGCCAGCAATTCGTTGTGAGTAACCAAAATACAAATACGCTGATTTTTTCACGTTCTAAAAGTTCCCATACATGGTTTTAAAAACTTCCCAAATCGCAATCCCTGCACTAACCGAAACATTCAACGAATGTTTGGTGCCAAATTGCGGAATTTCCAAAGCGCCGTCAATCAGAGGCATAACATTGTCGGAAATACCGTCAACTTCATTGCCTAAAATTAATGCAATCGGCATCGCCGGCGTTACGTCATTGCGAGCCGCTAGGCGAAACAATCCAGCATGATTGTGGATTGCTTCGGTCGTTCCTCCCTCGCAATGACGACCAAAGTCTAAAAAAGAAACAGAATTTTGGGCTTGCTCTAAAGCAAAAATCGAAAAACCTTGATTTTTTAGATGGTTTATAGCATCAACAGTTTTTTCAAAATATTCCCAATCTACCGATTCGGTTGCGCCTAGCGCTGCCTTATGAATTTCGCGATTGGGCGGTGTTGCTGTGATGCCGCACAAATAAATTTTCTCAACCAAAAACGCATCGCTTGTTCGGAAAACCGCACCAACATTGTGCTGCGAACGAATATTATCTAATACCACAACCAAAGGAATTTTTTCTTTTGCTTTGAATTCCTCAATGTTCAAGCGGTTCAGTTCCGAAAGTTCTTTTTTTACAAACATCATTTTTTGTGTTCTCTCACGTACTTTAATATGCGTTTGTCAAATTCTGCTTTTCCGTCTCTGTGAAACTCTACTTCAACCGGAACATAACAAATCGGCAAGTCCGAAATTTCGGCAAATGCAGGCGAATCTTTTAACCGCATCAAGTCTTTTTCTGTGGTAATGATGTATTTGTGATTGCAGAAATAATCCGAAAAATGTTTTCGAATACGCCGGAGTTCTGTTTTTGTAAATTCGTGATGATCCGAAAATTGAAACAATTTAATATCTTTTGTAAAGTTTCGCAAATGTTCCACCAGCGGATAAGGGTTGAAAATACCCGTAATCACAACAAAATGATTAAGTACATCTTTGTTTATTTTGCAAACCGATCCGTCTAAATTACGTAGCTGTCCGTGTTTCATGTAGGAAAAATAGACTGATTGATGTTGTTGAGGCTTAATTTCTCTCAAAATATCCTCTTTCACAATGGGCGAAAACACCGGCGGGCACTTTGTTACAACAATAATATCGGCTCTTTTTGCTGCACTTTTCGACTCTCGCAAATTGCCAACAGGCAACAGGTAGTCGTTGTAATACGGACGAAAATAATCCGTCAACAAAATTTTCAACCCGGCATCCACATAACGATGTTGAAAAGCATCATCAAGCAAAATAACATCTGTGTCAGGAGCTTCGGTTTCAAGGTTGCGGATGGCTCTACGGCGGTCAATATCTACACAAACGGAAATATCCGGAAATTTTTGAAAATACTGCATGGATTCGTCGCCCAAAAGAGCCGAAGACGCAGGTTCTTTTGCCAAAACAAAACCTTTGCTTTTTCTACCATAACCCCGACTAAGCGTGCAGATTTTAAATTCGTCTTTCAAAAGTCGAATGAGATATTCGACATGCGGTGTTTTTCCGGAGCCGCCAACACAGAGATTTCCTACGCAGATCGTTGGTATTTGAGGTTTTTGCGATGGTAGAATTTTTGCATCAAACATCCGGTTGCGCACCCAGACCACAAGTGCATAAAGAGGCATAATCGGCAAAAGTAAGAGCCTTAATGGAGACATGACACCGAAATTTTCCACAAAAATACGAAAAAAATGCTATATATCAAAATTTTTCGTGTTTTTTTGTATAAAAAATATTTTGTAATTTTGTTTTGTTTTAGTTTTTTTTCGTATCTTTGTAGATTAGTATGTTGAGATTTCTAAAGATAGCGTTTTTTTCTTTTCTCATGGTGCTGCTATTTTCGGCTTGCTCCACGCAAAGAAATACGTGGCTCAATCGGAACATGCACAATATGCGTGCGTTTTACAACATTTATTGGAACGGTAGAGAAACATATAGAGACCTTCTTGTGAAAATCGAAGGTTTCGGACACGACAATCACAGTCATGTAATGCGTGTTTTCGAGTATGGTTCGATTTTGGATACCGCCCTAACAAATCCATACACAATCCGCATGATCGAAAAGGGTTCAAAAGCTATACAGCGACATTCGATCCGTGTTCGTGGTGTGGAATATGTGAGAACCATGGAAAGAGCCTATATGCTGACGGGCAGAGGGCATTTTTATCAGCATAATTTTTCGATGGCGCGAACGGTTTTTAATTTTGTTATGTCGCAATTTTCAGACCGTCCGATACGCTTCGAAGCACTGCTTTGGTCGGCACGATCCTATATTCAAGAGGGTGAATTTGATTTGGCTTCGACGTTGATTTCGCAAGTGCGAAACAATGAAGCTTCTTTGATGAGGCAGACCCGTCGCGAATTACCGGCAGTAACCGCAGATTTTTTTATTGCACAAAGCAGATACAACGAGGCCATTCCGTTTTTGCGAGAAGCCATGGAACTTGCCGATACTCGAGATTTCAGAAACCGTTTGGAGTTTATTTTAGCACAAATTTTCCAGTTGGAAGGACGCCGGCAAGAGGCTTTTATGGCCTATCGCAACATACTTCGGCGAAATCCTAATATGGAATTGGAGTACAATGCTCGAATCAACATGGCATTGAGTTATGGCGGCGGCTACGCAGATCGAGCAGAATTGAGCAGACAATTGAAAAGAATGCTTAACGACACCAAAAACGAGCGGTTTTTCGGACGCATCTATTTTGTTTTGGCAGATATGGCCTTGCGAGATGGCGATATCGAACAAGGCATTGAATATTTGAGTAGATCGGTGGAGTTTTCCGAATTAAATCGCGACCAGTTGATAATTTCGGCAATTCGTTTGGCAGATTTACATTTTGACCGATTGGATTATGTTTTGGCACAACACTATTACAGTCGAGCGGCAAGTGTGATGACTGATGATCATTCCGATTTTTATCGTGTGAATACACGTGCTCAGAATTTAGAAGAATTGGTGGGTTTTCTATACATTGTGAGATACGAAGAACAAATGCAGCATCTGGCTGATTTACCTGAAGCTAGGCGTGAAGCAGAGATTGATCGTCTTATTGAAGAATACCTAAACAGAACTGCTAGATCTCAAGAAAGAGCGCCAAGAACATTGACTCAAGCTCCGTCTCAAGTACAACACAGCACGTGGTACTTTCATAATGAACAGGCCAGAACGCTTGGTGCTGCAGAATTTAATCGCAGATGGGGGCACCGTACCAATGAAGACTTTTGGTTTTTACAACAAAGGCCGGCCTTTGCCGTAAGTCGTGATATCCAAGAAGAAACAACCACCCGGATTGAAGAGGAAGAACAACGTGCAATTGGCGATTACACGCGGGCTGACAGAGAATATTATTTGGCAAACATGCCTGTCGGTGCAGCAGCAAGAGAACGTTCCAACAGACGTTTGGAAGACAACTTATTTCTGTTGGGCGTTGGTTATTTTGATTTGGTGGAAGAACCAAGATTAGGAATTCAAACCTTGGAAAGACTTTTGGAACGATTTCCGAACACATACTACCGCTTGCAGGCGCTCCATTATTTGTACCGCATGAACATGGTGTTGGGCAATCAAGCCGGAAGAACCAAATATAGAAATTTATTGTTGGCGGAATTTCCGAATGCACAACAAACCTTGCAAATTACCGATCCGGATTTTCACAGAGTCGCAATGGAAAACACACGCCGTGCGGAAATGCTTTATCAACACACGTTTGAGGCCTATCAAATCGGAGCTTTTGATGTTGTCATTCAAAATGTGAGGCTTGCCGAACAACGCTATCCGGGCAATGCGCTCATGCCGAAGTTTCGATATTTGGAAGCCATGGCTTCGGGAGCACAACAAGGCATTGAAGCCATGATTCAAAATTTGGAGCAGTTTATCAGAGATTTTCATCACGAAAGAGAATTGGCGGATTTGGCACGAACTACAATTGAATTTTTGTCGCAAGGTTTATCCGAACCTCTACCTGCTGCTATAAACGAATCCCTTGAACAACAAGCACTCGAAGAAATTCAAGAGCCTTTGCCGGCAAAGCCCGAACATGACATTTCGATGTTTACATTCAACGCCCAAGTTCCTCATTACACCTTGCTTTTTGTGAACGTTCCGGAAGTCAATACCGACTTTTTGAAAATCAGACTAGAGGATTTTAACCGCAGAGATTTTGCACAACACAACTTGCGTATTTCCGGCGAAATTTGGGATAACGAGCGCTATTTGATTTTTATTCAAACGCACGGAACAGTTTCTCCTGCACAAGAATTCTTGGAAAATTTACGAAACAGCACATATGTGTTTGGTGCTATTCCCGAAGAATCGTACAGCCTTATGATTATTTCTACGGAAAATTTCCAAACGCTGATACGGCTGCGAAATTTAGAGGCTTATCTATATTTCTATGAGCAGTATTATAACCCATAATCCAGAATGAAAAAACTTTTCCTGCTAGATGCAATGGCGTTGATCTATCGAGCGTTTTTTGCGTTAAATAAAAATCCGAGAATTAATTCGAAAGGTCTGAATACATCGGCAATTTTGGGCTTTGCAAATACGCTTTTGGATGTGTTGCAAAACGAAAAACCAACGCATATCGGCGTGTGTTTTGATACGAAAGCCCCCACCGCTCGACACGTCGAATTTGAAGATTACAAAGCCAATCGTGAGGCCATGCCCGACGAGCTTTCGGAGGCAATTCCATACATTCAACAATTGATTGAAGCGTTTGATATTCCGATTTTATATGTAGACGGTTATGAAGCCGACGATGTCATCGGAACACTTGCCAAGAAAGCCGAACAACTGGGTTTTGAGACCTACATGATGACGCCCGACAAAGATTTTGGTCAATTAGTTTCCGAACATATTTTCATTTACAAACCTGCAAAATTCGGGCAGCCGGCACAGGTTTTGGGTGTGAAAGAAGTTTGCGAACGACACGGGATCAAACGTCCTGAACAAGTCATTGATTTGCTCGGATTGATGGGCGACAGTTCGGATAATTTTACGGGAATCCCCGGTGTTGGCGAAGTTACAGCACGAAAACTGTTGGAACAATTCGACAATGTTGATAATTTGTTGGCAAATACCGACCAAATTGCCAATGCAAAACTTCGTGAAAAGGTTGAAAACAATAAAGATTTGGCTATTCAAGCCCGAATGTTGGCAGAAATAGATACGAATGTTCCTATTGACTTCGAGCCTGAAAAATTAATGGTGAATGCTCCGAAAAAGGCTGAATTAACTGCCCTTTTGGACGAATTAGAGTTTAAAACGTTTGAACGACGGGTTAACTCTTGGCTGAATAAAACCGCTAGCGTCATTGCGAGTGCTAGCGAAGCAATCCAGCAATATCCCGCTGACGCGGACGTCCCGTCCATGCCAAAAAACTCCAATCAGCCATTCGATTTATTCAATTTACCCGACGAAACCTCGCACCCTGCATCTCATACCCCGCACCAATTTAACGAAAATTACAAACAAATCACAGACTTGTCCGAATTTGCAAAAATTTTATCCCAACAATCTGAATTTTGTTTCGACACGGAAACCACCGGAGTTGATGCATTGGATGCGGAATTGGTGGGAATTGCATTTTGTTTTGAAAACGGAGACGCCTATTTTTGGCGGTGTCCGGACGTAGAGATGCAATGCATTGCGTCTCTACAATGTTTAAAACCCATTTTCGAAAATCCCAACATTTTGAAAATCGGACAAAATCTGAAATACGACATCAATGTGTTGCACCGTTATGGAATTGCGGTTTCTGAGCCGTTTTTCGACACGATGATTGCGCATTATGTGCTTCATCCCGAACGCCGATCAGGTCTTAACGATATGGCAAAAACGTATTTGAATCACGAAATGATTCCAATAGATTTGTTGATTGGAAAAAAAGGTCCAAATCAAAAATCCATGCGCAATGTACCGATCGAATGGTTGGTAGAATATGCTTGCGAAGATGCTGACGCGACCTTTCGGCTGAAACCGATTTTGGAAAACATGATTGACGATTCCGGCGTTCGAAAGTTGTTGGAAAATATCGAGTTTCCATTAATTCCGGTATTGGCGGAAATGGAACGCGAAGGCGTAAAAATCGACCGCGAAATGTTGGAAAAGTTTTCGCAAGAACTGACTTTGGAGATCCAAAAAACGGAAGAAGCCATTTATCAGTTAGCCGGCGTTCATTTCAATATCGCATCGCCGAAACAATTGGGTGAAATTTTGTTCGAAAAATTAAAAATCGACGAAAAAGCCAAACGTACCGGCGTTTCCAAACAATATTCAACAAGTGAAGATGTGTTGCAAAAATTGAAATACCGCCACCCTATCGCAGACTTGGTGCTCACCTATCGTTCGCTTTCCAAACTCAAATCGACTTACGTGGATGCCCTGCCGGCACTGATAAAACCAAGCACCGGACATGTCCACACGTCGTTCAATCAAGCGGTGGTTGCAACAGGCAGATTGAGTTCGAGCAATCCAAATTTGCAAAACATTCCTATTAGAACCGAGTTGGGTCGTGAAATTCGCAAAGCCTTTGTTCCACGCGACAAAGAGCATGTTTTAATGTCGGCGGATTATTCACAAATCGAACTTCGCATCATTGCTTCTATCAGCGGCGACGAAAGCATGATTGCAGATTTTATCGCCAGACACGACATTCACACGGCAACGGCTGCAAAAATCTACGGCGTGCCGATGACTGCTGTCGATAAAGACATGCGGCGTTCGGCAAAAAGCATCAATTTTGGGATTGTTTACGGTATGAGCGCGTTCGGATTGGCAGAACAACTGGGTATTTCAAGAAGCGAAGCATCAAATATCATCAAACAATACTTTGAGCAATATCCGAAAATTGCCGCATATATGCAAAATGCTATTTCGGACGCTAAGACCAAAGGTTATGCCGAAACGCTTTGCGGACGCAGGCGTTATTTGCCCGACGTCAGCAGCCCGAATGCGACCGTTCGCGGATTTGCCGAGCGAAATGCAATCAATGCGCCCATTCAAGGGAGTTCGGCGGATATGATTAAAATTGCTATGGTCAATATCGACAAACGCTTGAAAGAAGAAGGTCTGCAATCGAAAATGATTTTGCAAGTGCATGACGAATTGGTCTTTGATGTGTTGAAAACGGAAGTTGATGTTGTGAAGAATCTTGTCGTTACCGAGATGCAGAATGCTTTGAAATTAAATGTTCCGGTCGTTGCCGAAGCCTCAACGGGAAACACTTGGTTGGAGGCGCATTAGTTATCGCAAGCTTTGGTTTTTGCTATTTTGAGCAAATATTTGAAAAAATCCATTTTTTTTCGTATCTTTGTATTGTAGAAATTTGTGTCCATTTGAAAATACCATGAAAAAACCTTTTTGGAAAGACCTTAAATTTTGGAAAACAATTACCCTCATGATTGTGGCGAGCATTCTCATCATCGTTTTGACGTTTGCTTCATTAAGAATATTTACACGACACGGACAGTCGTTTGTAGTTCCCGATTTGACCGGACTTACGATGAACCATCTGGGTGTGCTGGAACAAAACTACCGATTCAGATTTAAAGTTATTGATTCTGTTTTCGACGAAACGCAGCCTGCCGGAACTATCATCAGACAAAACCCTTGGTCCGGTGCAACCGTAAAACGCGGCCGACAGTTTTACATTACATTGGTGGCAGCAATGCCGGATATGGTAAGAATGCCGAATTTGATTGATCTCTCGCTGCGCCAAGCTGCATCACAGCTTCAGACCCTCGGGCTTAATGTAGGTACAGTTACTTACCGTCACGATATGGATTTTCAGGGTGCTGTGTTAGACCAAGTATATCGTGGAGTACCCATACGTCCTGGGGAAAACATTCGGCGGGGTTCATCCGTGGATCTTGTTGTTTCAGGCGGACCACAAGAAGAACGTAGGGATAGAGAACCGGAAGTTATCGAACAGCCCCCGATTTTCGAAGATGAATTCTAAAACATGCGGACATTTTTTTTGAAAATAAAATTTTGCTTTTTTGTTGTTTTGATAGGATTGACACAGCAGATTGCAGCACAGAATCAAGGTGCTGCGCTACGTCATTTGGACATAAATCCGGTATTGATCAATGCCGCAAACAGAGAGGCAAGAGCAGTCCTATTTGTAAAATCGGAACGACCGGCGTTGAAACTGCCGTTTTTTGATGATTTTTCGTCACTTCGCTCGCCATTTCCAAACGATTCGCTCTGGGAAGACAATATGGTTTTTATCAATGCTAGTTTTCCACTTTTTCCACCAACTATCGGTGTTGCCACGTTTGATGCTTTAGACGCTGCAGGGCGATTGTATGAACATGCCGCCCTTTCTCCTGATTGGTTTGGTGCAGACACACTCACTTCGCGACCCATTCGATTAGACTCAATTTTCGACGGAAGTCCTCGTGAATTAACGAATGCGGATTCTGTGTTTTTCAGTTTTTATTTTCAGCCGGGCGGAGGTTTTGGAACAGAGTCGGACGGAACAATCCGCGGACGTGCACCAAGAGCAAGCGATGAGTTGATTTTAGAGTTTCGTGATAGTACAGGTATTTGGAATGTGGTTTGGTATGCAAACGGGCAAACCTTGGCACAGTTTTGTCCGCTTTGCGTAGTTGATTCTGTGCTTGTAACTCCCGCAACAGATACAACTCCGGCAGTTTTTAGACTTGTGCAAGATTTTGAAAAAGAATTTTTCAGACAGGTAAGTATTTCTATTCTCGACACAATGGCGATTGTCGAAACAACAGATACGATTAGAGGGAGTTTTCTTTACAACGGGTTTCAGTTTCGCTTCCGAAATATAAGTTCGTTAGACCGGAATCAGCAACAAAACCCAAGCCGACAGGGCTCCGGCGGACAATGGCATATAGATTATGTTCGCTTGAACGCTTATCCCAACGGATTTAACAGATTCTCATCTGATATTGCTTTTGTTCATCAAGGTGAACGCGTATTGAGAGATTTTCAAGCCATGCCGGCAAATCAGTTTCGAGGCCAGGTAGATTTAATTAGTGAAATCCCGATATTGTTTCGAAATTTAGACACAATTTGGCACGCCGTACAATATAGCTTTCAAATCACAGGTCCGGGTTATTTTTGGGCAGCCACTCCTTCAAACACAGCTGTTGAGCCTTTTTACACACACGGATTTAATTACAACACGGATATTTATGAATATCAGCGGAATTTTCCATTTCCACCGGAGATCACAGCGTCCGGAATATTTGAAATTCAGCACGTTTTAACATCAACAAACCGAGAGGATATCGCCAGATCAAACGACACAATGATTCAAGCCGTTCATTTTGGAAACTATTTTGCCTATGACGACGGAACTCCCGAAGCAGGCTTCGGATTTGACATAGAAAGGAGCAGGCCTACTAGTAATGAATTTGCATATCGGTTTCCGATGCGGGTTCCCGATTCGCTGGTTGCTATTCAAATTTGGTTTAACGAAACTCCGGCAGACATGAGTCGCGCGTTTTTCAATTTCGCAGTTTGGTCAGAAAATAATGGAGCTCCTTCACAAGATCCAATTTATGTCGGACAAGATCTGCTTCCTGAACAGGGCGATACGGCAGGTTTTTTCACGTATTGGCTGGACGCTCCGCTGCCATTAAGTTCCGGCGATTTTTTTATTGGTTTTCAGCAAAGAGGACAAAGTGCCACTTTTTTCTTAAATGTTGGCTTTGATCTAAACAACAATGCCCGGAACCACATGCTTGGACGACTTGATGGAGGCAGATTTATAAACGGCAGGTGGGACAACAGCTGGGATACTATATCCATCTACGGCGCAGTCATGATGCGTCCGGTGTTCGGAACTTCGGAAGACATACCGCCGCCAACAAGTATTTTAGACAGAGATGAGGGTGTTGATGCGGACGAAAAAATTCGTGTTTTTCCTAACCCAAGCGATGGTGTTATTTTTGTCGAGTCCCCAAAAAATGTTGTGAATAGTTATGAAGTCTTTGATTTGAGCGGACGAAGATTGTTGCAAAGAATAATTAAAAGCACACAGTTTTCGGTAGACCTTCCACAAAATCCGGGCCTTTATATTTTGGTTTTACACACTGAAAGCGGAATTGTTTCTAAGAGAGTGGTTCGACGATAGTCATTTTCACACCTTCACGCTGCATTTTTCTAAACCACGTCATTTGTCGTTTGGCAAATTGATGAATAGCGGTGTTTAGTTGCTCAAAAAGTTCATTTTTCGTGATGGCTCCAAGAAGATACAGCGTTACAAACTTATATTCCAAACCGTAAATAAGCAAACGTTCCGTAGAAACGCCCTGTTTAATCAACATTTCGACTTCCTCGATAAGACCTGCATTTAAGCGGGTTTTCAAGCGCTGTGTAATTCTTTTTCGAACCATATCTCGAGGTGGAAAAATAGCAAAAACCGTTTCACAAGAAATTTTTGGAAACACGGCATCGGGGGCAGTTTTCTGAAAGTTGTAATGTTGCAAAATTGCCGACAAATATAGACCTGTTCCGCCACAAAAAACCGGCTTTTTGTTTCGTGAAACAATATCGTTATAAGCCATATGAAAATCCGAAACAAATTGAAAAGCGCTGTACATTTCACCTGCATCTAAAATGTCAATCAAATGGTAAGGTATCGATTTACCGTTTACCGTATATTCGTCCAAATCCTTGCCCGTTCCGATATCCATACCTCGAAACACTTGTCGTGAATCGGCAGAAATGATTTCTCCATCAATTTCCGCAGCCAATCGTACGGCATATTTTGTTTTTCCGCAAGCCGTGGGTCCTAAAATTGTGATCATTTTAATTATGCAGGGGCTAGTTTACAATGTAGGGGCGACGCATGCGTCGCCCCTACGGTAGTTATTTACATCATTTTATACTATTAAAACAACGCATTCGTCTGAGTTGTGGAGTAATTCAGTCGGAATGCCCCAACTTGACGAAGTTCCTGTTTAACAGCCGTAACGATACGCATTCTTACTTCTCTGTCAACGCGTAAAGACGTTGTCAAGAAGGGCACATCTGCCTCAGCACGGGCTTCACGCTCTGCCAAAATAAACGTTTGAATTTCACTAACATCTGCAATTTGATCATTCAACTGAATACGTGGCTCTGTACCTAACGCTGCAACGAGATGAGGCAACGGCGGACCAATGTGTATATTACTTACCAGCGACTTTCGTTCAATTTTGTGAACTTCGGTTGCTTGCGGCACAACAACTCTTACAAGCAGCGTACTTTCTCTCATGGTAGAAATTACCATAAAGAAAAATAGTAAGATGAATACCAAATCTGCTAAAGATCCGGTGTTGATCGTTGGTGCTGCTTTTTTTTCTTTTTTTCTAAATCGTCCCATTATCTAATGTCCTCCATATTTTATCCGTCTCTTGGTTCTGCTTCGGAAATTGCCATTTGAATTGCTCTTTGAATGGAATGTCTTCTTTCATCGCCGGCTCTCAAACTTGAGAAAGGAACACCGAAGTGAGCTCTCGACATTTCATCACGCAATTCATTGATCGCAGCAGTTAATTCATTCTGTACTTTAATATACATTTCGTAAGTTGTTCCGTGGTCGTTTTGCAGCGAAACAACTCCTCTCGATGTCCAAACCATTCCTAAGTGTGGGAATTCTCTCTCCACTTGTTCGGACAAGTGTGGGTCGTTGAAAGGGTTGCTAAAGAACTCTTTCGTAATTCTACGCAAGTCTCTAATATCTATTTCCCGACCTTGTACACGAAGTTGATCGTGCATATTAACCAATACCGGTAAGACATTACGCTCTCTGATTTCCGGTGGTATTGCATCCGGCGGAAGCGGCGGCGGTAAGCGGCGAAGAATGCCTCGATCGTGATCCATAGATGAAGTCATCATGAAAAACGCCAAGCACAAAAACGCCAAGTCTGCCGTTGAGCCACCGTTGATTGTTGGAGATTTCTTTACCATCGGTTTTATTTTTTAAATGGCCGCCAAATTTCTGTGCCGATCAGCGAAAGAAATGCACAACCAAAAAGTATATAAAATGAGATCAACCCTGCTCCAACCGGACGAACCACCCATGCGGCAGTTTCCGTTCTTTCAAGAAGTGCTTGGCTGACACCTGTGTCTGTTGATAATGCAAACGCAATTCCGATAACAGCTGCAATTCCGACTAAACCTATCAGAGCCCTTTTTGCTCCTTGTGGTTTTGCTACAAGAGACCTAACTCCTGCCATAACAGCTCCTAAAGCAGCGATGCCAAGCAAAGCATAGGACACAATTATAGCTACGTCTATCCATACTAAATTTCCCATGACCTTTTATTATTTTCTGTTATTCATGTACTTCACCATGATATCAATGAAATCAATCGAAGCGTTTTCCATATCATCTACAAGAGATTCGATTTTTGCTGCCAAATAGTTGTAGAAAAACTGAATGGTAATAGCAACGATCAAAGCGAATACCGTTGTTAAAAGTGCAACCTGCATACCTCCCGCAACAACTGTTGGAGAAATGTCTCCTGCTACTTCAATCGCTTGAAACGCCATAACCATACCAACTGCTGTTCCCAAGAAACCAACCATCGGTGCAACGGCAATAATAAACGAAATCCAAGTCATGTTTTTTTCTAAACGAGCCGTGGCAATCGCACCAAGCGAAACGATAGATTTTTCAACACCTTCGATACCCTCACTAATATGATCCAAACCCTGATAGAAAATCAAAGCTACCGGACCACGTGTGTTGCGGCACAATTCTTTCGCTTCTTCTACACCGCCGTTTGCCAAAGCATCTTCAACTTTTTTCAATAAATTTCGAGTATTGGTTGTGGACATCGTCAAATATATGATACGTTCAATAACCAAAGACAATCCCATGACAAGCAGAAGAAGAATCGGCGACATCCAAGGAACTCCACCTAAAATAAACTGCTCTTTCAAGACTTGGTGAAAAGACCGTGCTTCGATAGTCTCATCAACAAATAAACTTACTACCTGTTCTGTTTCGTAATTTTCAAACTCTTGTGCAAAGGCAACAGTCGGCATGGCAGCGAAACAGACGAAGGCTACCAATGAGAATAAAACAAAGATTTTTTTCATGATTAAATTGGTTTTGATTTTGAGTATTTAACTTTACATTTTGCAATTAGTAACTGCAAATTTAGGAATTTTTTTTGAACTGACCAAATTTTTTTTGTTTTTTTTTTGTTTTTTTTTGTTTTTTGCCTTTGTTGTGTGTCAAATTGGCATTTTTTTGGGTTTGGAAAGGTTTTTGCTATATACCTATTGTAAAGCACTCGAAAAGCATGAAAAAAAACGATAAAACCACAGACATCAACCAAGACAAAAATCCACTCTACGACACCCCAAAGTCTCCGAAAACCTCTGAAAAAACAGATCCTGTCGTTCAACTTGCAACCCAACTGGAAGAAGAGCGAGACAAATATTTAAGATTGTATTCTGAATTCGATAATTTCCGCAAACGAGCCCAAAAAGAACGTTCGGAATTAATTTTGTTTGCATCCGAATCGGTAATTTTGTCACTTTTGCCGATTTTAGACGATTTTGACCGTGCTTTGCCTGCTATTTTGGACGAAACCGCAAAATCCGGAATCGAACTGATTTATTCAAAATTGAAATCAGCGTTGGAAAATAAAGGTTTGAAAACAATGGAAACCAAAGGCGTTTCGTTCGATGCCGATCTTCACGAAGCAGTGGCTCAGATGCCGGTCAACGATGAAAAAGAAAAAGGAACGATTATTGAGGAAATTCAGCGTGGATACTACCTCAACGACAAAGTTATCCGCCACGCAAAAGTTATTGTCGGAACATAAAAAAATTGAAAATTAAGAATGGCCTGCCCATTGGGCAGCATGTAAATAACGCAGGGTAAAATCCTGTGAACCCAAAACCAAATGGCAAAAAAAAGAGACTACTATGAAGTGCTTGGCGTGAGCAAAACCGCTACTGCCGATGAGATGAAAAAGGCTTATCGAAAATTAGCGTTGCAATATCATCCCGACCGCAACCCGGGCGATAAAGAAGCGGAAGAAAAATTCAAAGAAGCGGCGGAAGCCTACGATGTACTTTCTACGCCTGAAAAGAAAGCCAAGTATGATCAATTCGGCCACGCCGGAATGGGTGCCGGCGCTGGCTACGGGCCGGGCGGCATGAATATGGAAGATATTTTCTCGCACTTCGGAAATATCTTTGAAGGTGCATTTGGCGGACAATTTGGAGGCGGTGGTTTTCACGGTTTTACAAGCGGTTTCGGAGGTGGACATCACAGACAGCGCAGACGTGTCAATCGCGGATCGGACCTCCGTGTTCGTGTAAAACTCACTTTGGAAGAAATCGCCAAAGGTGTTGAGAAAGAAATCAAAGTTCGTAAAAAAATTGCGTGCGATACCTGCAGCGGAACAGGAGCTGCAAATCCAAATGCTTATAAAACCTGCGAAACCTGTAAAGGCTCGGGGCACGTAACCCGTGTAACGAATACATTTATCGGACAAATGCAGCAAACTTCGGTTTGTCCGACGTGTCATGGCGAAGGAAAAATCATCACAGACAAGTGTAAAAAATGCAGCGGTCAAGGCGTGGTAAATGGCGAGGAAGTCATCTCTATTCGTATTCCTGCCGGTGTTGAAAACGGTATGCAGCTTTCTATTCCGGGCAAGGGCAATGCGGCAGTTCATGGCGGTATGAATGGTGATTTGATTGTGCTGATTGAAGAAATCGAGCACCCGTTGTTTGAACGTGTTCAAAATAATCTGCACTACAATCAATTTGTAAGCATCACCGAAGCCGCTTTGGGCGAATCGGTTGAAGTACCTACACTTGATGGAAAAGTCCGTGTCAAAATAGACGCCGGAACACAGTCCGGAAAACTCTTGCGTTTACGAGGAAAAGGTTTGACATCAATGAACGGATATGGAACCGGCGATCTAATTATTTGTGTAAATATTTGGACGCCTCAAAGCATAACTAAGGAGGAAAAAGAGTTGTTGGAAAAACTCCGAAACTCGCCGAATTTTAAGCCCAATCCGAAAAACAGTAAGAAAAACAAAGGCTTTTTTGATCGGATTAAGGATTATTTCGGAGGGTAAATTTATTGTGCTTCAAAAATTAGAGCAGTGTATTTTCAAAAAAAATCGTATCTTTGCAAGGCGTAATATGCATTGTATTGAAACGATTTGTATTCATATTAGTTTTTGTTTGCCTCTCCTTGGAGGGAACGGCGCAGTTTTATACGGGATCTGACCTTACGTTTGGAAGAATGCGTGTGCAGCATCAAACGTTTTTTTGGTCATTTTTTCGTTTTGAAAATTTTGATGTGTATTTTAGTCGGAACGGACGTAATTTGGCGCTTTACACCGCTTCGTTCGTGCAGAATTATTTACAAGAAATCGAACAGCGTGTGGGCGAACCTGTTGCCGACAAAATGCAGTTCATCATTTTCAATCGACTGACCGATTACAGACAAAGCAATATCGGATTTCTGGATGTCGAAACTGCGAACACCGGCGGTGTTACTCGAATCAACGGCAACAGGGTTTTTCTGTTTTTTCACGGCGATTATGTGGATTTCGAGCGCCAAATTCGAGAGGGAATTACGGAAATTTTAATTCGTCAAGTGCTTTTTGGTACAACATTAGCATCGCAGGTGAGAAATAATACACAACTGAACGTTCCCGATTGGTTTTTATACGGCATGACCTCTTATCTTTCGAGACCTTGGTGCGTAGATCTTGATGATATGATGCGCGACGCCATGCTTTCGCGAAGGTTTCGTTTCATTGCCGCTTTGGAAGGTGAAGATGCAAAACTGGCAGGGCACTCTCTGTTTCGCTACATTGCCGAAACGTATGGAGACGGCACTGTTTTGCGAATTTTACGCATAACGGCATCGCAACGAAGAGTAGAAGCGGGGTTGAGGCATGTTCTCAACAAAAATTTCCGACAACTCATGCGGGATTGGCAGAATTTTTATTTGGAAGATACTCAATTTCTCGGAGAAACAGAAGATCCCGACATAGAAAATTCACTTCGGAGGGTGAGGCAAAGAGACCGACAACATTATCAGTTTAGAATAAGTCCCGACGGAAGCCACGTGGCTTATATTTCCAACGAGTTGGGTCGTGCGCGTGTGCATGTCAGAAATTTGGAAACCGGACGACGACGGATTGTCATGCGTATCGGTCATGCAATTAATGATCGCCCCGATTATTCTTATCCCGCTTTGGCCTGGCATCCAAACGGCGAGATTTTGGCGATTGCCGCTGAACGGCGGGGGCAAACAGCGCTGTATCTTTACAACGTAAATACACGAGAGTCCGACTGGATAAACATGGAAGCTTTGGAGAAAATTCTTTCGATGGATTTTGCTCCTCACGGGCGGCTTTTAGCTCTTGCCGGCGTTCAAAACGGACAATCCGATATTTTTCACTTTAATATGGGGACGCGTGTGCTGACACAGCTTACGCGTGATATTTATGATGATGCAAATCCTCGTTTCTTGAGAAACGGAACGCAGATTATTTTTAGTTCAAATCGTCCTCATGACACGCTGATACGAAATCAGCGCTATTCGAGAGCTCCGAGATTGAACCCAAATCACGATTTGTTTATTTACGATTTGGAAAGGCCAAGCACAACTTTGCTGCGAGTTACAAATGATTCGCTTGTGGATTTTTCAAATCCGGTGAAGTATGAAGCCGGTGTTTTTGCATTTTTGACCGACGAAAGCGGTGTAAGAAACCGTGCAATCGGCATTATTGACAGTGTGATTGCAAGTATTGACACTATTATTCATTGGCGGCATGTAACCGATTTTCGAACGGTTACCAACTCCGGTCGAAATATCAACGAGCACGATGTAAATCCCATCATGCAAGAACTTGCGGAGCTCATCACTTACAATAATCGAAATCGCTTGATTTTGCGAGAAGCCGAGCCTTCACAAATGTTGGAAACCACTAATCCACCCAAAACACGATTCCGTGCAGCTCAAATAGAAAGACGCCGACAGCGCTTGGAAGAACTGCAAATTGCCGATTCGCTGGAACAGATTGATGAATTGCAGCACGCAGGCAGACGACGTTTGCGACAGCCTACAACACGAGATATGATAGACCAAATGGTAGACAGGGTTTTGATAGAAAATTTTACCTCCGTAGAGACGCAATGCATTGCGTCTCTACAACAGGATACCATTTTTGAATATGATACCCTTGTAGGGGTCGAAGATTTTCGACCCCTACAGGATACCGTTCCGATGGCGATTTCCGAAAATTTCAAGGATTCAGTTCGTGACGAACTGCGCGAACGTTTAACTCGATTGCTGGGCTTTGAAGATGCTGTTGCCGACACCCCTCGACTAACGATAAATCCGCAACAGCGAAATTATAATGTGGAGTTTTTCATTAACGAAACCACAACACAAGTCGGATTTAATTTTTTGAACAGTTCTTATCAGGCGTTTACAGGCGGGTCAAGTCCAATTTTTCTCAATCCCGGAGCAACTGGATTTTTGAAAATCAGAGCCACGGATTTAATGGAAAATCATCGACTTACCGCTGGCTTCAGGCTTTCGTTCGACTTGCGAGGCAATGAATTTTTGCTCAGTTATGAAAATCTTGAACGCCGAACCGCTCGCCAATACGTGTTTCATCGGCAAGCCATGAGTCAATCAGGAACGTTCGGACACACGCTTCGACAGGTTTCGCACAACGCTTATTTTATTCTGAGCCACCCGCTTTCGGAGGTTCTGATGCTGAGAGGTTCTGTGATTGGGCGTGCCGACAATTTTTATGTTCGTGCTGCCGATTATTTCAGTTTGACACAGGACGAGCAGTTTTTCGGTAGAGATTTTGGTTGGAGTCTTTGGGGCGGTTTACGAGGCGAAATCATTTATGACCGTACCCGAATGCTCGGGCGAAATTTACCGCTCGGAGCACGTTCAAAACTGTTTTTTGAATACTACCAAAGTTTGACTGAAAGAGAAACAGCAATGTTTGTCGTTGGTGCCGATTATCGCCACTATACGCGGATTTTTAGAACATTTATTTGGGCAAATCGAGTGGCCGGAAGCACTTCGTTCGGACAACGAAAACTGATCTACTATATGGGAGGTGTGGATAATGGAATTTTGGCAAATTGGCGTTTTATACAATTTAATAGGGATATCCCCGTGGATCAAAGTCAAAATTATGCTTTTCAAACATTGGCAACCAGCATGAGGGGTTTTCATCAAAACATCAGAAATGGAAACACATTTGTTGTAGCAAGCACCGAATTCAGATTGCCTATTATGCAAACTTTATTTGCAAGACCAATCGGCGGACAATGGCTGCAAAGTCTGCAGTTGATAGGTTTTGTCGATGCCGGATCGGCTTGGGTCGGCATGAATCCGTGGAATCGGGACAATCTCATTTTTCAAAGAGAAATTAACGATGGCGGGGATTTGACCATCATTGTGCAAAGAGACCTTTCGCCGTTTGTAGCAGGAGTAGGTTGGGGAATAAGAACATCTTTGGCCGGTTATTTTATCCGGCTTGATCGTGCAAACGGCTTCGAAAATGGACAGTTTCATCGCCGAATTTGGCATCTCTCGTTTGGGCTTGATTTTTGATTTTTACAGAAAATTTTCGTAACTTTGCAGAAAATCTCATTTATGAATTTTATTGACGAACTGAAATGGCGGGGCATGATTCAGGAAATCTCGCCAGGAACCGAAGAGCAAACCAACAAAGAATTAACCACCGCATACGTGGGTATCGACCCAACCGCAGATTCGCTGCACATTGGACATTTGGTCGGTGTCATGATGCTCAAACATTTTCAAAATTGCGGACATAAACCGCTTGCTTTGGTTGGCGGAGCAACCGGTATGATCGGCGATCCTTCCGGAAAATCCTCAGAACGAAATATGCTCAGTGAAGAAACCATTCGTCACAACATGGAATGCATCAAAAACCAACTTCGCAGTTTTTTGGATTTTGACAGCGGAAAACCGACTTCTGCAGAAATGGTGAACAACTACGATTGGATGAAAGACTACACGTTTTTGAATTTCATTCGAGACATCGGCAAACACATTACCGTAAACTACATGATGGCGAAAGACAGCGTAAAAAAACGCTTTTCGGGCGAAAGCGAAGGCATGTCGTTTACCGAATTTACCTATCAGTTGGTGCAAGGTTACGATTATTTGTGGCTCTATCAAAATAAAAATTGCAAATTGCAAATGGGCGGAAGCGATCAGTGGGGAAATATCACAACGGGAACGGAACTTATTCGCCGAAAGGTCGGCGGAGAGGCATTTGCGTTGGTTTGTCCACTCATCACAAAAGCTGACGGCGGAAAATTTGGAAAAACCGAAAGCGGAAACATTTGGCTCGATGCTCAAAGAACTTCGCCCTATCATTTTTACCAGTTTTGGTTGAATTGTTCGGATACGGATTCGGAAAAATACATCAAAATTTTCACGATGTTTTCAAAAGAAGAAGTCGAAACCCTGATTTCTGAACACACAAAAGCACCGCATTTACGCACCTTGCAGAAAGCACTCGCCAAAGACATGACCATTCGAGTTCACGGCGAAGAAGCTTTTGAAAAAGCCGTCGAAGCCACCGAAATTTTGTTTGGAAAAGCAACCAAAGAAATGCTTTCAAACTTGGACGAACAAACGTTTTTAGATGTATTTTCCGGAGTTGAGCAATTTGAGATTTCAAAATCGGATATCACTTCTATTTCTGTCGTAGATTTTTTAGCCGAAAAAACGCAAATTTACGCCAGCAAAGGTGAAGCAAGACGCGCCTTGAAAGAAAACGGCGTTGCAATCAACAAAGAAAAAGTGAACGAGCAAACAGTTGTCACACCTGAGTTTTGTTTGAACGGAAAATATATATTAGTGCAGAAAGGAAAAAAGCACAACTATTTGGTCATTGTCAGATAAATTTCAACTTTATGATACACAATCTCGGAAACACAAACACAATTTTCAATCAATTCTTCAGCGAACTTCGTGATGAAACCACTCAAAAAGATCGCATGCGTTTCAGAAAAAACCTGCAACGCATGGGCGAAATTTTTGCTTACGAAATCAGCAAAATCATGAATTATCAAGAGAGTAAAGTTAAAACTCCGCTCGGAACAAAAACCATGAATTTGCTTGCCGAACAACCTGTGATCTGCTCAATTCTCAGAGCCGGAGTACCATTGCATGAAGGACTTTTGAGCTATTTTGATCAGGCTGACAACGGCTTTATTTCGGCATACCGAAAACATGAAGAATCCGGCGAAATCATGATTCGAATGGACTATGTGGCAACACCTGAAATCGAAAATAGAGAAATGATTTTATGCGATCCGATGTTGGCAACAGGTGCCTCAATGCTGGCTTCGTATCAAGCCCTTTGTGCGCTCGGAAAACCCCGGCATACACATATCGTAACCGTTGTTGCCCATCAAAAAGCCATTGATTTTTTACAACAAAATATCCCGTCCGATGATATCACCATTTGGGTTGGAGATGTTGACGAAAAACTGTCGCCGCAATCTTACATCATTCCCGGATTAGGAGACGCCGGAGACCTTGCATACGGGCCAAAAATACAGAATTAGTCGAAAAACTTGCCCAAATCAATTTTTTTTTGTATCTTTGCAGGCTAAAAATAAACAAATAAACCACTATTACCATGCAAAATAAAGGAGCTATCAAGGTTTTTGCAATCATTTTTGCTTTGATTTGTGTGTTTCAATTGTCGTTCACAGTTGTTACACGAAATGTAGAAAACAGGGCTGAAGCCTTTGCCACTTCTTCGGCTGTTCAAGCCGAAGCACGCACACTCGCAGCAGGCGATGCCGTTCGTGAACGTTTTATTTTCGATTCTTTAGTTGAAGTTAGACGCCAATTCTATTTGGATTCTATGGCAAATCAAGTTGTGTTCAACATCGGAATTCGTCAATACACATTCAGAGAGGTCAAAGAACGCGAAATCAATCTCGGTCTCGACCTTAGAGGCGGTATGAACGTGATGATGGAAGTTTC
>WQWA01000002.1 GCA_009785505.1 Bacteroidales bacterium
AAAAAAATTCTTGACGATGCGAATAAATTAGTCGAAAAAACTATTCGCGAAATCAAAGAATCCCAAGCGGAAAAGACTGCCACGCAAGCCGTTCGCAGTGAAATGGAAAAAATGAAAGGCATCGTTGCTGACACAGCGAAAGGTGAAAGGCGAAAGGCGAAGGGTGAAAAACGTGAAAAAGACACTCGTAGGGGCGTATTGCATACGCCCAACAACCCCGACGAAATTTCGTTCGAACAAAAATTGCAACAATTACAAGATGCGCTGAACGGCGGAACTCCCAAAAAGAAAAACAGATTCGGCAGTATTTTAAGCGACATCAACATACGAAAATCCAAATTCAGCCCAAATTTAGACTTGCGTGGATTGAATGCGGAGGATGCGACAAACGCAACTTTAAAATTTTTAGACGATGCCGTTTTGTTCAGCGAAAAACACCTGCAAATCCTGCACGGGCGTGGCGATGGCGTGCTTCGTCGAATCGTTCGCGATATTCTTGAACTCAACAAAGAGGTCGAACGCTTCAATTATGAACACATCGAACGTGGTGGTGACGGAATCACCGTTGTTGTGATGAAATAATTTGTTGAGGTCGAGAATTATTTTTCAATCCGAATTCGAGCATCTACAGCCACAACTTTTTGAGGCGAAGCCAAAAGCGGATTCAAGTCAAGTTCTTTGATTTCCGGTGCAACGGCAACCAATCTCGACAAACCTGCGACTACTTCTGCAAATTGGTCAATCGGAATTCCGGCTTGACCGCGAACGCCGTGCAAAATTTCGTAACCGTTCAATTTTTCAATCATTGTTTTGCCGTCTTCAGCAGTTAACGGAGCCAAACCGCTTTGTACATCTTTCAAGACCTCGATAAAAATTCCGCCCAATCCGCAAAGAATGAGATGCCCGAAATTGTCTTCATATTTTACTCCTGCAAACAATTCAATTCCCGATAACATCGGCTGCATCAAAATTGCTGTCGTATCTTTGATTTGAATCATGCGCTCGAATTCTTTGGCAACGGTTTCTTCGTCTTTTACATTGAGAACAACACCTCCAACATCAGATTTATGAACGGGTCCGACGACTTTCATTACAACTGGAAAACCTAAGTTTTTCGCTTCTTTAATTGCGTCTTCTTTCGTTGTAACAACCGCTTCGCCTGCTCTCGGAATGTTGCAAGCATCAAGCAATGCCTGAATTTTTTCAGGCTCAATATAGCCGTCCGAACATTCGTCAATAATTTTGCGAATGGTTTTTGTATCTACTTTGCTCAAATCATCTTTCGATTCGGAAGGTTTTGGCGTGAAGAATACACGTCCCAAAGCAGTTCCAAACACAACTTCATCGGGGAAATTCACATTTCCTTTGTTCAAAAATTCCTCTACTTCTTCTTTTGCCGTGAGAGTTGAAGGCAAAATTGGATAGATTGGTTTTTTGCAAGTTTTCATTTTTTCGTCGAGCAATTTGTAAACGTCGAAAATTCTGGAAAGTCCCGGAGTTCCAAAGATTACAACCATGGCATCAACATCGAAATAGTTTTCGCAATAATCAATGATATCACCTAATTGTTGGGCTGTTCCCGTTGCTAAAAAATCGATTGGATTTGCAACCGACGAACCCGGAAAAAGTTTGGTCAAAAGTTCGTCTGCTTTTTCGCCTTCGATGTGCGGAACTTCCAAACCCGCTTTGGACAAGGCATCCGTGAGCATCACAGCCGGACCGCCGGCATGCGTAATCACAGCGATTTTTTTACCGTTCAATTCGTTATTTTGAAAAATTGAAGCCACCGAAATCAAATCCTGACGACCGTAACAACGCACGATTCCTGCTTTTTTGAACAACGCATCAACCGCCACATCAGAGTTTGCTAACGCACCGGTGTGCGAAGTTGCGGCACGACTTCCGGCATCGGATGTGCCTGATTTTACAGCTGCAATTTTACAGCCTTTTTCGATTAACGAACGCGCTGCCTTTAGAAGTTTTTCCGGATTGTTAATCGTTTCGACATACAATAATTTTACAGGAGCCGAAGTTTCAGGATCGTAAGATTCATCAAGGTTTTCCAAGATCTCTTCAACACCGAGCTGTGCTGAATTTCCTACGGAAAACACATTGGCAAATTTTAATCCGTTCGGAATTCCTGCTTCCATGATGAATACAGCAGTTGCGCCCGAACCGGAAATAAAATCACAACCTTTCGGATCCAATTTCGGAATCGGCAACGTAAAAATACTGTGATGATTTGGTGTTAGAATCCCCACACAATTTGGACCAATCAACGAACATTTCGCTTCGTTGCACATCGCCACGATTTGGTCTTCCAAAACCTTGCCTTCTTCAGATTCTTCGCTAAATCCGGCAGAAAGAATAATGATGCCTTTGGTGTTTTTTTGTTTGGTTAAAACTTCAACCGTTTGTGGACAAAATTTTGCGGCGATGGCTAAAATCGCCAAATCGGTTTCCGGTAAATCCTCAACTTTTGAAAAACAAGAAATGCCTTGTATCTCGGTTTCTTTGGGATTTACAACATAAAGTTGTCCGGCAAAATTTCCGTCAATAATGTTTTTCAAAATTTTTCCGCCGGGTTTGGATACATCGTTGGACGCGCCGATTACGGCAATGCTTTTCGGATTTAGGAGTTGTTGGGTTATCATGTGCTTTGTTTTTTTGCAAAGATACGAAAAATAATTGAGATTGTTTTTCATTTTTTGCTTTTTTGCAATAATATGATACTCAAATGAAAATGCTATTTACAACTAAAAGATTAGTTATATAACTAAAAATTTAGTTGCATAACTAAAAAAATAGTTGTATATTTGTGGTGGTCGAAATTCTAAAACTAAAAAAAATCATGAAAAAACTTATTGTATTTCTATTGCTTTGTTCCGTGTATTTTTCGTACGGACAAAGACCCGCTGCAGGAAATCCCGAACGTGTAGCAATTGTGCAAGGCCGAATTATTCCAATGGAGCAGATGGGCCAACTCAGACTAAATGATCTCGGAGGTGCACCTCGTATACACATGGGAATTTCCGAGGAAAAAAGAGATAGTTTGATAGAAATATTCGGCGACATCCTTCCACCTAAAGAGCTTATAATGTATATCGAGGTTGTACCTTTTACAGAAGAGCAACAAGTGGCGAGAGGAGAAGTCGGGTCAGGTGAACCTATTGTTATAAGTCCTGATGTTAGTGGGCCTATTGTTGTAAGGCGTGGACCTGGCGGTGAGCCTATTGTTGCGAGAGGCGAATCCGGAGAACCTATTACTGTGCGTGAACATCGTGTCGCAGGAACCGGTGGTCAAATGCCAGCAAGCCTGACAAGCCTCTTTCCCTTTGAGGTCGGTGAAAAAGTCCCCGATTTTACGCTAAACGATGTAGATGGAAACCCGTTTACGCTTTCATCACTTCGAGGTCAATATGTAGTTTTAAGTTTTTGGGGAACGTGGTGTGGACCTTGTATCGCAGGCATGCCCCAGTTGAAAGAAGTTTACGAAACCTACAAAGGGCTTGTTCATTTTGTCGGTGTTGCATCTCGCGAGAGGTCGGCTGAAGTTTGGCGTCAGACTGTTGTTGAACGTTTTGAACTGCCGTGGATAAACGTTATTGACGAGGCGGATGATGTTACTACAAAATATGGCATAGGATTTTGGCCTACACAAATTCTTGTTGATTCCGAAGGGCGGTTTGTAACATTCGCTCTTAATGCAAGTATGCTTTCGATGGTACTTGAAAATACGCTTGGTGGACGAGGCACTCGAAGTGTTGCTGTGGGTGATAAAGCTCCCGATTTTACGTTGAATGATGTGAATGACAACCCATTTACGTTTTCATCGCTTCGAGGTAGATATACTCTTGTGTATTTTTGGGGAACGTGGTGTGTGCCTTGTATCAGAGGTATTCCGCGAATGAAGGAATTTTACCAACAACATCAGCACAACATAGATATTGTTGGTGTGGCAACTCGTGAAAGAGATGTTGAATCTTGGCGATCAGAGGTTAAGCGTTTGGAATTGCCGTGGATAAATGTTTTTAACGATAGTGTATCGGCTGTTCACGAAAAATACGATGTAGGTGGGTTTCCAACCTTGTTTCTTGTCTCGCCTGACGGAACGGTTTTGTTGCGTCACATGGGAGGAAACGTTGGAAATTTTTACGAACAGGTTGAAAACATTATCGGACAATAGCAGTTGCATTTTTAAGTCGCTGGCGCGGACGTCCTCGTCCGTGCCGATGCAACATAATTTAAACATTTTTCGTATCTTTGCAAAAAACTTGTGACTTTGAACATTGTTATTCTCGGAAACGGAAATGTAGCAACGCACCTCTCTGAGGCTTTGCTGAATGCGGAGTACAGCGTTTTGCAACTTTGGAAACGCGGCGAAAGCTTGCGCAATGCAGACCTGTATTTTATTGCCGTGAGCGATGATTCTATTGAGGAAGTAGCAAAATTAATCCCGGAAAACAAACCTTTTGCACACACTTCCGGAAGTGTAAATTTAGCGAAAGGCGGGGTGTTTTATCCGCTTCAAACGTTTTCAAAAGATGTTGAGGTGGATTGGAAAAATGTTCCGATTTTAATTGAATATAATGACGTAGAGACGCAATACATTGCGTCTCTACACGAAATCGCAAAAAAAATCAGCAACAACGTACAAGTCGTAGATGCCGAAAAACGCCTGCAATTTCATCTTTCAGCCGTGTTTGCCTGCAATTTCACCAATCATTTATGGACGATCTCCGAAGAATTATTGAACGAAAAAAATCTTTCTTTCGATTTGCTGAAACCGCTGATTTATCAGACTGTTCAGAAAATAGAAAACCACTCTCCAAAAAATGTTCAAACGGGTCCTGCCATTCGAAATGATTTGAAAACATTGGAAAAACATCGGGAAATACTGCGTAGCTCGGGCGCTTCGGCAGGCTCAGCGTCCGTAGTTCCGGTGGCTGAGCTTGTCGAAGCCACCGAGATTTACGATGTTTTGACCAAATCCATACAAAACACTTATGGTTCGCATTGATAAATATCTTTGGGCGGTTCGCCAATATAAAACTCGAACGATGGCAGGTGATGCTTGTCGTGGCGGAAAAATTAAACTCAATGGAATGTCCGTGAAAGCCTCTCGTGAACTAAAAGTTGGCGATATTATTGAAGTTGCAACACCCGGATTAGTTAAAAAAATCAAGGTTTTAGAGTTACTCAACAATCGTGTCGGTGCTCCGAAAGTATCGGAATATATGGAAGACTTGACACCTCAAGATGTTATTGAGCAAGCCAAATTGGTTCGTCAGACGAATTACGAAAAACGCGACAGAGGCATTGGACGCCCGACCAAACGCGATCGCCGGGATATTGAGGCGTTGAAAAAATATTTGATGTGACTTCGACTCTGCCAGTCACCGAAGCCGGTCGTTGAGCGGAGCCGAAACGACCTTTTTTTATTCTCCAACAACAGCTTTGCGGATACCTTCGTCAACCAAAATCCGTCCGCAATGTTCACAAACCAAAATCTTTTTGTGCAATTTGATTTCTGCCTGACGTTGTGGAGGAATCTTATTGAAACAACCGCCGCAAGCATCACGCTCAACAACCACAACCGCTAATCCGTTGCGTGCATTGTGACGAATTTTGTCGTAAGAAGCAATCAAACGTTGCTCTACTTTTTTCTTGTGCTCGTCAGAGACTTTCAATAATTCCTTTTCTTCGATTTCGGTTTCTGCAATAATTTCGTTCAATTCGGCTTTTTTGGCAGCTAAATCCTGCGTGCGTTCTTCAAATGTTTCTTTAACAGTTTCAAGGTCGGCTTTCTTTTGTTCGAGCTGCCAGTTCGCTTCTTTGATGCGTTTGTCTTGAAGCTGAATTTCCAGACTTTGGAACTCAATTTCCTTGTTTAGAGATTCATATTCACGATTATTACGAACTTTACTTTGTTGCGCCTCGTATTTTTTGATTGCGTCTCGAGCCTCTAAAATTGCAGCTTTTCGATCAACAACTTGTTGTTCGAGTTCTTCAATCTCTCCTTGAAATCTGTTCAAACGTGTTTCCAAACCGGCAACTTCATCTTCAAGGTCTTGTACCTCAAGAGGCAATTCTCCGCGAATGATACAAATTTTGTCGATTTGAGAGTCGATGAGTTGCAATGAATACAATGCGGTCAGTTTTTGTTCGATGCTGTAGTCCCCGGTGTCCATACTGGCGTTTGAAATAGAGGCTTTGGCTTTTTCGATGGTTTCTTTCATAAGGTTAAAATCTAATTCGGTCGTAAAATTAAATGCGTTGGTTATTTTTGGTTTTTCTGTTTTTTTTGCAATAGGTTTTGCCGCTGCCTTTTTCTCCACAGGTTTGATCACCTTTTTTGGAACAGACTTTACAACTTTTTTTGGTTGAGGTTTTGCCTTAACAACAGTTTTTTTGACAGTGGTTTTTTTTGCGGCAACTTTTTTCGCAATGGGCTTAGTTGTTTTCTTAACGACAGGTTTTGCTGTTGTTTTTTTTACCGGAGTTTTTTTGACAATGGGCTTTACAGCTTTTTTTGGAGCAGGCTTAACAGTTTTTTTAGGTTGAGGCTTTGCTTTTGCAACGGTTTTCTTTGTTGTAACTTTTTTTGGAACTACCTTTTTCACAGGAGCTTTTTTCGCAACTACTTTTTTTGGAGCAGGTTTTACTTTTGCCGCTACTTTTTTTACTGCAATTTTTTTTGGAGCAACCTTTTTCACAGGAGTTTTTTTCGCAATGGGCTTAGTTGTTTTCTTAGCAGCAGGTTTTGCTGTTGCTTTTTTTACCGGAGTTGCTTTTTTTGGAGCAGGTTTTACAACCTTTTTTGGAGCGGATTTAACTGCTTTTTTTGCTGCTTTAGCAACAGGCTTTTTTGCAACCACTTTTTTTACAGGGGCTTTCTTTGCCGTAGCCTTTTTTGGTTTTGTTTTTGCTGACATAACCATTTATTTTATCGGTAGAATACCGGATTATTATTTGTTTTTGTTTTCACGATTACAAGGTTAGGGAAATTTTTGGAAATTTCCGAATATAAAATATCAACAGCGAATTGTTCAGTTTCAAAATGTCCGGCATCTACTAGTAAAAGCGGCGTATTTATTGTGTGATATTCAAAATGTTTGAAATCTGAACTAACGTATGTGTCAGCATTTTGGGCGATTGCATCTTCTCTTAATTCTGAGCCGCCGCCACCGCACAAAGCCACAGTTTTTATTGGTTTTCCTGACAACCTCGAGTGTTTTACAAACGGAATTTGACATGTTTTTTTTACTAAATCCAAAAAAACTAGCTCGCTTAAAGCGGTTTCAAATTCGCCTACAACACCCATTCCATAATTTTCGTCTACAGCATTTTTTTTCAAAGCACGGAGATTTTTTAATCCGAGTTTTTCGCCCAAAATCGTGCTTACGCCAAAATGTGCAGAATCTATATTTGTGTGTGCACAGTAAACGGCAATTTTGTTTTGAATGGCTTTGTAAACGAGGCTGTTTGTGTAAATTTTTTTCAAACCGAAGAAAATCATCGGGTGATGCGAGATAATCAAATCACATTTTTCGGAAATAGCCTCTTGTAGAACATCTTCTGTAATATCCAAGCACAATAAAATTTTACTCACGTCATCATCCGGATGACCCACCAAAAGCCCGCAATTATCCCAACTTTCCTGAATATTCAGCGGAGCGATAGTTTCGATGCATTTCGCAATTTCGGAAATTTTCATGTGCGATTGAACGTTGTATTTTGCAAAGATACGAAAAAAAATCGTATATTTGTACAAAATTTTACGAAAATCATGCAAAAAAGATATATTTTGATTGGATGCTTTGTTGCGTTTTTGTTTCCGCAAATTAAGGCTAATCCTGCTGTTGAGCAAGTTTTACAATCGCTGACTTTGGAAGAAAAGATCGGACAATTAATCACCATTCGCTCCGATGCACAAGGCAGTCCGGCGTATTTTCAACGCATTGCAGAAAAAATCAGACGGCACAATATCGGTGGTGTGTGTTTTTTCAGAGGAACACCGCACGGACTGGTTCATGCAAACAATTTATTTCAGTCTGTTTCGAGAATTCCACTGATGATTAGTATTGACGGCGAATGGGGCGTTTCGATGCGATTGGATAGTGTTCCGAGATTTCCTCGCAAGCAAACGTTGGGTGCGGTACAAAACGATCATTTGATTTTTGAAATGGGTCAATTGATAGGTGAACAGTGCAATAGACTTGGCATTCACGTGAATTTTGCGCCGGTTGTCGATGTAAATTCCAATCCGCAAAATCCGGTCATCAACACACGTGCATTTGGCGAATGCCGCGTCAATGTTGCGAATAAGGGCATTGCTTACATGTTGGGCATGCAATCTCGTGGCGTAATGGCCTCTGCTAAACACTTTCCCGGACACGGCGACACATATTTGGATTCGCATTACGCTTTGCCGACTATCACACATTCGTTCGAACGGATTGATTCCATTGATTTATTTCCGTTCAAAATGTTGATTCGAAATGGCGTACAAAGTGTGATGGTTGCACATTTGAACATTCCGGCAATGGACGGCTCTCGCTATCCTTCGACGGTTTCAAAGGCGATTGTGGACACACTTTTGAGACGGCAACTCGGTTTCGAAGGTTTGATTTTTACCGATGGTTTAGAAATGGTTGGATTTACGAAATTCGGACTGCCCGACGGCGAAATGGAACTACGTGCTTTGATAGCCGGAAATGATGTTTTGCTGCTTCCGATGAATACCGAACGAACGATTCGACATATTGCAAATGCGGTGCGTTCAGGACGAATTTCGGAAGATTTGATTGATGACAGAGCACGCAGAGTTTTGCAAGCCAAATATGATCTCGGAATTCTGCATTCCGCACCGGCCATAAGCACCAAAAATTTAATTCAAGACCTGAATGATCCGAGATTTACGGATTTAATCAAGCGTATTTATGCAGATGCGATCACGGTTTTGGAAAATGAAAACAACATCTTGCCGATAAATCCTGAAAAATACAAGCGTGTAGCCAATATCAACATTGGAAATACAAATCCGAACTTATTTCAACGTTTAGTGTCGGGTTATATTTCTAATGGAACAACTCTAAATCTTGCTCATAATTTTGAGGAACGGCGGATAAATAGCGTTGTTCAGCAATTTTCTGACTACGATTTATTGATTGTTTCAATCACAAATACCAGCATGCACGCCGCACGAAACTATGGCGTAACTCAACAAGCTATTCGTTTGATTGAACGACTCTCTGCCCTTGATGTACCAATGGTTTTAACGATATTTGCAAGTCCTTATGTATTGAGTTCGTTTCCGCAAAATTTGTCGGTTGAAGGCTTGATAATCGGCTATCAATATCAGCAGGAGGCTATGGAAGTTGCAGCACATGGTATTTTCGGAAACAGTGATTTAAGGGGAAGATTGCCGGTTACCGCTTCCGAGCGATACCCACTTTTTTCCGGAATGCCGTTAAAAAAAAAGAACTAACGACGGTTTTTAACGGAATGCCGAAAGAAGTTTCGGATGATCCCCGTTTTATCGCAATTAACGAGCGAATATTGCAGGCAATCGCCGATTCGGTTTTCCCCGGATGTCAAGTTTTAGTTGCACAAAACGGAGAAATCATTTTTCACAAGGCTTTCGGCACTCACACTTATGAAGACACAACTCCGGTAAGATTGACCGATATTTACGATGCGGCATCCATAAGCAAAATTGCAGCAACTACGATCGCTTTGATGAAGCTGTACGATGAAGGAAGATTCAAGTTGGACGACAGGCTTTCGAGACATTTGCCGTTTCTACGGAATACTAACAAGTCGAGCATGACGATTCGTCAAGTGTTGGCACATCAAGCCCGCTTGCGGCCATCTGTTGTGACTCACAGGCAGGATACGTTGTTCAGCACGGAGCGTTGCGGAGTGTTTTCCATACAAGTTGCAAACGGATTTTATACGTCAACAGCAGCGTTAGACAGCGTTCGTCGAAATGTTATTACCAGTCCGCTATTAAGCAGGCGGGAATTCAGATATAGTGATTTAGGTTTTTTTCTCATGGGAGAATTGGTTTACGCATTGAGCGGAAAACCTTTGGACGAATACGTAGAAGAGTACTTTTTTCGTCCACTCGGATTAAGACATACAGCATTTCGCCCTACAGAAAGATTTCCGCTTTCGCAAATTATACCGACCGAATACGACAGCGTTTTTCGAGGGCAGTTGGTGCATGGATTTGTTCATGATCCGACCGTTGCAATGCTTGGCGGGGTAGGAGGTTCGGCAGGTTTATTTTCAAATGCAGAAGATTTATTTGTAATTATGCAGATGCTTTTGAATGGCGGCGAATTTGCCGGAAAACGGTATATTTCCGAACAAACGGTTGATTTATTTACACAGCGCATCATCAGAGGCAATCATCGAGGTGCCGGTTTCGACAAGGCACGTATAGACGATCGAGATAGATGTCTTGCCGCACCGTCTGCATCTCCGAGAAGTTTCGGACACACCGGTTTTACAGGCACCATCGCATGGGCAGATCCGGAAAATCAAATCGTTTTTATTTTTCTTTCAAATCGTGTAAATCCTTCAGTCGCCAATCCAAGAATGAGAGAACAACGTTTTCGTCAAGAATTGATGGAGATGTTTTATGATGTGCTAAGCGAACCACCGGCATAAAAATCCGAGAAAAACACAAGATTATATTAGCCCCTTTTTGTGTTTTTCACCAATTGCATGAAGCATATCCTCTGTCATAGCATCTAAATCGTATTGCGGTTTCCAGCCCCACTCCTCACGAGCAGCAGAATCATCAATACTGTTGGGCCAAGAATCGGCAATGGCTTGACGAAAATCCGGTTTGTAAGTAATCTCAAAATTCGGTATGAATTTTTTTATGGATTCAGTCAATTCTTTTGGTGTAATGCTGAAAGCACCGACATTGAAACCCGCATGATGTTTGAGTTTGTCAAAATCTGCCGCAAATAAATCTGTTGTTGCTTTCAAGCAGTCGGGCATATACATCATAGGTAATTTTGTATCTTCTTTCAAGAAACATTCGTATTTTCCATGTTTTACAGCGTCGTAAAAAATTGCGACGGCGTAGTCGGTTGTTCCGCCGCCGGGAAGCGTTTCGTGGCTGATAATACCGGGATATCGCAAACCTCGAACATCCATACCGTATTTTTGAACGTAGTAGTCACCAAGCAATTCACCGGCAACTTTGGTTACACCGTACATGGTTGAAGGCTGCAGAATGGTGTCTTGCGGTGTGTTTTCAATGGGAGTAGTTGGGCCAAAAACAGCGATAGAACTTGGAATAAGAATGCGTTTAATTCCTTTTTCACGCGAAACTTCTAAAACATTCATCGTTCCGTTGATGTTTACATCCCAAGCCAACTGCGGATTTTTCTCGCCGACAGCCGACAGCAGTGCCGCCAAATGTATAATACCGTCGATTTGGTATTTGTCAATCAACGTTTCCAATTTTGTTCGGTCGAGAACATCAAGTCGGTCGGTTGGCCCGCCTTCTGTGATTTCCGCACTGAATACGGGATTGAGGTCTGTTGCAACGACATTTTCGTTACCATAAATTTTTCGAAATGCCAAGGTTAGCTCTGAACCAATTTGACCACCGGCACCTGTGATGAGAAGTTTTTTAGCCATGGGATATTTTTTTTTTGCAAAGATACAAAAAAATTCGTATCTTTGCAACATGGAAATAGGAACCATCAAACAACGTCTGGGTATAGTTACCGTGAATGCGGAAATGGATCGTGCTATTGAAGTGGCTTGTCAAGTGGCAGCAACAGATTTGAGTGTTTTGGTTATGGGCGAATCGGGAGTTGGTAAAGAATTTTTCCCGAAAATTATTCATCAACTCAGTCCTCGAAAACACGGACAATATATTGCAATCAACTGCGGTGCAATTCCTGAAGGAACGATTGATTCCGAACTTTTCGGACACGAAAAAGGTTCGTTTACAGATGCCAAAGAAGCGCGAAAAGGCTACTTTGAAATGGCCGACGGCGGAACGATTTTTATGGATGAAGTTGCCGAACTGCCTTTGAGCACACAGGTTCGATTACTACGTGTTTTAGAAACCGGAGAATTCATCAAAGTTGGGTCTTCCAAAGCTCAAAAAACCAACGTTCGTGTAGTGGCTGCAACAAATGTAGATATTCCGACAGCGATTTCTCGCGGCATATTTCGCGAAGACTTGTACTATCGTTTGAATACGATTTCCATTCATGTTCCACCACTCCGGCAACGCAAAGAAGATATCGTACTGCTGTTCCGAAAATTTGCAGGCGATATGAGCGAAAAGTACAAAATGCCGGCATTACAACTGACTCCGGACGGAAAAGAAGAGTTGATAAATTATTCGTGGAAAGGCAATGTCCGACAACTGAAAAACATAACCGAACAAATCTCTATTGTTGAAACCAATCGCGAATTATCCGCTGAAACCTTAAAAAAATATCTGCCAACGGTGGACAGCAGTGTGCCTGTGTTGCTCGGAAAACAAGGTATAGACAGCATGAGCGAGCGTGAAATTTTGTACGGCGTTTTGTTCGATATGAAACGGGATATTATTGATATGAAAAAAGTAATTTCCGAAATAGCCAAAGGTAATATGCCGCATGATTTTCTGCAGAACGAGCTTCACACACTGGCACCAACTTTCTATTCAGAACCTGCACAAATTGTGTCGCCTGCGCCTGCACCCGCACAAATTTACAAACCATCCACTCAAAATATACCAACGGAAGAGGTTGGCTTTCACGAAATTCACGATGTTGAAGACTCGCTTTCATTGGAAAAACGAGAATTAGTTTTAATCAAAAAAGCGCTTCGGAAACATCAGGGAAAACGCCGCGCGGCAGCAGAAGAACTCGGTATCTCCGAGCGAACATTATATCGCAAAATTAAAGATTATGACCTTGAATAATGGTTAATGATTAGTGGTTAATGATTAATGCTTCGCCCGAAGCCGCTATTAACCACTAATCATTAACCATTAACCACTAACTTCACAGCTATGAAACGCATCATTCTAATTCTTTTCGGAATCTTTGCAACAATGTTGATAAGTTGCTACAGCTTCCACGGAGCATCCATTCCGCCGAACATCCGGTCGTTTTCGATAGATATGTTTCAAAACCGGGCAACGATGGTTAATCCTGTATTGAGCCTTGAAATTACAGACGGATTGCGCGATCACATCACTTCTCGATCCAATTTGGTGGAGATCAGCGGTTCAGGTGATATCGAAATTTCCGGAGAAATTACAGGCTACACCCTTATGCCGATGGCAGCACAAGCCGATGCACAAGCTGCTTTGCAACGATTTACCATAAGCATTCGTGTGAATTTTGCCAACAATGTGACGCCTGCGGATAGTTTTACACAGAGTTTCAGCGTGTATCGAGATTTCGACAGCACCATAGATTTTGCTTTTGTGGAAGAAAATTTAATGCGGGAAATTGTTGAGCAGCTTATCAACGATGTTTTCATGCGGGCGTTTGCAAATTGGTAGAATTTGGTAAAATTTTGTAAATTCAAAAAAAAGTGCTATCTTTGCAAAAAAATAAAACATAACAACCATGAAATTCATTGTAAACAGTCAGGTTTTAATCAAAAATTTATCCGCATTGAGCGGTGTTGTCGGCACAAATAAACTGCTGCCTATTTTGAACAATTTCCTTTTCGTTTTAAAGGATAAAACATTGACTTTGACAGCTTCTGATTCGGAAACCATTATGGTTGTGAATGTTGAACTTAGCGAAGCCTCCGAAAATGGCGCAATTGCCATCCCGGCAAAGATTTTGATGGATCTTTTGAAAACTTTTTCGGACTTACCTTTGGTTTTCACAATCAATGAAGAGGATTGCTCAATAGAAATCACGGCAGGTGAAGGAAAATATAAATTAGTCGGTGAAAAAGCTGAAGGTTTTGTTGAGATTCCGGAAGCCAACAACTTGACAAAAACTCAAATTTCTGCTCCGATTTTGGGAGAAGCCATTCAAAAAACGGTGTTTGCAACAGGAAACGATGATTTGCGTCCTGTGATGTCGGGTGTATTTTTTGAGCTTTCGCCGGAAAACATACGCTTTGTGGCTACCGATGCTCACAAATTAGTTCGCTATACACGCACGGATGCAAAATCCGAAGTGGAAGCCAGTTTCATCATTCACAAAAAACCGTTGAATTTGTTGAAAAATATCTTGACGGGAACAAAAGATGAGGCTTCGGTTTCTATTGAGTTTAACGAGAAAAATGTATTTTTCACATTTGAAAACACACGAATTATCTGCCGTTTGATTGATGGTCGTTTCCCGAATTACAAAGCAGTTATTCCGGAAAACAATCCGAATAAGTTGACAGTTGATCGCCAATTGTTGTTGAACGCCGTGCGTCGTGTATCTATTTTTTCGGAGCAAAGCATTCAGCAAGCCCGTTTAAAAATCAATGGAAAAGAGTTGACCGTTTCGGCTGAAGACCGTGAATTTTCCAATGAAGCGAAAGAGCGTATCACATGCAGTTATGAAGGCGAACCTATTGAAATAGGCTTCAATACAAAATTTTTGATGGAAATGCTAGGCAATGTTGATACAGATGAAGTGATGATAGAAATGTCGCATCCGACTCGTCCGGGGCTGATTTTGCCGGTCGGCGATTCTACAGCCGGCGAGGACCTTCTGATGTTGGTCATGCCGATTATGTTGAATAATTAAAAACAATATACAAGAATAGCAGGAGCACGGAATTTTGTGCTCCTGTTGCTTTTTGTATCCAAAAATAACAAAGTTATGAAAAAAATTATTCTTACATTAGGACTGATCTCTTTTGCTGTGATTTTGCAAGCACAATGGTTTGTTGGTGGCAATTTTGGGTACAAGCACGACTTCGAAAGAGATGAGGGATCTCACATGAGAACAACCCAAACATTTTCGGAATTTTCTTTGGCTCCTATGTTTGGTTATCAAATTAACGACAGATTTGCAATTGGAGCAAACATTGGTTTTGTATGGAATAAAACCACAGAGAAAAGCGAGTTTTTGTGGGGTCAAAATTGGACAACATCTTACGAGCATGAGGCAACGACGGGTCTTTTTGGTATTCAGCCGTTTGTTCGATACACGTTTGTAGAATTTGGAAGATTTTCCGTATTTGCAAATATTAAAGCACATTTTTTCATTGGATCTATCGAACGACCACATACATACTACCTCCACTGGTCTGGTCCGGGATGGCAGTGGCCCCCAACTCCACACACTGTTATGGTGAAATACAATATGAATTCTTTCGGTATTAACATTACGCCTGCCTTGTCTTTCAGCTTATCTAAAAGAATTAATCTTGAGGCTTCTCTTAACTTTATGAATTTGGGTTGGAACAGAACGTCGATGAGACGTGATGAGGCACATCGTGACGACAAAATAATTGAACGCAATTTCGGAGTTGGAGTAAATGCCGCAAATGTGGTTGATGTCGGTGTCATTTCGGTTGGATTTATCTATAAATTTGGAGGATCGACTCGCGAACTTAGAGTGCCGGATGGCGAGCCGAGAGCAATACGCACCGGACAACCAAGGCCGCCAAGACCGGGAAGAGTTGTAACTGTACCGAGCTTGTAAAGGCAAAAAAAACCGCTGGATCATCACAGGCAGAATTCTTTCTGCCTGTTTTTGTTGATTAATAGTGGCGATTACGTTTTTATCGAAATTTGGTTATTTCAAAAATTTATTGTACCTTTGTAGTTGGATAATAATTGTAAAAAAATAATAACAAAAAAATCAAAACTATGGCAAAAATCAAAGGCGAAATCATCATTGATGTCGAAAGGTGTAAGGGGTGCCACGTGTGCGTTCCTGCTTGTAACTTCAAATGCGTGGGTGTTTCCCCAAAAGTAAACAGCAAAGGCTACAATTATGTGGTTTTTGAAAATTCGGAGTCTTGTACCGGTTGTGCAAATTGTGCAATCGTTTGTCCGGATGCGGCAATCACAGTTTACAGAACAAAAGTCGAATAACAAAAAAGTAACAACACATATGCAAAAAGAATTTAAACTAATGAAAGGAAACGAAGCCGTTGCAGAAGCAGCGATTCGTGCGGGTTGCGACGGTTATTTCGGGTATCCGATTACTCCACAGTCGGAGATCATGGAATATCTGATGCTTGAACAACCCGAAAAACGTACCGGAATGGTCGTACTTCAAGCGGAATCTGAGGTAGCGGCTATCAACATGGTTTACGGCGGTGCAGGTTGCGGAAAACGTGTGATGACCTCTTCGTCAAGTCCGGGAATTTCCCTGAAACAAGAAGGAATCTCGTACATGGCTGGTGCAGAACTGCCTTGTTTGCTCGTGAACATTGTTCGCGGCGGTCCGGGATTGGGAACCATTCAGCCTTCGCAGCAAGATTATTTCCAATCTGTGAAAGGCGGCGGCCATGGCGATTACCGCGTAATCGTTCTCGCTCCGGCATCTGTTCAAGAAATGGCGGATTTCGCAGTACTGGGCTTCGATTTGGCATTCAAATACCGAATACCTACATTGATTCTTTCGGACGGAATTATCGGTCAAATGATGGAAAAAGTGGTTCTTCCGGAACAGCGTCCGCGTTTTACCGAAGAAGAAATCCGTAAGAACACGCCTTGGGCAACCGTTGGAAAAACACCGGATCGTGAGCGGAATGTAATCTCTTCGCTCAACTTGATTGCTTGCAACCAAGAAGCTCATGTAAACGACTTGAAGAAAAAATACGACACAATCGAAGAAAATGAAGTGCGTTACGAAACCTATCAATGCGATGATGCGGAACACGTAATTATTGCTTACGGATCAAGTGCACGAATCAGCCGAAAAGCCGTTGATTTGCTGCGTGCAGAAGGCAGAAAAGTGGGCTTGCTTCGTCCGATTACGTTATTCCCGTTCCCGAAAAAACAAATTTCCGATTTAGTTGCAAAAAAAGTAAAAGGCTTTTTAACTGTGGAAATGAGTTTGGGACAGATGGTCGAAGATGTGAAATTAGTCGTAAATGGTCAAACCAAAGTAGAGCACTACGGACGTGTCGGTGGAAGTATTCCAACACCTGAAGAAGTTGCTGATGCTGTTAAATCAATCATGTAAGGAGGTTTATTATGTCAAGTATAGCAAAAAAAGAAAATTTGGTTTATCAAAGACCAGCTCTACGCACGGAAAAAGAATATAGTTTTTGTCCGGGTTGTGGACACGGAACCGTTCATAACATCATTTTGGAAGTCATCGAGGAAATGGGCTTGCAAGAAAAAGCTATCGGTATCACACCTGTAGGTTGTGCCGTTTTGGCTTACGAATTTATGAATATCGATATGCAGCAAGCTGCTCACGGACGTGCTCCTGCGTTGGCAACAGCCATCAACCGCATGATGCCCGACAAGGCCGTATTTACATATCAAGGTGATGGTGATTTGGCTGCAATCGGTACAGCAGAAACCATTCACGCGTGTAACCGTGGCGAAAATATCGTAATCTTTTTCGTGAACAACGGAATTTATGGTATGACGGGCGGACAAATGGCTCCGACAACCCTGCCGGGAATGCCTTCATCCACATCTCCGTACGGACGTGATGTTGAAACTATGGGTGGACCTATGAAAATTACCGAAATGATTTCGCAATTAGATGGTGTTTACATGTCTACACGTCAAGCGGCACACACGCCGGCTTATGTCCGCAAACTGAAAAAAGCAATTCGTCAAGCGTTCGAAAACCAACAAGCAAGAAAAGGTTTGTCGTTTGTCGAGATCGTCACGAACTGTGCATCAGGTTGGAAAAAAACACCTACCGATGCTAACAAGTGGTTGGAGGAAAATATGTTTCCGGTGTATCCGCTTGGCGACATTAAAATTGATGGTAAATTAGTAAAATAATCGTAAGGGCGACCCTTGCGGCCGCCCAACAAAAAAATAAAAACAATGACAGAAGAAATCATCATAGCAGGCTTCGGCGGTCAAGGTGTTTTGTCGATGGGCAAAATCTTGGCATATTCCGGAGTTATGGAAAACAAGGAGGTTACATGGATGCCTTCTTACGGTCCGGAAATGCGTGGCGGCACGGCAAACGTGTCGGTCATTATCAGTGACGAGCGCATTAGTTCGCCAATTATCAATACATTTGATACGGCGATAGTTCTTAATCAACCTTCGTTAGACAAGTTCGAAGAAGCCGTGAAACCGGGCGGATACTTGCTGTACGACCCTAACGGGGTTAACACCCCGCCCACTCGAAAAGATATCAACATCTATTCGATTGAAGCAGCGGCAAAAGCCAGTGAATTAGGATTGGCGAAAGTGTTCAACATGATTGTGTTGGGCGGATTTTTGAAGATCAAACCAATCGTTGGAAACGAATTTATCCGTAAAGGATTGGAAGCATCGTTGCCCGAACGCCACCACCACCTCATTCCGGAAAACGAAAAAGCCGTTGAAATCGGTAAGGAATTGGTAAAAGAGGTACAAAAGGTGTAGCAAAACGACCTGTAGGGGCGGGTTTTATACCCGCCCATGCAAAAAACAATAGTTCTCTATTCATAATGTTGAACCCTAAATACAAATCAAAATGAAAAAAGTAATCGTATTCTTATGTGTTGTCGCTATTGCTTTCACAGTAGCAGCATTTGCAACAAGGAGTGAAGGAGAAGCTCCGCAGCGCCCACAAAATTGTAGAGAGTGGCAAGCCGAAGGAAGTTGTCCGAAACCTGCTGATCCAAGACCTTGTGCAGAAATCATTGCAGTTGGAGAATGTCCAATGTTTGTAATGGAAAGAGTAAGGCGTCCGCGAACTTGTGCAGAGTGGCAAGCCGAAGGAAGCTGTCCGAAACCTGCTGATCCAAGACCTTGTGCTGTAATTATTGAAGCAGGAGAATGTCCGGTGTTTTTGCCGGGAAGAGAGAGACGTCCAACGACTTGCAGAGAATGGCAAGCCGAAGGAAGCTGCCCAAAGCCTGCTGATCCAAGACCTTGTGCTGTAATTATCTCAGCAGGAGAGTGCCCGGTGTTTTTGCCTCAAAGGGTCAGACGCACTGAGTAATAAAATGTGGTGGCGGGTTTCAAAACCTGCCGCCACACAATAGTTTGGTGCGGTATTAAACTTTTTACATTTTCAAACATCAAAGAGATAAAGGAGCCTAAAAGGCGAATTATTAATTTAAAATGAATGAAAAATGAAAAAGCTATTGGTACTTACAGCAGTATTTGCGCTATCTCTTGCTTTGATGGCACAACGTCCGGCTCAAGAGCAGCCAACAAGACCTGACTCAGAAAAAACATGTCGCGATTGGAAAGAAGCAGGAAAATGCCCTAGAGTAACAGAACGTACCTCTTGTCGCGAACTTATCGAGCAAGGAAGATGTCCTCTGCATAACGCTCGACAAGCAGCAGCTAATGCTGAGCCAAGAAGACAGTGTCCAAGATCACAGGGAGCAACGGCTTGTTGCGGAAGACACGGAGGAATCGGAAATACGGCGGAAGTTTCCGGAAGTGCTGAAAACACGACGGAAGAAGTACCAAGAAGAAGAGGAAGACGTGCCAACAGAGCACGTTAAAACCATTAATATTAACAACGAAAAAATCAAAAATCATGAAAAAAGTAATCGTAATCGTATGTGCAGTTGTTATTGCCATTGTTGCAATAGTACTCGTAACAAACAGAAAATGCACTGAAACTTGTGTAGTTGTAGTAGAAAGAACTTGTGTCGAATGGCAAGAACTAGGTGAATGTCCGCTACATTGGACTTGTGCAACATGGTTAGCCGATGGTACATGCCCGAGAGACATAGAGGGCGTACGCTGCGCACAGCTTATAGAAGAAGGCAGATGTCCGGTAAGATGGACTTGTACTCAACTTAAAGAGAAAGGTCTCTGTCCACTTGTACCCCAGTCGTAAGTAAGGTAGACTATTCTTCGGTTTCAACCTCATCGCAATTCATACACTTCCGGCTTCTAACGCCGTAGGTTGTTTCCCATTTTCCCCACACATGGTTTTCGTTGCAAATCCATCGTGCAGATACTGTTATGTCGTGAGTGAAAGGAGATAGTTCTGTGAACCATGGCGATACAAAAATGGGAGCTCTTACACCTATTTGTACCTCTCCGCCATAAACAGCTGCAGCATCCCAACCCAAGAAGGTAAACCCTTCTCTTGTTGGGTTCTCCGGAAAGTTCAAACCTTGTTCTGCAAGGCTCATGTTGGGCCATATAATGGTTCGGGTTGTTGAGCCTTGTCCGCCGTTCGCGTCAAAAATAACTGTTGAGACAGTTTCTTCCTGTGGAATGTAGGTTCCTGCAGCTATCGCAAAAGAAGACGCAGCTCCTATCCTGAAAATTATCTCCATACGGGTTTTGCAGTAATTGCGGTCGAAAATATCATCAACAACGTGGTATCTTGTTTCGAGTTGAGCGGCTACAGGCCAAACTTGACTACCCGGTACACCTGCCTGTCTCGGTAGATCGTGTGCAATTCTAAAGGTGTGATTGGCATTAGGAATGCCATGACGGATACCAAAAGGCTCATGATCGCTGCCGCCGCCATTCGAAACCCTGATAGCCCAACCGTGTTGAGCCATTTGCTCTATGGTTGGTGATCGGTGTCCCGGTTTCGGCATCACAGGCCGTGGGTTTATTGCCGCATTTTGCACGGGATTTGCTTCATTAAAAGGAAGCACAGGTATGTTATAAAGCCTTTGAGCAGCTGCAATGGTATTAAGAGCTACAAGATCCATGATAGGGGCTGTGTGATTGTATCTATTGTAGCGTTGCCGCAAATCAATAGTCATACCTGAATTCCAAGTGTCGGAAGAAGCGATACAATCAAAATTATAGACGGCAACTATTCTACTGAGGCGCTCTGCATCAAAACCTGTTGGAATATGAGCCCGCCACGGCTTATCACTTTCTACGATTGCATAAGTGCCGTTTATACCGTCTTCTTCGGCTCCGGCTCCTACAATCACAATTTCAGCTTTCAACAATCCTGCCCTTTGAATTTCCTTGTAAACGCGGGCCATTTCTGTTATGAGAGCCATGCCTGCAGCATTGTCGTTAGCACTGGGTGAAGCGGATACACCATCTATGTGGGCGATGAAAAGAATAATAGGAGCATCCGGATTTGGAACTGACGGAGGAATTGTAGCTACGACATTCCATGATGTGTCATACACATCCAATATATAGGTTACTTTTGCACCATCGGTTAGGATTTCCGCATGAAAATCCGGAACGAAAGCATACGGAATTAAATCTGCCTCCGGTACTGCAAATTCGCCGGTATCATAGATGGCATGATCAGTAAAAATAGGTCTGCTGATTCTGTGATTAATCGGCCATCCCGAGGCAGCTATTCTAACATCATCGGGATTTTCGCTGCGAAGAACCATGAGTTGATCACCGTTTTCCGGCATCCATCCTGTGGTGTTGACAGAAGAGTGAAGCCTCACATCCGGTTCGGGGACATTGAACAAAACAACTCGTGCACCGGCATGTAAGGCACGGTAATAAGCTTCTTGAACCATTGGCAAATGCAATGCATTTCGGTCTATTATGGTTCGAGGACGACCGCAAGTCACACATTTGTTATTAACAACCGGATTTGCCCGAGCTTCTTCGTTGATTTTTCTGCACTGATTTATCATGGGCAAATCAACCACAACGATGCTGTTCGGCGGCACTTGAGGGACAAACGTACCCCGACGACGTGGTTGAGTTCCAAGCCCTCTATCTGCATAATCCTGCAGGCGCCCATAACCAACGCGGACAATAGTTCCGGTGATTCCTTCAGATCCGGTTTTGGTTATACCGGGAGCATCTGCCGTGCCTGAACCGGTAGGACCGTGGAAAACGGAAAGACCTTTTCTTTCAACAATTGCCGGAACATTATAAGTTGTGTTGCGAGGATCAAAATGATTATAGATAAAAAGAGAAGGCAGAAGTGCTTTTATAGGATCGGGCGTTAGATTATCCTCAGTAATACTAAGTATATTGCGGGGAAAAGGAAAAATTTGCACATCTTCAACGCCGTTGGCACGAATTCTCCTTGCCATTTCTTCTGCACCCCACCTTTCGCCGGGAGTTCCCCACATTCTTGGACCAACCACTTCGGACAAATAAAAGACAAAATCGTGAATACGCTGAAGGCTTCCACTATTGTCAATAATGTTGAGAATAATCGCATCGGAGGCAGCCGCATCGCTTGGTGGCGATAGTTGTGTTTGGGCATTAACTGTGCTTATGCATAGGGTGGTTATTGTGAGTGTTGAAATAATTATTTTTTTCATGTATCAGACTATTTTACGGATTATTTAATTTCGTTGTATGATAATTTGATGTTTTTCTATTTGTCCGTTATGTTCGATATGCAGATAATATGTGCCTTCGGGAAGTCGCGATACATCGAACTGCACTTTGCCGGTTTGCGTTCGTTGTTGGCGGACTACGATACCATGAGCGTTGAGCAAACGGATATCAAAGATTTGCTCCGAAGTGGTTCGTGCTTCGAAAACATCGGTTTCTCGCCGGGTGAGATCTATGATTAACACATCGTCAACCGGGTTGGGTGAAAAAATAAAAGGGGAGCACCAAGGACAACCACTTCCATCGCAAACAATACACCCATGATTTGAACCTCCGCAATTACCGGGCCACCAAACACTGCGTGGCACAACTTGAACCAAAAATCGATCAACCAAACTTTCTCCACAAGCATCCGTAACTTTTAATTCAATTCTATATTGTCCCGGATGAGAAAAACCAAATGGCGTAAATTCAGTATTCCAACCCGAAAACATCATGAATGGAAGTTGAGAAGTGCTGCGAGTAACTGACCATGTATATTGTGATGGAAAATTTCCGATGGGAGGTCTCGCCCGCAAATAGTAGCATTCCCCCACTTCGGCGTGAAATACCTGACAGTGGCATGTATGTTCGAAAATAAATCCGTTGGTTGCAACGTCCGGGCGGATTTGGATGCGCTGTGAAATTACACGGTAAAAAGTTTCGCCAAAATGAAGCGTGCAATAAATAGTGGCAAATATGGGTGCAAGTGTTGTTGTAACATTTGCCGGACGTTCGAAAGTTACTCCATGCAAACCGCTACCGGGCCTCAATGTGAGTGCTCCATCGCTACTCCATACAGCACGCGTAGCACCCGAAGGAAGGTTTGACAAGGTAAAAGAGGATTGGCAAGATGTTTGACCGATGATGTTTGGACCGGAGATAGCAGTATTCCAGTTGCAAGCCCGAATGGATTTAGTAACAGGAATTCCATTAACCATTGTGGAGAGGGTACCGGTCTGTCCGGTTAAGTTTATCGCTCTAACTACGGCGGTAGTACTATTCTGATAAGGGATTTCAAACCCTGCGGTTACCATCCAAGGCGATGAAATAGGAAAATTTGTGGTAAATGTACCTGTTGCACAAACAGTTGTTTCGCCGTCTATTCTCGGAACAGCTCTCACTGCCGCATAAGCATCTACAAGACCATGCCCAACATATCGATTCCATGTCCCGTTTGGGCGATTTGGGTGATAGGAATAAATGTACAAATCCGGCCTCACTCTTTGTGCTGTTCTTTCTATTATGTCCCGCACTTGTCTTTGCGTAAGATTTGGGTTTACTGAAAGTATCAAAGCTGCGACACCGGCTACGTGTGGAGCAGCCATTGATGTTGCTGCACAGTTGAAGAAATCAACTTCATTATTGTTGAAAGTTGATAATATATTTTCTCCGGGCGCAACAACATCTAACTGATGACCGACTCCGGAAAGTCCTGCTCTCTTGCCGGTATTATTGACAGCTCCAACAACTAAAATTTCATCATGAAAGCTTGCCGGATAATCTATCACACCAAAATTTCCGGCAGCAAACACAACAACGGTACCTTTTCCACTTCTACCATATCTCAAAGCGCTATCAATGGCATTTTCCAAAATTGAACTATGTAGCGGATATATCAGCGCCCCTCCTTGATCCCCCCACGAATTATTGATAACATCTGCACCATTTCGCCATGCCCAACTGATACCACTTGCTAATTCTTCAGACTGGGTGGGGCTGGGATGCATATCGTGACTAACTCTCATTATTCTTGATTCAGGTGCAACGCCTATTACTTGCAATCCATTATTTTTTATTGCTCCGATGATACCTGCAACAAATGTTCCGTGGTGATAGTATCGATTAAAAGCGCTTGGCGATGTTCCGCTTTGAGTGTTAAAATTTTGAGGATGAAAATTCGCTCTCAAATCATCATGATAAGGGTCTATTCCTTCATCAATTACTGCGATATTAATATCAGCACCTCTCGTTATAGTCCATGCATTGCACATATTGATACCAACGCTTGTATTAGAAGTTGTATTTCTTAATCCCCACTGTTCCCCAAACCTCGGATCATTTGCGCAATTTGGTCTAAAATTGAACATAAAAGCAGGATCCACCTCTTCAAACAACCCGGTTCTGAAGAAATAATTTGTTGCTTCTATTGAATTACTGAAAGAGGAGCCCCTTACCGACAGTCTATACCATAAAGGCATATATGGAACTTGCCTAACGATTTGTACATTCTTTTGTTTTGCCACTCTCTCTAAAAGTGCGATATCCGCTACATTTTTCAATTGTATGTAAAAATAGCTAGATGTTCCTATCGGCTCAGCACCTTCACCTCGCTCAAAAAAAGGAAAAACATATCGAACATATTGGCTTTGCCTTAATGATTCTATGATGCTTGCATATTCGACTCTTTCAGATCTTGTTCCTAATCTCAGTCTTACGAGATCTCCAACAGATCGAACTTCATCTTGTTCCAAATTAAATTCTTGAAAGAGCTTGGTTGCATTTAGTGATCTGCTAAAATTTTCCGCCACAATAAGGTTAACATAGTCTCTACTCACGGTCAAAGGTATCCTTTCACCTCGAAAATAATAGTAAAACTCTGTTTGAGCATTCAGGCCAATAAAAGATGAGGAAATTAATAATCCTAATAAAATGCTTTTTTTCATAACGTAGATATTGTGTGGTTGCAGGCAAATAATTAGGGCTGTTCTATCAATTCAAACCTAACATTTTTATCTGATCGAGGCATTTTGATAATATGGTGAGCCTGAGTTGTTACAGAAGCAATACTTGATCGAAAAAAATCTCTTACTACTACAACGATTTCTTCCGAATGCTCCGTAATAGATATAATTTCTATGTCTGAGCCTGTTCCACCACGTAGTCTGTCTATTGCAACAATTATCTGATATTTAGAAAAATCTATTGTTGTTTCTGTAAGTCTCAATCTTGGAGTATTCTCTAAAAAAGCTGACCATGCTTCAGGAGTTGTGATAACATCAAGAAAAATATTTTCAACTATATCCAACCTAATAACTGTAGCATGTGGAAAGCCGCGAGCTTGTGATATCGTAGTAACATACGGATGTCCTTCGTTTTGAAATATAGAGACATTCAGATCAATACGGCTTTCGTCATTCATTTTAGGTATGAGAATAGCAGTCACATGCCGGGATCTGTTTATTATGCTAAGTGTGGAGCTCAATCGAATTTCCATATTTAATTCATATTCACTTCTTGAAAATTTCCATATATTTTTTGTCAGGTCGTAAACGATAGCAGGTGATTGAAAATTAACTAACAGCAATGTTTGTCTCGAAAAATCTATAGCGGGGAAATCATTTCCTATGATGTGAGCGTCTAATTCCTGATTGTTGTTGATAATGATAATTGTCTTGTTAGGTAGAGCTATCCATTGACTCGAAGTTCCCACCAATGAATATTCTACAAAAGAAACTTCCTTGGGGAATGTTTCTTTGTCATTGCAGGACCCCAATCCCCCTGCCAGCCCCAGTAGGAGTGCTGAAAGTGCTGTTATTTTTAAGATTTTTTTCATGATTATGTTGTTTTTAGGGTTAATGTATTTTTGCAAAAATACGAAAAAAATCGGAATTACCCCAATATCACAAAATTGTAAGCCAGCATAAAAACTAAAGCGATCGCAAACGGTATGGCGTTTCTCTTTGCCAAATCGAAAGGCGAAACTCCTGCTATTTCCGAAATAGCAACTACCACACCTGATATCGGTGAAACTGTTCGTCCCATAGAGGCAGACATTTGAATTGGAGTAATCATATCTGATGTTGATAATCCGAATTGTTTGGCAATGTTTGGTACCAAAGGACCAAAAGAAAAGAATGCAGCATTTCCACTACCCATCAACACTCCTGCCAAAAATACAATTACTGCTATAAGCATTCCCACGGCTGCACCGGAAAGACTCAGATGCATAGAGCCGGCAACAAGCGCTTCGATAAATCCAAGCCCGATAAGTCCGGAAGCAAATATCTCGGCACATACAATCAACGTAACAACTTTCATAAAGAGATTACCCATCCCTTCCCAGAAATATTTTATACCGGTAAAAAACAGTGTCAAGTTTCTGTTTCTGACCAATTCAAAAAGTAGGGCAACCACAAACGAAAACAACATGGCTGTAGTTGTGTCGAGCGTTATTCCTGTGTTGAATAGATCTGAAAATACAATGAGCAATACGACCGGCAGCATCGGCAATACGGCATAAATAAGAGGTGCATCTATCTTGGCTGCAGCTTGTGATGAGGTACTTGTCGTCACAAAAGTGCTTTTGCCTTTTTCTATGTCACGCTTGTCGTAGTAGCGGCTCGAGAAGTAGTAAATCACCACAAGCAAAATCGTCATAGGTATTACCAAAGGAAGTTGATGCCCGACGAAATAGCTGACAGCGCTTATTTCAGCAAGTTCTGATGCTAATACTGCGTTTCCAAAGCCCGGCCCTACGTCGAATGCCGTACATGCCGCAATAACCGATACTGCCGTAAGCCTGCTCACTCCAAGCGAAATCAAAACAGGAAAGACAGAAACTACAAGCAGCAATCCCAAACCCGATGCACTCGGAATACAAATAGACAACAATGCTCCTAATGGAATAACTGCTATTGCCGCAATGTAAGGATATTTTTTGAAAAGCGACAACGGTTTCATAGAAACGTACACCAACGCATCGCTAGCTTTAATGTGATTCATGTACCCCACATAGCCTCCAATAGCCATAATCATAAAGCCAAATCGAGAAAGAACTCCTGTAAAAGTTTCGGCAACAGACCGAAAGAGGTCGAATAAGACAGAGCCTGTTGAAACTCTTGCCAAATCGCTGTTTATTCCCAAAATCAGCGATAAGGAAAGCATCATAAGACCGGTCACGAGTAATACAGCCTGTGGATTGTGTTTCTGAACCAACCATCGTGCCGCGACGGTGATAAAAAAAAGCGAAATAATGGCTCCAAGTAATAGCATAACAAAAGTTGTAAAGAAATTTCAAGTTGCAAATATACGAAAAAAAAATGACAAAAGTTTGTGAGAATACAAAAAAAATCGTATCTTTGCACCTCTATTTTACCGATTCGGGATGTAGTTCAGCCCGGTAGAATTCGCGTCTGGGGGGCGCGCGGTCGTCAGTTCGAATCTGGCCATCCCGACACTAAAAATCAAGCATTTACAAATATTGTTTTGTGAATGCTTGTTTTAATTAGCGGTGCGATTTAGCCCTGACACAGGAAGAGAGTTCTTATCTTTGATTTGTTACAATTCAACTTTTTTCGTATATTTGCAATCTGAAACAGTAAAATAACAAAAAATGATTTGTGAAAAAAACGTAAAAGAATGCTCTTGCCCAAACACAACCTGTCCAAACCACGGCAAATGCTGTGCCTGTGTCCTCAACCATCGAACAAAAGATAGCTTAACATTTTGTATGTTTCCAGACAACGAGGGCAGTAAAAGCGTTGAAAGCTATTATAAAAAGTTGAAAGAGCGATTTGAAAAATAAATGACAATGAAAAAACTACTTCTTCTCTCAACATTAATCTCGGTTTCGCTTCTTTTGAATGCACAAACACGAAGCGGAAGTATAAGCGACGTTCAAAGAGATCAAAACCGACGTAATCAAGCTCAAAACGAACAACAAAGTGGTTTTCAAAGAGAAAATTTGCGATTTGGCGGAAACTTCGGACTTCGATTTGGTACTATTACATTCATTGATGTTTCACCAGCCGTAGGTTATCAATTTACCAACAGATTTCTCGCCGGGGTTGGAGTTACTTACAACTATTACCGTGACAGGAGGTTTGACCCGCCATTCACAATGAGTGTTATAGGGGGAACAACATTCGCGCAGTTTGCCGTAATACAAATACCTTCCATGCATTTTTTCTTGCGAGCAGAATATAGTTTGTTGAATCAAGAGGTCGATTTTTTCGGACAATACCAACGTCGTGATTGGGTGCATTACCCAATGGTTGGCGGCGGTATTCTTTTGCCTTTTGGACGAAGTAGCGGAGTGTCAATACAATTGATGTGGGATTTGATAGAAAAAGATAACTCTATTTTTCCCATGAATCCGATTATTCGAATGGGATTTATGTTCGGGTTATAAAAAATATTACAAGTTATCAACAATTCGTTGATTTTTCCAAAATAATTTTGTATTTTTGCGGTGTAAATTAAATGTAAAGACGCGATTAATCGCGCCTCTAACCAATAAATATCAAAACAGAAAACGCATGGAAGACATGGAACACGGCAGAGGAGAGATTTTTTCCAAAGCAATTAGGGCAGGCAAACGCACGTATTTTTTGGACGTGAAAGAAATGAAGTCGGGAGATCGCTACTTAGCAATTACGGAAAGTAAGCGCAAGTTTTTGGATGATCAAGGCAAATTTATTTACGAAAAACACAAAATTTTCCTCTACCAGGAAGATTTTGAAAAATTCATGACGGGATTAACGCAAACCATTCATTTTATTAATACGGGAGAGCGTCCGCCGGAAGAGATTGAGGAGCCAAAAACCTCAGAAGATAATGAAAGCAAGTATACCGCAAAGGTTGACGATATAGATTTTGGTGTATGATGAACTTTCTATCGTTTCTTGTGTCTCCAAACGGTCTCGGCCTCATTGCAACCCTTCTGGTTTGTACTTGGGCGGCGCGTTTGGTATTGAGAAAATACAAGCCTCAGGCAGTACTATTTCTCGGTGGAATTATGTTGCTCACAGTCGTCATTTTGATTAATTGGCTTTGGGGACAGCCCACGAATATTATCGGCAATCCAAATCTTCCTCCCGATCATCTTTTTAATCGGGCAAGAACATTAGGAAATCCTTTTTTGGATATTTTTGCCGGAAAATCAAATGTGTTTAGCACACGTGTTGCCGGTCTCGGACTACTCATCATGTCCGTGATGGGTTTTGTGAAATACATGGATGCCATTGGTGCAAACAAAGCGCTGGTAAGGATTGGCGTTAAACCGTTGAAGTTTATCAAGTCGCCTTACGTTGTTTTGGTTTGTGCTTTTTTGATTGGACTTGCCATGAAAATGGCGATTACAAGCGCCGCAGGATTGGGTGTACTTTTAATGGCAACCATGTTCCCGATTATGCTAAAACTCGGCGTTTCGCGTGGTGCGGCAACAGCCGTTATTGCAACTACCGGGTGTATTGATTTGGGTCCGGCAGCGGGTATTAATGTCGCAATTGTAGAGGCTTCAGGTATCTTAACTTCGGACGGAACAGCCGATGTAGCAAGATATTTTTTCCAGTACCAGCTTCCGGTTGCTATTCCTATCATTATTGTAATATCTATTTTACACTTTGTCGTTCAGCGTTGGTGGGATAAAAAAGAAGGATTTTCTTTTGTGTATAACCAAGCAGTAGACATCGAAGAAGAAAAGGACGAAAATCCGGCTCCGAATTACTATGCTGTTTTCCCTCTTATTCCGTTGCTTTTAGTATTTACGTTTAATGAGGTTGTCCTTAACGGAATAAATAATCTATTTGTTTCAATGGGTTCATCGTGGTACATTACTCCAAGAACAATGGGTTTGGCAACAGCCGTTTTCCTGAGTTTATTTGTTGTCATGCTGGTTGAATATATTCGTTCGCTAAGTGCAAAAAAAGTTTTCGACAGCATTCAAACGGTTTTCGATGGAATGGGCTATGCTTTTGCTACGATTGTAACGTTAATTGTAGCCGGAGAGGTTTTTGCCACAGGACTTTTAGCGTCGGGCTCTGTCAATACACTTTTGGGCTTTGCCGAAGATGCCGGAGCAGGCGTTGTGCCGATAGCTATTTTCATGCAAGGTTTGATTTCTATTGCAACCGTTTTGATGGGTTCGGGCGATGCTGCGATTTTCTCGTTTATGGGCGTTGGTGCTATGATTGCAGAACACTTTGATGTTGAAGCAATCTCTGTTATCATGCCGATGCAGATCAGTAGTTCGCTGGCACGATCCATGTCGCCGATAACGGCTGTGGTTGTTGCTGTTTCGGCTATTGCCGGATTAAATCCGCTTGATGTGGTCAAACGAACGGCAATTCCGATAATTGGCGGAATTATCACGTTGGCAATTGTGAATGCAATTTTGTTTTTATAACCTTTGAAAGAGTTATGAACTATGCTCAAATTCCTTCGCCTTGCTACGTTTTAGACGAAGCTCTTTTAAGAAAAAATCTGCAGCTGATCGACAGCGTGCGAAAACGTGCAGATGTGGAAATAATTCTCGCATTCAAAGGTTTTGCGATGTGGAGTGCATTTCCGATTTTGAATGAATTCGGATTTCGGCGTGCTACGGCGAGTTCGTTGGCAGAAGCACGTTTGGCAGTGGAGGAAATGGGTGATTTTGCACACACGTATGCACCGATTTATACGGACTACGACATTGATGAAATTTCGGCGTTGAGTTCGCACTTAACGTTTAATTCGTTGTCGCAGTTTGAGCGTTTTTCGGAACGTGCAAAATCTGCAAACAAGGCAGTTTCTCTCGGTTTGCGGGTTAATCCGGAGTTTTCGGAAGTAGAAACAGACTTGTATAATCCTTGTGCAAAAGGATCGAGATTAGGTATCACACCCGAACACTTAAAAACTTTACCTGAAGGTGTAGAAGGCTTGCATTTCCATGCGCTTTGCGAATCTGACTCACACGATTTGGCAAAGGTTTTGAGCGCTTTTGAACAACGTTTCGGACATTTTTTGCCAAGATTGAAATGGCTCAATATGGGCGGAGGACATTTGATGACACGAAAAAATTACGATGTTGAATTTCTGATTGAACTTCTGAAAAACTTTCAAAACAAATATCCAAACCTAAAACTAATTTTAGAGCCGGGCTCCGCTTTTGCTTGGGAAACAGGCGTTTTGGTAAGTACCGTAGAAGATATTGTGGAAAATCACGGACAAAAAACCGCAATTTTAGATGTGTCGTTTACCGCACATATGCCCGATTGTTTAGAAATGCCGTACAAACCAAAAATTCTTTCCGCACTTCCCGTATCGAACACCACCGCTGGCGCGGACGTCTCGTCCGTGCCGACGCATTTCCCAACATATCGCATCGGCGGAAACTCTTGTTTGGCCGGCGATTTCATGGGCGATTGGTCATTTGAAAAACCACTAAAAGTCGGCGATAAAATCGTATTCAACGACATGATTCATTACACGATGGTCAAAACCTCAATGTTCAACGGCGTAAAGCATCCGTCAATCGGCATTTGGCGAGAAAAAACAGGCTTTGAATTAGTGCGCGAATTTTCTTACGAAGATTATCGCAACCGCCTGTCGTAGGGGTGGGTTTGAAATCCCCTACATGGGCTCTCGTAATAATTTCGTCTGATATTCCGAAAAATCAATTTCAAAATCTTTGAAATTCGCCAGTTTTTCCGGATCAGCATGAAGCACAGAAAACACGCCTTCTATCTGGGCTAAATCCCTGTACAATTTTTCTCTAAACGCAAGAAAACGCTGATCATTTAATTCGTTTTCGAATTGCACCAAAAACCAAAAATCCATTTCGGGATAATTTGAAAACAACTGTACACCGACTGTTTTATTTCCAATCAAATGATACGAACATTGATCGATTTCCGAATCATAGATGTAGCAAGGGAAGTCAAAGAATTTTTCGTCTTCGAATTTTTCAAAATCGATTGTTTTTGCTAATTCTATATCCAAAGATTTGTTGATGTGATGCGCCAAATTATGGGCTTTTAACAACGGACATTGAATGCCGAAATACACCATGCCTTCCAAGCCGATTTCTATTTTTCCGAGTTTGGGCATGCTCTTATTTTTTTGCCAAATTCTTCTGCCAATTCCACGCACTCAGCGTCATTTCGTCAAGCGATTTTTCGGCTTTCCAGCCCAATTCTTCGTTTGCAAATTTTGGATCTGCCCAAATTTGTTCGATATCTCCGGCACGACGATCAACGATTTGATAATTTAGTTTTTGTCCCGATGTTTTTTCAAAACTTTTTATCACATCTAGAACGCTGAAACCATTTCCGGTTCCGACATTAAAAAATTCGATTGATTTTTTTTGCAGGTTATTCAGCATGCGGTTAAGCGCGACTACGTGTGCTTTTGCTAAATCTACAACATGGATGTAATCGCGGATACACGTGCCGTCCGGTGTGTTGTAATCGTTCCCGAAAACCGATAATTTTTCACGAATGCCTGTTGCGGTTTGTGTGATAAACGGCATCAAATTATTCGGCACACCAATCGGAAGTTCACCGATCATTGCGGTTTCGTGTGCTCCGATCGGATTGAAATAACGGAGAGAAATGACCTTAATCGAAGTTGCTTTTGTGCAGTCCGACAAAATTTCCTCGCAGATTTGTTTGGTATTGCCATATGGCGATTCCGCAGGCTGCAAGGGGCACCGCTCGTTTACCGGCAGTGTTTTCGGCTGTCCGTAAACGGTGCATGATGACGAAAACACAATTGGTTTGATGTTATGCAACGTCATATTTTCCAATACATTCAACAGTGAACACAAATTGTTTTTATAATAAAACAACGGTTTTTCAACGGATTCTCCAACGGCTTTGCTCGCTGCAAAATGAATCACAGCAACGATATCCGAATGTTTTGCAAACAGTTTTTTGCAAGCCTCTTCACTGGCTAAATCCACCAATTCAAACAGCGGTTTTTTCTTTGTAATTTCAGCGATCTGCTCAATGACACTTTCATTTGAATTAGATAAATCGTCCGCAACTACAACCTCAAACCCGTTGTTTTGAAGCTCAACAACCGTGTGGCTTCCGATAAATCCGGCTCCTCCTGTAACTAAAATTTTTGACATGTATTGTTTTTGTTTTGCTCGCTTAATTGCATTTTTTTGCAAAGGTACGAAATTTTTCGTATCTTTGCAAACAGATTTGAACAACTATGGAAAACTACATTGTTTCTGCACGAAAATATCGCCCCGAAACCTTTGACACGGTAGTCGGACAAGAGGCAATTACCACAACACTAAAAAATGCGATCAAAAGCGGACATTTGGCACAAGCATTTTTGTTTTGCGGGCCGAGAGGTGTTGGTAAAACCACGTGTGCACGAATCTTAGCACGAACTATCAACTGCTTTAATCCGACCGAAAACATGGAGGCCTGCGGCGTTTGCGAATCGTGCGAAAGCTTCAAAAACAATGCATCTTACAATATCCATGAACTAGATGCTGCGTCGAATAATTCGGTGGAAAATATCCGAAGTTTGATCGAACAAGTGCGTGTTCCGCCGCAAGTCGGCAAATACAAAATCTACATCATTGATGAGGTTCATATGCTCTCAACAGCTGCGTTCAATGCTTTTTTGAAGACTTTGGAAGAACCGCCTGCATACGCAAAATTTATTTTGGCAACGACCGAAAAACACAAAATTTTACCGACGATTTTGTCGCGTTGTCAGATTTTCGATTTCAAACGAATTAAAATTGAAGATATCGCCAATCATTTGACGAAAATCTCAGAAAAGGAAAGCATAACTGCCGAGCCTGATGCACTGCACATCATCGCACAAAAAGCCGATGGAGGCTTGCGTGATGCACTTTCTATGTTCGACCAATTGGTTAGTTTTTCGGGAAATAACCTGACTTATCAATCGGTCATTGAAAATTTGAATGTGTTGGATTACGATTATTATTTTCAAATCGTAGATGCATTCCTAAAAGGTGATTTGCCGAGCAGTTTGCGGATTTTTAATGAAATTATGGACTGCGGCTTCGACGGACAGCACTTTATCATCGGATTGGGCGAACATTTGCGAAACTTGTTGGTGTGCAAAGACCCGCAAACCGTGAATCTACTTGAGGTAGGAGAGACCATCAAAGCCAAATATTTACAACAGGCGCAAGCGTGTCCGATTGCTTTTTTGATCAAGGCTTTAGATATCAATAATCAATGTGATTTGAATTATAGAAATGCAAGTAATAAACGCCTTTCGGTAGAAATTGCTTTGATGCAGATTGCAAGTTTTTTTTTACCCGAAGTTGACGTAAAACCGGAGTCGCCGCCGTTTATCGCACCGGCTGTAAAGCTTGAAACTACTGAAAAAACTGTTGGCAAAGAAACTTCAGGTAACGAGGTACGAGGTGTCGTTGAGCCTATCGAAACGCCCGCACCCCGCACCCCGCACTCGGTTGCAGAGCCAGTGAATCCTGCACAAGAGCCGATAAAACCAAAACCAACAGCCTCTTTAAAATCCCTATTGGCAGAACCTTCTAAAACCGAAGTAAAAGAAGAAGCTGTTGTCGAAAATTCAAAAGACATTACCTTCGAAGACATTCAAAATGCTTGGAAATCGTACTCTGAAACACAAGAGAAAGACCCACCATTTTTAAATCTCCTTCAAACTGCGGAAATCCAACTAAACGGAGAAATTTTGGAAGTTGTTCTAGCAAGCTTGGTTCAAGAAAAATTTTTATTGGAGAAAAAAACGGAAGTGATGAACTACCTTCGTTCGAAATTGTCCAATACTTCGCTGCAACTGAAAACAATTGTCAATGAAGCCAAAGTACAAAACATTCTTCACACACCGAGTGAAAAATTCGTCAAACTTTCCGAAAAAAATCCGGAACTAAAGCGTCTGCGGGAAGTGTTAGATTTGGAAATACAATATTGACAGGCTTTTCCGGACACTAGAACTAAAAAATTAGTTATGTAACTAAAAATTTAGTTGTACTTGTATTTCTCATTTTTTTTCGTATCTTTGCACTATAAAAAAATAAATAAATTACACATATGAAAAAAGCCTTACTTTTGGGTGATGAAGCGATCGCTCAAGCAGCCTTGGATGCAGGTATTTCCGGTGTTTATGCATATCCCGGAACGCCGTCTACAGAAATTACGGCGTACATCCAAAACTCCGAACAAGCTAAAGCCGGAAACGTGCACAGCATTTGGTCGGTGAATGAAAAAACTTCAATGGAAACCGCTATCGGTATGTCGTATGCCGGGAAACGTGCTTTATGCTGCATGAAACATGTGGGTTTGAACGTAGCGATGGATCCGTTCGTAAATTCCGCAATTACCGGTGCAAACGGAGGCTTGGTGTATGTAGTTGCCGACGACCCTTCCATGCACTCTTCACAAGACGAACAAGATTCGCGTGCTTTGGCGAAATTTGCATTTATTCCGTGTTTCGAGCCTTCGAGCCAGCAGGAAGCCTACGACATGATGTTTGATGCATTCGATTTGTCGGAAAAAATGCAGATTCCGGTAATGATGCGCATTACAACACGTTTGGCTCACTCGCGTGCAGGCGTTGCAAGACGTGAACCCCGCAAACAAAATGAGGTGAAACTGCACCCAAATCCAAAGCAATTTATTTTACTGCCGTCGATTGCACGCAAGCAATACAACGAACTTTTAGACAAGCAACCTATTCTCGAAACCGCTTCGGAAAACTCAAAATACAATCAATATGTTGATGGTGCCGATAAATCGCTGGGTATTATTGCTTGTGGCTTGGCCTACAATTATTTGATGGAAAATTATCAAGATGAGCCTTGCAAACACCCGATTTTAAAGGTTGCACAATATCCTCTGCCACGCAAAATGGTTGAAAAAATCACCAAAGAGTGTAAGGAAGTTTTGATTATCGAAGACGGCTATCCGGTTTACGAGGAATTGCTGAAAGGCTATTTAAATCAAGGACCTTCGATAAAAGGCCGTTTGGACGGATCGCTTCCACGTGTTGGCGAGCTGAACCCAAATCATGTTGCGAAAGCACTTGGAATGCCGGATACAAAAGGTGCAGATATTCCTGAATTGGTTGTTGGACGTCCGCCGTCGTTGTGTCCGGGTTGTCCGCATATTGACACGTACAAAGCGTTGAACAAAGTTATGGAGCAATACGGCCAAGGAAAAGTTTATTCGGATATTGGATGCTACACGCTTGGTGCTTTGCCGCCTTACAATTCAATTTATACGTGTTTGGATATGGGTGCAGCTGTTACCATGGCGAAAGGTGCTGCAGATGCAGGTTTGTTGCCGGCTGTAGGCGTGATTGGAGATTCTACATTTACCCATTCGGGGATAACCGGACTGCTTGATGCCGTGATTGAAAAAACCCCGATGACTTTGCTTATTTTAGATAACTTCACTACGGCGATGACAGGAGGTCAGATTTCTCATGCTTACGGACGTTTGGAGCAAATCTGCGAAGGTTTGGGTGTTGAAAAAGAACATATCCGTGTGATCAATCCAATTCCGAAAAATCATGCTGAATTTGTAAAAATTCTTCAAGAAGAAATCGAATATCAGGGTGTATCCGTAATTATTCCACGTCGCGAATGTATCAAAACTATCGGTCGTCCGAAAACGCATAAATAAAAAACCAAATATGAAAAAAGACATCATTTTAGCTGGTGTGGGAGGACAAGGCATCCTCTCTATCGCTACAATCATTGGCGCAGCAGCCGTTGAACTGGGTATGCATCTCAAACAAGCTGAAGTACACGGCATGAGCCAACGCGGCGGAGACGTGCAGTCGCACCTGCGAATTTCCGACAAGCCCATTTTTTCGGATTTGATTCCGCAAGGAAAAGCCGACTTGATTATTTCCGTTGAGCCGATGGAAGCACTTCGTTATCTACCTTGGCTTTCGAAAGAAGGCTGGGTTATCACAAGTAAAGAGCCTGTGAAGAATGTTCCGAATTATCCTGAAATGGACGCTGTTTTGGTCGAGATAGAAAAAGTTATACAGCATGTAACGCTTGATGCTGAAAAAATCGCCAAAGAATTGGGCAGCATTCGCGCTGCAAACATGGTGATTCTCGGTGCCGCATCGCCGTATCTCGGAATTGCTTTCGATAAATTGGAAGCAGCAATTCGCGAAGTATTCGGACGAAAAGGCGACGATATTGTGAACCTCAATCTCGAAGCACTTCGGGCGGGAGCGAAAATTGCCAACGGGTAAAAAGGCGAAAGGAAAAAATAAAAAAAGAGAAGCAACAAAGTCGCTTCTCTTTTTTTTACTTTAATTAATCGCCAAAGTCATCAAGTGCGATCATCTCTTTCGGAACTCCCAAGTCGTCAAGCATTTGTAGGACAGCCTTGTTCATTTGAGGTGGCCCGCAGATGTAGTATTCGATTTCTTCGGGTTCGGGGTGGTTTCTCAAGTAATTCTCTAAAATAACTTGGTGAATAAAGCCGGTGTAGCCTGTCCAATTGTCCTCAGGACGTGGTTCGGAAAGGGCGATATTGAATTTGAAATTCGGAAAATCTTTTTCGATTTTACGGAAATCTTCCTCGTAGAATAACTCGCGAAGCGAACGTCCGCCGTACCAAAACGTGGCTTTTCTGTCTGTTTTTTTCGTAACGAATTGATCCAAAATATGCGAACGCATGGGCGCCATTCCGGCTCCACCGCCGATAAACATCATTTCGCGTTTGGTATCTTTTATGTGGAATTCGCCGTAAGGTCCGGAAACCGTAACCTTGTCACCGGGTTTCAATGAGAAAATATATGACGAGCAAACACCCGGATTCACTTTCATAAATCCGCCTGTTTTGGGATCGAACGGCGGTGTTGCAACACGTATGGTCAGCATCACAATATCGCCTTCTGCAGGGTAGTTAGCCATGGAATACGCACGATAGCAAGGCTCTGTGTTTTTCATTTTTAAATCCCACATGCGGTATTTATCCCATTCGTCGCGGTATTCTTCTTCCACAAGAATATCTTTACCATAATCCACTTCGCAAGCAGGCACATCAATCTGAACGTAGCCACCCGATTGGAAGTTCAAGGTTTCGCCTTCAGGTAATTTCACGATAAATTCTTTAAGGTAAGTTGCCACATTTCGGTTGGAAACCACTTCGCATTCCCATTTTTTGACACCAAAAACTTCTTCCGGAACATGAATATCCAAATCGCCTCGAACTTTGACTTGACAAGCCAATCGCCATTTGTCTTGTTGTTCTCTGCGTGTAAAAAATCCGGTTTCTGTTGCTAAAATATCGCCGGCTCCGTCTAAAACTTGACAGCGACAAACACCGCAAGTTCCGCCTCCACCGCAAGCAGATGGCAGAAAAATTTTATTGTCGGTCAATGTTGTGAGCAGGGTTGAGCCCGGCTGAACGATGAGTTCGTTTTCACCGTTAACCTTGATTTTGACATCGCCTTGGGGCATCAATTTTTTTCGTGCGTAGAGAATTACTCCTACAAGTGTCAAAATAACAATCAGAAATCCGACAACGCCGAAGATAATGTGTTGGAATATTGGGTCTGTGTTTAACATTTTTGATTTTTAATTTTTGATTTACAATCTAATTCCCATAAATGACATGAAACCTATCGCCATTAATCCGGTAACGATAAAGGCAATTCCAAGACCTCTAAGCGGTGCAGGAATGTTTGAATAACGAATTTTTTCACGAATGGCGGAAATACCGACAATGGCAATCAGCCAGCCGATTCCCGAACCTAACGCAAATACTGAGACTTCCAAAATATTTTCGTATTCGCGTTCCTGCATAAACAACGATCCTCCCATAATCGCACATTGTACGGCGACCAAAGGCAAGAAAATTCCCAATTCGTTATACAATACCGGAGCATATTTTTCAACAACCATTTCCACCACTTGCGTAAGCGATGCAATAACGGCAATGAACATAATAAAACTGAGAAAACTCAAATCAACGTGTGCCAAATCAGGACTAATCCAAACCAATGCACCTTGTTTGAGCAGATAGTTAAAAATCAAATAGTTTAGCGGAACCGTTACAGCCAAAACAAACAGGATAACGAGTCCAAATCCTACTGATGTTCTAACCGTTTTAGAAATCGCCAAGAATGCACACATCCCAAGGAAATATGCAAAAATCATGTTATCGACAAAGATCGATGAAATGAATATATTGAGTAAATTTTCCATAGTCTATGATTAATTTTTTTCGATGAGTTCGTTATTTTTTAGGCGATGAATCCAAATCATAACGCCCACAAGAATGAGTGCCATTGGAGGCAAGATAAACAAGCCGTTGTTCACATAACCTGCTTCGTAAAAGGCATTTGGGATAACTTGAAAACCCCAAAGTGTTCCCGAGCCGAGAAGTTCGCGGAAGAATGCAACAATTAATAAAATCACGCCATAACCGGTCGCATTTCCGATTCCATCTAAAAACGATTGCCAAGGTTTGTTGGTCATAGCAAAGGCTTCCAAGCGTCCCATTACGATACAGTTTGTGATGATTAGACCGACAAAAATCGAAAGTTGTCTGCTGATTTCAAACGCAAAAGCAAGTAAAATTTGGTCAACAATAATTACCAAAAACGCTACAATCATCAGCTGCACAATCATTCGAATTCGCGGCGGAATGGTTGTACGCAAAAGCGAGACCAACAAGTTCGACACTGCCAAAACGGCAATAACGGAAACTGCCATAACGAAAGCCGGTTGGAGTTGTACGGTTACTGCCAAAGCGGAACAAACACCAAGCACTTGCACGGTGATTGGGTTGTCTCTACCCAATGGTTTGCTCAGCAATTTCATATTTGCCGGAGAAAATAAAGGTTGTTTTTTGTTTTCCATGTTTTTAATGGTTAATGGTTAATGGTTAGTGGTTAATGTTTACCCTTTACCTTTTACCCTACTTTGTTATTTTATGTTTTGCTGTTGTTGTCTACGTTGATTTCTAAAGTATGGTACATAATTTTCCAAACTCGTTTGAATGGTTTCGCTCAAGCCGTCGCCGGTAATTGTCCCTCCGGAGAGTGCATCAACCCCGTGAGGATTATTTGCCCCGCCTCTCATCAATCTTACCGATACGAAATTATCGTTATCGTCAAAAATTCGCTTTCCCACAAACTGTTTGTGAAACCACGATTCGGCGATTTGTGAACCCAATCCGGGTGTTTCGCCGGCATGGTCAAACACAACACCTGCAATCGTATTGAAGTCGCCTAGCAGTGCTACATAACCCCAAAGCGGTCCCCACAAACCTCTGCCGATTACGGGAACAATATATTTTCTTTCTCCGTTGACTTCACTTATAAACAGTGGAAATACAGGCTCTTCAGTGCCTCTGCCTCTTTCGAGGTCTTGAAGTCTTCGGAGCTCGTCTCTTAGTTCGACATCAAACGGATTGCGGCCATCGTCAACAATATCTCCGTGGCGATTGATCAAGCGTTGTTCAACAATATATCTGTCGAACAATTCTTCGGCATTAGTTCTTTTAGAATCTATGCCTGCCGAAGTCAAAATGTCTTGAATTTTTGCAATTCTTATGTTGCGTTGTTGAAACGGTTGAAGAAACTGTGCGGTCATTGAAAGAACGGCAGCAATTACAACGACCAAAACGGTTGCATAGATGAAGATGTATCGGTTGCTGAACATTTTTTATTTGTTTTTTGTCGTCATTGCGAGCGTAGCGAAGCAATCTATTTGCATTCTGGATTGCTTCACTGCTTTGCAGTTCGCAATGACGTGTTTTTATATTGTTTGTTCTAATTTAATTTGTGCTCGTTTCAAACGACGTCTTTTATTAGCATTGATTACATAATAGTCAATCAGCGGAGCAAAAGTGTTCATCAATAAAATTGCCAACATCATACCTTCCGGATAAGCCGGATTGAACACACGTATCAATACAGCAATCACACCGATCAAGAATCCGTAAAACCATTTTCCTGTGCCTGTTTGCGAGGCAGTTACAGGGTCAGTTGCCATAAATACCGCACCAAACAAAAATCCTCCCATCAATAGGTGATAATATGCCGGAACTTGAAACCACACATTTTCGCCTCCAATCAAATTGAGGAGCCCACCCATTGCCAAACCGCCAAGTATAACTGAGAACATAATTCGAAAACTTGCAACGCCTGTAAACAGTAAAATTGCAGCACCAAGCAAAATCGCTATTGCTGAGGTTTCACCGATACTTCCGGGCATCAGTCCGACAAACATATGTTGTGCAGACATGATGTCAAGACTTCCGGCTTGTATTTCTGCTAACGGAGTTGCACCTGTGAGAGCGTCGCCTTTATCGCGGATCCAAACGCCGTCGCCGGACATTTGCCCCGGATAGGCGAAAAATAAAAATGCACGTGCAATCAAAGCCGGATTCCAAACATTCATTCCCGTTCCACCAAACACTTCTTTTCCGATAATCACTGCGAAAGCTGTTGCTACTGCTACCATCCAAAGCGGAACCGTAGGCGGACAAAGCAAAGGAATCAATAAACCCGTTACTAAAATCCCTTCGTGTACTTCGTGCCCGCGAAGTTGTGCCGCAACAAATTCAATAATAAAACCCGTTGCATAAACTACAATAACAATCGGCAAAACTCTCCAAAATCCGTAAAAGAACTCCTGCCAGAAAGTTGCGTCTATGCCATTTGACAAAAAGTGTTGAACTCCCACATTCCACATACCAAACAACAAAGCCGGAATCAGCGCCAAAAGCACTATTCCCATATTGCGCTTCGAGTCAATGCTGTCGCGAATATGTGAGCCTTTTAAGGTTACTTTGTTCGGCACGAATAAAAGCGTTTCAAAGGCATCAAACGTGGAGTGCAACCAATGTAATTTACCGCCCTTTTGGAAGTTTGGCTTGATTTTATCAATAAAATCTCTTAAAAATCGCATTTCTAACATATCTAAGATGTTTCTTGTTTAACTAAATCCATTCCTTTGCGAATGATGTCTTGAATTTCTGTTTTCGACGGATCAATAAATTCACACAACGCAAAATCCTCGGCATCGACTTCGTAAATCCCCAATTGTTCCATTGCATCAATATCTTCGATGATACAGGCTTTGATAAGTTGCGTCGGCAAAATATCCATCGGAAAAACTTTTTCGAACTTCCCTGTCCAAATCAAGGCACGCTCTCCGCCGTGATAATTCGTATCTAACACATATTTTGCATTCGGCATTATCCACGAAAAGAACGAATGCCAAAAACTGAATTTCTCAAACCCGGGCATTCCCCAACCCATAAATTCGTAATAATCTCCTTCGGGGATTACAGTAATTACATAATCGTAAAAACCCAAATAACCGTCTAATGAAACCTTTTTTCCGGTAAGTACGTTTCCACTGATGTAGCGAGGATTTGCATCAGCAATCAATGATTTTTCAACAAGCGGCTTTATGCATGCACCGGCAGTAATTTTATGATAGCCCGTCCGCTTGAGTTCGGAACCGGCCATAGGTACAATTTTAGTCATGTCTAAATGACCTTCCAAAAACAATCGTCCAATGACAATCACATCTTGCGGATTGACAAACCACACGACTTCTCCCTTATTAATAGGACTGAGATGATGAATTTGAATACCGACATTTCCGGTTGGATGTTTTCCTGAAAATTTGTTAATCACCACATTTTTTGCAGACAAAAAGGTATCTTCGCGTGTGAGATCTTCGTGTACATTCAAATGTACTTTTGCTTCGGTCAATTTTGCCAAAATATCCAATCCTGTTTGAAAGTTTTGCTTTTCACCATATACAGCATAATCGTAATCCACACCCATCGGAGCTGTGTCGAATGCTGAAACCACAATCATTTTCGGCTTGTCGTCAGGGTTGGCAATCACATTGAAAGGGCGCATACGAATGCATGCCCACAAACCGCTTTCGAGTAGTTTTGAACGGATTTGACAACACGTTAGTTCGCTTGCCTCGCCTTTACCGAAGTCGATACGTTCGATTTTTTCATCAGGTGTGATACGAATTTCTTCGATCACACGTTTTTCGCCGCGTACAATCGCTGAAACTATCCCGCTGACCGGCGATGTGATCTTGATGCGTTCGTCTGCTTTGTCGAAAAACAGGGGTGTCCCGGCTTTAACAACCGTTCCTTCCTCAACCAAAAGTTTCGGACGAACACCATGAAAATCGGTCGGTTTAACCGCATAAGAGTCGATTTTGAACGTTGAAGACATCATCGTTTTGTCAGCCTCGCCCTCGATTCGAATTGTAAAACCCCGCTTTATACGAATTTCTTTTGACATGATATTGAGATATGCTTTTGAAATGATTTGCAAAGGTACAAAAAAAAAATTGTATTTCAAAATTTTTTTGGCATTTTCAAAAAAAAACCGTATCTTTGCAAAAAAATTAGGGGTGCTGAAAGGCTGAGATTATACCCTCTGAACCTGTACGGATAATGCCGGCGTAGGAAAAGATGCGTTTGTACTTCTGATTTTTTGACACGAAAACAAAAATTAGAAATATGAACATCAAACAAACAATCAAACAAATTTTTCTGCTATCCTTGTTAATGTTGGGCAGTTGGGCGTATGCAATACGCCCCTACGATGCACAAATTGAAAACATTGAAGAAATCATCAGATTACTCGAGTTGGAAAGCGTAACCATTGAAGCCGTTCGTGCCGATGATCAAACGCCCGTCAGTTTTTCAAACATGAGCCAAGCCGAAATTCAACGGTTGAATAATGCAACCAATATCCCTGTTTTATTGCAACTGATGCCGTCGGTGGTTGCAACTACGGAAAACGGTACTGCCATGGGCAATACGTCGTTCAGAATTCGTGGTGTAGATGCTTCGCGAATTAATGTAACGCTCAACGGACTTCCGTTAAACAATCCGGCTTCGCAAGAAGTGTTTTGGGTTAATTTGCCGAATCTTGCAGGGTTTCTCAACTCCGTTCAAATCCAGCGCGGCGTGGGAACTTCAACGACCGGTTCTTCCGCTTTCGGTGCTTCGATCAATTTAGAAACAAACACTGTCTCGCCACGACCAACTCTTGATTTTTCAACAACTCTCGGAAGTTTCAATACGTTTGCAGCCAATGTTTCGGCAAGTTCCGGATTGCTCCAAAACGGCGTATTTGCTGAAGGAAATTTTTCTATGTTGAACAGCGATGGTTATGTTCGCAATGGATTTTCGAACCATCATTCTGCCTATTTTTCTGCCGGATTAGTCAGATCAAGACATTTTTTGAGATTTAATTATTTGTATGGAAATCAAAAAACAGGCATCACTTGGAGAGGTGCAACAGAGGAGCAATTAGAGCAATCTCGCCGTTTCAATCAAGACGGATTTATGAGGGTATACGATGAAGATGGAAATCGTGTGTATTTTGACAATGAATCCGATAATTATCGTTCGCATATTTTACAAGCGTTTTACACGTTTCGTTTGTCCGATAATCTGAGAATTAATGCAGGATTCAACTATACGCACGGCTTTGGATATTTTGAAACCTTTCGCCCTAATGTGCGGTTACGCAACTTTGGATTTCCTGACCAAACCGTTGACGGAGTCACATACCAAAGCTCCGATGTGATTCGCCGACAATTTATGCAAAACGATTTTTATGCTGTAAACCTTAATTTTTTATACACAAGAGATAATCTGAACGTCACGGTTGGCGGGCATTACAACTTTTACGATGGTGTTCATTTCGGACGATTGCCGTATGTGCGATTGGGCGAAAATATCTTGCAAATTCAAAACTGGCATACCAACTTAAATCAAGACTGGTACAGAAACTATATTCAACAGTCGGAAACGAGTGCTTTTGTAAAATTCAACTACACATTTTTCAATAGATTCAACGCTTTTGTGGATTTGCAATATCGTTTTCTAACTATTGCTATGAATGGAACATATCACGAACAAACGTGGCGAAATTTGCAAAACGAGTTAGAATTTTCAGAAACATTTTCGTTTTTTAATCCGAAATTCGGTATCTCGTTTCAACCTAACAGATACCAACGGATTTTTGCCTCTGTTGCACAATCTTCACGCACACCCACACGTGCTGATTTTAGAAATGCGTTTGTGATGTATTCTGAGTGGGGCGGGGAAATGGCAACGATGCGGCCGGAACATTTGACCAATTTTGAGATCGGTTATCAAATCAACAGAGATCGTTGGGCGTTTGGCAGTAACATCTATTTTATGAATTATCGCAATCAATTGATGCCGAACGGCAGAACGAGCGAAAGTGGCTCAGCTTTGATGGATAATGTCGAGAGAAGCTATCGCTTGGGATTAGAATTGACGGGCGGTTTCAGACTCAATAATTGGTTGAGAGCAGATGCAAATTTGACATTGAGTCAAAATAGAATTCAAGAATATGCGGTTACTCGTCACTTGTTTGATAATAACAACGATTGGAATTTTGTCGGATTCGACACGATTACTTATCGCAATGTGGATTTGGCATATTCGCCAAACGTAGTCGGAGCAGGGATTTTGACATTTACACCGATCAAAAATCTCAACATTATGCTCACCGGAAAATATGTCGGCAGACAATATTTTGATAATTTTTCAACACGTGAAAATCGTTTAGACGCTTATTTCGTCAGCAATTTGAGTGTTCGTTATGAATTTCCGTTTGGAAGACGAGAGGGTCGAATATTTTATGTGCAAGCATTCGTCAATAATTTGTTCAACGCAGATTATATCAGCAATGCGTACAGTTGGTCGAGTTTTTTCAGAGATGAACCCACATTTACCGAACGCCGATTTTTTGTGCAGGCGCCTATTCATTTTTCGATAAAACTCGGGATGAGACTTTAACGTCATTGCGAGGGAGGCACGACCGAAGCAATCCATAATGATGTTGGATTGCTTCGCCTAACGGCTCGCAATGACGACAATAATCCCACATTGGTGGGGTAGAAAACATTAAAACTATGATAGACTTTTTACTGAACCATTGGATTGAAATTTTCGCCGTAATAACGGGATTACTGTACGTATACTTGCAAATCCGACAAAACAAAATTATGTGGATTGTCGGATTTATCAGTTCGGCGATGTTTGTTTATTTGTTTTTTTCTGCGAAAATTTATGCACAGTCGGCGATATATGTATATTATGTTTTGATTAGTGTCTACGGCTATTTTAAATGGACACGAATTGAAAAACAAGCCGTTATCCCGAGCGTAGTCGAGGGATCCCCAAGCATTAAGGGGATGTCTCGACTTCGCTCCGCTCCGCTCGACATGACGGCCTTAATCACCATCAGCATAATCTTATCCGCCACCCTCGGTTGGGTATTGACCAAAACCGACTCCCCAATTCCTTGGTTTGACGGAATAGTCGCGGGCTTCAGCATCGTTGCCACGTGGATGGTCACCCAAAAAATCATTCAACATTGGTATTTTTGGATTGGAATTAATTTATTTTGCGTACCTTTGTACCTTTCGCAGGGACTTTATTTCACTGCGCTCATGTTTTTAGTTTACTTCATCATGTCAATTATAGGTTTGAAAGAATGGAAAAAAACAGCGATAAAACCGCAATAGTTCTCGCCAACGGCGAATTTCCGAAAAACAATGTTTTGTTGGAAAAATTGTTGCGTTCAAAAATGATAATCTGTTGCGACGGGGCAGTTCAAAACTTGCTGAATTTCGGCATAATTCCGAATTTTATTGTCGGCGATATGGACAGTATTTCGGAAGAAAGCAAAATTAAATTTGCGGATATTCTCGTTCCCGTCCAAGATACAGACACTAATGATTTGACCAAAGCCGTAAAATTTTGCATCAAAAAAGGATTTAAAAACGTAGAAATATTTGGTGCAACCGGAAAAAGGGAAGATCATACATTGGGAAATATCTCGCTTTTGGCAGATTATATGGACGAACTTGTTTCTGTAAAAATGTTTACGGATTACGGCGTTTTTATACCGATTTCGCAAACAACAACGCTTGAAAGTTTCGCAAATCAAGTGGTTTCTATTTTTTCAATAACACCTGAAACACTTATTACTACGGAAAATTTGGCTTATCCGGTAAAAAATCACAACTTTCGTTCGTGGTGGGAAGGCACCTTGAATCGCTCGCTCGGCGAACAATTTTCTGTTGCGATCGATTGTGGAAAGATCGTTATTTTTCAAGGGTTCTGCGACTCTACAACTAGAAAAATAGTTGCATAACTAGAAAAATAGTCATATAACTAAAAAGTTAGTTGTAATCCTGCATCTTCAATTTTTGATTTTTATTTCTCATTTTTTTTTCGTATCTTTGCAACTTATTTTTCATATTCTTTGCAAAAAAAAGTGCTTATGAATGCAATTTTATTGTCTGTTATAATTTTCGTGTCGCTTGGTGCTTTTGCGGCGGCAATCCTATACATCATAGGAAAGAAATTTTATGTTGAAGAAAATCCGCTTATTGGCGTAATCAGTGATTTATTGCCGGGTGCAAACTGCGGTGGTTGCGGCGTTCCGGGTTGTAGAGCTTTTGCCGAAAAAATCGTAAAACAAGGAAGTATGGCAGGACTGAATTGTCCTCCGGGAGGTGCCGATACCGTGCAGAATATTGCAAAGGCTTTGGGCGTTGAGGCGGCTGTCGAAGATCCGAAAATTGCGGTGGTTTGTTGTTCGGGAAGTAGAGCGAATTCGCCCCAAAAAGTGAATTACGAAGGTCTTCAGTATTGTGGTTTTGCACATTCGCTTTATACCGGTGAGGGTGGCTGTCCGAACGGTTGCTTGAGTTTGGGAAGTTGTGTGAAAGTGTGTCAGTTTGATGCGATGTATATGGACGAAGAAACGGGTTTACCTGTGATTGTCGAAGATAAATGTGTCGGTTGTGATGCTTGTGTGAAAGCGTGTCCGCGTCAAATCATCGAATTGCGATTGAAGGGCAAGAAAAGTCGTCGTATTTTTGTGTCTTGTGTAAATAAGCAAAAAGGCGCTTTGGCGAGAAAAAGCTGTTCGGTCGCATGTATCGGCTGCTCGAAATGTCAGAAAATATGCACGTTTGATGCGGTTACGATGGAAAATAATTTGGCGTATATTGACTACGAAAAATGTAAATTATGTCGCAAATGTCTTCCCGAATGTCCGACAAATGCTATTCATGAATTGAATTTTCCGCCAAGGAAAGAGAAAGTCGAAAATACAGAATCCGTAGAAAATTAGAAATACAGCAATCAAGATATGAAAACTTTCAAAATCGGCGGCGTACACCCCCCTGAACATAAACTTAAAGCAGAAGATCCATCCATCACTTTGGAACTGCCAAAGCAGGGCATCGTGTTTGTGAATCAACATCTGGGAGCACCTTCGCAGCCTATCGTTGCCAAAGGCGACAAGGTGAAAGTGGGACAGCTTTTGACGAAAAACGAAAATTTTATCGCAGCAAATGTACACAGTCCTTTCTCAGGAACGGTCAATAAAATTGATTTGGTTTACGATGCAAGCGGCTATCGCAAAGAAGCCATCATCATCGACGTTGAAGGCGACGAATGGCTCGAAAACATTGATCGTTCGGAAACTATCAGCCGTGAAATCAAATTGAGCAAAGAGGAAATCATCGCCAAAGTTAAAGAAATGGGCATCGTTGGATTGGGTGGTGCGTGTTTTCCAACGCAGGTAAAACTAATGATTCCTGAAGGAAAAACAGCCGAATGTCTTATCATCAACGGTGTAGAGTGCGAGCCCTATTTGACCGACGACTATCGTTTGATGATGGAAAAAGGCGAAGAGATTTTGATTGGAGTTTCCATTTTACAAAAAGCAATCGGTGTAAAAAAAGCCTACATTGGTATTGAAAACAACAAGCCGAAAGCCATTGAATATTTGGCGAAATTAGCCAAATCTTTCGAAGGCATTGAGGTTGTTCCACTTAAAGTGATGTATCCGCAAGGTGCTGAGAAGCAGTTGATTTATGCCATCCTGAAAAAAGAAGTTCCTTCAGGAAAACTCCCGATTGATATTGGTTGTGTTGTGAGCAATGTAGCAACAAGTTTTGCAGCATACGAGGCTGTTCAGAAAAACAAACCGCTTATTGATAGATTGGTGACGGTTACAGGGCTTCACGTTGAAAAAGTATCGAATTTCAAAGTGCGTGTCGGCACGCCGATTTCCATGCTTTTAGAAGCGGCAGGCGGTGTTCCTGAAAATACAGGTAAAATTATCAGTGGTGGTCCGATGATGGGAAAAGCCTTGCTTTCGCTTGATACAGCGGTTACCAAAGGAACGTCTGCGTTATTGTTGATGAACGAAAAAGATTCACATCGCGGCGAACCGGTAAATTGCATTCGATGTGCAAAATGTGTAGAAGCTTGTCCGATGGGCTTAGAGCCTTACCTTTTGTCGGCTTTGGTAGAAAATGAAAATTTTGAACGCTTGTTGGATGAAAACGTGTTGGATTGTATCGAATGTGGTTGCTGTTTGTACAGTTGCCCGTCGTATCGTCCGCTACTTGACTGCCTTCGAATAGGCAAACAAAACGCTCGACAGCTGCAGAGTAAAAAATAATAGGTGGCTTCGACAGGCTCAGCCACCGGATTGCGGTCGTTGAGCGAAGTCGAAATGTCCGCAGTCAATAAAAAAAAACGAAAATCAAAAATATGAATAACAGACTAATAATTTCCGGAGCACCACACGTGCATAGTCCCGAAAATGTCAGTAAAATAATGTGGGGCGTGGTCATTGCACTTCTTCCGGCGGCGTTTGTTGCTGTCTATTTTTTCGGATTTGACGCTTTAGTCACGATTTGCGTTGCGGTGGCATCGTGCTTGTTTTTTGAATGGGCCATTCAAAAATACATGTTCAAGGCAACGCCGACCGTAACCGATGGTTCTGCTGTAATTACGGGGCTTTTGCTTGCGTTCAACTTGCCAAGTAATCTGCCGATTTGGATGACCATTCTAGGTTCGTTGGTAGCGATCGGTGTTGCCAAAATGGCCTTTGGCGGCTTAGGTAAAAACCTGTTCAACCCGGCTTTGGTAGCACGTTGTTTTTTGTTGATCTCATTTCCGGTGGCGATGACCTCTTGGCCCAAAATTATTCGTCCGCTATTCGGCGAAGGTTTTGTAGCTGGTCCGGATGCTTTGACCGGTGCAACACCGCTTGGATATCTTGTAGATGGTATTGCTCAAAATGTTCCCGTGAGTACATTGATGCAATCGGACATTATGCCTTCATATTTCGGAATGTTTTTAGGTGCACACGGCGGCTCGCTTGGCGAAATCTCGGCAATAGCGATTTTGTTGGGCGGTCTTTATATGTTGTGGAGACGCATCATCACGTGGCAGATTCCGGCAGCATTTATCGGAAGTGCATTTGTGTTTGCATTTATTCTTAACGCAATCAATCCGGAAATATACATCAGTCCTTTGGCACATATTCTTACAGGCGGCCTGATGCTTGGTGCGATATTTATGGCAACGGATATGGTCACTTCGCCTATGTCGCCGAAAGGTCAGTTGTTATTCGGTTTAGGATGCGGTGTACTGACGATTATCATTCGCGTTTGGGGTGCATTCCCCGAAGGCGTATCGTTTGCGATTTTGATTATGAATGCGTTTGTTCCACTAATTGATAAGGCGTTTAAACCAAGAGTATTCGGAAAATAAAGCCACGGTGTCATTCCGCCGTAGGGCGGAATTTCCCGACATTAAGGGGATTCCCGCTTTTGCGGGAATGACGACAAAAAAAAATAACTATGAAAAAGAAACCTTCAACATTAAAAAATATGCTCCTCGCTCTAACGCTGATAGCCGGTGCTGCAGCATTGAGTGTAGGACTTGTAGTTGCCGTCACGGAAGAGCCCATTGCATTGGCTCGACAAGCCAGATTAGAGGCTGCAATTCGAACCGTTTTGCCGGAGTTTGACCACCTTGACGAACCCAAAATTCAAGAAGTTGACGGCGGAGAACTCGTGTTTTACAGAGCGTATTACAACGACGAATATGTTGGAACAGCCATTGCAACCTTTTCAACGAGAGGTTTTAAGGGTTTGATCCAATTGATGGTTGGCTTACTTCCCGATGGAACGATCCACAATATTGATGTTATCAGACATCGCGAAACACCCGGACTCGGCGATAGAATCGAACTCCGATTTCCTTGGCCCCGACAATTTCAGGGTGTGCATCCGGATAATGTAAATTTACGTGTCAGACAAGACGGGGGAGATATAGATGCAATTACCGCAGCCACAATTACCGCAAGGGCTTATCTCGAAGCCGTTAGACTTGCTTTTGACAATTTCACAATCGAAAATTAAAACTATGAGTAACATTGCCACCTTGACAAGAGGTATTATCAAAGAAAACCCCGTATTCGTTTTGCTTCTGGGGCCGTGTCCGGTTTTGGGCGTTACCTCCTCAGCCATGAATGGATTGGGTATGGGCGTTGCCACGATGTTCGTTCTAACGTTATCGAACGTGCTTATTTCTATACTCAAAACTCAAATTCCGGACAACGTACGCGTTCCGGCATTCATCGTGATTATTGCGTCATTCACAACCGTTGTGCAATTTTTGATGGAAGCTTATACACCCGAACTATTTACACAGCTCGGTGTTTTCATTCCGTTGATCGTTGTAAACTGTATCGTTTTGGGGCGTGCCGAAGGTTTTGCAATGAAAAACGGTGTTTTCAAAAGTTTTTTGGACGGAATAGGTATGGGATTGGGCTTTACGCTTGCTTTGACGTTGCTCGGAGGCGTTCGTGAAATTTTAGGCGCGGGTAGTATTTTCGACTGGAAATTCATTTCCGGCGACGGGATTCTCATTTTTATTTTAGCACCGGGTGCGTTTATTGCACTTGGATTCTTAATCGCAATAATCAACCAAATACAGCGCAAGAAAACATAAATACAGAAAGTGACAACTTACAACTGACAATTGACAAGTTGTAGGCTGTAATTAAATTTGTCAGTCGTAAATCGTAAATTGTAAATAAAAAAAACATGGAATATATCTTAATCATTATCGCCGCCGTATTCATCAATAACGTCATACTTGCACAATTTTTGGGTGTATGTCCGTTTTTGGGTGTATCGAATAAAATGTCAACCGCCATAGGAATGGGGCTTGCTGTACTGTTCGTGATTACATTAGCAACGATTATCACTTTTTTGGTTCAAACCTATATTCTTGATCCGTCCGGATTGGGCTATTTACAAACGATTGCTTTCATTTTGCTCATTGCAACCTTAGTGCAGATGATTGAAATTATTTTGAAAAAAGCAAGTCCGCCGTTGTACCAATCTTTAGGTATATTTTTGCCGTTGATGAGTACGAATTGTGCGATTTTGGGTGTTGCTATTTTGGTTATTCAAAATAATTTGAATCTGCTACAAGCTACAACAACGGCAGCCGGCACAGGATTAGGCTTTTTGCTTGCTATGGTTATTTTTGCCGGACTTCGCGAACAAATGGAACTTCAAGGAGTTCCAAAAGCCATGAAAGGTGCACCGATTGCAATGATTACAACCGGTATTTTGGCTTTGGCGTTTATGGGATTTTCGGGGTTGGTGTAGGTTAAATCTATTCCTGTTTTCTGTCGATTTTGAAATTAAATCGGTCTTTGTTCCATGTTTTGGGATTGTTGATGATGTATTCGCCCAACGTAATATCTGTGAATTTGATTGGTAATTTTTCACACCATTTTTCAGTCATCTTTCCTGCGTCATTCAATATTATCTTTCCATTATCAATGTTTCCAAACAAATGTTGTCTATTATTCACACAAATCGTCACAAAATACAGCCCTGCCTGCGAATAATCATATCCCTTCAGACGAATGCTGCGACGATGATGAATGTTTGAGTTGTAATGCATAATTTTTCGATATTTTAATGGGACGACCGCGAGAGTGCCCCTACAAGATATAAACGCAAAAATCCTGATTTTCGTATAAAAAATTCCTTAAAAACTGTTAAAATGTTGATAATTTCCAAAATTGTTAATAACTTTTCTTGACAGGATGATATTTTTTTAGTACTTTTGTAACGGTTTAGACACAATAAAGCGCTAATCTTGTGGTGTCGAAAACTTGAAAAAATTTAATCTCAAAAACAAAATACATCATGAAAACATCAACACTAACAAAAAAACTAGCCTTGCTTCTTTGTGCGATATTTTTAGCACAGGGAGCGTTTGTGGCGGTGCAGGCACAAGGATCACCACAGCCAATCAATTTAGCCACTTGGACACTAAGTGGCATGTCAGGTGGAGGTGTGTCGCCTTTTGCACCAACCACCAGTGCAGATGGCATTATTGTCGGAGGTTTAACAAGAGGAGGGAGTACTACGGGTCTGATAGCCTCCGGTTCTCCTGCTGGAAGTGCTTGGGGTGGAGTTATTACCCCCGCTAATAATGCAGGAGGAGGTAGTATGGCAACTGCTATAGCAAATGGGTCTTTTGTAACATTTACTGTTCAGGCAGAAGTAAATAATCGCGTTTCTTTAACACAAATAGGAGCGTATAATGTTAGACGGTCAGCAGGTGGTCCACAACAAGGGCAATGGCAGTATTCATTGAACGGTACGGACTTTTTCGATATTGGTAGCCCGATTACTTGGGGCGGAACTACTAGTGATGCCGGAAATGTTCAACCAGCGATAGATTTATCAAGTATAAATGCCCTGCAAGATGTAGGTAATGAAGTAACGATAACTATTCGCATCGTTTTATGGAACAATGGTAACAATGGTACGTTTTGGTTAAATGGTCATAGCAACGGCGGCTCAATGAACTTTACTATAAATGGAGTGGTTACTTTTCCACAAGGACACATAGACCTACCAACATTCTCTCACCAAACCGGAAATATTTTTGAGCCAAGTATAAACGTAACAATTTCACCTGCCGTTACAAACGGTGGTGATGAAATCCTTTTTTCAACAGACCCTAATGCTCCAAGATGGGAGTTTACACCTTACGTCAGCGCTATCGCGATTTCCGAAACAACAATTTTAAGAGCAATTGCCGTTTCCGGAAACGATACGAGCGATATAGCAACAGCAACCTACACATTCCCAATTAATGTGCCGGATATTGCGACGTTTTTCGCACAAAGTGCATTGCCACAGAATGATGGTGCCATTTTCAGAATTGAAAGTGACTTAATTTTTGTTTGGAGTTCTGCTCGTAATGTGTGGCTCAGAGAAGCAAGTGGAAGTGGTTTGTATGTTTTCGATTGGGGAGTAGCAAATGCTGTTTTGTCAGGCTTAAGTCCGGGCAATATAATTACAAGTGGTCTCATCGGAACTCGCGGAGAATTTGGTGGCCAGTCTCAATTTATACCGGTTCAAGGCCATCCGACACTACAAACTGAAACAGGAAGTCCAGATGTGCTGCCAATTGTAATCTCAATGGAAGACCTATTAGGGAACTTTGACGAATATCTTGGAAGTTTTGTAAGATTAGAAGGTGTTACTTTCCAGTCAACTACGACATTTGGAACTGCAATTTGGAACCGTACTATTGAGCAAGGCTCTTCAGAAATGATATTCCGTAACAATTGGGGAGGCATAGATGGAACAACAGTTACAGCGGGAGTATTGTATGATATTACAGGTTTTGTAAGGTATAACAACAGTACTGGCCAAGGGCGACAAATCGGACCTCGCTTCAGTGCCGACATCACTCCCACTCCAATCATCACAGTCAACCATCTTTCGCACGGATTTGGCAATGAGGAAGTAGGTGAAACAACCGCACCTTTTGAATTCAATGTTTCGCAAGTAGGACTTACAAGCGATATTTCATGGCAACTGAATGATACATCTGCAGGAGGTGTTTTCAATGTAACGGAATACACAAACTGGACAGATGCTGATGGCGGAACTCTGCTTGTAACATTTACCCCGAATGGAGAATACACGTTTAGAGCAACAATTACGCTTATCGGACCAGGAGCGCAATCCATAGATACTGTGGTTATAAACCTAACAGGTACAGGTGTCGCAGTAGGAACTCCAATCCTTCAATTTGCAGACGACACACCTCTTAATTTCGGCAGAAAACTTGTTGGAGAAACAAGCCAATCACAAACAACATCTGTGGTTTCTGGCGAAAATTTGACCGAAAATATTTCATTTTTCTTCAATACAACAGGTTCAGCGGCGGGTACAAACTTCACGATAGTTGCCCCTATTGCTCCAAACTTTGATGCGGCTGCTGGCGGATTTTTCACGATCACTTTTACACCAACACAAACAGGTGTAGTTTACGATACACTGGTTGTTCGTTCCGTTGCAGACGGCGTAAGCGATACTCTCATCATGTTTGGTGAAGGTGTAGCACCAATGACTGTTCCGATTGCAACTGCTGCAACAAACGTAGGGCCAATATCGTTTACAGCAAATTGGAATTCGGTAGCAGGTGCAGACTCGTTCCGTTTGTACGTTGTTGATGCGGCAAGTACGCCGGTCACAGGTTCGCCGTTTACAAATATCACCGGAACTTCATTCAACGTTACAGGCTTAACGCCCGATACGGAATACACTTACACCGTTGTGGCAATCAATGATGTGGAAACAACTGCAGCTTCAAATCAGATTTTGGTTGCAACGTTGGAGCCGGAAGTGTTTTCGCTAATCACAGGAATGGGCGAGTTTGGTCCGGGATTGTTTGTGATTGTTAATTTAGATTCTGATTTTGCAATGAGTACCCATAATACAGGAACAGGTCCTCTCGGCTTTGCTCGTGCAGCAGTTACAAGCACTAACGATACTATCATTAATCCTGCGGAAAATCTAATTTGGGAAATTCAACGTGTTGGAGATGTTTACACAATTCGCACTCATACACCTCCGGCAGCAGGTCAGAATTTTATAAATTGGGCAACTGTAAATGATCTGTCATTGACAGAAACAGCCGGAGATTCTGCACATTTTGAGGTATCATATAATAATGGGTTTGAGTTCTTCTTGCCTGCGGAAGTAACGAATCCGGCAGGTACGGCGAGAAGAAGGCTTGCTTATCGTTCAGCACTTGGTGTTGCTGGCGGTGGTCCAAGATTTGGCTTGCACAGCACAGTATTTAATGCGGATAACCAGCGCATAGCATTATTCCGTCTTGGTGGAGCGTTTGTTCCTCCTGTTGCAGACCCAACATTCGACCCGCCGGCAGGTGCATTCTTTGCAGAACAAAATGTAACGATTTCTACAGTTACCGAAAATGCAAGAGTTTACTGGACAAATAACCCTACGGCGACAATAGACGAATTTACGCTTTTCACTACGGCTGTTCCGGTTTCTACAACTACAACACTTAGGGCATTTGCGGTTTCTCAAGACAATGCAGATACGAGTCAAATCGTTTCGGCAACTTATATTTTCCCTGTAGATGTCGCAAACATCGAAGAGTTTCTTGCCCTTGAAGAGGGAGCTATAGCAAGAATTACCGAAGAACTTACAGTAGTTTTCCAATTCACCAGAAATCTCTTTGTGCAAGATGCGTCGGGTTGGTTGCTTATTGACTGGCAGAATCCACTCAACCAATACATTGATGGCGATAGAATTACCGGTGTAGTTGGAACTCGCGGCGTATTTGGCGGCCACCCACAATTAGTTGTGATTCCTAATGTGTGGTTGCCGAAAGGCGTAGCAGGCGGACCTGCTGTAGCAGCAGTGGTTGAAGCTAAAGACATTACCGAAGACGATATGAATCGCTACATTGCAATTGAAGGTGCAGTGATGGCAGCTGCGGTTACTTTTAACAATACTGCAATCGATGGGCAAATTGTTGTTGGCAATCCCACAATGACAATCCGCGACCATTGGGGCTTGATCAGCGGTACGTTCACCGAAGGTGCTGTTGTAAATCTGAAAGGAATTGTAAGACCATTCGAAGGTACACGTCGTATCCACTTGCTCCAAATAGAAGCTGTACCTACTCCAACCATTACAGCAAGTCCAAATCCGATCGCTTTCGGAACCCAAAACATTGGTACGACATCATCGGCTCATACGCTAACAGTTACCGGTGCAGCTCTAACACAGAATATCACTGTAGCAATCAGCGGGTCAGATGCGGCAGCATTTAGTGCAGGCGTAACATCGTTGCCGACTGCCGGCGGAACGCTGAACATCACATTTGCTCCAACAGCAGCACGTGCTTATAGTGCGACTCTCACGTTGAGCAGTGCAGGTGCAGAAAATGTTGTTGTTCAGTTGAGCGGTACAGGAGTAGTTGCAAACTCAATCTGTCCGAGAGAAGAACTTGAGAACAGCGTAGTACTCTTCCCGAATCCGGTTCAAGATGAGCTTTTCATTGAAACAACAGAAACCATTTCTGCTGTGAGAATTTACAACCTTTCCGGACAACTGGTTGTTCAGCAACATGGCAATGTGAATTCGGTTGATGTGTCTGCACTTCCGCAAGGAACGTATATTGTGCGCATCGTGTTCGATAGCGGAATAATTCTGTCGCGAACAATTGTGAAGTAAAAAATCAATAATCAGACGAAAATGTAGGGGCAGGTTTCAAACCTGCCCCTACATTTTTGCCAAAAAATTTGGTAAAAATGTTTTTTTTTTGTACTTTTGTAAAATGAATAAATCCCCCCAAAAAAATATGAAAACATTTTTGAAAACTTTATCCGTTTTTGTGCTGATAGCACTTGTTATTTCAGGCTGTACACGAGACGAGCCTACCGTTGGCGAGCCAAGATTGTTTATCCCCGAAAATCAGCGTTCATTTATTGTTGAATATGGAGTTGCCGCTACGCTAACCATTGATGTAGAAAGCAATCGTCAGTGGATCATCACACCTTCTGCTTCCGTTAACGTTATGGGAGAAGATTGGGCGTTTGTCACACCGGAATCATTACAAGGTGAAAACAATGGACAAATTACGGTTACGTTATTGTCTAACCCGGGCACTCAGTCACGCAATCTCAATCTAACGATTGCTACTGCCGGTCGTATATCGCAACAAGTAACGATTATACAGTACGGTACGGAAGGACCGCCTCCGCCAACAACATTGATTTATGCAGAAGATTTTGGAACAGACCCAATGCGACCAACACCAACAACCTGGGCTACTGTAAGTGCCTTTGAAGGTTGGAACACTACAGGTAGCAGCGCAGCAACGATTTGGTATGAAGGTACAGGTGCTACGATAAGAACAACCAACTCGTCACCAACCCCGCAGTTTTCAGGTGGTAATGTTTTGATGTTTGCAGGGTTTCCACCCGGCACTACTACCGGTGGCGGCGGAACGTTTACCATCAATGGTGTTATGCCTGACGGCTATCAAAACTTCTTCCTTTCATTTGGAACAAATCAGACAAATGATTCAATTTCTGCTTACATCAGTATAGACAATAAATCAACATGGACAGAGATACCTTTTATTAAAACCACAACCACTTGGGGTTTGGTAGAAATGGCGTTTAGTATTCCTGTGGCAGTAGATTCGTTTAGTTTGAGATTTTCTGCACCGGGAACATCAGGTGGAGCGAGAATTGACGACATAGAATTACGCGGAACAACGCAAGCATTACCGCCACTACCACTTCCGACAGATTATTTAACCGTAACGCCGACAAATTTGGATTTTTTCAGAGATGCAGATACGACAGAAATTAATATAAACAGCAACGTAGATTGGACCATTGTTTCTTCGGAAAATTGGGCAACAGTAAGTTCTGAAAGAGGTTCAAACAGCGAAACAGTTGAAGTTTTTGTAACTGAAAACACAACCGGAGCAAATCGCTCGGCGACACTTACAATTAGTGGCGAAGGTGTGAGCGATTGGAGCGTTACAATTACGCAAAGACATTTTGTTCCGACAAACCTTATGGTTAACGGAAGTTTTGAAAACTGGTCGGGCGATACGTTGGAAGATTGGAGATTTAGAAATGGAACCGCTCCCGGGGCTCCGATAAATCCTTTCCCAATTTCTCGCAGAGAAACAACCATAGTTAGTGATGGAACATCGTCTCTCTCTGTACCTCAATTTATTGGAACCGGTAGTGATGCAATAGTACCACGCCGAATTTTCTTGCCTGCCGGAGATTACACGTGGTCATTCGATTACAGAGCTGAAAGTGGTCAAACCTTAAATTTGAGAAATTGGGGTACGGCACATGCTTCAGAAACAATTGCAGGACAAATATCAACAGATATTTTTGTAAGAACTCCAATACAACAAGGAACAAATTTGCCTATAACTCAAGGAGCTTGGAGAACACAGTCGGTTGACTTCACCGTTCCTGCATTTGAAGGTGCGGGACCGAATGGAGAAGCCGGTTTGTGGTTTGTATTTGAACTGCGAACATACGCAGGAACTAATGGGGGTTTTATAGATAATGTACGAGTTGTCGCTAGATAGTATTTGAAACTATGAAACACGTTTTTCATAAAATATCTGCTTGGTTGCTTTTTTTCTGTTTGATAGGCTTTTTGTCGTCGTGCAAAGAAAATAACCATGTGAACATACAACTCGCCCTTGAAAGAACAGAGGTTGAAGGTGAGGTCATCGAACAAATTCTACGTCTTCAAACAGATGCCCCCGATCAATCTTGGACTATAACCGTTAATCCCGGGGCAGATTGGTGTTTTATTTCTCGGACAAGTGGAACGGGCGAAGCACACATCGTTGTTAGAACTGCCGAAAATGAAGGAGAACCAAGAACGGCAACCATTACAGCAACTTCCGGAAATTCAACCGTATCTGTTGAGCTGACTCAACTTACCATGACCTTGATTAATGTTTTTGGAAATACGAATTTCTCGAACTACGGTCAAGATCAAGCACAAACACTTCAAATCAGAACAAACTTGGCATGGACGGCTGAAATTACAGAAGGAAACGACTATGTTCGACTTAACACAACTTCCGGAAGTGGAAATGGCGTGATAATAGTTACATTTGATGACAATCCGGGTGGGATACCAAGAAGAGCAAACCTACGAATAGCGGTCGAAAATCAGGAAACAAACTTAACGCAAGAAGTAAATTTAACACTAATACAAGGTCAAGCCTATGGAAATTTCGAACGGTATGTTCCGTTTCGAATCGAATTGCCTTTGGTAAGAGATACAATGTGGTTCATTCAGCACAATGTTGGTCCGATTGTTAACTTTGCTTTGGAATATGATACCGGACAGCGTCATCCATTTTGGGTGGCGTATCAACTCACTACTGCACATTTCGGAACCATTGACCGACAGAGTTTTACATTCGACCCTAAAATTCCGAGAGAACTTCAACCACATGAATTCATTGGTGGTGAAATTAGAATTCCGAGGTACTGGTCAACGTATCGCTACGAGCGCGGACATATCTTGGCTTCGGCAGATCGTACGTTTAGTCAAGCAGCAAACGATCAAACCAACTTTATGTCGAATATCAGTCCGCATTTGCCGGAATTTCATAACCAGTCGGGAGGCACAGGAAGTGGTCAAGGCATTTGGCTCAGGCTCGAACATCAAGTCAGATCTTGGGCAAGGATGCAAAATATAGATACGCTTTATGTTGTAAAAGGCGGGTCTATTGTCCCGGGTGCTCCGGGCACTCAAATTGTGGAAACACTACACAGCCTGAACAGAACAGTTGTCCCAAGATACTACTTCAAAGCACTCGTTCAGCGTTGAGGTGATTCATTTTACGGTATTGGATTTTGGTTAAGACAGGAAAGAGGAATGGCTCGCAGAGCACCAACACGAGCAGATGCAAGAACTATTCGAGAGTTGGAACATTTAACCGGGATAGACTTCTTCCCAAATTTAAGAATCGTTGGCGAACAACTCGGACAACCGAATTTGGAAAACGAAGTGGAAACGACTATAAATTGGAGCCGATGGCCCGGAATAAATTAGTATGAAAGTGTGAAAGTAGAAAGTGTGAAAGTATGTTGATTAAGAGATTTGAAGATATTTTGGCTTGGCAAAAAGCACTGGATTTGACTAAAGAATGTTATGTGTTGTTTGGCGAGTCGAAGGATTGGGGATTTAAGGATCAGATATTAAGGGCATCAGTATCAATTATGAATAATATCGCCGAAGGATTTGAGAGAAAGTCAAAAAATGAATTTAAGCATTTTTTATCTATAGCAAAAGGCTCTTGTGGCGAGGTACGCTCAATGATAACTCTCGCTAAAGAACTCAAAAAAATAAATCAAACACAATACAACAAACTGTTCACTCAGTCAGAAGAAATCTCAAAAATGCTTTCGGCACTAATCAAAACTCTATAACCCACTTTCACACTTTCATACTTTTCACTTTCTCACTAAAACAGCATGAAAACATTAAAATCGGCCCTTTTTCTTATAGCTTTACTACTGATATCGGTAGTAGGCTATTCGCAAACCCATGTCATTGTATCTTACAACGTAGAAAATCTCTTCGACACGTACAGAGATACAACCATTAACGACGGAGATTTCACGCCGGAAGGCAGGTTCAACTGGACACCGGAAAAATACTGGCATAAAATCGGTCAATTATCGTATGTGATTGAAAGAATTGCCATAGCAACCCGATCGCACACAACCGGAAATTGGCCTATTTTGATTGGTTTGCAAGAGGTTGAAAATCGCTCCGTACTGCAAGATTTGGCGAATGCACCTCGAATTCGAGCGGCAAGATACCAAATTGTACACTATGATTCGCCCGACAGACGTGGTGTTGATGTGGCATTTTTGTATTGTGCCGAAACGATCGAATACATATATAGTAGACCTATTCTCGTTAGAGGGGGAGACTTTCCAACCCTGCGAACACGCGATATTTTGTGGTTTAAAGGACGAATAGACCAAGATACGTTTCATTTTTTCAATATGCACTGGCCTTCTCGTTTGGGCGGACAGCAAGCTTCCGAACCCAGACGTGAGCTCGCCGCATCAATTTTGCGCCATGTTGTTGACTCTATCAAAGAGGCAGCACCGAATCATCGAATTGTCATAATGGGCGACTTTAATGATGATCCAAACAATCGTGCGATAGAATATGTGCTGCGTGCCAAAAACAGAAGAAACCTAGGAGAAGGCGATTTGTTCAATCCGTTTTTCGATATGCATAGAGCAGGGCTTGGAACATTGCCCTTTCGCGGTGCATGGAATTTATTTGATATGATTATAGTGAGCCAAAATATGATTGGTGGTAACGGAGGATTTCAATTAATGCCTCCGCCAAGACCAGAAACAAGAAGAAATCGCAGAAACCAAAATTTTGAAGGAGTTATCTTCGGCAAGTGCGTGGCTGCACCATTTCTTTTTGAACCCCCGGAAGCTGGAAACCGTGCAGGTTACACATTCAGGTCGTTTCTCCCCGGACCGGGAAGATATCATGGTGGCTTTAGCGATCATTTACCGGTGTACATATTCATTTCAAGATAAAACAAACAAACCATATGAACTTACGTTTAACCCTAACAACAATCCTAATCGCAACGTCTGCGGTATTGTTTGCTCAAACCGAGCAAATAACCGGAGTTGTCATCAACCGTGTCGGTGGAAATGCTCCGATAGAGGGTGCTGCAGTTTTAGTGACCAACAATGTTGACGAACACGTTGTAACATCCAATGAATTCGGACAATTCACAATTTCGAACTTGTCAGCCGGCACGTGGCGAATCATGATTTCTGCCGTAGATTTCGACAGTTATCAGGCTTCATTAACCCTGCCTGCGGGTGCTACTCTGAATTTAGGAAACGTTTTCATGTTTCCGGAGTTAGACGTCTCAACAGTATCTGACGAAGGAATGGGTGATATGGAGTCCGAAGAAGGCGACCATCAAGGTGGCTTTGCTCTTTTGGGTGCACAAGATGTTTTTACAAGCAACTCATCAAGATTTAGTCAAATGCGTTTCAGAGCAAGAGGTTACGAGTTCGGACTCAACAGAACTTTTCTCCATGGATTAGAAATGAGCGATATGAATACCGGAGCCTCTCCGTTTTCGCTCTGGGGCGGACTGAACGATGTGACCCGTAATCAAGACCGTTCAAGGGGTATGCAACCAACATCATACGGAATAGGCGGTGTGGCAGGAACAAACAATGTTCTCTTACATGCGTCAAGAATTCGCACAGGATGGCAAATCAATTACGCAAGTGCCTCTTCCGCTCGTTGGGCACATCGCTTGGGCGTAGCTTGGGCAAATCAACTCGCACCGGGTTGGTATTTGGCAGTTATGGGCTCTGTTCGCTATACACCTGCAGACTATGTTTTTAACTGGAATAGAGGAGTTGAAGCACAAGGTGCATCTTATTTTCTGTCATTGGAACGCCGATTTGGATTTGGAGAAAGTTTGTCGTTCACATTTTTTGGAGCACCGAATATGGCTAGTGCGATTGGTGGGGCTACACAAGAAGTTTTTGATTTGGTTGGTAATAATTTTTACAATCCGAATATGGGTTTTCAAAACGGACAAATCCGAAATGCACGCGTAAGAAATTCGCATGAGCCGGTTATGGTACTCGATTACAGCAACCGAATCAACCACCGACTACGTGTACAAGCCGCAACAAGTTTCCGTTTCGGACGAAACGGTTTCACCGCTTTGGACTGGCAAGATGCACCGGATCCGCGCCCCGACAACTTCCGACTTCTGCCGAGTTTTTTCTTAAATCCTGATTTTTCAAACTATAACCCTCTAAGAGCGATAGATATTCGAGAAGGCTGGTTGACTGATCCAAGCGTTCGATATATCAATTGGGACGCGCTGTACAATGTGAATTTCAACGGTTGGGAAAGAGTAGATAGCGTTACGGATAACGGTGTTCGACGTCCATACATTACCGGACGACGTTCGAGCTACGCCATCGAAAATCGTCGTCAAGATCAACTGGATTGGAATTCAGGCGTTACGATCAACGCATTGCTCACAAATAATCTCAGATTAAATGCCGGCTTGACATATCGCTGGAACCGCACACATTACTTCAAAGAAATGTTCGATCTTTTAGGCGGAGAATTTTGGATTGATGTCAACCAATTTGCCGAACGTGCTATTGAAGGTGGTGGCAGTGATGATGGTGGCGATGACGGCGGGGGAGGAACACCTGTCGGAGATAGAATTCAAAACGACTTGAACAATCCTAATCGAGTCGTAAGAGTGGGTGACATTTATGGGTACAGCTATTTTTCTTTCACACAAAGAGGATCCGCTTGGGCTAATGCAAATATGTCTATCGGTAGAGACTTAGAGGTATATGTAGGAGCAGATATCGGATTCACATCGTTTCACAGAGAAGGTTTGTTTAGAAATGGATTATTTACGAGTCGCGATGAGCATGGAAATTTCATTGATAATTCTTATGGAAGATCTAACACGTACTCGTTTTTGAGTTATACGTTGCAAGCAGGTTTGAATTATCAAATCGGACGACCACACCTCATCAGTGCAAACGTGTTTTTCGGTCAAAAGCCACCGTTTTTTAGAGATGCTTTCCTTTCGCCAAGAACACGAAATTCAACCGTAGATAATTTAACACCGGAACGGATTTTTTCGACAGACATCATTTATAGCTTTCGTTTACCCGGAGCGAGATTCCGTGTAGGTGTGTTTTATACCGAAATTCATGACAGAAGCAGGGTGAGATCATTTTATGACGATGTATTGCGAACCATGAGTAATTTTGCGATGAGCGGAATCTCTCAACGCCACATAGGCGTAGAATTTGGTGGAGAAGTACATGTTTGGAACGGTATTTCGCTTAGAAGTGCAGTCGCATTCGGAGACTACAGATTCACATCAAATCCTCGACTCACACTAACTGAGGACAATAGTGACAGAACACTTGTAGAAAATCAAACGGTATACTTTGACGGATTTTTTGTGTCGGGAACGCCGCAGTTGGCATCCGTGATCGGCATCGAATATCGTGCCAGAGGAGGTTGGTGGGTAGGCACAGATTTGGCTTATTACGATTTTGCGTTTATTGATATGAATCCGCGTCGTCGCATGTCGGATGTTGGGGCAGATCTCACTTGCCCGGAAGAGCGTGCCAATATGACCCGACAAAAAAAGTTCACTCCCGGGTTTGTCCTCAACGCCAATTTCGGAAATTGGTGGTCTTTACAAAACAGAAGGTATCAACTTGGTGTCATGTTTTCGGTTAGCAATATTCTAAACAACCAAAACATGCAGAGCGGCGGCTTCGAACAATCACGCTTGAGACACGACAGAATAAACGACAACTACCATCCTTTTGCACCAAGATTATTCTACATGCCCGGCACATCATTTTTCCTTAACGTATTTTTCAGATTTTAGATATGAAAGCAATAAAAAACCTCAGCCTTCTTGCGCTTATCGCAGTAATGTTCACCGCGTGTTTCAACTTTGATGAGCCGGAACGATTTGAACCAAGAGAACCATCTGACCGTTCGAAAATCATCACCATTGATTCTCTCAAACGAATGTTGTGGGACTTGCCAAACACGTTCAATCCAATAGGTCAAGCTTGGGAAGCTACTGTTCACGCTGCTCAAATTCCGTACGATGTTTATATTCAAGGACGAATAATTTCTGATGACAGAGATGGAAATTTTTTCAATCAGATACTCATTCAAGACGAAACAAGCGGAATCAATGTGAGAATAGGACGAACAGGATTGTACAATTTTTACAGACGTGGACAAACCATCTATGTGAGAATGCAGGGTTTAACACTTGCTTTCCGCAGAGGCATGTACGAAATTGGCGATGGACCGGATCAAGGTTATTGGTCTATTCCACGAACAAGTAATCCGGCGAATTTTCCAACCACAGCAATCACTGTGCCGGCGTTTATCGATCACCATATTTTAGCAGGAGCACAAGTACAAGCTGGCGACATGCACATTTCGCCACAACTTATAACCCTTGATACGTTTCCAAGAATGACCGTAAGTGATGGCCCGAGATGGCATGTTCCAAACAACGGAAGATACAACATGACGCTGGGAAAATTGGTGCGAATCAACAACGTGAGACATGTCGGAGTCAATGATTTTTTCGGAATGTTTTGGGAAACTCTCGAAGGAAATACTGTTCCTGAACAGATATCTTTGAGGCTTGACGAGGAATACTTGCAAAATAATCCAATTCGCACATGGGCACTCAATGCACAAGACGCATCAAGAATAATGTTTCGTGCATATTTAGATCAGACGTTTATTGGATATAGAAGAGCACCATCAGGGTCAGGATTAAGCGTAACCCAAGTGTTTGAAGAAATAGAAACAGGCGAACTAATTAGAGTTAGAACGAGCGGTTTTGCACGTTTTGCAGGAAATACAATACCGGAAGGTCCGATTGATCTTATAGGTGTGTTATCGCTTCACACCGACAGACACGGGTCTTGGTTTGGACGTGGTTCCGGTGATTTTCCGGATTATCTAATTGCAATTCGTGATTTGAGAGATGTAATAATAATGCCATCGTCTCCATAAAAACCCAACCTCAAGAATTTAATCTCCATGAACAGTAAAAAAGTATTATTAGTTGATGACGAGCCGGATATCCTGGAATTTCTAAAATACAATTTGGAAAAAGCCGAGTTCGAAGTAATTACTGCTAAAAACGGAAAAGAAGCTATTGCGTTGGCAGAAAAAGCAAACCCGGATTTGATCGTTTTAGATGTGATGATGCCGGAAATGGATGGTGTTGAAACGTGTCACGAACTTCGAAAAATAGATAAACTTGCACAAACCTTGATTGTCTTTCTTACCGCGCGTGGCGAAGACTATTCGCAGATTGCAGGTTTCGGAGCAGGTGCCGACGACTATATCACAAAGCCTATCAGCCCGAAACTTTTTATCACAAAAATTAACGCTTTGCTCAAACGTTCTTACCCTGTTGAAAAAAGAGGGCTCAAAACGAAAACTCAAACCAGAGATATTGTCATTGACCGTGAAAGGTTTATCGTAATCAAAAACGGCGAACCATTTTCACTGCCGAGAAAAGAATTCCAACTGCTCGAACTGCTGGCTTCCAAACCCGGAAAAGTGTTTACAAGGCACGAAATTTTTAGCGAAGTTTGGGGCGACAATGTGGTTGTAGGCGACAGAACAATAGATGTGCATGTGCGAAAAATCCGAGACCGTTTGAACTTGGATACTATAAAGACTGTGAAGGGCGTTGGCTATAAATTCGAAGACGAGTGACCTTTAAAAAATACGTCAGTTCCAATCAGATTGCACTGATTGCTGCGGCATCGGTTTGCTTATTTAGCATCGGTTTGGCACTTATTCTGCAACACGTGCAATGGGCATATTGGCTCACAATATCGGCTGTTGTTGCTTTGTTTGTTAGTTCGTATTTGGTTTTTCAATTTTTGCTTAAAAAATTTGTTGAAAATCGCCTGAAAGTTATTTACAAAACCATTTATTCGAAAAAGAAAACACGAGACGATTTTTTGAAAATACATCGTGAACTCGGGCTTTCCGGCGTTGAACAAGAAGTTCAAAATTGGCTGTTGAAGCAAGAGGTGGCTTTAGAAAAAATGAAAGAAATCGAAGCCTATCGCAGAGAATTTTTGGGAAATATTTCACACGAATTAAAAACACCGGTTTTTAACATACAAGGCTATATTTCTACGCTTTTAGACGGAGCAATCAACGATCCGGACGTCAATCGAAATTATTTAGAACGCACCGAAATAAGCCTCGAACGCATGATTTCGATTATCAACGATTTGGATATTATTTCGCAATTTGAAAACAATCAAGTCGTACCACATTATTCGAAGTTCAATCTCGAAAATTTGATTAAAGAAGTCTTTGACGATTTTGAAATCAAAGCCAAAGAACGTGGTGTGCAACTTTCATTTAGAAACAAAACGAAATCAGAGCCGATAGTTTATGCCGACAACCAACAAATCAAACAAGTTGTTTCAAATTTAATTGAAAATTCAATTCGCTATCTCGACAAAGATGATCCGTACGCAAAAGTTACCATTTACGATATGCACGAAAAAGTTTTAGTGGAAATTTCCGACAACGGCATCGGCGTTGCAGAAAGCGATTTACCACGAATTTTCGAGCGATTTTATCGAACCGATAAAGCACGTTCTCGCGAAAAAGGCGGTTCGGGCTTGGGTTTAGCCATTGTGAGGCATATTATCAATGCTCACCATCAAAACATTTCTGCGAGAAGCACAATCGGAGAAGGTACAACGTTTGGTTTTACACTCGACAAAGCTAATCAATGACACACGGGCGTTTCGACTCCGCTCAACGACTGTGTGTTTCGGTGGCTGAGCGGAGTCGAAGCTGCCACTACCATTCTTTCACAACACGCCTTTCGGTACCGCCTTCGTTGTCTTGTAAAAGTACTTCAGCCATTGAGGTTCGACCATTTCGCATATAGGTCAATTGGATGGTTTCTCCCGGGCGAAGTTGTCCGATAATTTCGAAAAAATCACCGCCGGTATTAATAGGTCTTCCATTTATTTCCATCATAATATCGCCAACTCTAAGTCCTGCGACTTCAACAGCACCGCCCGGAGTAATGCGTTCGATACGCAAACCGTCCATATTATTGAAGTTATTATCTTCGTTGGCTTGATACATCGGAACAAACAAAAGTCCTAAAAATGCCCGTTGCACCTCGCCAAACGTGCGTAAATCTTCACTCACTTTTCTCGCAGTATTGACCGGAACAGCAAATGAATATCCCGAAAACGCTCCGCTTGGCGTTGCGATTGCAGTATTGATACCGATTAATTCGCCGTATAAATTGACCAAAGCACCTCCGCTGTTTCCTCGATTTACGGCTGCGTCGGTTTGAATAAACGACTCAATCGGAGGACCGCCTCCGATCGCCGCCATACGTCTCGATATGATGGGGATGTTTCTTGCTTTTGCACTAACAATTCCTGCAGTTACGGTCGAATTGAGATTAAACGGATTTCCAACAGCAAGCACCCATTGTCCAACTCTAACTTCATCGGAATTTCCAAATGTTAGATAGTTTAAATTTTGAGCATCAACTCTCAACAAGGCAATATCTGTCGAGGGGTCTGAACCTACAATGGTTGCAGGGAGTGTTCTTCGATTGTTAAATGTTATTTCAATTCTTTCGGCTCCTTGTATCACGTGATTATTCGTAATGATATACCCGTCGGGCGAAATCACAACTCCTGAGCCAAAGCCCTCTACACGTTGTGGCGAGCGTGGTGATCGTGCGGACGGTCGTCCGAAAAAATGTTCAAAAAATCCAAAATAATCGTCATAAAATCGAGGTCTGACCAAAAACTCCGACTTAACGTGAACGACCGCATTGATCGAGCGTTCGGCAGCATCTTCAAAACTTGGAAGGTTTCCCGACGACATTGGTCTGACGGCCGGCGTTCGAGGTTGTGGATTTTCGGACAACGTGTGCTGGGTTGTTTTTGCAAAAATCCTCACGGAAAACAGGGATACACTAACGCTGATCAATATGATAATCAAACTGAAAAGCAAGATTTTTTTGTTCATAAGCGTTGCTTTTTATTTTTGTTACCGCAAAAACTGTTCCAAACCGACAAAAAAATGATAAAACTCATAAAGTTTAATAAGCTCGAAATCCGCCATGTTCGAATTCAATAAAATTTCGTATCTTTGCAAAGTTTATGAACAAACAACCATTTGAAATAAGTCTTAAAGCTTTAGAGCCTGCTGACGTTCCAACGTTGTTGAAATGGGAGAATAATCAGAGTGTTTGGACTATAAGCGAAACAGTAGAACCGCTTTCTAAATACAAATTGGACACCTATATCAAGCAAACACTGACGTTTGACGTGTTCGGGCTTCGTCAGTTGCGGCTGATGATTCACCGAGTTTTCGATTCGAGTTTAGACATTACAGAACCAATTGGAACGATTGATTTATTTGAGTTTGATCCTATTAACAAACACGCAGGAATCGGTATCATGTTGCTTAAAGAGCACCAAGGACAAGGCATTGGAAAGATCGCTCTCGACCAATTTTTGGTCTATTGTTTTGAAAGATTACAACTCCATTCGGTGTATGCAAATATTTCAGAAACGAATATCAACAGCATAAAGTTTTTTGAAAACTACGGTTTCAAAAAGGTCGCAGAATATAAGGAGTTTCTTTATGAAAACGAAAAATTTGTGTCACAATTAACTTATCAATTCATTAACACGTCATTGCGAACTGCGAAGCAGTGAAGCAATCCAAAAGTCAATAAATAGCTTCGCTACGCTCGCAATGACGACAACAAAACAACAGAAAACTCTATGATTCGCGTTAGATTTGCCCCAAGTCCTACCGGACCACTCCACATCGGCGGTGTTCGCACTGCCCTTTTCAACTATTTTTTTGCTAAAAAACATGGTGGAGATTTCGTACTTCGCATTGAAGATACTGACAGTTCTCGGTTTGTTCCGGGCTCAGAAGAATATATTATTGAATCGTTCAAATGGCTCGGCATAAAGTTTGATGAAGGTCCGCATGTGGGTGGAAACTACGGCCCTTATCGACAATCGGAACGCAGGGATTTATACCGCAAATATGTGGATGAACTTTTATCAAAGGGTTTGGCATACTATGCTTTCGATACTCCGGAAGAACTGGATGCAATGCGTGCCCGCTTGGAAGCCGAAAAGGCTCCGAGCTTGCAGTACGATTCGTCAACACGTTTAACGATGAGGAATTCGCTGACAATGCCTCGTGATGAAGTAAAATTTCGTTTGGACGGTGGCGAGCAATATGTAGTTCGAATAAAAATCGAACCGAACCAAACTATTGTTGTGAATGATTTGATTCGTGGCCAAGTTGCTGTAAATTCAAGCCTTTTGGACGATAAAGTGCTTTGGAAATCCGCCGATGGTTTGCCTACTTATCATTTGGCAAACGTTGTGGACGATCGAAAAATGAAAATCACGCACGTTATTCGTGGTGAGGAATGGCTGCCTTCGGCTCCGCTGCACGTTCTGCTTTACCGCTATTTGGGGTGGGAAGATACCATGCCGAAGTTTTCACACTTGCCGCTTTTGTTAAAACCCGATGGAAATGGAAAGTTAAGCAAGCGCGACGGCGACAGACTTGGATTCCCTGTATTTCCATTGGAATGGACAGATCCGAAGACCCTCGAAGTTTCGTCCGGATTCCGAGAAATGGGCTATTTCCAAGAAGCCGTAATCAATATTCTCGCACTTTTAGGTTGGAATGACGGAACCGAACAAGAAGTTTTCTCGACAAACGAATTAATTGAAAAATTTTCCCTTGAACGAGTAAGTAAACACGGCGCAAAATTTGACGTGCAAAAAAGTGTTTGGTTCAATCACCAGTATCTGACAAAAACAAGTACAGAACTGCTTACCGACTTGTTTATTCCGTTCATGCATGCCAATGCAACCGTACCCATTTTTGAACGAAAAACATTAGAAAAAATTGTTGACTTAGTCAAAGAGCGCGTCAATTTTGTACATGAAATTTGGGGTCAATCGCATTTCTTTTTTATCACTCCGACAACTTATGACGAAGCTGTTGTGAAAAAGCGCTGGACATCTGAAACACCTGACATTCTTGCAAGATTCGCGGATTTATTGAAAAAAGAACCCGATTTTTCTTCGGAAAATTTAGAAAAAGTCATAGCCGATTTTATTAAATCCGGCAACTACAACATGGGGCAAGTAATGAGTTGCTTACGACTTTGTTTGGTCGGCGCGGCAATGGGGCCGCATCTCAACGATATCATGGCGATTATCGGCAAAGAGGAAGCCATTCACAGAATACGAACAGCGACAACAACAATCAGTGGTTAATGATTAATGGTTAATGATTACGATTGGGCAAAGCCATTAATCACTAACCATTAACCATTATTCAGCACCCCCGGGCGGATTCGAACCGCCATCGCCAGAACCGGAATCTGAAATTCTATCCATTGAACTACGGGAGCAAAAGCGATTGCAAAGATACAAAAAAAAATGAACTTTTTTTGGTGTTTTCAGCTTTTTTTTGTATTTTTGCCAAATCATACTAAAACCAACCATGTTTTCGGTTCTCATATCAGTCTATCATAAAGAAAAACCTGCTTTTTTGGAAGCTTCGCTGTCAAGCATTTTTGAGCAAACACTCTTGCCAAACGAGATTGTAATTGTGAAAGATGGCAAATTATCCCCCGAGTTGGATGCTATTTTGGATCGCTGCCAAGCAAATTATCCCGACATTGTCAAAATTAACAGTCTGCCTGAAAATCTTGGTTTAGGGGTGAGTTTGGCATACGGACTCGAACGCTGTTCAAACGAATTAGTTGCCCGAATGGACACTGATGATATTTGTTTGCCGTTTCGTTTCGAAGAACAATACAATATGCTGATGAATCACCCTGAATTGGATTTGGTCGGCTTCAACATTGCCGAATTTGAATATGACCCGAACATTATTCATTCATATCGCAAACTTCCCGAAACATCCGAAGAAATCTATAAATTCGGGAAACGTCGTAGTCCGGTTAACCATGTTTCTGTAATGTTTCGCCGGTCAAAAGTTTTACAAGTAGGTAGTTACGGACGCTTAGGGGTCAATAAAGGTATGGAAGACTACTATTTGTGGATGCGTATGTTGAACGAAAATATGCAGTTTTACAATATTCAAAAAGTGGGTGTGCTGTGTCGCATTGGAAATGACATGATCAGTCGCAGACATGGTTTTTTGTATTATCGCTTAGAATTGGGCTGCTTTGCAAAAGGTGTCAGAATGGGGTATATCTCGTGGTTTGATTTTTTTGCAGCAGCTGCTTTGCGAGGTGTTATACATACCGCACCAAAGCCTATGACAAAATGGTTTTACAATCGTTTCTTAAGACAAAAACAAAATGGATAATTTCTCTTGGATAGCGCTTTTTTCGGTTCTTGGGGCAACTTTGACTTCAGGAATCATTGTCCTATGGACGATTCCTACGATCAACTACATTGCCAGAACGAAGGGACTTCTGAATGCTCCGGGTGAGCGCACTTCGCACCGGTACAAAACTCCAAACCTCGCCGGAATTTCTATCTTTTTTGGAACGATTGTCAGTTGTTTGTTTTTCATCCACAGTGATCTTGACATTTTCAGAATTGTATACTTAGCTTCAATTATCATCTTTTTTGCCGGTCTTAAAGATGATATTCTTATTCTTACGCCTTGGAAAAAACTGCTTGCCCAATTCGTTGTTGCAACCTTAATTGTTATGGCAGATGTACGCTTCACTCAGATTTTCGAACTTTTCGGCATAGATCAGTTTGGTGAAATAGTATCCTTTGTCATAACTATCGTATTCATTGTTGGAATTATCAATGCCGTCAATCTCATCGATGGTATTGACGGGCTGGTGGCATCCGTCGGAACTTTGATATTAGGTTGTTTCGGACTCTTTTTTTTCATCAACGGAATTTACACTTGGGCTATTTATTGTGCCGGTATGATAGGAGCGTTAATAGCATTTTTTCAATACAATGTGTTCGGACTTCGAAACAAAACGTTTATGGGAGATTCGGGTTCTTTATTGCTCGGATTAAGCATCGCCGTTACAACAATTATATTTTGGGAAGCCAACGCCGACAAAAGTCTTCCGCTGACTTTCGTTGGTGCACCTGCCATCACTTTGGCAATTATTATCGTTCCGGTATTTGATATGGCACGTGTGTTTGCTTATCGTATCATACGCGGCTTGTCGCCATTCTCGGCAGATCGAAACCACATCCACCATCGAATTGTCGATATGGGTTTTACACACCTTCAGACATCGCTGATCATTTTAGGACTCAATATGCTGGCGATTGCTGTTGCCCTCCTTCTGGACTTATTTCTGGGTCCGCTTTGGATAATAGCAGCTATATCTGCATTGACCTTCCTTTTTGTGCTTGCGATGAATAAAGTTTACAAGAAGAAAAAAAAGATGATGGGGGGGGGAGTAAATAGCTGATTGTAAATAACTATGACTGAATGTCTTTTACATTGAGTTGAATCGTGACTCTTCCGTTCCACTCGTTTTCTTCGAGTTGATAAGCCACGCTGAAAGGGTTTCCGCTTTTAACCAAAACTTCTTGATCAGCTTGTTGAAACGCAATTCCATCTACAGGAAAACTTGGTTTGTTTTGTTGGACTAATGAAAGTTTGAGATGTTTTTGTCCTACTATTTTTGACGATCCGGTGTCCACAACACTGCGTGTTTCAAATATCGGATTGGGGTTGTTTGTGCCGAACGGAGCAAATTTTTTAAGTTTTTCAAAAAACGCTCGATTGATATCACCAAAATCAAGTTCTGCATCAATTTCCACTCTCGGAATAAGCATACTTTCAGACATCTGCGTAGCAGCTATTTGCTCAAATTTTTCAGCAAACGCTTGAAAATTATCTTCTTTAATGGACAATCCCGCAGCATATTTATGACCGCCCCAATGTTCGATTAAGTCGCTGCACGCCTCTATTACCGAATAAATATCAAAATCTTTAATCGATCGTGCAGAACCTGTAATCAATTCGCCGGATTTGGTAAAAACAATCGTCGGGCGGTAATAAAATTCCGTCAAACGCGACGCCACAATGCCTATCACACCTTTATGCCACGAAGGATCATAAACCACCGTAGTTTTTGCTGATTCGGAAATTCGCCCTGAGTCGAAATGTGCTAAGGCTTCTTCGGTTGCTTTAGCATCGAGAAGTTTGCGTTCTTTGTTGTACTCATCAATTTCCTTGGCAAAAATTTCGGAGCGCTCAAACGTATCGCTGAGCAAAAGCCTAACCGCGTTTTTTCCACTCTCCATACGACCGGCGGCATTGATGCGCGGACCAATCAGAAAGACCAAATCAGAAATGGTCAACTCTCTGTTGAAGTATAAATCAGGATTGCCTTTACCGCTTTTTACTACGTTCGAATATTTCAAGATCGACTCAAATGCAGGACGCGGTTTGCTGTTGATTTGTTTCAAACCATAATGTGCCAGAATACGATTTTCGTCTGTAATCGGCACCACATCCGAGGCAATGCTGACCACAACCATATCCAAGTATTCGTAGATTTGTTCTTCCGGAATACCGTATGTTTGAGAATAGGCTTGAATAATTTTGAAACTAATGCCGCAACCCGAAAGATGTTTGTAAGGATACGGGCAATCCGGACGCTTCGGATCCAAAACCGCATATCCCGCAGGAATAACATCTCCCGAACGATGATGATCGCCCACAATTACATCAATCCCTAAGCTGTTGGCAAGGTCGATTTCCTTGTTGGCTTTAATACCGCAATCCAATGTGATTATTAGTGTAAAATTATGCTTCTTTGCATATTCAACTGTGGTTTCGTTTAGTCCATAGCCGTCGCTGTAACGATCCGGAATGCGGTACTCAATTTGACGTATGCTCGAATCACTTGTTATGTCTACACCCGGTTGTTTCGACAAAAAAGAATACATCACGGCAACTGCAGTTGTTCCATCAACATCATAATCTCCGAAAACCAAAATACGCTCCTTGTTCTGCAAAGCCCTGTGGATACGCTCTACAGCCTTATCCATATCTTTCATCAAAAACGGGTCGTGAAGTTGCGAAAGCTTGGGGTTGAAGAACAAATCAGCCTCTTCAACGGACATAACACCCCTTTGAACCAAAAGATTAGCCAAAGTGTGGTCTATCTTTAGTTCATTCGCTAACCTGTCAACAATTTCACTATTAACCTGTTCCCGCCTTACCCATTGCTTTTTCATTTAATTTTTCCTTGTTTCAGACCACAAAGATACGGAAAAAAATCAAAACGCCAAACATTTTGTTATTTTTATCTTTTTAAAACTTTTTTAAAATTTTGTTTATGTGTGTTTTATGGTGAATTTTTGCTAAAAATCACCATAAAAGTTGGTAAATACAAAAATTATTCGTATCTTTGTGCCATTTTGTAGCAATCTTTTTGAAATACATAACAAATATATAACGATAACTTAATTTTCAAAACATAGAAAAACGAATACAATATAAAAAAAAACAAACATGAAAAAACAATTACAACAAAATTGTAAGAGCTGGCCAAGCTTTGCTCTTATGTTCATGATGTTCGTGATGTTTTTGGCGCCCCAAACGGTGCTGAATGCGCAGACGAATGTTACTATCACCTTGGGCGAGAACTCCAGAGTGGTGATTATGGGCGATTCCGTAACCTTTAATGTTGGATTAGTCGCCGACGCTACCATTAACACAGGTGTATTACAGGTAGAAGTGCCCGCAGGCTTTGCGTTGTTGGAAACAACTCCCGGCTTTATTGCAGGCAGTTTGAGTCCCGACGGACGTACAGGGCGCGTAGCTCGACCGCTGAACAACCTCGTACCTGTAACTCACTCTGTGTTTGTGAGGGGACTTTGCGATGCGGCAACAGCTGAGCCCATCGTGGCAAATCGTGTGGTAAGGTTCAGCTATTTTCCGAATGATGTAGAGGCAGCACCTCTTGCAGAAGCTCAAACGGCTCCCATTCAGAATTTCTCTAATCCGCTTCTTCTCACGACCTTTACCGCCGGTTCTCAAACGGTCACTACGAACGTGGAGACCATCGGAAATAGAATTATTCAAATACAGCAAACTTTAGATGGTGCGCATGTGAACGCTATTCAAGTAACAGCTGCTGTGAGCAATTCTGCTATCTTTACGATTCACCGAATTGAAGGAAGTCGTAACGCAGGCGGTCCATGGGTTCCGCTTCCCAACGTAGTTATAACTGACATTGCAGGTGGCTTCCAATACATTGTTACGCGCGAAAACGCTTTTTCTGTGATTGGCGGCTATGCCGGCAACAACTTAGGCTGGGGTGAATCTTTATTTTTACGCGAAGTTGTTACCATATCGCAATACAGTAATACAGTTAATATAGACTATACGTTTGCTATAGGAGACGGAGTTAATTTCTGTGCTATTCAAACTTTAGCCAATGGTAGGCTGACATATGTGTCAACGCCACCTCTTCCCGGCCCTACTACTACTCCTGTTTTTACCAATATAAGCAGAACAAATCCTACTAGTCCGACCAATCATGGCGTGTTCGTTCGCGAAATACAGAACAATTCACATCAAACCGGAACTATTCCTGCCAATGCCGACACTGCAAGACTTTTGGGTATACGTACGCGGGAAGCAATAAGCATCGGCTCCGCTGCCGCAGCAAGAAGTCTTACGGTTACAAGTGCCGCAGTAGGTAACGCTACTTATATGAGATATATAGGAGGAAATAGAGGAGCATTCCTTATAAATCCTAACGGAACAGCAGCCGGACCTGTTGTCGCCGGTGTTGTCGATACTATTTGGATTCCGATGACAAATGTCTCTACCGTAGCAGGCAACGAAATTTGGGAGGTTGATTTTCGTCAATTAACCAATCCCGCTTTGGCGGCATACTACGAAGCAGCCGGTTTGCGAGATTACTACGGTGTCGGTAGGTGGGCAGATGTTCTCCGAGGCGGAAGAGTACGCTACGGCATCATTTGGAATGTTAATTTCGACCGTCTGACTGATCCTGGTCATCCTGCTCATGTTGCTTGTGGTCCTGCTACCGGCCCTACAAGTCCGGCAGCATTGATGCCCGATGCTTCGGAAAGTTCAAGGTTGTTCTTCACTAATTTCCATGGAACCTCAATAGATCATCAAGGCACAGCAGCGCGCGTTGCTCCTACTACCAACAGTGCAACCACTTTTAGACAGACAGGAACATGGGGTTATAACGCCATTACAAATCCTCGTATTCTTCCACTTAACTTTGGCCCCACCACCCCGGGCACTTTGACTTTCAATGTTACAGCCACGACAACAACAGGTGCCAGTTTTCTTTCCGCTGCGGCATCAATAGGTGCTACGGGCACAAGCGATTTGTGGGTAACCATTACACTGCCTGCGGACATGCATTTCAACAGTACTGCTACACCTGCTTTGGTGGTAGCTGGTGCCACTGTGCCATTAGCCAGCATTGAGATAGTAAATCCTCGAACAGTAAGATTCAGGCGTACTACTCCTGCTGCTTATACAGTTTCAATTGCAGTGGTAGCAAATGGAACTATTATTCCCGAAAACCAAAGACGAGTTGAAGTATCTCATGAACTCGATTACGGAAGAACAGGAGCAGTGATGCCTCGCTTTGGCTGTCTTACGAGTCCGGAGATCGAATATGTTGTGCTTACAGCGCCTTGCACCAGATTCACTTGGGTTGGTATGTTAGAAGAAGGACGTGGTTTCTACGTGGAGCGCACAAGCTTTGGTTATACCGATATAACCAGAACCACAAGAGTAACCGATGTAGAAGACGCCAGATCTCGAGGATTCAACTTGAGAGCTTTAGATGCTCATGATAATTTCACCTTGCGGGCGCATATAAGAGCTGTTAATAATACGAGCATCACGCCAACCGAGGAGTTAAGGCTGGCTGTTACATGGAGGGCAGACCAAAACTTTTTTGGAGCAGAACCGGGCAGACCACAAGGTGCTTCTCTGTATATCAACGATTCGCCAACGGGTATCGATATTGCTCCTGCCAGCGTGAGTTGGACAACCACCGGTGTAAGTGTAAATATCGCACCTTATTTGAGAAATAATGGGCACATCAATTTGCAGGCAAACGATTCAATAAGATTAGAAGTATATGGACGAACAAATGCAACCGCTTCGAGAGTGCATGTGACAGATCCGGTACTGAGATTAATGTTATATGAAGGGAGTATACCATCTTGCGGTCCGAGACTGGAGCAATTTTACGTTTACAACTCTACATTCAATGCTAATAATGCGTCCGGCACTACCGGATTCGTCCATAACGTTGCCCACAATAGTGTGGTGGTTATAGACAGAACAACAAGTTCCGGTACAGGTACTTTACCAATACTGAATTATAGACCTTTACTGACAGGCGGCGAGTATCGTCCAAATGTTACCGACTGGTCGGAGATTGTGGCAACCTTCCCTCTTCTTTTAGAAATCAACAGTGTACGAGTTGAACTTACCGGTGCTGCCGGTGTGATAGGCAACCAAACTGCAAGGACACTTACTGCCACAGAGTGGTCAGTTGAATATTCAAACGGAAACACCATTCTGCGAATATATACCCCTCCCGGAGATATAATGGCAGAGCTTAGAGGACACGGCTACCGTATCCTTGCCAATGCAAGAGTTATCAATTACGCTAGTCCCGGCACTACTGTAGCACATACTTCTACTGTTGGTATTAGCAGGACAATAGATGCCTCTTACACCACGGGACACACAACTGAAAATCCAACAACTGTAACTTTAGCTTCTGCTAATTTTGTGACAAACCATACGCCATACAACGTTCGTATTTTGTCCCCTACTCCGCATGTTGTTCCACTTGGTACAAGAGCAGAGTGGACAATTCGTGTTCACTTGCAGAATAATTGGACATACATTCCCCACTCGTGGATATCCGTACAGGTTCCTCCCGGTGTAACGCCGGTAGAGCTTCGTCGTGCTTCCACCAATTTGCCTGTTGCTGCTTCATTTGAGCAATATGCCCCAAATAGATACTGGATCCAAATAGGCAATGTAAACGTTTCGGCCGGTGCAAATGGTTTTGAAGATTTTATTCTTTCTTGCTCTTTTGCAAACTGCGATGACACTCAGCATCTTACGGTTAGGTATGGCATGAGTAGAGTTGCTTTCCCGCTTGATCCTATACGGGGTTTTTACCAGTTTGATAGCGTGGAACGTATTCCGTTAGGAATACAGACTATCCCTATAAGTTTTACTCCTCCTGATCTACCTATTCATTTTGCAGGTTTTGTTAATCATGAACCGAATCAGGCAGGCAACACCAATACCTTTTGCGAGCCGGTGACATTTCAGGCTAGATTCAGCAACGCTTTAGCAACCGAGGTTAGTGATTTGGAAGTTCGTGTAGACCTTGACGATTTTGAATTGCAAGGCTTCCGTTTCCATGGCACTTTTGTTCCTCAAGTTAGGTTTGGCAGCGGCCCATGGGTTGATGCTGCAAGTGCTTCTGTAAACAACAGAGTTTTGAGCATTAGGCTTGACGACAGCCGCAGTTTGACCGGCTTTGGTACTGCCAATGCTGTTGCTGAGGTTCGCTTTCAGCTGTTTATGACCTGCGGGATACAAAACGGCCTGCAGATTCCTGTGACGCTCTTGGGCAACAGCCCTTGCGGTGAAACTCATATAGAGAGGGTTGTTACCACTTATCAGCTTCGTATCTTCGGCCTTCAGCCTCCTCCCGTGTATTGGATTCAAAACTTATCGCTAACTATCGACCCGATGACGGGTGGTGATGGTGCAAGCGGTCTTATGAATTTAAGAGGTACATTTGTACAGGCAGGAGCTGCCGCAGATAACGTTTACGCTATCATAGACCTTCTACCCAATACGGAGTTAGAAGAGGTAATAATGCCGAGTCTTAACTTTACTCAAAACGGCAGACGTTTGACAGCTTCGCTTCCTAATACTACGGCTATTGGTTCGGTATTTGAATTCAATTTACGCTTACGTCCTGTCAATATTGCGGATTGGACTACGGATACTTCGTATGTTTTTATTCGTACAGGGCTGAGCAACTGGTTGGAGTGCGAGGGTATGCTGTGCCAGATTTTAGAAATTGGTGTAGAAGACTCTGTGGCTGTTTCTATGATTAAATTAGAGGTTCGTCTCTCAGAGGAGATATCGGCTCGTAGCCGTTTTGGTTCTGAGACTACCGAACGCGTGGAGATTGAGGGATGGTTAGTGAATCATGGAGATGATGATGCCGGACGTTTGACGATGGAACTGGTGTTTTTCAACGGTGTTTATTACGAACCTATCCAAGGTGTGGTTAGCGGATTGTCAGTTGCTGGAGTTCCGGGCAATGACAGTATTCGTTTCACCATTGTTGCCAATGTTCCTTATTTCCAGGATGTTTGTAATATGGTTGTTCTTTTGCGCAAAGACAATATGGTTGTGGGTTCTTTCAATGCATACCTTGCAGAATCTTCGAGGACTTTTGTTGGAAATCCTGTTTACCAAATCACGCTTCAACCGGAGCCTATTTGCCAGATGGCAGTGGGTGTACCGATAGGAGATATGCCTATCCGCGGCTACAGCTACGTTTGGCATCCTGCTGATTTCTTAGACAGAGACAATAGAACTCAGGCACTCTTTAGCCATAATTTCAGAGATTTTCCATTTTTTAGCGATACGACGTTGATTTTTGAGAAGACCATTATTCGTCCTACCGGATGTCAGTCTATGGATTTTGTATTTGTTCAGTTGTTAGCTATGGCCTCTGTTCAAGAATTGGAAGACACCACGCTTTGCAGTGGCTCTCCTTTCCGTTTTGAGTTTTACGATCCAAACAATACAAGCAGTAATCCTACAACTTTTGTTTGGACGATAGATAATGGCCCAAGCGTGGGTCTTCCTTTGATGGGAACACAACCGGTTATAGACGTGGCTAGTGTCCGCAACTTTACCACACAGCCTATTGTGGTTAATGTTCAAGTTACGCCTCGCAGAAATGGCTGTGATGGTGTTACCGAGAGTTTCCTTATCACGGTTAATCCGATTCCGGCGTTGAGTTCGCCGCTTTATATGCCGTCTGTGTGTAGCGGAGAGCCGATTAATTATACGGCTCGCAGCCTCACAGGAGGAGCAACGTTTAGATGGGAGCGCATGGCTAATGCCGATATCACGCCTGCTCCGGGTCCGGAGGTAACGGGTAATGTTATCAGCGAAACGTTGACCAATACCTCTGAACTTCCTGTAACAGTTAGATACAGAATTACCACGTCGTTAGGCACTTGTGAAAGCGTAGAATATGTGGAAGTGATCGTCAGTCCTATTCCGGTTTTGAGCAGTTCGCTGATTCTTCCGGATATTTGCAGCGGTGACTTGTTTAACTACATGATAGAAAGCAACACGCCGGGTGCTAATTTCACTTGGATGCGTATGCCTAACGATAATATTGCCGAACCGGCATCATACGGTCATTTCATGCTTATCAGCGAGCACTTAACTGCTATAGGTTCGGATCCTGTTACGGTTGAATACAGAATTATTTCGGAAGTCAACGGCTGTAGAAATGATGTTGGTCAGATAGTTACCTTTACTGTGAATCCTTTGCCGCAGATTGTGATTACAGCGCCTTCTACACCTATAGCTATGGGAGTAGGTAATGAGAAAGAAGTAACGGCAACCGTTACAGGCGGTGATCCTTCAACCTTTACATGGACCAGCAGCAACACAGATTTTGCTACTGTAGTTCCTGATGCGGTTGATCCTTCCATAGCGACCATCACAGCTTTGACTCAAAGTATTGTGTATATTACTCTAAGTGTTGAAAATCCGACAACCGGCTGCCAAAATTCGACCACGTTCATCGTGAATATAGGATCGGAGAATGTAGCTAAATTAAATTTGGCTGCGGGTGCTCAGTCGCAAGTTTGTAACTTAGGAAGAACTACATTAGAATTGTCTATTACAGGTGGAACTCCGCCGTTTACAGTACAGTATACGGATGGGGTCACCAACTTTACCTTGCCGCCGGTTCATACGTCGGTATTACGCTTCCAGGTAGATCCTCCTGCAAATGCAGGCAATGCGAGAGAAACGCATACTTACAGCTTGGTAAGTGTAATTGACAACAACGGACAGGTGGTGAGCGTAGCAGGTACCGCAGTAGAGATAGAGGTACTTCCGGTAGTACAAATTACCAATGTGGCGGCATTGGCAGGAGAATACTGCCAAGATGAAAAAATCATCACAGATGCTTTTGCAACCAACGTTGGTACCTCCAATGTGAATTTCATGTGGACAAACAGCAATCTGACAATCGGGCTGCCGGCTTCGGGTACCGATAATCTGCCTGCGTTTACGGCAAGAAATGAAAGTTTCCAGTCCATCAACGGAACAATCAGAGTAACACCGCTCTATGTAGACCAGATTTCATGTCCGGGCACACCTGAATCGTTTGTAATCACGATTCATCCTCAGCCGGAGTTCACTGTGGTAGATCCAAGACCTATTTGCAGCGGAACTGAGATTGATTTTGTTGCTCAACAAGCAAGCCTCATACAAGGGTTAAGACCATTAGGCAGCACAGTTGTATTCTACAGCGATGCCGATGGTGCTAATCCGATAGTAGGAGTTGTAGCTCCGACCGTAACAACTACTTACTATGTTCAAGCAACTTCGTTACACGGTTGTGTAAGCGCTATTGAAGAAATCTTGGTGGAAGTAGTTCAGACGCCGGGAATTGATCCTGTGGCAGATGTTTCCGTATGTGATAATGATGTTTTAAACATCACATTTACAGGAAATAAGCAGGGTGCAACCTATTTGTGGAGCACAGTAAGTGTTAATCCTAATTTCATAGGTTTACCAACTGCAGGTCGTAATTCCATCAGCAGCACTTTGAGAAATAATACGGACGAGCCTCAATTCAAAACAATAGAGGTGTATTCTGAATTTTTTGCTAGTGCTAGTGGTTTGACCTGTATAGGAGATACAATCCAGTTTGAAATCAGACTCAATCCAACGCCGAGGCTGCAAGGCAGCTCGTGGTTGCCGGCTGTTTGCAGCGGAGAGCCTATTGAGCATCTTTTAGAAAGCAGAACCCAAACGGCAGCTGTTGACATTACTTGGGCACGTCAATCAAACCCTGATATTTTTGAAACTCCGGGATTTGGTGCATCTGTGATAGCAGAGGTCAACGGGTTGACCAGTAGGGCCCATGACATAGCCATTGTAACTTACAGAGTAGAGCTTAGTATCGACGGATGTTCGAATGTAGAATATCTGAATATGCAAGTGCTTCCGGTACCAAACGTGAGCAATGCTGTTTTGGAAGAGAGAGTGTGTAGTGGCGAGAGAAGTTCTCCGGTTCGCTTAACATCGGATGTTTGGGGTACACAGTTTGAATGGACAGCGACTGCTTCTTCAAGCGATATCACCGGATTTACTGCGAGCGGACAAGGTAATATACCGGCTCAAACTCTGTTCAACACAGGACAGAGCGAAGGAACGGTAATCTATACGATTGTTCCTGAGCTTGGACATTGCAGTGGAGATGCCGTAGAGTTTGTAATTCAGGTAGATCCTCTGTTGAGAATCACGGCTCTGAGCGAAGATGTAAACATCTGTTCGGGAGACAGCGTAACGCTATCGGTTGAAGCTATCGGATCAGACCTTACTTTCCAATGGTATCGCAACGATAGACCAATATCAAACGCCCGAAATTCGGAGTTTGCAATCACTAATGCCGCAGCAAACGCAGGAGATGAATACTTTGTAATTGTCTCGGGAAGTTGTGGAGTTGAACAAAGTGAAACAATCATCGTAAGGGTGAACTTAGGTGGACGAATTGTTGTCAGATGGGATGATGTTATCTTGGTAGACAACGAACAAGGGGATATCGTCGGTTTCCAGTGGTATAGAAATGGCGTGAGAATCTCCGGAGCTACAGGTCAGTGGTTCCATCAACCGGGCGGTTTGGACGGTACCTACTCAGCAAGGCTCACAATGGCAGACGGCAGCATAATGTTTACGTGCGATGAGACTTTTGTGCTGACGCAAGCACCTAGTCCTGCCAGCTTGGAAGTGTCGCCAAACCCGGTAGAGGCCGGAAGACAAGTCAATGCGGTGCTTTTGGACAGAGAAAACAATGACCCGGTGCGCGGCTTCTTGTACACCGTACAGGGAATGAGAGTACGAGAATTTACAACACACGACAGTGAAATTCTCATAGATACTCACAATCTTTCGGCAGGAATTTATATCCTGAGAGTCATAACCGCAGATGGTAATGTTCACACAGAGAGAGTAGTAGTACAACGATAATACGTTTCGGAAAATCCCTTCTCCACAACAGGTGGAGAAGGGAAACCGATAAAAAAGCTTAACAAAAAAAAATCAAAAAAATGAAAAAGATAATTATAATCGCAATGTTATTGCTTGGTAGTTCTGCACTATTTTCTCAAGAAAGGGGACACTATGTGAGTGTTGGAGGAACTCTGGGCTCTTCAGGATTAAGATACACCGTCCCGAACGGGAACGTCAGAAATGGTCTCGGCTTTGGAGGCCAATTAGGCTACTCATTTTTCTTTCATGAAAATATCGGAGTAGGAACAGGTATCGGCATAAGCAGATACCGCACAAATGCACGCATTAATGGAGACATGATTAGCCTGGGTATGTTGCAGAACAGCCATGATGATGAACACGAGCGGATTGCTATATTGAGAGATTGGCGAGAGCGCCAGACAAATTTGTTTTTTGAAGTGCCGCTACTGTTGCAATTTCAAACCAAGTTTGGAACCTATCAAACAATTGGTATGTATGCCAATTTAGGTGTTAGAATGCAAGTTCCGTTTGCCGGAAGATATCGAGTTACGGGCGGAAGTATCGAAAATCAAGGGTTGCACCTGCAATGGGGAGAAGATAAACCACCTTTTGCCAATCTGCCGGGTCGATTTGATACAGACTATAATTTTAGACCAAACGGCGATTTTAGACTAAGAACAGGAGTTGCCGCAACAGCAGGAGTGGGACTGTTGATAGAATTTACCAGATCTTTAGATCTGATGGTTGGAGCGCAATTTGACTATGGTCTTAGAGACATTCAAAGAGATAGAAATGGTCCCATTGTATACATTAGCCCGGGGAACGTGAATCCATATCCGGCGAATCAATATCGCTCCCTGCTCGTTTCAGATAATATCGGAAGAGTGAGACCCCTTTCTGTCGGACTACACGTTGGACTGCGTTACAGATTAGGTGGATCTAACAGAGAAACCAGAGAAGAAATGAGACAAAGAAAGGCAGAGGAGCAAGCATTAAAAGAGGCATTGGCGCAAGCAGCGGCACAAAGAGCTGAAGCAGCGGCACAAAGAGTTCCCACAGAAGGAGAGCACGGACCCGAAGCAATTCGGAGAGCAGAAGAACTTGCCAATGAAGCCCTCCAGCGAATAGGAGATATACTTGCCGCAGCATTGGGAACAGATGGAAGAGTGGACAGAGTGACAGGAGAGGATGGCAGAGAGGCTCTGAGAGTGGAGCTCGAAGGAGATATATTGTTTGCAACAGGAAGACACAATCTTTCGCAAGGTTCAATGCTTGTGCTTGTGCCGTTTGTGCAAATATTGCAGGAAAATCCACAAGCATCCATTGATGTTTTCGGACATACAGACAATGTGGGAACATTGATGTACAACCAAAGACTTTCTACACGAAGAGCAAACTCTGTGGTTGATTTTCTTACAGACATGGGCGTAGATAGAAGACAAATCAGAAGAATTGTGGGCAGAAACTTCTCTGAACCTGTAGCCGATAACGCTACCGCAGAAGGAAGGGCTCAAAACAGAAGAGTAGAAATATGGATGTATGTCGATAGGTAATAATTGAAAGCCGTACAGATGCCTTATCGCGGCTATCAACGAAAAACGGAAAAACCATAGCGGGAAAAGAAAATTTCATAATCCGCTATGGTTTTTTTTCGTATCTTTGCACAATAATTTTACAATTTTTTACACTCAAATTTGACCATGCGCTACAAAAAAACAGAATTCTATGATCCGAAAACGACCAAGAAATTGGCGAAAAACTACGAATCTATTCTTTCGTTAATCGGCGAAGACCCCACTCGCGAAGGGCTCAAAGACTCTCCCGAACGGATTGCGCAAGCCATGTTATTTTTCACACAAGGTTATGAGCAAAATCCTGAAGAAATCATTAAGTCGGCTATGTTCACAGAAGACTACAAACAAATGGTTGTTGTAAAAGACATCGAAATTTATTCGCTCTGCGAACATCATTTGGTGCCGTTTTTAGGAAAGGCTCATGTAGCATACATTCCCAATGAAAAAATTTGCGGATTGAGCAAAATTCCACGAATGGTTGAGGCTTACGCCCGGCGTTTGCAGGTGCAAGAGCGATTGACCCGACAAGTCAAAGAATGTTTGCAAGAGACGTTGAATCCGCTTGGTGTTGCTGTTGTCATCGAAGCACAGCATTTGTGCATGTGTATGCGGGGCGTACAAAAACAAAATTCTATCACGACCACGTCGTATTTTTCGGGTGCTTTTTTGAATAGTGAATCTACACGAAACGAATTTATGCAACTTATTTCGTCAGACCTAATTAAGAGTTAACCGTCATTGCGAGGGAGGCACGACCGAAGCAATCCATAATCACACTGGATTGCTTCGCCTAACGGCTCGCAATGACGATTAAATAACTATTTTCCTATGAAAATTTTCATCGTCGGATACATGTACAGCGGAAAAACAACCGTTGGAAAACAATTGGCAAAAAAGCTGAATTGTGATTTTTTGGATACGGATGTGTTGTTCGAAACGCAATACCAAACCTCGATTCCGACTTTTTTTGCAGAACACGGTGAAGCAGAATTTCGATATGCCGAACGAAAATTTTTGGAAGATTTGCAAAGGTATCCGAATCCTGCAGTTATTTCGACCGGAGGAGGTTTGCCTTGTTTCAACAACAACATGGAGTTGATGAAGGAAATGGGAACGGTTGTTTACCTGCAAGCCTCTGTTGGAGCGGTTTACAACCGATTTGAAAAATCAAAAGTGCCACGCCCGCTTTTAGCAGGTTTGTCGAAAGACGAAGCCATTCAAAAAATAGAAAATCATTTAGCCGAACGTGAATTTTTTTACAAACAAGCCAATATCACGATTTCTGCGGAGGATGTGAGGATTGACTCGTTATTACAAGTATTAACAACGGTGCGTCATTCCCGCGAAGGCGGGAATCCCATAGAGCAAGGGGATTGCGGGCTAAGCCCGCAATGACGACAAAAAATCAGATTATGAATTTCAAAAAAGACATTATTCGTTCAGATTTTTCATTATGGCTTTCGCCGATGGAAGACGTTACAAACCCTCCGTTTCGCAGAATTTGCAAACGTTTTGGTGCAGATGTTTTGGTTACGGAATTTGTCAATTCGGATGCGATTGTTCGTAAGATAGATAAAAGTTTAATGAAATTCCAATATTCGAAAATGGAAAGCCCGCTTGCTATCCAAATTTACGGAAACACGGAAGATGTCATGATTGAAGCGGCAAAAATCGCAGCCGAGGCAAAGCCTGATTTTATCGATATCAATTGGGGTTGTCCGGTGAAAAAAATTGCCGGCCGTGGTGCCGGTTCGGGAATTTTGAGAGATGTTCCGAAAATGATTCGGATTACCGAAGGTATTGTGAAAGCCGTAAATCTGCCCGTTACCGTGAAAACACGCTTGGGCTGGGACCAACAATCAAAAATTATTGCTGATATTGCCGAGCAGTTACAAGATACAGGTATCGTTGGGTTGAGTATTCACGGACGAACACGTTGCCAACTTTACACGGGCGAAGCAGATTGGACACTGATCGGCGAAGTGAAAAATAATCCGAGAATACACATCCCAATCTTCGGAAACGGCGATGTAAAAACGCCCGAAGATGCATTGGAAATGAAAAACAAATACGGTGTGGACGGCATTTTAATCGGACGTGCAACCATCGGACATCCTTGGATCTTTAGAGAAATCAAACATTTTTTCGAAACCGGCGAACATCTTCCGCCACCAACGATTGACGAACGTGTGGATGTTTGTCGCGAACACCTTTTGGCGTGTATCGAATGGAAAGGGGAGGGCAAAGCCATCGGCGAAATGCGAAAACATTATAGTACGTATTTTCGGGCGATTCCGCATTTCAAACCCTTACGAATTGAACTTTTGCAAGCCAAAGATTTGGAGCATATTTTGGAACTATTTGAAAAAATCAGAACTTTTTCGTATTGAAAACATCCCGCACCATAGAAATCATGTCGCCGGTCGGCAGTTATGAATCACTTCATGCATCCATACAAGGTGGTGCTGATTCTGTGTATTTCGGCGTAGGACAACTGAATATGCGTTCGCGCTCGGCAAGTAATTTTAACTTGTCGGATTTACAAAAAATCGCTGAAATCTGCAAAGAAAATAATATTCGTTCGTACTTAACTTTGAACACAATTGTGTATGACCATGAGTTACAAGTGATGAAAGATATTCTGAACACGGCGAAAAATGTGGGTGTTTCGGCAGTTATCGCTTCGGATTTGGCGGTGATGATGTATGCACGTTCGATAGATTTTCCGGTGCATATTTCAACGCAGTGCAACATCACAAACATTGAAGCCGTTTGGTTTTTCGCACAATTTGCCGACGTCATGGTGACGGCACGAGAGTTGAGTTTGGAGCAAGTTGCGACCATTATTCAACAAATTTCTATTGAGCAAATTAAAGGACCTTCGGGGCGTTTGGTTGAAATTGAAGTGTTTGTGCATGGTGCGTTGTGTATGGCGGTTTCGGGAAAATGCTATTTGAGTTTGGACAATCTTAATGCCTCTGCAAATCGAGGTGCATGTTTGCAACTTTGCAGGCGTCCGTACAAAATTACGGATATGGATGGCGGTACGGAATTGGCGGTTGACAATGCTTACATTTTATCGCCAAAAGACCTGAAAACATTAGATTTTTTGGACAGAATAATAAACGCCGGCGTAAAAGTTTTGAAAATCGAAGGACGAGGTCGTTCGGCAGATTATGTCAAAACCGTTACCCGAATTTACAAAGAAGCCGTCAATGCAATTCTTGAAAATAATTTTACAAAAGAGCGTTTAGAAATTTGGAACGAACAACTCAAAACCGTTTATAATCGCGGATTTTGGGACGGCTATTATCTCGGACAAACTCTTGGCGAATGGACGGAAGAATACGGCTCGCAGGCAACCAAGCGCAAAGTTTATGTCGGAAAAATTACCAATTATTTCAAAGAAGTGAATGTCGCCGAAATTAAAATCGAAACGCAAAGCATTTCTGTTGGCGACGAAATGCTGATTATGGGCGAAACTACCGGTGTTTACGAAGATGTTGTTTCCGAAATTCGGGTGGATTTACAACCCGTTCAAACCGCCGAGAAAGGTGTGTTTTGTTCTATCGCAACACGAGAATTGGTGAGGCGAGGCGACAAGGTTTATCGTTGGGACGATGTTATGTAATTTGTAGGGGCGAGGCATGCCTCGCCCCTACATTGCACCTATTTTTTTTCATACCTTTGCAACCAAAAGGGTGGGTTGTTGCGTCTAATGGTAAAATCAAATCAATTTACTCACTAAAAAATTAAAAAATTATGAACATTTCAGAATTAACCGCAGATCAAATTTTCGAGCTCGAAATAACGAGAATAGCAATGCAATCACAACTTGAAGACATTCTTATTCCTATTTTTGTAATCGTTTCTGCATTTGTCGTTCCGGCGGTGGTGGTTATTTTAGTCGTGTGGTTTATCACACGTCAAAAAAACCAATACAACAAGTTGAAAGCAGAAGTAATGGCAAAAGCCATTGAAAGCGGACAGACTTTGCCCGAAAATTTTTTTGATGAGCCGAAAAAGCAACGTAATTTGCTAAAAACGGGAATTATTTGTATCGCGGTTGGTATAGGAATCGCCCTGTTTATTTGGCTTGCAGGTGGAGCCGTTCAGGGCTACCAATTAGCGAGAGGTGCATCATTGGGCATTATTCCGTTTTTAGTTGGCGTTGCCTACATCATCATTCATTTTGTCGAAAAGAAAAAATAGTCTAACGAAAATGAAAAATGATGCATGGCTTGTTTCACGCAGTGCGTTGTTGGGCGATAGGAAAGCGTTTTCACAATTGGTGGAAACTTACCAGTCGCCCATCAGGCGTTTCTTTTTCAATCTAACCGGCGGAAACGAAGAGTTGAGCAAGGATTTGGCACAAGACACTTTTGTGAAGGCTTGGCTGAATATCGCCTCGTTTCGTGCTACTGCAAAATTTTCGACATGGTTGTATCGTATTGCGTACAACACGTTTTACGATTATACACGTGCGAAAAAAACGGTGACGCACGTTGTAGAGACGCAATGCATTGCGTCTCTACAAACCAACGATTTCAACATAGATTTTTTACAAGCATTAAAAATCCTCAAAGAAGACGAACGCACAGCAATGTTGCTATTTTACATGGAAGACCAAACCGTAGAAAAAATCTCAAAAATCATGAATTGTCCGACAGGCACGGTTAAATCGCACCTGTCTCGAGGCAAAGATAAAATCGCTAAATATTTTTCAAGATGAACGACAAAGATTTAAAAAAACTATTCACTTCTCACAAAACAGATATTCCCGATGAAGGTTTCTCGGAGCGGGTAGTTCAACGATTGCCTCAGCGAACAAATATTTTGTCGCAAGTGATTATGATAACATTTATTTTCATCGGATTTGCGCTAGTGTTTGTTTTGCAGGGTTTCGCACCGATATTTGAGCAAATTAATCAGTTGGTGGGTTCGATTCGGCACATGGAAATATCCTCAATAATAGCAATTGTAATATCTATGATTATTTGGACTTTTTTGTTGGGGACAGTTGGATTTTCTGTGGCTTCGGTAGGTGAAAGGTAAATAATCCGTGTTGCAGTAGCAATGAGATTCCTCGACTTCGCACACTGTGTGTGCTTCGCTCGGAATGACAGGCAAGCATAATAGGTGGTGAGAGGAGGTGGAGCGGCAAAGCCGCTCCACCTCCTCTCTTGCTCTACAAAAAACGCCGTCATGTCGAGCGAGGCGAAGCCGAGTCGAGACATCCGTTTGCTAATTTCCTTAAAAATTTTTAAGAATTTTTAACACTTTTTAGGTTTTTTATTTGGATTTTTTGACGTAATTTTGCGGCAGATAAAATAAATTTGTAAATTAGTAATATATTTATTATCTTTGCAGTCCCAAAAGGTCTTGAATATATTACTGTTTCGTGCTGTGATTATGAAATATAGTGAATTGATAAGACTTTTGAAGCAAAACGGATGGGTTGTTGTCAGTCAAAAAGGGAGTCATCTAAAAATGCGACATCCCGAACATGAAAATACGTTAATAGTGCCGAATCACGGTGCAAAAGAAGCAGGAACAGGTATAACACATGCCATACTAAAACAAGGAAAAGTGAAATGAAAACTATTACAGCAACATTGGAATGGACGAACGATGGATACGGTGTTTGGTTCGAGGAATTTCCCAACGTATTTTCGTTTGGAAAAACGGTTGAAGAGGCAAAATCTCAAGCAAAAGAAGCCATTCAGCTGGCGTTTGAAGACCACAAAAAGCCACCAAAATGGCTCACAAACGGCTACGAGATTGCTGTAAAATTTGATGTTCCTGCTTTGCTCAAGCATTACCAACACATTTTTACCAAACGAGGATTGTCAAAAATAACCGGCGTTAACGAAAGTTTGCTCAGCCAATATGCCGGTGGCTTGAAGCGTCCGCGTAAACAGCAAGTGCACCGCATAGAGGTCGGCTTAAAATCGTTGAGCAAAGAATTGTCTCAAATTTCTTTGACTTAATAAACAAACGAACTTCCCCCCAAAAACTCCCGTAAAATCGAGGTCGGCGGAATTTCCCGGTCACTCATCGGTTGGAAATAGGACAGAAATTTTAACAAGGTCGTTGCATCGTTGAAGGCATTGGAAGTTTCGGGAACAGCCCGTAAAATAGGCTCTGCAAATGTTTTCAAAACTGATAATTCAAAGATCAATGCCGAATTAAACATGATGTCCGCTTCTTCTTGAAATGGGAAGATGTGTTGTTCTTCGCCACGACGAACACTGTTCCAACGATTAATAGTATCTTCCGCAGAATAACCGCGGGTTCTGTAATCTCGGACAATCCTGCGAAGCAGACGGTTGTCGGCAGTTGGAATCGGATTGTGCGCATCAATCGAAATCGGTGTTAAAGCCGACACATAGATTCTGTATTTGAGTTTGTCAGAAACACGAGCTGTAAGTTTGGGCGTGTTTCCATGAATACCCTCCATGACAAGGATAGAGCCTTTTTTCAACTGTAAGGTGTTGCCTCGAAATTCGCGTTGTCCGGTGTAAAAATTAAATGTGGGAGGTTTAATTTCTTTGCCGTCGAGCAATTCGACCAATTGCTCATTGAAAAAATCCACATCTAAAGCATCAATAGTTTCGAAATCGTATTCACCGTTTTCATCTCGAGGTGTATCTTCACGATTTTTGAAATAGTTATCCAGTTCAAGTACAACGGGATTTAAACCCACCACTTGTAACTGAACACTCAAACGCTTGCTAAATGTAGTCTTTCCGGAGGAAGAAGGACCGCTGACTAACACCATTTTTGCACCCTTTCGCTTTTGAATTTCATCTGCAATTTTGGCAATGTTTTTTTCTTGTAGGGCTTCTGTAATTTTGATCAAATCGCCATCGGTTTGTTGTTGCACACGATGGTTCAGGTCTCCGATATAGTGTAAATCCAGAACATTCAACCACTCTTTGTATTGTCTGAAAATTCTGAATAGTTTGGAATCAGAATTAACATTAGGCACTACATCCGAATGCGTTGAAAAAGGTGTTTTCATTAAAAAACCATTGCCGAAAAATTCAAATTCTAGAGGTGGCAAGCATCCCGTTGACGGCAGTAAATAACCATAAAAATAATTCACTTCATCATCTAAAAAATAGACCGATGTGAAAAAATTGTGACGTGTTTCGAGGCTGTTTATTTTATCGAACAGGCGATGTTTTTTGAACAAATCGGTGGCTTCTTCAGTCGGAACTTCCGTACGACGAAACAGTAGATTGGCCTTGATAATATCACGCGTTTTCACTTCCAAAGCGTGTGCCATATCTTGACTGATTTCAAACGGTAGATTATCAATTTCACAATATACACCACCGGGAAGCGTGTGTTCAACCCGCAAATTTGCTTCCGGAAATAAATCTCGAACAGCCTTATACAATACAAAAATTGCGGATCGCTGACTCATACGTTTTGCTAAAGGATGTTTCAAGTCAATAAATTCGATAATTTTTGACTTAAAAACTTCATAGTCCAGTTCACGTAGTTTATTGTTGACCACTCCGGCGATAACTCCACCGTTGAGTGGTTTTCCAAAGGCTTCGTGAAGTTGTTGAAGATTCAATCCTTTTGGAAAAGATTTGGTTTCGTTGGTGTTTTTGCAAGTGATATTGACCATTAGTGTATTTTTTTTGACAAAGATACGAAAAAATTCGCAGACAAGTAGGTGTTTCAATATAAAAACATGACAATATGTCTGTTTGTCACATAAGTGGTACGGTTTTTGCGAGAAATAAATATAACCAAACAACTACCACCATGAAAACGAATGAAGTTGGGTCCGGCATGGACTTCAATCCTAATCCTGTATTCTCAAAAACGATTATGAAATGGTTTATCATGCTTGGCGTGGCATTTCTTGCTATTTGTGGTACTCCTAAACTCTCCGCACAACATGTGAATTTGAACGGTACAACTCTTCTTTGGGAGATGAACATGGATACTATGGCCGGACAAACTATGACAGGATTGGTGGGGCAGGTGGTGCTTGTTCCTATGTATTTAACTTTGCCTGACAACTCCCTTTTAGGTTCACCTTTTCCGTCTGCGGTATTTTTTGGAGCCAGTCACTTAGATTTTCAGATTCAGGACATGGACGGCAATCCGATGTCTGCTAACCTTGGTTCATCCCCAATGGTGGCGAGGCATTTGGCCCCATCGGGTGGAACCGGCGGACTTAATTTTGGGGATTATTTTTTACCTTCTACTGCTGCATTTACACCGGCAGCATTTCCGGCAAATGTGATTGAGCGAGAGGCAAACTTTGGAGGAAGTATTAGTCAATATAACACAGCACAAAGTTTGTATAACAACGGTAATCGAGTTCTATTGTTTCACTATCCTGTTGTGGTTGAAGATGTTGGGAGTTTTCGGTTGTGCATCAATACAAACTCTCTACCGGGTAATTGTCCTACGGGAATTGCCGGTGGCGGAATCGGTTGCCCGGGGTATTATCAGTTGTCTGTGACCCTCACAACAACGGGAGGAGGAACGCTCATTAACAACTCAGCCGGAGCTCCCGGTAATAATACAAATTGGATGTCGGGTCAAGCTTATACTCCGCTTTTGTTCAACACTTTTGTTTGCGGTGGAATTTATGTTACGAACGAAAATATTGGAACTATACATTTTTCCAGTGCAGAAGTTTGTGGCTTGCAAACGGTTACTGTTTTGCCTACCGGAGCGACTACAGTTAATGAATACATGTATCAATTTAGTCCGAACGGACAAGCACCTTGGATGAACTTAACGAATAGTTGGCAAAGCGGTCCTCCGTCTCAATTTTTGTTGGATTTGGCAGATCCTGTGCTTGGGTTTTCGGCGACCGGTGGAACAGGCTATGTTCGCTTACTTGGCTTGGGCAGTGTAAGCGGAGATACATTGACTTCCGATTCGATAAAAATTACAATTCTTGAAAGACCGGCTATGACTATGGGTATCATAAGCGCTATAGCAGATACTTGCTCGGGCGGTCAAATCACGCTTACCGTAACAGGATCGTCAAATGTTCAACCGGATTATCAATGGAGCTGGTCGTTGGCAGCAAATTCGGAAGGTTTTGGAAACGGGCCTTTTTTCATAGGTAATAGTCAAGCTAACTATACACCTGCTCCTTCGGGCAATGTCGCGGGTGTTATGCACACGATTCAAGTTAGTGCTCAATCTTTGAGCAACGTTTGTCGAGATACGGCTACGGTTACGTTCAGAGTATTTGACAGGCTTAACATAGAAGCCACAGCAAGTCCGACACTATGTTGGTACCAACCGGGACCAATGGCTACAATTACTGCGCCTAATCCTTTGCCAGCTTCGGGCTACAGCTTTTCTTGGTATAAAACTACCGACTTAACTACTGCCGTCGGAACCGGCTCTACATGGATCAGATCTACGACTACACATTTCGGACACGACAGCACAGCAAATTATATTGCTGTGGCGAGGCGAATAGGAGCGGGTCCAACTTGTGAAAGTCAATCAAATACAGTTCAAGTTACAATCCAAGATAATGGTTGCATCCCACCTCCGCCACACATTGTGTTTGATAATGCGGTTAACGATAATCCTAACTACGAATACTGTCTTCAAACTCTTCCTTCATGGATTGTAATCCACGTTGTTTCGAATGTGGGCAGCAATCCACGTTTGTGGGATGGTGTACAAGATCAGGATATTACCGATGGGTTTGGAGTGACATTCAACGCAAGTACTGATATATTCAGCATTCCAAGGTCTTATTTCGAAAGTTTTGACTACAGTGTGGGAATGAGGTATTTCGATGAGTTTTATGTTGTTGGAGATTTTGCAGAATCGAATCGAATTGGATGGAGAGTTGGCGAGTGTTCGAATTATATGGTGTCGGTATCTGCAAATCCATCGACAGGCGGTAGTGTTACCGGTGGTGGGTTATATATTTTCGGTACAAGTGTAACCGTTACAGCAACGGCAAATACAGGCTACAATTTTGTTGACTGGACACAAAATGGAGTATCAATAAGCACAAATGCAAGCTATCAATTTACGGTAACTTCAGACACAAATTTAGTTGCTAATTTTGAACCGGAAATGTTTGCCGTAACGGTGCGACCGAATAATCCTGCATACGGCGTCGTAAATATTACAAGTGGTAGCTATGGCCCGTTTAGCTATGGCACACAAATAAATATTACGGCGACTACTGTTGCCGATTTATATGTATTTGTAAACTGGACGGAACATGGAAGCGGTGCGATAGTCTCGACAACAGAGAACTTTACGTATACGGTTACAGGAGATGCTGCTTTGATTGCCAACTTTATGCCGATAGACCGATATTTCGTAAATATTGTTACAAATCCTGTTGGAGCGGGAATCGTACCTGATGGAGCCTATTACGCAGACGGAACTAATATTACGGTTTCGACAACCCCCAACACCGGCTATGATTTTGTAAATTGGACGATAAATGGTGTTGTTGTTTCGACTTCGACAGATTATAATTTTGATGTAGTGGAAAATGTTACTTTGGTTGCCAATTTCACGCTTCAGACGTACACAGTTGCTGTATCTGCAAATCCGTCTGTTGGTGGTACTGTTACGGGCGGTGGGCGATATACTTTCGGAACGAGTGTAACCGTTACGGCAACACCAAGCACAGGGTATAATTTTATCGGATGGACTGAAAATGATACATCGGTCAGCGCAAATGCAAGTTACGAATTTACGGCCACAGGCAACAGAAATTTAGTTGCCAATTTTGAGTTGCAACAATTCACGGTAACGGCGCGGCCCAATAATCCTGCATACGGTGTTGTTGCTATAGCAGGAGGCAACTACGGACCGTTTGATTATGGAACACAAATAAATGTTACGGCTGCTACCACTGCCGATTATGTATTTGTGAACTGGATAGACCGTGGAAGTGGAGCAATAGTATCAGTAACAGAAAATTTCACATATACAGTTACGAAAAACACGGCTTTGGTTGCGAACTTTATGCCGGTAGACCTCTATTTTGTAAACTTAGTCGCAAATCCTGACGGAGGTGGAATCACAACAGGCAGCGGATATTACACACAAAATACCAATGTGCAAATTGTGGCAATTCCGTCTATTGGTTATGATTTTGTAAATTGGACGATGAATGGAGCTGTTGTTTCGACTACAGCAGATTATAACTTTGATGTAGTCGAAGATGTTACTTTGGTTGCCAATTTCACGCTTCAAACGTACACAGTTGCTGTATCTGCAAATCCGTTGGCAGGTGGCAGTGCTGTCGGCGGAGGCATCTATAATTATGGTGATAACGTAACTGTTATTGCAACACCAAGCACAGGCTATACATTTGCGAATTGGACGAAAAATGGTGTGCAAGTTTCGACAGTTGCAAATTATACATTCACAGCCATCGAAGATGTTACATTGGTTGCCAATTTTGAGTTGCAACAATTCGCGGTAACGGTGCGCCCTAATAATCCTGCGTACGGTGTTGTAAATATTTTAGGAGGAAACTATGGGCCGTTTAATTACGGAACACAAATAGATATTACGGCGACTACAATTTCCGGTGATTATATCTTTGTGAACTGGACAGACCATACAAGCGGTGCAATAGTATCAGTAACAGAAAATTTCACATATACGGTTACGAAAAACACGGCTTTAGTTGCGAACTTTATGCCGATAGACCGATATTTTGTAAACTTAGTTGTAAGCCCTGTCGGTGGGGGAACAGTAACGGGTAGCGGATACTATACGCAAGACAGTAATGCCATCATTGTGGCAACACCTTCTATCGGTTACGATTTTGTAGGTTGGACAAATGGCAGTGATACGGTTACAACAAATTTGTCGTATAGTTTCAATGTGATAGAAAATGTTACGTTTGTTGCCAACTTCATGCTTCAAAAGTGTACGGTATCCATAACGGCAAGTCCGGTTGACGGCGGTAGTGTCACCGGTGATGGTGTGTATAATTATGGCGATAATGTGACTGTAACAGCAACTCCAAACGTAGGCTACCAATTTGTAAACTGGACTATACTCGGAGCACAAGTTTCGACAGACCCAAATTATACGTTCACAGCAATTGAAAATGTTGATTTAATTGCTAATTTTACGCTTGAAGTATACACTGTTGCTGTATCTGCAAGTCCGTCGACAGGTGGTAATGTTACAGGTGGAGGGCTATATACTTATGGTACAAGTGTAACCGTTACGGCAACTCCAAGCACAGGGTACAATTTTGTTGGCTGGACAGAAAATGGGGTATCAGTAAGCACCAATGCAAATTATCAGTTTACAGTAACCGAAAATAGAAATTTAGTTGCTAATTTTGAGTTGCAAAACTATACGGTAACACTAAGACCCAATAATCCTGCATACGGTATGGTAGCTATCACAGGCGGTAGCTATGGGCCGCTTAACTATGGCACACAAATAAATATTACGGCGACTACTGTTGCCGGTTTATATGTATTTGTAAACTGGACGGAACATGGAAGCGGTGCGATAGTCTCAACAACAGAGAGCTTTACGTATACGGTTACAGGAAACGCTTCCTTGATTGCCAACTTTATGCCGATAGACCACTATTTTGTAAATGTTGTTACAAATCCTGTTCGCGCGGGAGTCGTACCTGACGGAGCCTATTACGCTGACGGAACTAATATTACGGTTTCGACAACCCCCAACACGGGCTATGATTTTGTAAATTGGACGATAAACGGAGTTGTTGTTTCGACTACAGCAGATTATAACTTTGATGTAGTAGAAAATGTTACTTTGGTTGCCAATTTCACGCTTCAAACGTACACAGTTTCTGTATCTGCAAATCCGTCTGTCGGTGGTACTGTTACGGGCGGTGGACGATATACTTTCGGAACGAGTGTAACCGTTACGGCAACACCAAGCACAGGGTATAATTTTATCGGATGGACTGAAAATGGTACATCGGTCAGCACAAATGCAAGTTACGAATTTACAGCCACAGGCAACAGAAATTTAGTTGCCAATTTTGAACTGCAACAATTCACGGTAACAGTGCGACCGAATAATCCTGCATACGGTGTCGTAAATATTTTAGGTGGTTTCTATGGGCCGTTTGATTATGGAACGCAAATAAATGTTACAGCGACTACCATTGCCGGTGATTATATTTTTGTGAATTGGACAGACCACGCAAGCGGTGCAATAGTGTCAGTAACAGAAAATTTCACATATACGGTTACGAAGAACACGGATTTGGTTGCGAATTTTATGCCGATAGATCGGTATTTTGTAAACTTAGTCGTAAATCCTGATGGTGGCGGTACTGTTACCGGTAGCGGATACTATACACAAGACAGTAATGTCACTATTGTGGCAACACCTTCTATTGGCTACGATTTTGTGAATTGGACCAAAGATGGAATAGAAGTTACAACAAATTTTATATACCGCTTTAATGCATCGGAAGATGTTACATTTGTCGCCAATTTCGTACTTCAAAAATGCACGGTATCAGTATCTGCAAATCCAACTGCCGGTGGCAGTGTTGCCGGCGGAGGCATCTATAACTATGGTGATAATGTAGTTGTTACGGCAATTCCAAACATAGGCTATGACTTTGTAAACTGGACAAAAAACGGGGTGCAAGTGTCGACAGTCGCAAGTTATACGTTCACTGCTATTGAGGATGTTTTATTGGTTGCAAATTTTGTTCAACAGACCTTTACGGTAACGGTGCGCCCTAATAATCCTGCATACGGTGTTGTAAATATTTTAGGTGGAAACTATGGGCCGTTTAATTACGGAACACAGATAGATATCACGGCTGCTACTATTGCCGGAGATTATATCTTTGTGAACTGGACAGACCGTGCAAGCGGTGCAATAGTATCATTAACAGAAGATTTCACATATGCGGTTACGAAAAACGCTAATTTAATTGCGAATTTTATGCCGATAGATCGATATTTTGTGAACTTAATTGTAAATCCTGTCGGCGGAGGAACAGTGACGGGTAGTGGATACTATGCACAAGATAGTAATGTGGTCATTGTGGCAAAACCTTCTATCGGCTACGATTTTGTAGGTTGGACAAATGGCAGTGATACGGTTACAACAAATTTATCGTATAGTTTCAATGCGGTAGAAAATGTTACCTTTGTTGCCAACTTCACGCTTCAAAGATGTGTAGTATCTGTAAGTGCAAATCCGTTGGAAGGCGGTAGTGTTACCGGCGATGGTGTGTATAACTATGGCGATAATGTAACTGTAACAGCAACTCCAAATGTAGGCTATCAATTTGTAAATTGGACTATGTTTGGTGTACAGGTTTCGACAGACGAGAACTATACGTTCACGGCCATCGAAAATGTTATATTGGTTGCCAATTTTACGCTTAAAACGTACATGATTGCCGTATCTTCCAGTCCAACCGCAGGAGGTAATGTTACAGGTGGTGGGCTATATACTCACGGTACAAGCGTAACTGTTGCTGCAACCCCAAACACAGGCTACAATTTTATTGGGTGGACAGAAAACGGCACATCGATTAGCGGAAACCAAAGCTACGAATTTACAGCAGTAAGCGATAGAAATTTGGTTGCCAATTTTGAGTTGCAAAAATGTACGGTGACAGTAAGACCCAATAATCCGGCTTATGGTGTCGTGAATATAGAAGGAGGTTTCTACGGGCCGTTTGATTATGGGACACAAATAAATATTACGGCTGCTACTATTCCCGGTAATTTTGTATTTGTGAACTGGACGGAACATGGAAGCGGTGCCATAGTATCAACAACAGAAAGTTTCACGTATACTGTTACGAAGAATGTTGATCTAATTGCTAATTTTAGGCCCATAGATCGATATTTTGTGAGCTTAGTCGTAAATCCTATAGGTGCCGGAACTGTACCTGACGGCGCATATTATGCGGATGGTACTAATACCACTGTAACAACCACGGCCAACGAAGGCTACACGTTCGTAAATTGGACACTCAATGGGACGGTTGTTTCTGTTACGCCTGATTATAATTTTGATGTAACAGAGAGTGTCACTTTGGTTGCCAATTATGTTTTAAATGTTTACACTGTTGCTGTATCTTCGAATCCTACTGCCGGAGGTATCGTCACAGGTGGTGGGCGATATGTTTACGGCACAAGTGTGACGGTGATGGCAACTCCAAATGTAGGCTACAACTTTGTTGGGTGGACAGAAAATGACACGTCAGTCAGTGGCAACGCAAGTTACCAGATTACGGTAGTAAGCGATAGAAACTTGGTTGCCAACTTTGAGTTGCAAAAATTCACGGTAACTGTGCGTCCTAATAATCCGGCGTACGGTGTTGTAAATATTTTAGGCGGTTTCTATGGACCGTTTGATTATGGCACACAAATAGATGTTACAGCGACTACCATTGCCGGTGACTATATCTTTGTGAACTGGACAGATCATGCAAGCGGAGCGATAGTATCGACAACAGAAAACTTTACATATACCGTTACCGAAAATGTTGATTTAATCGCCAACTTTATGCCGATAGACCGCTATTTTGTGAACCTGGTTGTGAATCCTCCGGGAGCAGGAACGACAATGGGTAGTGGATACTATAGACAAGATAGTAATGCTGTCATTATGGCAAACGCATCTATCGGTTACGATTTTATAGGTTGGACAAATGGTAATGACACACTTACAACAAATTTGGTATATAGCTTCAATGTAGTAGAAAATGTTACATTTGTTGCCAATTTCATGCTTCAAAAATGTACGGTATCGGTAAGTGCAAACCCGTTGGCAGGCGGTAGTGTTACCGGTGGCGGTGTGTATAATTATGGCGATAATGTAACCGTTGTGGCAACACCAAGTGTAGGTTATGACTTTGCAAGCTGGACGAAAAACGGGGTTCAAGTTTCTACAGTTGCAAGTTATACGTTTACGGCTATTGAAGATGTTCAACTGACTGCAAACTTTGTTCAACAAACCTTTAGGGTAACGGTAAGACCCAATAATCCGGCATACGGTGTTGTAAGTGGAGGAGGATCCGGCATTGTGTTCGGAACAGGAATACCTATTACAGCAACGACCACTATTGATTATGTCTTTGTGAATTGGACAGATCATGCAAACGGAGCGATAATATCGACAATAGAAAACTTTACATATACTGTTGTGAAAAATACTGACCTAATCGCCAACTTTATGCCGATAGATCGATATTTTGTAAATTTAGTTGTAAATCCTGTCGGTGGAGGAACAGTAGTTGGAGACGGATATTATACACAAGATAGCACTGTAATTATTGTGGCGACACCTTCTATCGGTTACGATTTTGTAGGCTGGACAAATGGCAGCGATACGGTTACAACAGATTTGGCGTATACGTTCAATGCAATAGAAAATGTTACTTTTGTTGCTAATTTCATGCTTCAAAAATGTACAATATTAGTAAGCGCAAATCCGTTGGAAGGTGGTAGTGTTACCGGAGGCGGTGTGTATAGCTATGGTGATAATGTAACTGTAATGGCAACTGTCAACGAAGGTTATACATTTGCAAGTTGGACCATATTTGGTGCACAAGTTTCAACAGATCCAAATTATACGTTCATTGCCTTTGAAGATATTAACTTGGTTGCCAATTTCGATACCGTTACCTATCCGGTAGTATTCAATGTAGTTGGCGGCAATGGAACCATTACAGCAACAATCAATGGATCTTCGATTACATCGGGCAATTTATTCAATCGTGGTTCACGTATTGTGTTTACAGCGCTCTCACAATCGGGGTACATCGTAAAGGAGTGGACATTCAACGACACGCTTGTAGATGGTAATATGACAAACACATTCACGATTGATAGTCTTGCAGCACCGGCAGTGGTAACAATAAGATTTGCCGGTGATGAAACAGATATAGACATTGGTGTGGGGCCCGGAATATCGGTTGATCCCGATCCAAACGGTAATGACAGCCTTAGTTTCATTGCGTTTGCACCATGCGGTATGGATTCAGTTTTGGTTATCGTTACACCTAAAGATCCAAGCGCAAGAATACTTATCAATGGTGTAGAGGGAAATACTCAAATGGTTTATTTACCCAACTACGGCAATAACCCCGTTGTCATCAGAGTAATCGCGGAAAGCGGCAGTGAACAAGACTACATGCTCACAATAAACAGACTAGTTCCATTTTGGGATATGGTGGTGATGCATTGGAACAACACGTTGTCGATCATCAATAATCCTGACAATTTCGCAGCTCTCAACTCTAGTAATTTTAGGGCAGATTCGTACCGTTGGTTTGGCAATGGACAGCAGTTTTCAACCAACCAATGGTATTCGGCGGGTCCGGAAAGCAACAATTTGCTGAACGATACTTGGGAGTATGTGGCGCAAGGCATAACAGAAGAAGGAAATTTACTCCGGACTTGTCCACAGTATATCACATTGATTCCTATGACGGTAAGTGCTCACCCCAATCCGGTGGCTTTTGGTGAAACCCTTTACATTGAAGCTGATCTAGATGAAAGCCTGCTGAAAAATGCGGTAATAGAGGTGTTCGACTTTACCGGAAAACGTGTAGACTACTTGAAAGTACAAGGACGGCTCACTCCGGTGCATGTTCGCTATTCCACAGGACTTTATATTTTTGTATTGAAAAGTCCAAGCGGATTTACGAGGGAATTAAAAGTAATAGTTCAATAATAATCGTAAGGGCAAACCCACATGTTCGCCCCGATCAAAAATCAAAATACCATGAAACGGTCATTCATAAAAATTACAATAATTGCGATACTTTCCTTATTAGTATCAAGAGGGTTTTCCGCCGAACGATGCAGTAGACACGAGTTTTCGGTGTATGGCGGCGGAGGTTTATCAACTCTAAACTATAAAGTAAACTTCGGTACGCAAAGAATGAATTTAGGTGGACATTTCGGATTTGGCTACCGCTATTTTTTCTCCCCGAACTGGGCACTTGGAACAAGTGTAGAGCTTGAGTTCTACAGAACTAGATTTGATATGGACAATTTAAGTTTCCGCTTCATGACAACCGATATGCAGGGGGTCGAATTTGAATTTCGAAGTATAGTGAGTAATTTCGAAGAAAGGCAGCGTGCTATGTTGTTGCAAATCCCATTGATGCTGCAATTTCAAACCAACAAACCCGGCAGACAGCATCAATTTTATGCAGCGGTTGGCGGAAAGATCGGTATTCCGGTGAGAGGAAGGTACAACAGCACGGCAGATTTCAGAAATGCAGGTTATTTTTCTTATGAAAACAGCCTGTATGACACGCAAGAGTTTATGGGCTTCGGTAATTTTCCGAATAGAAGATCCCAGGGTAGTTTAAATTTCAAAACATCATTTTTTCTTTCGGCGGAAACAGGCATAAAATGGAGATTGAATGATAGACATTCGCTTTATACGGGACTGTATATTGACTACGGTTTGAATAACATTGCAAGAGCTGCCTCTACTCGACCAACCCTTATTGAATACAACAAGGCTAACCCAAGGGCATTTGTAGTAAATAGTATCATCAACTCGCAATATACACCGATGGGTAGCAATACAGCACAAGTGTTTACTGACAAAATAAGGCCGATAGCAATAGGCATTAAAATGAGGCTGACGTTTGGGCGAGGCTGCGAGCGAAGAAATGCACAAGCTGCCTCACAAGCCATTCTTTCAAAAACAATTTCACAACAGCCGAATTCACTCCAAATCGTTCAATCCGACTATGACGAGGAGACGCAGAAAGCTCTCGCAGGGGGGGTAGTAGGTGAAGCAGCTGAAGAGACACTGCATAAAGCTGGAGAAGCAACTGAAGAAGAAAGGATGAACGCAATAATAAAACAACTCGGACAACCGATAGACCGTTACGCACTAAATCAAGTAGAACCGGGAGAATACCAAAAACAAAAACTGGATGAAAAAATTGCACTATTGAAGCAATATCCAAATTTGAAGTTCTATATTCAAGGACACACTTGTGATATCGGCACAAGAGAGGCAAACGAACGTGTCGGATTTGGTCGTGATGTTGGAGTTCGTGCTTATATAATTTCGCAAGGTATCGATCCAAGCCGCATTTTAGGCGTTGAATGCAAACGTGATACCATGCCGCTAGTACCCAACACTAGCGAAGAAAACAGAAGAAAGAATCGCCGAGTGCAACTAATCATTGTTCAATGATATTAGTATTGCTTTGCAAAAAAACGAAAAACAACTATTTTTCGTTTTTTTTTCGTATCTTTGTATCCGAAATCAACAAATTTTAAGTTAAAAATCTAATAAAAATTTTAAAACCATGGCAAAAGTAGCAATCAACGGTTTTGGTCGTATCGGGCGACTTACGTATCGTTTTCTTTTAGACAAAAAAGGTGTTGAAGTTGTAGCTATCAACGACCTTACAGATGCCAAAACTTTGGCTCACTTATTCAAATATGACTCTGTTCACGGACAATTCCCGGGTACGGTTGGCGTTGATGGCGATAACCTCATCGTTAACGGCAAATCTATCAAAATTTATGCTGAAAGAGATCCGGAAAATCTGCCTTGGGGTGAGCTTGGCGTGGATATCGTTGTTGAAGCGACAGGCGTTTTCCGTGACCGTGAAAAAATGGGTAAACACATCAAAGCCGGTGCGAAAAAAGTTGTTTTGACTGTTCCTGCCGACAAGGCTGAAGATGTTGATGCAACTGTAGTTTTGGGTGTTAACGATCATGTGATCACAAAAGATTTACAATTTATTTCGAACGCATCTTGTACCACAAACTGCTTGGCGCCATTTGCCAAAGTTTTGAACGATAAATTTGGTATCAAGCGTGGTTTGATGAACACGATTCACTCGTATACGAACGATCAAATCATTTTGGATGCGCCGCACAAAGACCTTCGTCGTGCGCGTGCCGCTGCGATGTCGATTATTCCAACCAGCACGGGAGCCGCGAAAGCTGTGGGTTTAGTAATTCCCGAATTGAAAGGGAAATTAGACGGTTTCGCCATGCGCGTTCCAACTCCGGACGGTTCTGTTGTAGATTTAACGTGTGAACTGGAAAAATCAGCAACGGTTGAAGAAATCAACGCCGCGTTCAAAGAGGCTGCAAACGGTCCGATGAAAGGTATTTTGCAATATATGGAAGATCCTATTGTTAGCGTAGACGTTATTGGAAATCCGCACTCCTCTGTTGTTGATGCCGCTTTGACTAAAGTGATGGACGGCAACTTTGTAAAAGTTGTATCTTGGTACGACAACGAAGCAGGATACTCTATGCGCGTTGTTGATTTGGTTATGAAACTGGTATAATGTTTAGGGCAGACTTCAAACCTGCCCTTACATTTGCAAAAAAATGCCTTTGCTAAACGAAATATCTTTCCCTGCGGATCTGCGAAAGTTGCAAAAAAACCAACTTCCTCAGGTTTGTGATGAATTGCGAGAGTTTATTATTGAAGCGGCATCACACAATCCCGGACATTTAGGTTCAGGTTTGGGTGTTATTGAATTGACGGTGGCTTTGCATTACGTGTTCAACACGCCTTACGACAAAATTGTTTGGGATGTCGGACACCAAGCCTACCCGCATAAAATTCTTACGGGTCGTAAAGAACGTTTTCATACTAATCGGAAATACCGCGGTATTAGCGGATTTCCAAAGATGAGCGAAAGTGAATACGATGCGTTTGGCACAGGACATTCGTCAACCTCAATCTCTGCAACCTTAGGAATGGCAGTGGCTTCGGCACTTCAAAACGAAACGGATCGACAACATATTGCCGTAATTGGTGATGGATCGCTTACAGGTGGAATGTCGTTCGAAGCCTTGAATCACGCCGGAGTTGAACGAGCAAACATCTTGGTTATCGTGAATGATAACGGCATTGCAATTGATAAAAATGTCGGCGGTTTGAGTAAATATTTTACACAAATTACAAGCTCTCGAACGTACAATAGTGTACGAAACCGAATTTGGAATTTGTTGGGTGGAAATAGCGAATATCATCAAAAATCAAAAAACTATGTACGCCGTTTTTTCGCTGCTATCAAGGCTTTGCTGTTTAGGCGCAGTAATTTTTTTGAAAATATCGGTTTTCGATATTTTGGTCCGATAGATGGCAATGATGTGAAAATCTTAGTCAAAACACTGAACGATTTGAAAGCAATCGGCGGTCCGAAAGTTTTGCATATTGCGACAAAAAAAGGAAAGGGTTTGAGTCAAGCCGAAAATGATCCGACGCAGTATCACGCACCGGGCAAATTTGACTATACAACAGGCAAAATCAAAACAGACTCGTCTCTTGAACAAACACCGCCTAGGTTTCAAGACGTATTCGGCTTGACTTTAGTCGAATTGGCTGAAAAAAATCCAAAAATTGTCGGCATTACGCCTGCCATGCTTACCGGAAGTTCGATGTCTTTTTTGCAAAAGCGTTTTCCCGAACGCACGTTCGATGTAGGTATTGCTGAACAACATGCTGTAACGTTTTCCGCAGGATTGGCAGCACAAAGCTTAATTCCGTTTTGCAACATTTATTCGTCGTTTATGCAGCGTGCATTAGACCAAGTTATTCACGATGTTGCGTTGCAGAATCTACCGGTGATTTTTTGCTTAGATCGGGCAGGATTGGTAGGGGAGGACGGTGCAACACATCACGGTGCTTTTGATTTGGCACAGTTTCGCTGTATTCCAAATGTCATCATCGCATCGCCTCTGAACGAAATAGATCTGCGTAATTTAATGTTTACTGCACAAAACTCCAAACAGCCTTTTGTAATCCGCTATCCACGAGGAAAAGGCACAATCGCAGATTGGAAAAAACCAATGAAAGCCATAGAAATCGGCAAGGGCGTTTGTTTGAAACAAGGCGAAAATACGGCAATCGTATCAATAGGAGCGATTGGTCAAAATGCTCTGAAAGCAGCAGACATTCTGGAAAAGACAGGACAAAAAATCTCCGTTTACGACATGCGATTTTTAGTACCGTTGGACGAAAATTTGCTTCACGAAATTTTCAAAACCCACGAACGCGTCATCACGCTTGAAGATGGTGTGATTGACGGCGGTTTAGGGAGTGCTGTTATGGAATTTGCCGTGAAAAATAATTATCACATTCCTGTCGAACGTTTGGGTATACCTCGCCGATTTGTTGAGCAAGGCACGATCGAGGAGTTACAAGCAGAATGCGGGTTTGATGTGGATTCGATTTGCAAGAAAATCGGTGCGAGGTAACGAGGATGAAATTTGTTTTTTAGAAACGATAGCCAAACCCGAATTCAATCACACCTCCGAGTGTTCCAAAGCCTAATGTATTCAAACGAAATACAAAGCTATCTATCATAGCTACCTCAAGCCCCAACAACCAAATTTGAAAACCCAATCCAAATCCACTATTGGGCTCTATAATATCTCCGAATCTTCCGACAGAATTGTGAAAATAGTGCAGTCCGAGCCCTCCGGACATGAAAAGAGAAACATCTCTACGTTTGACATAATCAAATCTTATTTCCGGAACAAGTTGAAACGAATGAATGCGCTCTGTGAAAAAATGAGGAGAGCTTTCATCTACATACAAATCCCATTTTTGCCGAATTTGCATATAAGCCAAGTTGACTCTCCATGAAAGTCGATTTGTTATTGAGCGTTCGTAAGCAAGATTAAATAACCCCACCGTTCGAGGGAAATATACAACACCTTTTACTCCATACTCACCGAATATAACACTATGGCCGGGACGAGTGGCAAAAATATCATCAATAAATCTAAATGCCAGCGCCCAGGTTGGAGAATATGAGAAAAAAACAGCCTGTTCTTTTCCTTTCTGAAGAATGGCGGTATCAGATACTGATTGTCCGAACAGAGAATAACTCCCAAAAATAATCAATGCAGATAGTACAATTTGCCTCATAATAACAATTCTTAACTTTACCACCAATGCCAAGGTGAGGATATCCCAACATCAAAACGTCCTCTTCTAACTTGAATTTTTCTGTCCGGAATAAGTTCGTGAGTAGTTCTATTGTAGCGTTCTGCATCAAATGCAAATGTTCCGGAAGCGATATGATCAAGCCTTGTAAAATAAATGTATGCTACGTTTCGTGCTACATAATAGTGATTGCTTGTCCAAAGAAAAACGGAATCAATAACATTTTGCCCTAAGGTTGGATTTGAAACAAAAAATTCAAATCTATGATCCAATCTGGTTGTAGTCTCAAGTCTGAATTGATTTGTCGTTGAATCGTAATATGAAGAAACTTGAAAATTACCACCCCAACGACTATCCCAACGACTTCTGACCAGCTCTCCATTCACTAAACAACCAAACGTCCCTAGTCCTTCCTGAGTTTCTTCAGGCAATGTTGGTATTGGTTCTCTCGCACAACTTAACACGATTAGGAAACCTAAAAGTCCGACTAAAAATGTTTTCGCTTTCATTAGGTTTAGCTATTTTGTTTTTGCAAAATTACAGATTATTTTTCAAATAACCAAATAGTATCACAAAAAAAGGGCGCATTAAATACGCCCTTACAATCAAAAAAACGATTATTTCTGCTCAGGATTCTTCCCCGGCGAAGCAATAGAGCCACGCATCGAAGTATCTGCCTGAATATTTTGGAACTTGAAATAATCCATAACTCCCATATTTCCGTTTCTGAAGGCTTCTGCCATGGCGCGCGGAACTTCAGCCTCAGCTTCGATAACTTTCGCACGAGCATCTTGTGCTTTTGCCTTAAATTCTTGTTCGGAGGCAACGGCCATTGCTCGGCGTTCTTCGGCTTTCGCTTGGGCAATTTTTTTATCTGCTTCTGCCTGGTCCATTTGAAGTTGTGCTCCAATGTTTCTTCCTACCGTGATATCTGCAATGTCAATCGACAAAATTTCAAACGCCGTGCCGGAATCCAAACCTTTCGAAAGTACAACTTTGGAAATCGAATCCGGATTTTCTAACACATCTTTGTGTGTGCCTGCGGAACCAACCGACGATACAATTCCTTCACCAACACGAGCCAAAATAGTTTCCTCGCCTGCTCCTCCAACCAATTGCTTGATATTTGTACGAACAGTCACACGAGCAATAGATTTAAGTTCAATACCGTCTTTCGCAACAGCAGAAATTTCTTTTGTAGTGATTACTTTTGGGTTTACCGACATTTGAACGGCTTCCAAAACATCGCGACCAGCCAAGTCAATAGCAGTAGCAGTTTTGAAATCCAAACCCAAATTGGCTTTATCTGCCGAAATCAGCGAATTTACAACCGAATTGAGTCGTCCGCCGGCCAGATAATGTGCCTCCATTTCGTTACGATTTAATTCCAACCCGGCTTTGCGAGATGCAATCATGTTGCGAACGATAATTTCGGGCGACACTTTCCTCCAACGCATCAAAATGAGTTGAATCAACGGAATTCTTACCCCGGAGACGAAGGCGTTTACCCACAATCCGACCGGAACAAAGAAAAACAATAGCCAAAGGACAAAAATACTTCCAAAGGCGATAACAAGAATCAAGCCGATATTGACATCGGGCACTTGCTGAGCTTGTAATAGAATAGAATTGAACATAATTTTAGGGATTTGATTTTAATTTTCCACAAAGATACAAAAAAAAAATGAAAAAACTTAAAAACTATTAAAATGTTGTTGCAAATTTGTGTAATTGATTTATTTTTTGTAATTTTGTACCATGGATAGGTGTGCACAAACAAAAGAGAATACAGAATTTACCTCAGCGCAGTACGAGGCAATATATCCGGAGGGAATAGAACATCATTATTGGACAAAATCTCGGAATTGGATAATTGCAAAAGCTATAAAAAAATATGATGTAAAAGGTAAAATTTTAGAGATTGGTTGCGGAAAAGGGCTGGTTGTCGAATATCTGAATAAGAACGGCTTCGACTGCTCCGGTGTGGAATTAGCTGATGTGCCGGTATCACCTTCGTTGCAAGATAAAATATTAACAGGGAAAGATGTTAAAGACCTCTCTTCTGACTACTGTGATGCATTTTCCACAATTTTGTTGTTAGATGTAATCGAACATATTGCCGATCCGGTTTCATTTCTGCGAAATCTAAAAACTAAATTTAAAAATCTGAAAACTATTGTGCTTACTGCTCCTGCAAGACAGGAATTATTCTCTAACTACGATGAATTTAACGGGCACTACAGGCGTTATGATTGGCACATGCTGCGTAGTTTGGCAGCAGAAACAAACATTAGGGTTATTTATCAATCTTATTTTTTTCATGCTTTATACTTGCCGGCAAGGCTCATACTTTGGTTATTTGGTAAACGAAAATTATACATGACAGCACCTAGCGGCATAGCAAAGTGGATACATACTGCCATTGCATGGTTTATGTATTTTGATGCATTATTATTACCAAAAAAGCTAGGAGGCACATCTTTGATTGCAGTCATGAAAATTTAATCATTTGTAAAACACAGTACCATTATGCTCATATCCATTATCATTCCTTGCTACAACGAAGAACAAGTTATTGCCGAAACATACAAACGACTGACTGATGTTATGCAAAACTTACCACACAAATACGAATTGATTTTTGTAAATGACGGCAGCCGCGACAATACGTTGGCAATTTTGCAAAATTTTTCTAAAAAAGATCAAAGGGTAAAAGTGCTTTCATTTTCGCGAAATTTTGGACATCAGGCTGCTATTACCGCAGGACTGAATTATTGTAACGGGGATTACGCTGTAACGATTGATGGTGATTTACAAGATCCCCCGCAGGTAATTTTAGGTATGTTGGAAACGATGAAAGCCGAAAATGCCAATATTGTTTATGCTGTTCGTAAAAAGAGAGACGGTGAGCCCCGTTGGCGGTTAATTGCCATAAAATTGTTTTACAGAATACTAAACAAACTGTCTGATATTCATATTCCTGTTGATACCGGCGATTTCAGATTAGTGGACAGAAAAGTGATTGATCAATTCAATGCACTTGAAGAAAAAAATAAATATATCCGAGGACTGATGTATTGGATGGGTTTTAAGCAAGTACCTTTTTATTATGATCGCGAAGCACGGTTTGCCGGTGAAACAAAATATCCATTCGGAAAATTATTAAAATTGGCTTTGACCGGAATTTTTTATTTTTCAAAAAAACCTCTGAACATTGCAACATCGCTTGGATTTGTCAGTATAGTGTTAGGGCTGTGTTATGTACTTTGGGCCCTTATTTCTATGATTTTCGGTTTTGGCTATGCGATAAGCGGATGGACATCAACAATCGTTTTGATTGTATTTTTTGGCGGCGTGCAGTTGCTTACTATCGGCGTATTGGGCAAATATATCGGCAATCTTTTTGATGAGGTAAAGGGTCGTCCGGAATACATCGTCAACGAAAAAATAAACTTCGACGAATAAACAAAAACGCTATGGCAAAAAAACAGCAACAAACACCAAAAAGCATCGAAACAAAACCTACCAAAACCTTTCTGGAAATTGAAGAAGAAAATTGGTGGAAACGGGTATTTATTGCGTTAGCTGCTGCTATTTTTTTAGCTTTGCCGCTTATGAGTCTTGATGCGGGAAACTCCGGCGATGAGGATTATTGGCAGCACCCTCATTCGATACATTTGTTTAATTATTTTATGTCTCTTGGCAGAGATACGGGATTTATCAACGAAAAAGAACTGGAGTATTCGGGCTGGGCTTTTGATGCGGCAACCATGTTTGTGATCAAAGCATTGAATGCCGAAAATTATATGACCGTCCGCCACGTTATGAATGCCATTGTTGGCGCGTTTCTGATGTTGTTTGTGGGTTTGCTCGCACGACTTATCGGAGGTTGGCGGGCAGGGAGTATAGCTCTTTTGCTCATCTTTTTTTCGCCCTATATTTTAGGGCATTCGTTCAATAATCCTAAGGATATTCCTTTTGCTGCTTTCAGCATTGGTGCTATTTATTACATCGCTTGGTTTATCAAAGAGTTTCCCAACCCATCGTGGAAAACTTGCATAAAACTTGGACTCTTGATTGGTGCGACCATTGGTATCCGCCCGGGCGGATTTTTGTTGATACCTTATTTTGGTTTGTTTGTAATGGTGTATTACATGATTGTGAACAAACCAAAAGAGTATTTCTCCAAGTCAAATCAATTGGTTTTGAAAAAAATCTTGATAAGGGCATTCGCTGCTGTCGGTATAGCTCTCGCTGTGATGTTTATTTTATGGCCTTACGCCATGAAAGACCCAAGAAATATCGTTTCGTCTTTTCAACTGGCATCACAGTTTACCACTGTTATTCGTGTGGTGTTCGAAGGACAAATGATTTGGTCGGATAACTTACCTTGGTACTATATTTCAAAATTGATCCTCATAAAGTCTCCTCTTGCTGTGTTTGCAGGTGCTATCATCTACTTGTTCACTGCACGAAAGTTTGAAAAAGGATATTTTTGGATGTTTGTGCTAATGTTTTGTTTTGTGTTCCCAATTTTTTGGATTATTTACACAAGCGCCAATGTTTATGGAGGTTGGCGCCATTTACTTTTTGCTTATCCAACATTGGTTGTTGCGTCTGCACTTGGATTCAATAGTTTAATTTTGCTGTTTAAAAACAAATACGTAAAAATAGCACTTACTGTACTGCCATTGCTATTGCTAGCAAATCCAATAATATTCAGTATTAAAAATCATCCGTATCAATACATTTACTTCAACCGACTTGCCGGCGGAGTACCGGGAGCTTTCGGTAGATTTGAATTAGATTATTACTACCATTCTACTCGCGAAGCTTCAGAGTGGGTTATTGCAAATGCACGAAAAACGGGACTTGAAGCTACCGATAGAATTAGAGTTGCAACTTGGCATTTGCCTTCTGTTCAGTATTTTTTTAGACACCACACCGATAGATTTGAACCTACTTTTACGCGTTGGTCACAACGAGGGAACGATGACTGGGATTATGCCATTTTTACTGTTATAGGAATGAGTCCCCAAATGCTGAAATCCGATATGTTTCCTCCGGCAAACACCGTGCATCAAATCAAAGTTTCCGGCGTTCCGATCGCGATTATTCTCAAACGTACGGATAAATCAGATTATTTCGGCAATATCCAAATGCGGGAAGGCAATTTGGATTCGGCTCTTGCACTCTTGAAAAATTCATTGACGTTTGTGCCTTCTGGTGAGTCCGTCATTATAAATATCGCTGAAATTTACTTAATGCAGAACCAAAACGATTCGGCAATTTTATATCTCAACAAACTTTTGGCATTCGACCCTCGAAACGAAATCGCAAATTTCTTTAAGGCACATGCTTTGCTGCGCCAAAATCGTTTGAACGAAGCACAGCAATGCTTGCAAGTCATCATCAACCATAATCCGAGAAACGATAATGCACCTTGGATGTCTGCTCAAATTCATGCACAACAAGGCAATTTGATTTTGATGGAACGAATGCTCGAACGAATGTTGACAGCAAATGCCAACCGACAAGAGGAAGCTCTTAATTTGATGCGTCAAGCCTACCAAAATGCAGGCATGTCGCCAAACGATGCAGATATGGCATTTCGTCGCATTTGGATCAATGTGCTGGAGGCATTAGGATTTACAGCAGAAGCCCGCCAACTCAGAAATCAACGCTAAAAACTAAATACCATGAAACCAGAGAAAAAAACAACAGATTTTGTAAAAAAAATTCGTGAGGTTTCGTCAGAAATCAACTTGAAACTGTCGCGTATCAAGCCCGAACATTTTGTTATGAAAACACCGATCGGTAATATCTACGCAGTAGTTAGTTCTAAGGGTTTGCAAGAATTGAAAAAAACATGCGAAGATGTAAAGCCTCCAAAAGGCATATTTGGCAGACATGTTAGAGACCAGCTCAAAGAATACTTTGCAAAAAAACGCACCTGTTTCGATGTAAAATTGGATTTGCAAGGCACCGATTTTCAGAAAAAAGTTTGGAAAGAGTTGCAAAAAATTCCTCATGGTTCAATGGCTACCTATGGTTATATCGCCCAACGCGTTGGAAATCCGAAAGCCGCACGTGCTATAGGTTCTGCAAATCACAACAATCCGGTGGCAATTATTGTTCCTTGCCACCGAGTAGTCGGAGCAAAAGGACATTTGGTAGGCTATGCCGGCGGTTTAGACATGAAAGCGTACCTACTGCAATTAGAAGGCGCTTTGTTGGTTTGAAAGTAGGGGCGAGGCATGCCTCGCCCCTACAAATTAATACCTCAACCATTTCCACAGTTCCTTGTAATTCACCTTTTTTCCGTACATCAAAATACCGACACGGTAGATTTTTGCGGCAAGCCATGTGGTGAAAATAAAACCTGTTATCAATAGACCGATTGACAGTGTCAATTCCCACACAGGTACGCCAAACGGCACACGCATCATCATCACAACCGGTGATGTAAGCGGAATCATCGAAAGCCAAAACGCTACCGTTCCGTTCGGATCTTGCATGATCATTGGAATTGCAATTATCGCTATAATTAGCGGAACAGTAATCGGAAGCATAAACTGTTGTGTGTCGGCTTCGTTATCTACCGCTGATCCTACTGCCGCAAACAGCGAGGCGTACAGTAAATATCCACCGATAAAATAAATCAAAAACATCAAAATGATAAATACAAAATCAATGTTTCCGGCACCTACCAGCATGTTTTCAAGCATGGCAGTTACTCCACCGGTAACTTCCGAAGGAACCATCGCTTCCATATCTACTGCCATTTGCGAAACTTCGGCTTGCGCAAGTGTTGGGGCCATCGCAATTCCTGCAACGGTAACAATTCCGACCGTCAGAGCAATCCATAAGAAAAATTGTGTGAGCCCGACCATGGCTATCCCAACGATTTTTCCCATCATAATCTGAAAAGGTTTTACCGACGAAACGATTACTTCGACAATTCGGTTGCTTTTTTCTTCAATCACACCTTGCATCACTTGTGCTCCAAATAAAAACACGAACAAATAAATCAAAAACGCTGTAAAATAGCCGATTCCGGTATTCAAGCCGGTAGCAAACTCCTCGCCTGTGCGGACATTCTGAGCCCTTACATTAATTCGTATTGCTCGAATTGCACTATAATCTTCGGCAGAAATATGGAAGGTTTCCATCAATAATTTATTCCGAAAAATTTCTTGCAATTGATTTTCTACTGCACTTTGCGTGCCTAATCCGGGCTGTTGTCGGTTGTAAAACAAGGCTGCCGGATTGGGTTGATTTTCGTCGGCTTTTTGAATGTGTAACAACAAATCAAAATCGCCGTTTTTTAGTTGATTTTTTGCATCGTTTATGTTCTCAACCCTCGAAAACATGATGTTTCCTCTGTCTTCGAGTTGGCTTTCAAAAATACCCGATTCGTCAACAATGGCAATATTATGTGAGTCGGTGGTGATGTTCATCAGCAACATCGGAACAAGGAGAAGTGACGCGAACAAAATCGGACCTAAAATCGTCATGATGATGAACGATTTTTTCTTTACGCGAGTTAAAAATTCTCGGCGGATGATTAAGAATATTTTAGATTTCATAGTTGTTTTTTTTGTCGTCATTGCGAGCGAAGCGAAGCAATCTACTGCCCTTTGGATTGCTTCACTGCTTTGCAGTTCGCAATGACGGTTATTTTTTTGTGACTGTCTGAATAAATATATCGTTCATCGAAGGCAAAATTTCTTGAATGCCTGTAACTTCGACGTGTTTGGTGATTTCTGTCAGCAAATGATTGATTTTACTATCAGTAGGAATTTGAATTTTTGCATTATAAAATCCGTGTCCGTGTGGCTTACTTTCCAGAACGGTAAACCCTTGGGGTAAGAGTGGTTTGAGATCTTTTTCTGTTTCGCCCTCGTAAGTCAAACTATAAGTTTGATTGCGATACTGTCGCTGAATATCTTTCACATTTCCACTCAAAACTACTCGTGATTTATTGATAAGAGCGATTTCATCGCAAAGTTCTTCGACTGATCCCATGTTGTGTGTTGAAAAAATGATGGTTGTCCCTTTTTCGCGAAGATTCATCATTTCGGCTTTTAGTAATTCCACGTTTACAGGGTCGAATCCGCTGAACGGCTCATCAAAAATCAATAGTTTCGGGTCGTGCAAAATAGTTACGATAAACTGCACTTTTTGTGCCATTCCTTTCGAAAGCTCTTCCACTTTTTTGTCCCACCACGTTTCCATTCCGAATTTTTCGAACCATTCTTTGAGTTTTGCCATAGCTTGTTTCTCGGACAAGCCTTTGAGCTGAGCGAGGTACATCGCTTGTTCGCCGACTTTCATTTTTTTGTAAAGTCCGCGTTCTTCGGGAAGATAGCCGATTTGTTCGATGTGTTTGGGTTGCAGGCGTTCGCCGTCGAACCAAATTTCGCCCGAATCGGGTGCGATGATTTGGTTAATATTTCGAATGAGCGTTGTTTTTCCGGCGCCGTTCGGGCCCAAAAGTCCGAACACACTGCCTTGCGGAACGCTAATCGAAACATCGTCCAGTGCTTTGTGGTTGGCGTAGGCTTTGTGGATGTTTTTTGCTTCGAGAATCATATTTATGTAGTATTTTGCATTAGTTAGTCGTTAAAGCGATTCGAAATGTCACAAATTTCTTTCGTAAAAAAAATCTCTGCAAAGGTACGAAAAAATTTTGTTATATCAAAAAAAATAACTATCTTTGCACCCTCAAAAAGGGGCATTAGCTCAGTTGGCTAGAGTGCTTGACTGGCAGTCAAGAGGTCATCGGTTCGACTCCGATATGCTCCACTTAGAGAAACAAGCCTTTCAGGAAATTTACTGAAAGGCTTTGTCGTTTCCATTTTTTTTCGTATCTTTGTGTGAATTTTTATTTTGAGATATGAAATTTTTGAGATATAGTTTTGTTGCGATTTTTTTGTGTATAACAACGGTGAGTTTTGCACAAAGAGGACAAAGAGCTTTAGATAGAGCCGATAGAGCATTTGAGCTACAACAGTTTAATCAGGCAGCAACGCTTTATCATCGGGCGTTTACAAGAGTTCGAGGTGACGAACTTAGAAATCAAATTCTTTTTCAAATTGCGGAAAGTTATCGTTTGTCGGGACAAAATAACAGAGCACTACCGCACTACCGAAGATTGATCCGGGCCCGCCATTACGAAATAGAACCGAGAGTTTTGCTACACCTTGCTGAACTCGTCCGTTTTAGGGATGATCACGAGGAAGCCGTTGAGATGCTTGAGCGTTTTCTGGAGCTTGTTCCAGGAGATGATCGTGCTGCCTTGCTTCTCGAATCAAGTAGAAATGCTGAAAATTGGCTGAACAACCCAACTCGACATATCGTTGAACCTGTCAGAAGGCTTAATTCAAGAGCCAACGATTTTTCCCCGAGATTTTTGGACGAACACGAACGAATTTTGGTATTCACCTCTTCTCGAGAAGGTGCAACGGGCAGGCGGAAAGACGATTGGACAGGACAACGATTTACCGACTTGTTTATTTCTAACCAAAACCAACAAGGCGTTTGGAGTACACCGAGACTATTAGAAACAGAGAGCATTCTCAACACGCCTGCCAACGAAGCCGATGCTTTTTTTATCAACAACGGAAACACGGTTTTTTTTACATTTTGTGCAAATTTACGTAGAACGCAAAGTGGCTGTCGGATTTTTACCTCTAACTTTGATGGAGTATCGTGGAGTGAGCCTCGCTATGTGCATTTATCGCCGGATTCTGTAGCAGATTTTGTACATCCATGGGTAAGTTCGGACGGACGAATGATTATTTTTGCATCAAACATGGAAGGCAGTTTTGGATATTTGGACTTATGGATGGCAACACGATACAGTTCTAACGAAGATTTCGGACCACCACAAAACTTAGGACCAAATATCAATACTTCCGGCAGAGAAGCATGGCCTTTTTTGAAAGATTCGCTGCTTTATTTTGCATCCACCGGACATCCCGGATTGGGTGGCTATGATATATTTGTGAGTGAACGAACGGAAGGCGGATGGGGTGTTCCGGAAAATTTGGGTGCACCGATGAATTCGAGTGCCGACGACTTTGGAATTGTGTTTGCAAGGTGTGGAACTCGGGGATTTTTCAGCTCAAACCGAAATGCAGGAAGAGCTATAACTCGTTCGGATGACGATATTTGGAGCTTTGTTTTGCCGGCAATGAATTTTTCGATTTCGGGTGTGGTTCGAGACGATGAGACCATGCAATTGTTGCAGAACGCAATGGTGGAAATTGTAGGTTCGGATGGACTTTCTGTGCGAGTACTTACAAACAACAGAGGTTTTTTTAGATTTGATGAAACACAAATCCGACAAAATGTAACCTACCAACTTTTGGTTACACACTCAGGATATTTCGACGATGAAATTATTGTGACTACGGTAGGCTTGAACAATGGTGTTGACTTTGTTCGAGATTTCAGCCTGACACCGTTGCCAAGAGGGGAGGTCATGCTTCCTGAAATTTTGTATGCGGTCGGACGATGGGAATTGCGAGAACAATTCCAAGACTCGTTGATGGGTCTGATTGAGCTGATGGAGCAAAATCCAAGATTAATCATTGAATTGGGTTCACATACAGACAACCGTCCGATTGCGATGACCAACGATACCTTATCGCAACGCCGTGCCCAGTCTGTGGTAGATTTTTTGATTACAAGAGGTATTCATCCGGGACGTTTGGAGGCAAGAGGCTATGGTGATCGTGCTCCTAGAGTGTTTTCGGAAGATTTTTCAAAAACGGTTGACGGTGTAACTCTTGATATTCCTGCGGGAAGCGTTTTAACCTCCCATTTTATCAATGCATTGCCGACAAGACCGTTGCAGGAAATAGCACACTCTCTCAATCGTAGAACGGAGTTTAGAATTTTGCGAGACGACTTTATTCCGCCTGCCGAAGGAGGAGAACCGATTTCGCTCGACAATTTAGTAAGAATGGCACGTGCGGAAGATCACATGAGAATACCGTTCCGAATCAATCCTCCAACGGGATTGCCCGAATTTGAAGTTGTGATTAACGGTGCAAGTTTTACATTTGTTTATGATGAAAATGCCTGTCAAAATTTGATCGGAACAGAAGATGCTATGCGACTTTTGCGAACAGGACGAATCAACAGAAACGACTTCAGAGACGGAGCAGGCTCTTTTGATGAGGAAGGTGACATTCTGCCAAATTCCGTAATAACACTACGCGAAATGCGAATCGGCAGACAAACCTTGAATCGTGTTACTGTAACCGTAACCCCCGAACTTCCGGCGCCTGTTATTTTGACTTCCGAAACCATGCGTTTGCTCGGCGAATTTGAGATTGACCGCGTGGAGCGGGTGTTGCAGTTGAGGTAAATTTTATCAAAACAAAAACAACGTGAAAAAGGTTACTATCATAATTTTCACAACAGTCCTATCATTCGGTGTTTTCGCACAACAGAATGACACGATTGCTATGACCGGTTGCAATTTCAACACACCCGGTTGGGGCGAAAGCTTGGGCGTAGTATCTTTTTATACCGACAACGAATGGATTATTGAAGGTAATGGTATTACTCAAATTTGGTCTGATGCTGTGACGGCTAATGCTTGTCAAAAAGAAACGTTCAATGGCGGAAATCTTGAAGTTCAAGATTTCAATGCCGATTGTCGCTCCAATCCTAATTTTCCGGGCGATTTATTTTCGTGGTGTGCGGTTGTTCGTTTTGCAGACACTCTTTGTTCACCTGCTCAAGGTTGGCGTGTTCCCAGGATGCAAGATTTTATTGACTTAGATATTGCTTTGGGTGGTACAGGTGAGTCAAGAGATTTTTCTGATGAAAACGCTCAATTTGTTGAAGTCAACTATATCAACCGTTGGGGCGGTGCTTTTGGTGGTTTCGGTCGTTCGGCAGAAGGCTGTCTTTGGTTTCAGTCGTCGTGTGGTTTTTATTGGTCTCAGTCGGAATATGATACTACGCTTGGACGCTCCTTTCGCTTTATTGACTCAGGTTTTGTCTTCCCGCAACCTTCGAAATTCAAAGGCTTTGGCTTTTCCGTCCGTTGTGTCCGTTAGTTTTGGTGAATAATGCTAATATCTTGGTTGTAATCCGACCCCGTCCGTAGGACGGTATGTGAATAACCGCAGGCGTGAGCCTATGGAGGTAGTGCAGTCGGCACAGACACCACAGCCAGCACTAGTAGCACACTCCTCTCCGCTCGGAGAGCTGTATGTGCCACCCTATGGGCGGCGTGTATGCTATCGCCATGTAACCACAGGTTACACCTGCGGTTATGCGGATTACGCCCTACGGGCGAGAATGTCGCTAATCATCAGCAATCAATCGCATCAACTCACTTAAATTCGGCGTTAAAATAATCTCCGAACGGCGGTTTCTGGCACGATTTTCGGGAGTATCATTCGGTGCAATCGGCATCCATTCGCCACGACCGGCAGCTGTTACACGCGTCGGAGAAATTCCTCTGTTTTCAAGCAAAATACGTGTAATCGCCGTTGCACGCATCACACTTAAATCCAAGTTATCTCTAACATCGCCTCTGCCTCTCATCGGGATATTATCGGTGTGGCCCTCAACCATAATGCCTATTTCCGGACTTTGTGCCAAAATTGTAGCAACTTCACGAATAGCTCTTTGACCTTCAGCATTTACTTGCCACTGACCGGAAGCAAAAAGCAGGCGTTCGTCCATCGAAATATGGACTCGTCCGTCTCGCGTATAAACGGTCAAACCTCTGTCGGCAAAACCCAACAAGGCTTGCGTCATTCTGTCGCGAAGAGCTCTCAACTCCGACTCTTTACTATCCAAAATACCTTGAAGTTCATTGACACGAACCTCTTTTTCACGAAATTCCGCCAACAAACGCTCCAGCTCACGTTGCTGTTCGTTTACTTCGGCTTCACGTCTGAGCAGATTATCGCGAGCGGTGTTCAATTCTTGCATGAGGCGCTGATTTTCAGCGCGATTTCCGGAAAGAGCAGTAGTAAACCTTGCATTCAATTCGTCGTATTCAGCTCGTAGATTTTCCAAACTGGTTTGTGCAAATCTGTGGTCGGCTTCCATTTCATCGAATGCCGCCTGCAGTCTGGCTAACTGCTCTCTTTTCCGCTCAATTTCGGCTCTCAATTCATTGATAAGAATACCTTGTTCCAAGTTGGTTCTTTCCAATCTTGTGGCTCTGTCTGAAGTTTCGTTGTACTTACTTTCCAATTCTCTGAACCTTTGCATACTTACGCAAGAGGCAAAAATGAGAGTGATTGCTGTGATTGTTAAAATCTTTTTCATGATATTTTTTGTTAAATTTTTAATTCTGCCATTACCGGACAATGATCCGAATGCATTGCATCCGGCAGGATAGATGCTGAAATCAAGTTTTTTTCGAAATTTTTAGTCAACATAATGTAGTCAATCCGCCAACCTTTATTATTGGTTCTGGCGTTGAATCGATACGTCCACCACGAATAATGATGTGCCAAAGTCGGATTTAGAAAACGAAACGTATCCACAAATCCATCGTTGATAAATTTGCTGAACCACTCACGCTCCTCAGGCAAAAATCCCGAGTTTTTGGTATTGCCTTTTGGGTCGTGAATATCAATCGCCTCGTGAGCGATGTTGAAATCGCCGCAAATAATGAGTTTCGGGCGAGTTGTTTCGAGTTGTTTGATATAGGTGTGAAAATCGTCGAGCCATTGCATTTTGAACGCTTGCCGTTCTTCGCCCGATGTTCCGGAAGGATGGTACACGCTGATTACGGAAACATCGCTGAAATCTGCACGAATGAAGCGACCTTCGTTGTCGTATTTTTCTATTCCCATGCCGAATTCGACATGAGTCGGCTCTTGTTTGGTCAAAATCGCCACACCGCTATACCCTTTTTTTTGTGCGGAAAAATAATAGCAATGATAACCCAAACTTTGGAAATCCATCGTAGGGATTTGTTCAGGCTGTGCTTTGGTTTCTTGCAGGCACACCACATCGGGATTGGTTTTTTCTAACCACTCCAAAAATCCTTTGCCGACAGCGGCACGAATCCCATTGACGTTATAGCACACAATTTTCATTCGTACAAAGTTACGAAAAACTTTTGTAGAATTTTGCACGAACTCTCAGGGATTTTTAACAATGGGTTGTTGATTATTTTTTTCGCAACCTCTCACGAATTTTTTGATGACCTGATGTTCCAAAAACCGAAATCAAAAACCAATGAACAGCCATTTTGAGCCTAAATTTGAAGTCTTTTTTTACCCAATGACTGTCGAAATGATGAATGGTGTATGTTTGTTTAGAGATTTTTATTTCTGCCGTGTGATGATTTTTTGGGGAAAAGTATTTTTTGGGGAAAATTTGCAGTTGGTCAGATTTTAAATTTGCAAGTTCATTTTCTTTACATTGAAAGTGTTCCGAAAGCAAACGATCAAGTGTAATCGGCATTGGGAAAAGGCTGAGTGAGCCGTCTTTGTTGAAAAGTGGCGTTGTTTGAAATTGTTTCAAAACATAACCGACCCAATCCAAATGTGGCTCTGCACCGATAATTGCTGCCTCTAAATGTCCACTTTGCTCAAATCCGATAAACGATTTTTGCGAAAGCAAATCATCAAAACTTTTCAACACCTCAACATCGGCATCTAAATAAACTCCACCCTCGTGATAGAGTGCGTGAATGCGTATGTAATCCGCAACAGCACTATATTTTTTTGCCTGCAAAGCCTCTTTAAGTCGAGAGTTGTCTATTTGTTCAACACGTTTGGCATCCCAAAGCACAAATTCATAATCGGGCAAATATTTGTGCCAAGAATCAATGCAATGTTGAATCAACGGAGGATAAGGGTCGCCACTAATCCAGCAATAATGAATGATTTTTGGAATCATGAACGAGAAAGATTAACTTGATTATTATCAGCATTGATTTTTCTTGTGTCAACCACTATCATGAAAGCCATAATCACATAAAAATATGGAATAAATGTAGCACCCTCGGAAAGAATTTGAATGGAATACGGAAGCAAAACAATCATTGCCGCACCATTGGTAAATCTAATAAGAAAAAAGAATGTTGTCAATAAAAAGAGTAAGCCCAACATGCCGGTTTCCATCAAAAAAATAGGGAAATAACCATGTGCGGAAAATGTAAATCTTGCCATCTGTTCAGTTTCGGAAAGTCCAAGACCAAACAAAATATATCTCAAACTTGCTGTCTCATAAAAGTACAAGGCTTCGTTAAGAATTAGAAATTTGGTTTGAAAACTGTAATCGGGAAAATATCGTAGTGCCCAAAGAGCAAAAATACCGAAAAGACCTACTGAAAAGAGTACCAACAAAGACTTTTTCCAGTCTGAATTTTTGAAAAAAAAGTAGTAAAATAATCCAATGGCAACAGCCGGAATACTTGCCCTTGAAAGTGTCAGTACAATGAGAATTAACGCAACACAAATTTCCTTTTTCATAGATTCTTTGTAGGAGTGTCCCCACCAAAGCATAAAAAATAACAATGCAATGATGTGACCCGCAGTCATATTGCTTGCAACATACATTGGTCCGTTAAACTTGAATTGATAAAAACCATGCTCCGGATTTTCGCCTTGAATAATCAAATAATAAGCGTAGGCAAATCGCAATATGGCTTCAAAACAGAGAATAATAAGAGAATAACGAATAAATTTTCTGCCCAAATTTTTCAAAAAATCAGCGGACGTCTGCTCTGAAAAAATCAAAATTAAAATTAAATAGAGGGCTGCAAATACCACGCCCATGTAGCGAAAAAACACAGTCCCCATAAAATACTGTGACGAAAAAATATAGAGAATGAAGATACCTAAAACTACAATAATTTTAGTTGACTCTCTATTTTCCAATTTTAATTTTCCGCTTGCATACAGAGCAAACAAACACAGAACTGCACCTAAAAACAACAGCAATGTCGGAGGCACCGGCAACCACGTGCGACTGCTCAAACTTGCCAAAGGAATGAGCAATACCAAGCCGAGCTCGCTTAGCGAAAGATTTTTGAAGTATTTAAGACTGAGGTTTTTCATTCTGCGAATGCTTTCTAAACACAAACCTCGGCTCCTCTTTGCGAATTAAGCGTTTGATATTTTTGATATGCGTGAGTGGAACGAAAATGGCGATGAGGATTGCGAAAATTAATAATGGCAAGTAGTGTATTAAAAGATTTGGAAAATGATAACCAACTGCCCAATAAAAGTCGAAAACTTTGTCGTCCTCATCGACAAATCCTATAAGCGGTCTCAGTGTTCTCCGTACATAAAAGTATAAGCTTGCAATGTACAATATTGGCAAGGAAATTGCTGCAGATATCGAGGCTAAAGAAACGTATCGAAACAAGAAAAGCATACCAAAGAAAATTCCTGCTACAATAAAAAATACTTGAGAGTAAAGCATAATCAAAATTCCGACCAATGTCGCAACGCCTTTTCCGCCTCGAAATCCTGCAAAAACAGGAAATACATGCCCAACCACGGTTGCAACGGCTACGAAAATTTGAATCAAAGGTAAATAATGGTGGTGTTTATCGACAAATTCTGGCAATATCGCCAACGGCACGATACCTTTTAGTAAATCCAGCACTAAAACAACCAATCCGGGCTTTAATCCTAGCACACGAATTGTGTTGGTTGCTCCCGCATTTTTACTGCCCTCTTTTCGTACATCTTTTCCGTAAAAAACTTCTCCAATCCAAACAGCATTCGGAATTGAACCGATGAGATAAGCGAGAATAATTGCTATACAAGGGAGAATAATGTCTATAATAATATCCATGGTTTAGACTATTTTCTTGATTCTAACATCGGCACAAACCGAAAATCTCCGTGTTCTTCACAAGAAAATTCCGTATCCGATAATTTGGTGTAAACATTCATTTTTTGTACATCTTCTCCTTCAGGAATAACCATAATTCCGCCGATTTTCAACTGCTCTTTCAACGCTTCGGGAACGAAAGGCGCACCACACGTAACAATGATTTTGTCGAACGGAGCAAAATTCGGCAATCCGGCATAACCGTCGCCGTAAAAGCACTTGGCATTATATTTCAGATTTTTCAACAATTCTTTGGTCTTGAGAAACAAATTGCGATGCCGTTCGATCGTAAACACTTTTGCCCCTAATTCCACCAAAACTGAAGCTTGATACCCTGAGCCTGTGCCGATTTCCAAGATTTTTTCTTTGGGTTTGACTTGCAGAAGTTCGGTTTGCTTAGCGACAGTAAACGGTTGTGAAATGGTTTGCCCTTCGCCAATCGGAAAAGGTCGGTCTTGGTAAGCAAACTCCAAAAAAGACGAATCAATAAACAGATGCCTGGGAATTTTTTCAATAGAAGAAAGTACCGAAGTAGAGGCTATTCCTTTATTTTTCAGGCCTTCGACTAAGGCTTTTCGCAAGCCTTTGGTTTTATACGTGTCTAAATGTTGCATAATTAAGTTGCAAAGATACAAATTTTAATTGAGAATTGAGAATTGAGAATTGGGAATGAGGCAGTAATGCGGTTAAAATTTCCTGACAGTCATATGTTAAAAATAATTCTCCATTCTCAATTCTCCATTCTCCATTTTTTCGTATCTTTGTACCAAAAAATAAACACTATGCTTTCTATCGCAGTTATCGGCGCCGGACATCTCGGCAAAATACACCTCAAATGTCTTCAAGGACTTTCTAATCAGTACAAAATTGTAGGTTTTTACGATGTTGATACGGAAAATTCTACAAAAGTTGAAGCTGAATTAGGTGTGAAATACTTTTCAAATTTGGAAGAACTTATCCAAGCCGTTGATGTGGTGGATATTGTTACACCGACAATTTCGCATTTTGAAATTGCGTCTTTAGCCCTGCGAAAAGGCAAGCATGTTTTTATTGAAAAGCCGATCACCACAACGCCGCAAGAAGCTCAAAAACTTTTGGCTTTGGCGAATGAAGCGGGCGTAAAAACTCAGGTGGGACATGTTGAGCGCTTTAATCCGGCGTTTTTGGCGGTAAAAGATAAAATTTCAAATCCGATGTTTATCGAAACACATCGCTTGGCGATGTTCAACCCGCGCGGACTAGATGTTCCTGTGGTTTTAGATTTGATGATTCACGACATTGATTTGATTTTAAGCGTAGTCAATTCACCTGTTCGAAAAATCAGCGCAAGTGGTACGGCGATTGTCAGCGACACCCCTGATATTGCGAACGTTCGCTTGGAATTTAACAACGGCTGTGTGGCCAATATCACGGCAAGTCGAATTTCGATGGAAAACTTGAGAAAATCTCGTTTTTTTCAAAAAGATGCTTATATTGCAGTTGACTTTCTAAAAAAAGAATCGGAAATTATTCGCATGGGCGATGTTACACCCGCTGCAAAAGATGATCCGTTTGCAATGATTGTCGACTTGCCGCAAGGCAAACAAAAACACATTCAAATCGAGAAGCCGGAAGTTATTCCGGGCAACGCCATACAAAGCGAATTGAGTAGTTTTTACGATGCAATTGTGAACGATACGGAAACAGCAGTTCCTTTCATCGATGGATATAATGCTCTCGAAGTGGCATATCAAATTTTGAACGAAATACAGTCTGCAAAACGATAATGAAACGTATCATTGATATTGTGCTGAGTATTTTCTTTGGAATTTTATTTTTACCCTTGATTCTATTCGTGATTTGGAAAGTCAAACGAGATTCGAAAGGTTCTGTTTTTTATTCGCAAGAGCGTATCGGCTTAGATGAAAGGCCATTCATGATGTATAAATTTCGTTCGATGGTTGAAAATGCTGAAACCGCTGACTTTCCGCTACTCTCGAGCGACGACGACGAGCGTGTAACACGTTTCGGACGTTTTATGCGAAAATATCGAATTGATGAACTGCCTCAACTTTGGAATGTTTTGAAAGGCGATATGAGTATGGTCGGACCTCGTCCCGAACGGCGGTATTTTATTGATCAAATTGTGAAAAAAGCACCGGAATACAAACGCTTACTGCGTGTAAAACCCGGTGTTACGTCATGGGGAGAAGTCAAGTATGGATACGCTTCATCGGTAGAGCAGATGATAGAACGTATGGCATTTGATTTGCAGTACATCGACAACATGTCGCTTTCCAATGATTTTAAGATTTTGTTTTATACAGTCGGCACGGTTTTGAAAGGCGAAGGAAAATGAAAAAAAGGCGGAGAAAAATTTCCGCCTTTTAGTTAATTCAAATTATTTTCCATTAGAATTTGTAAAGGAAGCCGAGTGTTAGACCGGTGGCACCACCAAGGCTGATAATGTCGTTGCTGTTAAAACGAAAACCAAAGGTATTCGTTACAGTTCTGTCATCAGACAGTTCGCCGTTTGGTAGACCGGCTCTTGTTCTTTGGTGATTGAAGCCAAGAGATAAGAAGTTAAAGCGGGCTATCAACATAATTCTTTCGTTTATGTGGAAATCCACAACCGGAGTGACACCGAAACCAAAAGTATTTGTTCTGTTAAGATGTTGAGTGTCTTCTGAACCGACCCTTCTATTTCGATTCGAGGTTGCAAATCCGATCGAAGGTTTTGCTAACAAATTAAGTCGGCCAAATGACATGTAAGTGTATAGCGCAAAAATATCTAAACCAAAGCCTGTGGTGGCCGTTATTCTGTCATTATTGCCGTGAAAATTGAAATCCCTTATAGCATCATTTCGAAAAAATTCGGGATGCACTCCCAAAATAAGTCTTTCCCCCACTTTGTAAGCAACCATTGGGGCAATGCTGAAATTTGTTGTTCTTGGACCTCTAACGTCATCACCACTGTTCGGTACAAATCGGCTTCCGGACATGTTAAATCCGAATTGTCCTCCAACGGCAAACTGTGCTTGAACTGCTGCTGCGAAAGCAACAAGCACTACTGTAATCATAATTTTTTTCATGTTTTGTAAGTGTGAATTTATAATTTTATTGATTTTTTATGTTGTATTTCCGCCCTATTGTACGCAATTTTTGGCAAAAAGTTACAAAATTATCAACAAAAACGGAATTTATCAATGCTTCGCCTCTACTTCGTCACAACACGTCCCAGAAGGCCGGATATTTGTACGCGAGCCCGCTCAAATCTCGCCAATTCCGCAACTAAAATCTGCAAATTGTCTTCGTCTAGTTCGATTTTTAACTTTTCTCTACGCTCGGCAATCATTTTTTCCAACTTGCACAAGCGAAACGCCGACAAAGATTCCGAAACAAGCCGAGAAAGTTGGTCTTCTTCGTGTTCTTTTTTGACTCGAATTTCTTTTTTTGCCCAGTTTTCACTGATATTGTGTGGGAAATTCATTAAGTCAATTGTCAATTGCTTGACATTTTCGTTTTCGTGGTGTAAAAAATAACTGTCTCCGACTTGATTTTCTTGATTTGAAAAAGCGTCAAAAATTAAACCATACAGCGGGTTTTCAAAACCAAGAAGGTCGTCATTTGAAATTTCGGTAAAAATATAATTGCCGACATTTCTTTTTTCGATTTCATCTGTATTGTCGGATGCTATGGTAATTTCCGCTGGGCAGTAATTTATTAGGATTCGAATGATTTCACGTTCAACGGCATCGATCATTCCCGCGGAGGCGGGAATCTCATTGCTATGCTCTGCTTCGGTAAATGCGGGGATTCCCGCCTGCGCGGGAATGACGTTTGCGCCGGCGGTTTGGTCACTGAGCGAAGTCGAAGCGTCCGAATGCTGTTTCTTGAAATTCGCACGCAGAATTTTATTGATTTCGGCAATCAAAACCGGTTCCGGAAAATCCAAAATCCGACTACATTCTGCTGTATAAACCGATCGAGAAATTGCATCGGGAATCAAGGCAATGCTCTCGACAATATCTTTTAGCAAACTCGCCTTTTTTATCGGGTCTCCGGCGGTTTCTTTCAAAAGCAAATTGGCTTTGAAACGAATAAAATCAACCGCATGTTCTGTGATAAACTTTTGTACATCTCCCGAACTGTTCGAACGCGCAAATGAGTCCGGATCTTGACCATCGGGAAACAACACAATTCTAACATTCAAACCCTCTTTCAAAATCATATCCATCCCTCGGAATGAGGCTTTGATACCGGCTTCGTCGCCATCGAAAAGCACCACGATATTTTTGGTGTAGCGACTGATAAGTTTGATTTGATCAACTGTGAGTGCCGTTCCGGAA
>WQWA01000003.1 GCA_009785505.1 Bacteroidales bacterium
CAACACAAACAAATAGATTATTTTTGGTGTTCGGCTGTATTTTCGTAAAATGTGTTCTACAGAGATTTCAGTGAAACTGGAAGGGAGGATTTTTTGGTCGGGCATGAGGGTATTGTGTTTGGGCTGGAAATAAAAAAACGGACTTACAAATCCGTTTATCGAGGTATTAGGAGACCCACACACAAGAATAAGTAAGCCCGCACTGCGGCGTTACTTCTCTTGTGTGTTTAGAAAGTTCCTAATTTTCGATAAACAAGATTTTTTATGTTCTGTTTTTTGCGTATTAGCTACGCAGTTGTTTCATAGGCAAAATTTATTTGTTATTTCGACCACAAATATACAAAAAAAATTGAAACTGAAATCAATTTTTGCAAATTTTTTAGGGCAGCCGCATCTAAACACCCACTTAGCAACATTATATTAATAAAAAAGTTCGGTATTTGAAACAATCTCTGAAAAAAGGCAATACAAAGCTGCATTAGATTTGCAGTATATGAGAAAATTACTGGATTTTGATGCGTACAAGGATACGAAAAAAACGGTAATTTTCAAAAAAAATCGTATCTTTGCAAAAGAAATATGAACAAACTCGAAAACAACAACAACGACTATCGCCAATGGCTGATAGACCTCAAAACGAAAATCCGCCAAAGTCAAATCAAAGCTGCGGTGCGAGTGAATGAGGAATTACTTCGGCTCTATTGGGATATGGGACAAGACATTGTCGTTCGCCAAATGGAGGCAACGTGGGGAAGCAAATTCTTTGAAAAATTGAGTAAGGATTTGCGTTCGGAGTTTCCGTATATGAAAGGATTTTCCGTTACCAATTTGAAATATTCTAAGTATTTTTATCAATTCTATACCCAAGATGTCTCTATTCAGCATCAAATTGGTGATACAAATCGTCACCAAATTGGTGACAATTTGCAAAGATTTGACAACGAACAATCTGCAATTCGTCAACAAGTTGTTGACGAATTGCAAACTCACCCTATTTTCCAAATCCCCTGGGGACACCACACTTTAATTTTTACAAGATGTAAGTCTGTTCAAGAAGCTCTGTTTTACGTTCAAAAAACCATAGAAAATGGTTGGAGCAGAGCAGTATTGGATCATTTTATGGATGCCAACTTGTACGCAAAACAAGGAAAAGCGTTAACTAATTTTTCACGGCACTTGCCGGACGTTCAAAGTGATTTGGCAAATCAAATTCTTAAAGATCCGTATAACTTTGATTTTATCACACTCACAGATGGCTACAGAGAAAGGGAGCTAGAGGACGCACTGACAACCAATATCACAAAATTTTTGATAGAATTAGGACAAGGCTTTGCTTATCTTGGCAGGCAGGTGCCTGTAAAAATAGGTAAAAAAGAACTGTTTATTGACTTGCTTTTCTACCATACAGAACTTCGCTGTTTTGTGGTTGTTGAGTTAAAAGCCAACGAACTTGAACTTGAGCATACCGGGAAGTTAGGTGGCTATGTTGCAGCAGTCAACCATCAAAGAAAAAAAGAAACCGACAACCCCACAATAGGTTTGATCATTTGCAAAAACAAAGATGATGTAATAGCACAATATGCACTTGAAAGCACTAATCAACCCATCGGAATTTCTGAATACAAACTCTCTAATCTCCTACCTGAAAACTACAAGTCAAGTTTACCAAGCATTGAGGAAATAGAGGAAGGATTAAAAAAAGTGAATTAAGCAAAAAAATAAAAAAGACTATGAAAAGTTTTGCCAGCGACAACTATTCGGGCGTTCATCCGCAGATTTTGAAGGCCATTTCGGACGTAAACGCCGACCACGCTGCGGCATACGGCAGTGATGTTTACACAGAAAAAGCCATTCAACAATTCAAACAATTACTGGGCGAATCCGTTGAGGTGTATTTTACATTCATCGGAACGGCCGCAAATGTGCTTGGGTTAAAGGCTTTGACACAGCCGCATCATGCCGTGATCTGCACGGATACAGCACATATCAATGTGGACGAATGCGGTGCTCCGGAACGTTTTACAGGTTGTAAACTGCTGACTGTTTCAACTGTTGACGGAAAATTACGCATTGCAGATATTGAAAAATTTCAATCATCAGTAGGCAACGAACACCACGTTCAACCCAAAGTGATTTCTATTTCGCAAACCACCGAATTAGGAACGCTCTACACACCCGATGAAATCAAGGCTTTGGCAGATTATGCGCATTCGCACAACATGTATTTACAAATGGACGGCGCCCGCATTGCCAACGCTGCAGCAGCTTTGAACATGCCGATCAAAAGTTTCACATTCGATTGCGGTGTAGATGTATTGTCGTTCGGTGGAACAAAAAACGGTATGATGTACGGCGAAGCGATTGTTTTCGCGAATGCTTCGCTTTGCGAAAATTTTAAATATATCCGCAAACAAGGCATGCAGTTGGCTTCAAAAATGCGCTATATTTCGGCACAATTTTCGGCATATTTGTCGGATGATTTGTATTTGAAAACAGCTCATCATGCCAATGCCATGGCACAACTTTTGGTTGAAAAATTAAACGATATTCCCGAAGTAGAAATCACACAAAAGTCTACTGCCAACGGTATTTTTGCAAAACTTCCGAAAGAAATTATCAAGCCTTTGCAAGACGAGTATTTTTTCTACGAGTGGAACGAACAAAATCACGAAGTCCGCTGGATGTGCTCGTGGGATACAACCGAAACAGAAATCGAAAATTTTACTGCATTAATCAAAAAATTGTTAAAAACGGCATAAAATGTCAGAGAAAAAAAAGAAAGAAAACCGCTGTTCGTTTTGTGGAACACCCGAAAATCAAGTCAAATTGTTTTACGGAGACAACAATGCGTTTGTTTGTGAAAACTGCATCACCAACGGGCAAAAACTTTTGGAAGACCAGCAAAAAGAAAGAGAAACAAAAAGCCTGCCGTCGCTTGACATCAAAAAACCTATCGAAATCAAAACATTTTTAGATCAATATGTGATTGGTCAAGATGATGCCAAACGTTCGCTGGCAGTGGCTGTTTACAACCATTTCAAACGCATCACCTATAAAAAGCAAGACGAATTGAACGATGTCGAAATCGAAAAATCGAACATCATCATGGTGGGTGCAACCGGAACCGGAAAAACTCTGATGGCACGTACGATTGCAAAAATGTTGAACGTTCCGTTTTGTATTGCCGACGCCACAATTTTGACCGAAGCCGGTTATGTCGGCGAAGATGTTGAAAACATTTTGACACGACTTCTGCAGGCTTCAGACTACAACATTACTGCGGCAGAACGAGGCATTGTGTTTATTGACGAAATCGACAAAATCGCTCGAAAAAGCGACAATCCTTCGTTGACGCGCGACGTGTCGGGCGAAGGCGTACAACAGGCTTTGCTCAAACTTCTGGAAGGTGCTTTGGTCAACGTTCCTCCGCAAGGCGGCCGCAAGCATCCCGACCAAAAAATGATTCAGATCAACACCAAAAATATCTTGTTTATCGCAGGCGGTGCTTTCGACGGAATCGAAGCAAGAATCGCATCACGTTTGAACACAAATACGATTGGTTTTGTGAATCAGCACGCTGAAGACCTCGACAAGGAAAATCTCATCAAATACGCAGCACCGCAAGATTTGAAAAGTTTTGGTTTAATCCCCGAAATTGTGGGGCGTTTTCCGGTGGTTACCAGTCTGAATACCTTGGATAAAGCCGCTCTTCGGCGAATTCTGGTCGAACCCAAAGATGCCTTAGTCAAACAATACACCAAATTGTTGGAAATCGACAATATCAAGTTGATTTTTGACGATGACGCATTGGATTTCGTTGTGAACAAGGCTCTCGAATTTAAAACCGGCGCACGCGGTTTGCGGTCGATTTTGGAAGCCATTATGACCGATGCCATGTTCGAACTTCCGTCGGATAAAACCATCTCGGAACTACACATTACAGCGGATTATGCCAATAAGCAACTTTCCGGAAAAGTGCTCAAGCAGTTGAAATCTGCATAAAAATTTAGTTGTTTTCGTCAATTCCTAAACCGGACGATAATTGGCGTGCTTTTTCGAATTCCAAGCAAACTCGCAGCTTTCGACTGATTCATTGAGATTTGCAAAAAACCATCGCTTGCAAACAAAGCCAACGGGTTTGCAATACCAACATCCGAATAAGCCGTAGAAATTTTATCAACAGAATCATTGCTGCCGTAAAAAATTTCAAAGTGCCGAAACTTCGATTTCCATTCGTTGAACAGCGACTGATGAATGTTTGTGTTTACATTTTCGTAGCGGTCGATATAGGTTACTTCGCCAACTATTTCTGTGTATGAAGCTTGTGTGTCGAATGTCTTTTCTTGGCGGATAATCGGCAAAGACGGTGTAATGTGATTAAGAATCTGCGTGGGTTTTCCGAGTTCTTCCGGATGAATTCCGGATGCTAAACGTGCCGCAATTTTTGCAAATAAATCTCGACTTGGAAACGTAAAGCTATCGTGATCCTGCATTTCCATAATCTCATAAACCCCGCTTGGATCTTCGCCTTTTGGAAAAAGCAATGAAAAAACTCCGTTGTCTGTTCCTACAAAAAACTGATTGCAATAAGACACAATCAAGTGTGCCGATTTTTTATCAGCGATTGTGTTTACACCAATGATATGCACGGTTCCGTTTGGCGAATGCGGATACACATTTCGTAAAAAATAAGCCGCTTTCCCGATGTCAAACGCCGGAACATGATGCGTAATTTCCACAATTTTAGCTTCCGGAAAATACGTGTAAATTTTGTTTTTTACAGCCGCCGAATAGTGGTCGTTTACTCCCCAGTCGCTTGTTATCGTGATTAATCCCATGTTTTACGTCATCACCCGTACGTTTAATACTCGTCCTCGTGAAAGAAAAAATCTTCCTTTGTGGGATAGTCGGGCCAAAGATCTTCAATGCTTTCGTAAATTTCTCCTTCGTCTTCGATTTCGATCAAATTTTCAATCACTTCTTGTTGAAGCCCTGTGCGTAAAGCGTAATCCAACAACTCTTCCTTGGTTGCAGGCCAAGGTGCATCTTCTAATTTTGAAGCCAATTCAAGTGTCCAATACATTGTTTTCCCTTTTTGTTAAAATATACCTGAAATTTTTTGCAAAAGTAATCTTTATTTTTCAATTTTGCAAGTCAAATGTAAAAAAAGTTTAATTTTCGAAAAAAAATCGTATCTTTGCATTCAAAATTTTATCGAATTATGAAGCAGATTTTCGTAAAAAATCTTTTGCAAGGAGAGGTTTCCGTTGGAGAAACCGTATTGGTTAAAGGATGGGTTCGCACCAAACGAGGCAATAAAAATGTAGCGTTTATCGCAATCAACGACGGATCGATTATCCATAGTATTCAAGTGGTTGCAGATTTAGTAAACTTCGATGAGGAGTTGATAAAACGTATTTCCACCGGTGCGTGTTTGGCAGTAACCGGAGAATTGGTTGCTTCGATGGGACAAGGGCAATCGGTCGAAATTCAAGCAAAAGATATTCATATTTACGGCGAAGCTGATCCGGAAACATTTCCGTTGCAAAAAAAAGGCCACACGTTGGAATTTTTACGTGAAATTGCACATTTGCGTCCTCGCACAAACACGTTTGGCGCAGTTTTCCGCATTCGTCACGAAATGGCATACGCTTTGCACACGTTTTATCACGAACGCGGATTTTTCTACCTGCATACCCCGATTATTACGGCTTCCGACGCTGAAGGTGCAGGACAAATGTTTCAAGTGACAACGATGGATTTGAACAATGTTCCGAAAGTCGAAGGCGAAGTGGATTACAACGCCGATTTTTTCGGAAAGTCTGCACACTTAACTGTTTCCGGACAGCTGGAAGGCGAGTTGGGAGCGATGGCATTGTCGAAAATTTATACGTTTGGTCCAACGTTTCGTGCCGAAAATTCCAACACGCCGCGACACTTGGCAGAATTTTGGATGAACGAGCCCGAAATGGCGTTTTACGAAATTCAAGACAACATGGATTTGGCGGAAGAATTTTTGAAATACCTTGTAAAATGGGCACTTGAACACTGTATGGACGATTTGCAATTCTTAAATGATTTGTACGATAAAGAATTAATTGATCGCCTAAAATCCGTTATTGACGTAAAATTCGAGAGATTAACTTATACCGAAGCAATAGATATTTTACAAAAATCCGGACAAAAATTCGAGTTCAAAGTAGACTGGGGCGTAGATTTGCAAAGCGAACACGAGCGCTATTTAGTGGAAAAACATTTCAAAAAACCGGTCATTTTAACGGATTATCCAAAAGATATCAAAGCTTTTTACATGAAAGTCAACGACGATGGAAAAACCGTTCGGGCGATGGACGTTTTGTTTCCAAGAATCGGCGAAATTATTGGCGGTTCGCAACGCGAAGAACGTTTAGATGTGTTGAAAAAACGGATGGAAGACATGGGTATTCCTGAAAAGGAAATGTGGTGGTATTTGGACACCCGCCGTTTTGGAACTGCACCGCACGCCGGATTTGGCTTAGGTTTTGAGCGATTTTTGCTATTCGTTACGGGAATGTCGAACATCCGCGATGTAATTCCTTTTCCACGAACACCTATGAACGCAGAGTTTTAAGATTATTTACAGCTATTGTTTTACCTTTTTCGTTTTATACGACAAAACGTGAATAGTAACTCCTATAGCAATAGCAAACAAAAGCAGTCTTAACCACCATGCGGAAACAGCAAAAAATGCTGAAAACAAAATTGAACCCCAAAGCATCGAAACAATGATAATCTTTGTCCTCAACGGGATTGATTTGTCCTCATGAAAATTCCGAACAATCGTTCCAAAATACTTGTTGCTCATAACTTTTTGATACAATTTTTCCGAACTTCGCATGTACAACCACGCCGTTAGTAAGTAAAAAGGCGTAGTCGGAAGGAGAGGCAGAAAAATACCCAGCGTTCCCAATACAAGTGAGATACTTCCTAATATCGCGTATAGTATTTTGAGTCCTTTTTTTGCCGGTTCCATGTTTAGTCTTTTTTTCTTTTTGGAAACCAGCCTTTTTCTACGCGCTTTCGTTGTTGAAAAAGCTCACCAATAGACCAAAAGGACGAAAAAGCAAACACACCGCACGCTACCGAGATGATGATGTTAGAAAAAAGTAATGAGCCTGCCATTCCGCCAATACCTAAAAGCAGAAAAATCCACCAATATCTTACACCCAAATAATACTCGATTTTGATAACCAACGGGTGAAAAAATCCGATAATTAAAAATGTAATTAATCCGATAATAATCCCCGTCAAATTGTATGTTTCGATAAGTTCTGTCATGTGTTTTTCTAATGCAAAGATAACACTTTTTTTTTAATTCCAAGAAGTTTTGTTATCTTGAATTTTTTTTCTTGGATTTTTTTCGTATCTTTGCAACTTAAGCACATAGTGCGAGCTCAACGAAGTTAAACATGCAAGGCGTAGTACATATCACCACAGGCAGTTGGTATCGCGTGATCACCGCGGACGGTGAGCGTTTTGAGTGCAAAATTAAAGGCAATTTCCGCATCAAAGGCATCAAAACGACCAACCCGATTGCTGTTGGTGATGTGGTGGATTTCGACTTACTTCCCGATGGAAAAACCGGACTAATTAATAACATCCACGAACGCAAAAATTGCATCATTCGACGATCGGTAAATTTGTCGCATCAAAGTCATATTATCGCAACGAATATCGACCGTGCTTTCCTTGTTACAAGCCTGTTTCAGCCACGTACACCATTTGGATTTATCGACCGTTTTTTGGTTACGGCGGAAGCATATTTTATTCCGGCAACTATCATTTTTAACAAAATCGATATTTACGATGAAGAATCGCTGACCCTGCTCAAAATGGCACAAAAAATCTATTCGGACATCGGTTATGAATGCCGTGTGGTTTCTGCCCTTCGCGGAGATGGTGTTGATGATTTAAGACATTTTTTAGCCAATAAAACGAGCCTATTTTCGGGCAATTCCGGTGTTGGGAAATCGGCACTCATCAATGCCCTCGACTCAAATTTACAAATCAAAACCGCCGAAGTTTCCGGCTATCATCAAAAAGGCAGGCACACCACAACCTTTGCAGAAATGCACCGTTTGGACAATGGCGGCCTCATTATTGATACACCCGGAATTAAAGAATTTGGCATGGTTGATTTCTCGAAAAACGAAGTTGCGCTGTTTTTTCCTGAAATGAAAGCATTGTTGCACGAGTGCAAATTTGCAAACTGCACACATGTTCATGAACCGAATTGTGCTGTAAAATCAGCCGTTTCCGAATATCATATTCATCCGCAACGCTACAAAAGTTATCTCAATATCCTAAGTGGAAAAGAAATGAATATCGAGCCTTGGGAATTGAAATAAAAAAATAAGGTCGTCATTCCCGCGTAGGCGGGAATCCCCTTGTTATTTTCAATTTTTTTTCGTACCTTTGCCGTAAGTTTTGTCACTCCAATCTGTGAGTGACCAAGCAGAGCTGTATCAAAGCATGACGTTTTTTCTGTAAACTATGACGTTTCCCTATCTTTTCGAACTACCCAAAATCATTGACTCTCGAGGGAATTTGAGCGTGGTTGAAAATCACAAAGAAATCCCATTCGACATCCAGCGTGTATTTTGGATTTATGACGTGCCTACGAATATCCTTCGCGGCGGACACGCACACCCGAATAGCGAACAGATACTTATCGCCGTTCACGGAAGATTTTCGGTAACCGTTGACAACGGCAAGAAACATGAAACATTTATGCTTGACAAGCCTAATCAAGGTTTGTTTATCGGCAATAATATTTGGCGTGAAATGTCAGATTTTTCAGACGGTGCTGTGTGTTTGGTTTTGGCATCAAAGCCCTACGATCCAACCGGGTATATTCGAAATTATGACGACTTTTTAAACTCATGATTCCATTTTTAGACCTTAAAAAAATCAACGCTCAATACGCAGAGCAACTAAAAGAGACTGCTATTCGAGTGATCGACAGCGGTTGGTATTTGTTCGGAAAAGAAACGGAAAATTTTGAAAAAAAATTAGCCGACTATATCGGTGCCGAGCCTTCGCAAACCATAGCTGTTGGTAATGGCTTGGACGCTTTGCGACTGATTTTGCGAGGCTATGTCGAACTCGGAGAAATACAAGAAAACGACGAAATTATTGTTCCGGCAAACACCTACATCGCAACGATAATCGCTATTTCCGACAATCGTTTGACCCCGATTTTGGTCGAGCCGAATATCGAAACTTACAATATTGACATCGATAAAATTGAGGAAAAAATCACAGAAAAAACCAAAGCTATTTTGCTTGTACACCTTTACGGGCAGGCCATTTGGAGCGAAAAACTCGAACAACTTGCCAAAAAATACAACCTCAAAATTATTGAAGACAATGCACAGGCCATTGGTGCCTCATGGAACGGTATTCGCACCGGAAATCTTGGTGATTCGGCAGGTTTCAGTTTTTATCCGGCAAAAAATTTGGGTGCTTTGGGCGACAGCGGGGCGATTATTACAAAAAATCCTGAACTTGCAAAAGCCATTCGAGCTCTCGGCAATTACGGCTCAGAAAGAAAAAATCTCAATGCATTTCGAGGTGTGAACAGCCGGATGGATGAAATCCAAGCGGCATTTCTTTCCGTAAAATTAGATTATGTTGATGTTGAATCCGCCGTTTTACAAAACATTGCAGAGTATTATTGCGAAAACATCACAAATCCGAAAATTATTTTACCAAACTACAAGGCCGTCATGTCGAGCGAAGTGAAACGTAGTCGAGACATCCCCTTGAAGCAGGGGGATTCCTCGACTACGCTCGGAATGACGATTTCCCACGTTTGGCACATTTTTGTAATCCGTTGTAAACAGCGTGATGAATTGCAAAAACATCTCGAAAAACACAACATTCAAACTCAAATCCACTACCCTATTCCTCCGCACAAACAAGCGTGTTATGCGGACACGCCGTTGGCGAAACTGCATCTTCCGATTACCGAGCAAATTCATCGGGAAGTGTTGAGTCTGCCGATAAGTCCGGTGATGACCCAAAAAGAAATTGAAGCGGTAGTTGATGCCGTAAACTCATTTTAAATTAATTTCATATGAAGACGATTTTTACAACTCTCGTTTTGTTTTTTGTATTAAACAGCATTGCTTTTGCACAGCGTCAGATGGCTCCGGAAGAACGCGAACACATGCAGATTTCTTCGGCACTACGTCAGACCGAGCTAATGGCGGAGTTTTTGGATTTAACAGATGAGCAGATAGATACCATTTTTGAAATCAATCTCAAGTACGCCATACTTCGCACTCAAATTATGGATGATGCTCGCAACAGCGACCGAACGGTACTTCGAAATCTTTTGGATGAGTTAGACGAAAAAAGAGAGGCTGAGATTTTGCCATTATTGAATGCAAATCAAACCGAGCTTTTTTTAGAACAAAAGAGTGAAGCCCAACTACGTCGCGATCAAATGCGTCAAGCCGTTGAAGAACGCCGTCGTACCGGAGATTTACAACGTGATACTGCGAGTCGTAGCTTGATTGTGCCTATCTTCAGAGAAATTGAATAAAGTAAACGTAAGGGCGACCCTTGCGGTCGCCCCATAATCAAAGGAAACCGCAAGGGTTGCCACAACAAAAAAACAACATGAACAAACAACTTACGCCCGAACAAGCCGTATCAAAAATCAAAAACGGAATAACCTTAATGGTTGGTGGATTTTTGGCAAACAGAAGTGCATTAAAAATCTTGGAACTACTTTGTCACAGCGATGTTAAAGATCTAACGCTGATCGTCAACGATTCGGGATTTCCCGACAGTGCGTATGGCAAACTGCTTGCTAATGGGCAAGTATCTAGATTAATCACTTCACACATGGGTACAAATCCCGCTGCTATTGATTTGATGAATGCCGGAAAACTCGAAGTGGAATTTGTTCCGCAAGGCACTTTGGCAGAACGCATTCGTGCAGCAGGTGCAGGTTTGGGTGGTATACTCACGCCGACAGGATTAGGAACTTTAGTTGAAAAAGGCAAAGAAAAAATCACCATTGATGGCAAAGAATTTTTGCTCGAAAAACCGCTACATGCCGATATTTCCTTGATTGGTGCTTCAATCGGCGACAAAAGCGGAAATCTTATCTACAAAGGCACTTCACAAAACATGAATCCGCTGATGGCAACCGCGGCAGACCTTGTTATTGCTGAGGTTGGCGAGTTGGTTGAGACCGGCAGCATAGCACCGGAACAAGTGCATACGCCGGGGATCTTTGTGGATTTTATAGTGGATTAGAAATGGCAGAACAAAAAAGAAAAGGAGCAAGAACAATCAAAGACATTCCAAAAGATGTTTTGGAACAACTCAATCGTGGCGAAATTGAATGTGCGAATTTGGTGGAATTTTTAGCAATAGATAGGATTGCACTTCTAAAAAACATTTTGGAAAAACACGACAGAATGCAATACTTCTTGCCAGTTTGCAAGGTGGTTGAAAAAATCGAAAATCCAACATCCATAAGCATTGCATATACCGTTGCTGTTGGACTTGGAGAACAAATTTATACCAACAACGACAGCGTTCTTTTGACGAAATTATCAGATGAGCCTTCGGATTTTGTGCGAAGTTGGGCAGCAGAAATCACAGGAAGTAAAAGTGATTTGAAAATCGCCGATGCCCTAAAAAAGATAAAACCTTTTGCTGCCGATAGACATTTTAATGTTAGGGAATCAGCGTGGGCTGCGGTTAGACATCATATCGTGCAAAAACCAAAAGATGCCATAGAAATCTTAACCAAGTGGGCTAAAGACAAAGACGAAAACGTTAGACGTTTTGCAAGCGAGGCAACACGACCACGCGGTGTTTGGTGTGAACATATCAAGGAATTGAAAGAAAATCCTGAACTGGGTCTGCCTATTCTTGAACCGTTGAAATCCGACCCTTCGAGGTATGTTCAAAACAGCGTTGCAAATTGGCTGAATGATGCAAGTAAAACACAACCCGAATTTGTCAAAAAACTTTGCAAACGCTGGGAAAAAGAAAGCAACACGAAAGAAACCAAATACATCATAAAGAGGGCTTTGAGAACGCTTGAAAAGCAAAGCAAGTAATGCATTACGCCGACTACAAAACCATTCTTTCGCCACAAAACGGCATCAACCTTTACAGAGGGTGCACGCACGGGTGTATTTATTGCGACAGTCGGAGCAAATGCTATCAAATCAATCACGATTTTGAAGATATTGGAGTCAAGCGAGATGCACTCAAAATCTTAGAAAATCAACTCCGAAAAAAACGCAAGCCCGTTCAAGTTTTGACCGGCTCAATGTGCGACCCTTACATACCGCTCGAAGAGGAATTGAAACTTACGCGAGGTATGTTGGAATTGATTTTGAAGTATAATTGCGGTGTAAGTATTTTGACGAAATCGGCACGAATTTTGCGTGACCTCGACCTCTTAAAACAAATCAACGAAAAGACAAAATGCGTTGTCAGCACAACACTCACAACCTTTGACGAAGATCTTTGCAAAAAAATCGAACCCAATGTTTCGACAACTTACGAACGTTTCAAAATGCTTGAAACAATGCGAGATTCAGGGATTCCAACGGTGGTATGGCTTTGTCCGCTTTTGCCGTTTATCAATGATGATGTGAAGAATTTGAAAGGTATTTTGGACTATTGCGTACGTGCAAAAGTTGCCGGAATTTTGAGTTTTCGTTTTGGTACAACGATGCGAGATGGAAGTCGGGATTATTTTTACGAATGTTTGGATAAAACCTTTCCGGGAATTAAGCAAAAATATATCGCCACGTACGGCAATCAATACGAATGTCCGAGTCCAAATCACGCTGCGTTGTCAGCAATTCTCAAGCAAACTTGCCAGCAGTACGGCATTTTGTATAAAACAAATGATGTTTTTGCGTATCTTTCTAAATACGAGAGTCAAACGAAACAACTTTCGTTTTTTGACTGATAAGTGAAGAATAGTTAAAATATGACAATAGAGTACGCAACCAAATACGATTTGGAGGTCATAAACGAATATGACAAATACATAGCAAAAGAAGAGTTGTTAAAGTCAATTTTAGACAATAGAGTAATTGTTGTTAAGGAAAATAGTAAAATCATTGCCTGGTTTAGATACAGTTTATTTTGGGATAACATACCTTTTCTCAATATGATTTTTGTGTTGGAAAAATACAGAGATCAGGGCATCGGCAAAAAACTTGTTGGATTTTGGGAAGAAGAGATGAAAAATAAAGGTTTCAAAATGGTTATGACATCCTCCTTATCCAATGAGAATGCACAACTTTTTTACAGAGCGTTGAGGTATAAGGATGCAGGCAGTTTATTGTTAGAAAACGAGGCATTGGAGATTATTTTTACGAAAAATTTGTAATACCCAATCAAAAACATGAAATATCTCATTATTGGTTTTTTGGCATAGTTTTGCAAGAAATTTGCCCGTCAGGGCAACAATATCAATAGAAAATAGACCGTCCTAACCAATTTTTGCCCGTAGGGCATCAACGTCAAAAAATGGCAAACACATACACACAAATTTATATTCATTACGTTTTCGCTGTACAAAATAGATCGAACTTAATTCAGTCAGAATGGAAAGATGATTTGCAAAAATACATGACGGGAATTGTAGATCAACAAGGGCATAAATTATTGCAAATCGGCGGAATGCCTGACCATATCCACGCATTGGTTAGTATGAGCCCAAAACAATCGCCATCGGATTTGATGTTTCATCTCAAACGAAGTTCGTCTTTGTGGATTAACGAAAACAAGTTTGTCAAGGGCAAATTTTCGTGGCAGGAAGGATTTGGTGCGTTTAGTTATGGAAAGTCACAAATCCCGAACATCGCAAATTATATTCAAGACCAGGAAACACATCATAAAAAACGTAGTTTTATGGAAGAGTATTTGGAAACTTTGAAAAAATTTGATGTGGAATATGACGAACGATATGTTTTCAAGCCAATCGAATAAATGTTAAAGCCCTACGGGCTAAATGCTAGGGTGAAATAACGTTTTTTCTATTGATATTATTGCCCTACGGGCAAACATACAATACAGTATTAGTACAATCAAAACACAAAAATATGAAAACAACCTCAATGATTAGACTCCGTATGAGCAATGCGGACGCACACTACGGCGGAAATTTAGTAGATGGTGCAAGAATGTTGCAACTGTTTGGCGATGTTGCCACCGAATTACTGATTATTAACGATGGCGACGAAGGTCTTTTTGTTGCTTACGACAATGTTGAATTTACAGCACCTGTTTATGCCGGCGACTACATCGAGGCTGTTGGCGAAATTACCGACATTGGTAATTCGTCCCGAAAAATGACCTTTGAGGCTCGAAAAGTAATTGCACCTCGACCCGATATTTCAGCATCGGCTGCTGATGTTTTGGCTGAGCCGATTGTGGTTTGCAGAGCGAGTGGAACGTGTGTTGTTCCGAAAAACTGTCAGAGGAAGTCAGTGGTTAATAGTCAATAGTTAGCGGGATGTTGCACAAAGACTTGGAGTGTTGGAAACAAAGTGTTGATTTTGTTGTTGAGGTTTATGAGATAACAAAGTTATTTCCGAAAGAGGAGTTGTTTGGATTAGCACAACAAATGAGACGATGTGCGGTATCCATACCTTCTAACATTGCTGAAGGTTGCAGTAGAAAAGGATACGCAGAAACGATACAGTTTCTTTACATCGCTATCGGCTCTGCATCAGAGTTAGAAACACAACTCATTATCGCAAACAAATTAGGATATATACCAACTATTGACCATCCATTGGAAAAGTTAACCGCTATCAAAAAAATGCTTTTATCACTAACTAAATACCTAAAAACACACAAATCCAACAAACCTCCTAACTACTAACTATTAACCACTAACTATTGACTATAATCATGGAAAAACTAATCATTACCGCAGCAATCTCCGGTGCGGAAGTTACGAAAGAACAAAATCCTGCCGTACCTTACACGGTAGAAGAAGTTGTTAGAGAGGCAAAATCTGCTTACGATGCAGGTGCGGCTGTCGTGCATTTACACGTTCGTACAGATGACGGTACGCCTACGCAAGACAAGGCTCGTTTCAAACAATGTATAGACACTATCAAAAACGTGATTCCCGATGTGATTATCATTCCATCGACCGGTGGGGCTGTGGGAATGACGGCGGAAGAGCGTTTGCAACCAACCGAATTATTTCCCGAAATGGCGACTTTGGATTGCGGAACTTGCAATTTTGGCGATGAGGTTTTTGAAAACACCATGCCGATGATGCGTGATTTCGGTAAACGTTTTATCGAAAACAACATCAAACCCGAATACGAATGTTTTGAGATGGGGCATTTGGATACTGCATTAAAAATGATCAAAAAAGGCGAATTGCCGGGAGGTTCGTTGCATTTCAATTTTGTGTTGGGCGTGTTCGGGTGTACACCTGCAACGATTCCGAATTTATGTTGGTTGGTGAATGCCCTTCCGAGCGATGCCACTTGGTGTGCGACAGGTATCGGGCGTTCGGAATTTCCGATAGCCGCAGCGACAATCGCTATGGGCGGACATATTCGTGTGGGTTTTGAGGATAATCTTTTTATCGAAAAAGGTGTTTTGGCAAAATCCAACGGCGAGTTGGTGGCGAAGGCTGTTCGTATTGCCAACGAATTGGGGCGTGAGATTGCTACGCCTGATGAGGCTCGCAGGATTTTGGGGTTGAAGAAATAATTAACAACTAAAACATTTGCTTTATGAGAAAAAATCTTTGCTCTATAGAAAAAATACTCGAATGCAACGAAAGATTTTGAGATGCTTGTTCTTGCAGAAAAAATAATTTAGACACAAAAAACTCAATATGAAAAAAACATTATTAGCATCAAAGCGAAAAATAGTGAAATTTGTGAAATTCACAAGAGAATTATCTATCGTTGTTATCGGTGTAGGTATAGCATTGATGGCAGGTGATTTACTCACCAATAGAAGTGCAAAGCAGGATCTAAGGGCTCTCCTTGAATTGGTAAAAGTGGAAATAGCCCACAATATTGAACGTTCAAATATGACTCTTAATTTTTTTACACAAGAAGCGGAGGTTGCAAACTTTATTGCGAGAAATTTAAATAACCCTAATATTATGGATTCAGTGGGTTATTTAACTGGTTGGTTCGACCTCTTTGCTTATTCCACTGATGCGTTTGATTTACTTGTTGCATCCGGAAGAATGCATCTGATAAGAGATAAAGATCTTTTGATGCAATTAACAAGCCTATACCGTGGTTTCGTTTTGATTCAGACTCACTCGATAGAATACGCTCTTGCTAAAAATTCTATGATGGGAGAAGTAAATCAACGACCCCAAGATGCCGTTGACCTTTACAAAAAATTTTATCTGGGGCAAAGAAATATGATTTATATGATGAAAAGTGCGAGCCCAAGGATTTTACAGGGTTTTGAGCAAATATTAGAACGTTTGGAAAATTTAAGGTTGTGAGATGGATTTAGTTTATAAAATCGTAAAAACAATGAAAAAAAATACCTTTTTCGCCCTCATCTTCCTGTTAGGCTTGATGACATCAGCAAAAGCAGATCAAAATCTGACACTATTAAAACAACAGGTTCAAGCAGATATACAAATCGTAGATTTGCAAAATGTAACCATTCCTGAATTACAGGAAATGATCAGAATCGGAAAACTTACTTACACGCAACTAACGGAGATGTATTTGCGCCGTATTGAGTTGTACGATTTTAACACCATAAAACTCAATTCGGTCAGAATGCTCAATCCTCACGCACTTGCCGATGCTAAAAAACGTGATAGTATTTTTGCGTTGAATCCGAGTGTGGCAACAGGTTTGTTTGGTATGCCCGTTCTTGTAAAAGACAATGTCAATGTTGTTGGAATGCCTAATACTGCCGGCTCTGTGGCTCTTGCCAATAATTATCCTCCTTTTGATGCTCCAATCATCACAAAATTGAATGATGCCGGTGCAATTATTTTAGGGAAAGTGAATCTGACAGAATTTGCCAATTTTATTGCCATTGGTATGACAACCGGTTGGTCTTCTCTCGGCGGACAGGTGCTTAATCCTTATCGTCCTGTGCCGTTGCTGGGCGATACTATTACGGTTAGACCGAGTGGTTCGTCGGCAGGGTCAGGCGTTGCAGCAGCGGCGGCACTTTCTGCGGTTACCATTGGAACTGAAACATCGGGTTCGATACTTAGTCCTGCTTTTGCAAATTCTGTGGTTGGAATCAAACCGACTGTCGGACTCGTTAGTCGCCATGGAATTATCCCGATTTCTTCAACGCAAGATATCGCCGGACCGATGACTCGAAATGTTACCGATGCTGCCATTTTGCTCACAGCAATGGCAGGTTTTGATCCAAATGATGAAACAACCAAAAGCATAGAAAATGCCGGTATGACAGGCGTGGATTTTACTCAATATCTAAGGCTCGGAAATCTTCATGGCAAAAGACTCGGTTTAATCGGCATTCCTCCCGAAGGACATTTTGCACACGAGCCTTTTCAGCAGGCAATAAAAGCCTTGAAAGACGCCGGTGCGGAAATCATCACAAAATCCGACGGTAGTGCATTAACGTTTTTTAATCCCGAAGATTCCAGTATCAATCCCCCGTTTTGGCAAAGCATCGTCCTTGCTTACGATTTTGCGAGAGATTTACCTGCATATTTGGCAACACTCGATGAAGATTTTCCGATAAGAACCTTGCAGGATATTATCGATTTCAACAACGAATATATGAAAACCAATCCCGATGCTTTCCCTTTCGGACAAGAACTTTTGATAAGAAGCAACGAGATTGATTTGGAAGCAAAAAAAGACTCGTTTTTAATTGATCGTGAGAGGGATATTTTGCTGTCAAGAACTTACGGCATAGATTATTTGTTGAAAAAACACAATTTGGACGGGCTTGTCAATACGAGCCTGAATGTTTTGCCTACAATAATCGGTGCTAGAGCCCGCTATCCTACGGTTAGTATTCCGCTTGCCAATCTTGGAAGCACAACAAATCCGGTCAATCTAACTTTTATCGGCACAGCATTTAGCGAGGCACAATTGATTGAGTTTGCCTTTGTTGTTGAGCAAGCCGGCGATTTTCGTATTCCGCCCGGGCTAGCAGATAAAAGAGAACTTGGCATAACAATCGAACGTGCTCAAGCACTTTCAGAAAGAGAAATGGCAAGCATTCAAGATATTTACAATTTTGCGTGGGCAATTTATCAAAGTAATTTTTCGACACAAAGTGATGTTGACACTGCGACACGAGCATTATCTAGTGCACTCCAAAACATTCGATAAAAACAAAAAAAATATGCAAAAACAAGGAAACAAATACGGCTTACACCGCGTGATTGAGCCGAAGGGCGTGTTGCCCCAACCGGCAAACAAAATTTGTAACAATATGAACGAAATTTTCGACAACGAGATTTTGATTGATGTACAAACGCTGAATGTTGATTCGGCAAGTTTCACACAAATTAAGGAACAAGCCGGTGGCGACAAAGAGAAAATCGCCGAAATTATGCTCAACATCGTGGAAACACAGGGTAAACACCGCAATCCAGTTACAGGATCGGGCGGAATGCTTTTGGGTACAGTAGAAAAAATCGGCGATGCTCTGAAAGGAAGAATCGACTTGAAAGAGGGCGACAAAATCGCTACATTAGTTTCGCTTTCGCTTACCCCGCTAAGGATTGACAAGATCAAAGATATTCGAGCAGATATTGACCAAGTGGATATTGACGGAAAAGCGATTTTGTTTGAAAGTGGAATTTACGCGAAAATTCCTGCGGATATGCCGGAAAATTTGGTGTTGTCCGCGTTAGATGTTGCGGGTGCTCCCGCCCAAACCGCCAAACTTGTCAAAGAAGGCGATACGGTGTTGGTTATCGGAGCAGGCGGAAAATCAGGAATGTTGTGTTGTTACGAGGCAAAAAAACGTGTTGGAAAAAACGGCAAAGTTATCGGCATAGAGTACAGCGAAAAAAGTGTGAAACGCTTGCAAGAACTCGGTTTTTGCGATGTGGTCTTTTCCGCAGATGCAACGAAACCGGTACAAGTTTTGGAAAAAATAGAAGAATTAACCAACGGCGAACTCTGCGATGTAACAATCAATTGCGTAAACATCCCCGACACCGAAATGACGAGCATTTTATGCACCAAACATTCCGGTGTTGTGTACTTCTTTTCAATGGCAACAAGTTTCTCAAAAGCCGCATTGGGTGCGGAAGGCGTGGGTAGTGATGTAACCATGATTGTCGGCAACGGCTACACAAAAGGTCATGCGGAACTGACACTGCAACTATTTCGCGAAAGTGAAAAACTGCGACAACTTTTTACAGAACTTTATGCGCAAATCAAAAAATAATCATAAAAAAAATATCATCATGAAAGTAAAAAAAATCGCTATTTGGATTGTCGCAATAATTGCGGTATTCGGCATTGTATCATTTATCGGCTATCGCATTATGATTAGCCAGACGAAAACACACACACGCACGGAAACTGTGTCGGAAGTGAGAAATTTTGTACCAAACAGTCCTGTTGGCGAAGAAAATTCGCAATGGCGTGGACTTAATCGTGACGGAATTTATCACGAAGAAACCGGACTTCTCACTGCGTGGCCTGTTGGAGGTCCCGAACTGTTGTGGTATGCCGACAAGTTGGGTGATGGTTACTCCTCGCCGGCAATTGCCAACGGAAGAATTTATATCACCGGACTTCATGCCGACGATTTAGTGCTTTCCGTGTTCGACCTCAACGGAGAATTACTCGCCAGACAAATTGTCGGTAGAGAATGGGCAAGCAGCTACCCGGGCTCGCGCGCAACAATCACTGTGAATGACGGACATTTGTACATTTTCAACTCTCTCGGACACATCATTTGTTTAAACGAAAAAACGTTGGAGCAAGTTTGGAAAAGAGATGTTTTGAGAGATTTTGACGGAAGAAATATTCGTTGGGGAATGACCGAATCGCCTTTGATTATTGGCGATAAAGTGATTGTTACACCCGGAGGCAGACGACACAATGTTATTGCGTTGAACAAAAATACAGGAGAATTAGTTTGGTCGTCGCAGGCTTTAGGTGAACAATCCAGTTATTGCTCGCCATTGTTTATTGACGGTTATGCTGTGCCTTTAATCGTTACCAGCACAGAGCGTCACATCATCGGACTAAACGCCAACACCGGGGAATTGTTGTGGTCGCATCCGCAAACCAACACACACAACATTCATCCAAACACGCCGCTTTACAGCAACGGCATGATTTTTTCTACAACAGGCTACGGTGGCGGATCGGTCATGCTTCGTTTGACAAACAACGGAAGGGGTGTTGAGTATGTTTGGAGCAATAATGTGGATAATCAAATGGGCGGTGCAGTGAAAGTTAACAACCATATTTTCACGTCCGGACATCGCAATAGAGGTTTTTTCGCTATGGATTGGAACACAGGAGAAATAAGATATGGCGTTCGCCAAATCTCGCCAAGTGCTATCATTGCCGCAGATGGCATGTTGTTTGTTTATAGCGAAAGAGGCGAAGTTGCATTGGTTAGACCTAATCCGAATCAATTTGAATTGGTGAGTAGTTTTCATGTAACACTCGGAACAAATCAACATTGGGCACATCCTGTAATTCACAATGGTGTACTATATATCCGCAGAGGCGATGCTTTGATGGCATTTCAAATACAGTAAACGGCGAAAGTCAATATGAAAAAAACATTTATCATTATTGGTATACTCGCAATCCTCATAAGCGGTTGTAGAAACAGATCCAATGATGCGAATATGCAAGAAAAGAGCATTCCTTGTTCAGAATTTGCAAATAATATGCCTATTTGGAGTGTAGGATACTGTGTTGATGTTCACGATTTTTATTTGGTCAGAGGAAACTTGTTAGACTGCATTAAGCACGATATCAAAAAAGTTATTTTGGCATGGAATGAAAATTCTGCTATAAAAATAGAGTTTGCAAAAATAGAGAATGGCACACTCTATGTGAATATCCCCGATTCAGAAAAGTTGACCCAACGCATGGGGTCTACAGGAGCATGGACAACAATGGCTGCTATGGTATATACTTTAACAGAAACGCACACCTATGTTTATATTGATTTTGTAGAAGGCGACCATGCTGGGCCTGGAAAATATTCCAGAAAAAGCTTTCAATTTTCTGTTCGCGAATGAGCTGCAACAGCCTCACAAAAAAGCAAAATAATATGAAAACTGCAATAGTCTACGCTTCAAAATATGGCACAGCCGAAAAAGTTGCCGGCATGATTGCCGAAAAATTAAAGGACACAAACGAAATAGAATTATTTTCGTTGAAAAAAAGCCCAAATCCGGATATCAGCCAATTTGAAATGGTAATCCTTGGTACATCCATTTACGCAGGAAGTGCATCAAAAAAAATGAAAAATTTTTGTCGTACGAATGAACAAATTTTGTTGCAAAAAAAATTAGGTTTGTTTGTCTGCGGTATGGAGCCAACAAAAGAAAAACAAGAGAAAGAATTGCAAGATGCTTATCCGGAAGTATTGCATAAGAACGCTATTGCAACAGGCTTTCTAGGCGGAGCATTTTTGTTTGAAAAAATGAACTTCTTCGAACGTTTTATCATCAAAAAAATCGCAAAAACAACAACCTCCGTTCATCAAATCAACGAAAATGCAATTGATGAATTTGTGAAAAAACTGCAATAAAAAAACAGAATTGTGAATATCGAACAATTTCGCGAAAAGTGCTTAAAAATCAAAGGTGTTGAAGAATGCTTTCCGTTTCATGAAGACGTTTTAGTTTTTAAGGTTATGGGAAAAATGTTTGCCTTTGTCGTACTTTTTCCAAAAGACGGCGAATTTCGAGCATCTATGAAATGTAATCCCGAACGTTCCGCCGAACTGCGAGAGCGTTACGAGGGCGTCACAAAAGGTTTTTATACCGGCGATACATTGAAGTGGAATTCTGTTTATTTCAATCGTGATGTTCCGGATAATCTGATCAAAGAACTAATTCAACATTCAGCAGATGAAGTTATAAAAGGGCTGAGCAAAAAAATGCAGAAAGAATATTTAGAAATACCCGCAAATTAATCACTAACAATCATTCGTAATTTCTAAGCAAAAACAATACCATGAACAACAACCGAAAACAAATGTTCCCAAACGCCACCGACGAGCAATGGAACGACTGGAAATGGCAAGTCAAAAACCGCATCGAAACCCTCGATGAATTGAAAAAATTAATTCCTCTGACAGAGGCTGAGGAAAACGGCGTTCGCGAATCGCTAAAAACGCTGAGAATGGCGATTACGCCCTATTATCTGAGTTTGATTAATCTCGAAAATCCGGAATGTTCTATTCGCAAGCAAGCCATTCCGACAATTTACGAAACCTATCATTCGGAAAGCGATTTGGAAGATCCGTTGCACGAAGACGAAGATTCGCCAACGCCCGGACTAACGCATCGCTATCCCGATAGAGTGCTGTTTCTGATTACCGATCAATGTGCGATGTATTGCAGACATTGCACACGCCGAAGATTCGCCGGACAAACCGATTGCGAAACAACTTCGGACCGCATAGATAAAGCCATTGAATACATCGCAAAAACTCCGCAAGTACGAGATGTCGTGCTTTCGGGAGGTGATGCCTTGTTGATAAGCGATGCAAAATTGGAGTCGATTATTCAGCGTTTGCGGGCGATTCCGCATGTGGAAATTATTCGTATTGGCACACGAACTCCGGTGGTTTGTCCGCAACGGATTACACCGGAATTGGTCGATATGTTGAAAAAATATCATCCAGTTTGGGTGAATGTGCATTTCAATCATGCCAACGAAATTACCGAAGAGGCACGCAAAGCCTGTGCTTTGATGGCAGATGCCGGAATTCCACTGGGCAATCAATCTGTGTTGTTGCGAGGCGTGAATGATTGTTCGCAAATTATGAAACGTTTGGTGTATGAGTTGGTAAAAATGCGTGTGAGACCGTATTACATTTACCAATGCGATTTATCGATGGGCTTGGAACATTTCCGTACACCGGTTTCGAAAGGCACTGAGATTATTGAGAATTTGCGTGGGCATATTTCCGGATATGCAGTTCCGACATTTGTTGTGGATGCTCCGGGCGGTGGAGGAAAAATTCCGGTAATGCCGACTTATCTCATTTCTCAAAGTCCGTATAGGGCAGTACTTCGCAATTTCGAGGGCGTTATTTCTGCTTACACACAGCCGATGGATTATACCGAAACCGAGTGTACTTGCAACGACTGCAAAACGACTGCAAAATCTAAGGACGGCGTAGCGGGCTTGATGCACGGTGCGAAGTTGGCGTTAGAGCCGGAGAATTTGGAAAGGAAGAAAAGGTTGACGAAATAGTATCATTATCTCTCAATTCGTCATTAAAGTCTTTAACCTCTTTAATAACGATAAAGACCTTAAAACAACCCAAATGACAGCAACCAACAACTTCATCCCCAAACACGGCGGTTACCGCAAATTGCTAAGTTTTCAAAGAGCAGAGGTCATCTACGATGGCACGATATATTTTGTCAATCGCTTTTATAGAAAACCCGACCGCACCATCGATCAAATGGTACAGGCTGCACGCAGTGGAAAACAAAACATCGTAGAGGGTAGTATGGCTTCGGCGACATCAAAAGAATTTGAAATAAAATTAATGAATGTTGCAAGAGCCTCGCTTGAAGAATTAAAAATGGACTATGAGGATTTTTTAAGAACTCGAAAACTGCCGATTTGGGATAAAGACCACCGTTTAGTTACGCATTTCCGTCAAATAAACAGAACACCCAATGCTAATTATCAAACTTTTGAAAAAGGAATAGAAAATGAAAATCCTGAAATTTGTGCAAATGTTATGATTTGTCTGATAAACATAACAACTTATCTTTTAGCAAGACAAATAACGGCTCTTGAAAAAGAGTTTTTAGAAAATGGTGGCTTGCGAGAAAGAATGACGAAAGCGAGGCTTGAGAACAGAAATAAAAACAGAAACAATCAAATATAATGAAAAAATTTATCTCCGTATCAAAAAGAAAAATAGTAAAACTTGTAAAATTCACAAGAGAGTTGTCTATTGTTGTTATCGGTGTTGGTATCGCATTGATGGCTGGCGACTTCCTCTCCAGCAGAAGTGCGAAAAAGGACTTAAGAAACCACCTTAAATTGGTAGAGAATGAAATCGCCTCTAACATTGCAATTTTAAATATGACGATTGATCGCTTCACGCAAGAGTCATCGTATGCGACCTTTCTCCGTAGCAACAGAAACAATCCTAATGCAGTAGATTCATTAGGTAATTTTGTTAATACCATTTTTGATTTCTCGGGACAGATCCCTTTCACTAGTGCGTTTAATTTGCTTGTCGCATCACAAACACTGCATCTTATACAAGATAAAGAACTATTGCAACTTTTATGGCTATATAATGACTGGCTTAATAGAATTTATGTCGAAGGAAGTAATTATCTTTCTGCTAAAATTTTTGCACTGGGGCAACATATACAATCCCAAGATACCGGACTGCCATTAAAAAATTTCTACTTAGAACACAGCATCCTAATTATAGGATTAAAAGAAACAAATCAATTCGTTTTATCTCTTGCAGAAACGGTATTGGAAAATTTAAAAAATTTGAGAATATGAAAAAATTAACTTTCACAATCAGCATCTCGCTTGTTTTGATAACAAGCATTAACGCCCAAATCGGTTGGCGAAACGACCGTACCGGCATTTTCGCAAATGAAACAGGATTATTAACATCGTGGCCAGAAAATGGTCCTAAAATGCTTTGGTATTTCGAAGAGTTGGGCGATGGACACTCAGGAATTGCCATTTCGAACGGAAAAATCTATGCAACAGGTATGCTCGACGGAAATGGATATTTGTTCGTTTTCGACCTAAGTGGCAACTTGTTAAATAGGATACAATACGGAGTCGAGTGGACGCACGGCTACAACGGCACACGAGCAACGCCAACCATCACAGGCGGAAAAATTTATATTATGAGTGGAATGGGAGAGTTGATTTGCTTAAATGAACAAACGCTGGAAGTTGTTTGGAGAAGAAATATCCGAACTGAATTTGATGGAAGATGGCCAAACGGCGGTTTTAGCGAATCGCTATTAGTGATTGGCAATAAAGTGATTGCAACGCCCGGAGGGGAAAAACATAATATCATTGCATTAGACAAAAATACCGGCGAATTGATATGGAGCACTCCGGCCAAAGGCGATCCACCGGCTCATTGTTCACCGTTGTATATCGGGCATTTGGAAACACCGTTAATCGTAACATTAACAGGTGAACATATCGTTGGAATTGAGGCTTCAACCGGAAAAATGTTGTGGTCGTTTCCAAACAGAAACACCCACACAATCCACGGAAATACACCCATTTATGCCAATGGTATGATTTTGGCTACAACTTCTGGACAAGGTTCTACGATGTTGAGATTGTCGAATGGCGGACGTAATGCAGAAGTGGCTTGGACATTGCCCGAATTAGACAATTCGATTAGTGGTGTTGTAAAGGTAGGTAATTACGTTTTCGGTGCAGGAGCCGGTGGTAGAGGACAAAGAGCGTGGTTTTCCGTTGAGTGGGAAACAGGAGAACTTCTATTTCGCGAAGCAGAAAGCGGGCTTGCTGTTGGTGTGATCATTTATGCCGATGGTATGCTGTTCTGTTATTCGGATAGGGGCGATATGGCTCTTGTTCCCGCAACTCCGGAAAGGTTTGAAATCGTAAGTCGGTTCAGAATAGAAAAAGGTACCGATCAACATTTAGCACATCCCACGATTTATCAAGGCGTGTTGTATGTGAGACGTGGTAACACTTTGATGGCTTTCAACATAAGATAACAAATTTTCTCATCTCGCCACAACTATGAATAAGCTCGAAGAACGATCAGACGGTAAATATACAACACGAAAAAAACCATTCGTTTCGCTTGGTGTTTTTGAGCCATCTATAATAGAACGGGTCTTCGAGTTCGCATACGACATGACTTTCGGCAAAACCGGAGAACATCGCAACCATCGAACCGGCGGAACACATCGTCGAAAAAAAGGGGAGATTTTTGCCAATACTTTTCAAGGTAAGCTTGCTGAATTTGCTTTCTGCAACACAGCTTGCCAAGAACTTCCGCACATAGAAGAACCAGACCTTTCAATATCAAAACTCGGCATTTGGGATGATTCAGACTTCGTTGTTGATAACCATACATTAAACATTAAATCAATTGCATGGTTTAGTGATCTGCTTTTGTTGGAAACCAAAGACTGGAACGAAAAAGGACAATACACCCCGAATTTGAAAAAAGAAGGCAAACATGCAGATTATGATTTTTTCATCCTGGTAAAAATGAAGCCAGACAGCAAAAAATTACTCAGCGGAAACCGAATGCTATTCACAAATACCATTGATAAAGAGCTACTGAAAAAAATGGTGCTCGCCGAAAAATGGGAATATGATATTCCCGGCTGGTGTTGTAGACACCAGCTCGTTGAGATAATTAAGAAACCACACATCATAAGGGAAAAAGAAATGCTAAACGGCACAACACCCATGGACGCGGACAATTACTACATACAAGCAGGCGATATGCACAATATCGAGTCGTTGATAAACATACTGAAAGACAAAAAATAGTGCGTAAAACATTCAACGTTGGCAAAATGTTTTTTATCAAAGAAATACAAAAGTTTAACAGCGTGTCCATCGTCGGCATGGCAAAAAACACAGGCAAAACGACGTGTCTGAATTATATCATTGAACGATTGTATGCCGAAGGAAAAAAAATTGCACTGACCTCAATCGGAGTTGATGGCGAAGAGCGAGATGTGTTGTACGATACGCCAAAACCTCGCATTGTTTTGCACAAAGGTATGGTGTTTGTAACTTCGGAAAAAGATTTTTCGGAGTGTGAATTTCCTGCGGAAATTTTGTCAATGTCGGAACGCTCTACACCGCTTGGTCGTTTGGTTACGGCACGTGCCAAAGGTTCAGGAAAAGTCGTGATTTCGGGACCTTCAGACTCGGCTTGGTTGCAAGAAGTTTTGTCTGAATTACCAAAATTTGGCGTAGAAATAACGTTGGTTGATGGTGCGCTTTCGCGAATGAGTTTGGCATCACCTGCTGTAACGGAAGCGTTGATTTTATGCACCGGTGCGGCTTGTTCGCCACAACTGCAAGAATTAATTCGTAAAACAAAATTTCGTTGTAGTTTGATAGATTTGGAGCAAGTGAATGATGTTTTGAAAAATCAATTGCAACAATTGGATGACGGCGTTTGGGCGGAAAATCCCGCGACGAATGTATGGGAAAAGATAGCAAATTCTGTATTCACTTTCGACAACGACAGTCGTCATTGCGAGGCACTAAGTGCCGAAGCAATCCAGAAAGAAGTGGATTGCTTCGCTACGCTCGCAATGACGGATAGCAAAAAAATATTCGTCACCGGTGCAATTACAGACGATTTCCTAAAACAATTAAACAAACACAAACAACCGTTACACCTCATCACCACCGACTTTACAAAACTTTTTATCACTCCCCTAACCTACGATAAATTCTTTCGCAACGGCGGAAAAATAAACGTTCTGCAAAAAGCCAAATTAATTGCCGTTTGCACCAATCCCACCTCGCCCGAAGGAGCGTATTTTGACCCTGAATTGTTACAATCGGAAATGGAAAGAGCGTTGGGTGTTTCGGTGTATGATGTTGTAAAATGTCCTAAACAAGAATTATGAAATACATCGTTAAACAAAACCACAGAACAGAATTTCCAAACCCAATAATTCTGAAACAAGGGGAAAAAGTAATCATTGGTCAAACTTCGGAAGAAACTATCGGAGAAACACAATATGATGAAAATTGGACGAATTGGATTTTTTGTACAAAACTTGACAAATCAAACGAAGGTTGGGTCCCTAAACAAATAATCGAAGTCGAAAATGATTTTGGAACAATTACTGAGGATTATTCTGCAAAAGAATTAGATGTAGACAATGGCACGATTGTGGAAGGAATTAAAGAATTAAATGGTTGGTTGTTGTCGAGAGATGAAAAAACGAACGAAATAGGATGGATTCCGTTGGATAAAATAAGCAAAATTTAACAAAAATATGAACAGCAAATTAGGATTAGATTTTTCAAAAGTCGAAAAAGCAAAAAACACAGCACAGAAAATTGCAATTGATGTGCAGAAATTCGTGGATGATTACACAACCGTTGCGGTGGAACGCACATTGTGCCGATTGGTAGGCATTGACGGCGTGGACGAAAATTTTGTTCCTCTGCCGAACGTGGTCGTCGAAGCGGTGCAAGAGGCTGGATTGTTATCGAACGGAGTGTTGTCGTTGCTCGGCAATGCAATGATAGCAACCAAACTTTCGCCACAGAAAATCGCAGAAAAAATTGCCAGCGGAAGTTTAGATGTTTCTACTTTCGAAAAGCATTCGCAGGCCGATATTCAAAACGTGTTGCAGCCTTTTGTAAACACAGCAATCGAACGCATTCGCAACAATCGCAAACGGCGTGAAGAAACAATTGAAAAAATCGGCGAAGGCACAAAACCTTACCTTTATGTGATTGTTGCAACGGGCAACATCTACGAAGATGTGGTGCAAGCACAAGCCGCCGCACGACAAGGTGCTGACATCATTGCTGTGATTCGCACCACAGGTCAAAGTTTGCTTGACTATGTGCCTTACGGTGCAACAACAGAGGGTTTTGGCGGAACGTATGCCACGCAAGAAAATTTCCGCATCATGCGGAAAGCCTTGGATGAAGTAGGTTTGGAAGTTGGGCGATATATTCGTTTGTGCAATTATTGTTCGGGATTATGTATGCCGGAAATCGCTGCAATGGGTGCACTTGAAGGATTAGATGTGATGTTGAACGATGCCCTTTACGGAATTTTGTTTCGTGACATCAACATGCAACGCACATTAGTTGATCAGTATTTTTCTAGAATTATCAACGGTTTTGCAGGTGTGATTATCAATACCGGTGAAGATAATTATTTGACGACTGCCGATGCGTTTGAGGAGGCACACACCGTTTTGGCATCGGATTTAATCAACGAGCAACTGGCTCTTTTAGCAGGAATTCCCGAAGAGCAAATGGGTTTGGGACACGCTTTCGAAATGGATCCCGAACTCAAAAACGGTTTTCTTTACGAATTGGCACAAGCCCAAATGACACGTGAAATTTTTCCGAAAGCACCTTTAAAATATATGCCTCCAACCAAATTTATGACGGGTAATGTTTTTAAAGGACAAATCCAAAATGCACTATTCAATCAAGTTTCCATTTGGACAGGACAAGGTATTCAACTTTTAGGAATGCTTACGGAAGCAGTGCATACGCCGTTTATGTCCGACCGTTTTTTGGCGATAGAAAATGCAAAATATATTTTCAATAATATGGAAAACATCGGCGACGAAGTAGAATTTAAACCCAACGGAATAATCCAACAACGTGCTCAAAAAGTTTTGGATGATGCTTTGGAATTATTACAAAACATCGAAAAAGAAGGTTTGTTTTCTGCTTTGGAAAAAGGATTTTTTGGTGCTATCAAACGTCCGAAAGATGGTGGGAAAGGGCTTTCGGGGGTTTCGCAGAAAAACGAAAATTACATCAATCCGTTTGTGGGATTGATGAAAAAGTAAAGTCATGACCGAACAATTATCTCGCAGAAAATTCCTTAAGGGCTGTGCCGCTATGGCAGGGGTTGCCGTATTGGGAAGTTTGGGTTGTTCGGGAATTGGGAGACGACAAACCTCAACAGATTCCGTAGGAGTAGATCAACGCGGAAATTCATTAGAACCAAGATATTTGGAGTTAGAGCGTAGCGGCGAACTTGAATATCGTGAGAAAGCACTTTGGGAATTGTATTCGCCTTGTTATCTTTGTCCGAGACTGTGCGGGGCAAGACGTGCAGAAGGCGAGGGTGGAGCGTGTACGGCTGCGAGCAATTTCCGTGTCGCTTCACACGGACCTGCTTTCAATATTGATCCACCGATTTCCGGCACTCGTGGTTCAGGGTCGATTTTTATGTCGAATTGCAATTTGCTGTGCGTTTTTTGTCAAAATTGGCATATCGCACATCGTGGTGACGGACGAGTAACCACCCACCGAGAACTCGCAAACATTATGTTGGATCAACAACGTCGAAGGGCTCACAATGTCAATATCGTTACACCAACACATCATTATCCTCATATTGTTACTGCATTACGAATAGCGATAAATCGAGGACTTAGCATTCCGTTAGTAGTAAATTCAAGCGGTTACGAATCTCTCGAAGTGATAAAATTGCTCGATGGCGTTATTGATATTTATATGCCGGATTTTAAGTTTATGGATTCGGAAATTGCTAAACCATTTATTGAATATGCCCCAAATTATACGGAGCATGCCGCTGCTGCGATAAAAGAGATGCACCGTCAAACGGGCGATCTCGTGATGGTTGATGGCATCGGAAAACGTGGGACAATGCTGATACATTTAGTGATGCCGGAAAATTTGTCGGGAACAGATAAATTTGTTCGTTGGGTTGCCGACGAACTCGGTCCGGATACTTACGTCAATATTATGGGTCAATTTTTTCCTGCATTTAGATCCAACGAATTTCCACCGCTCGACCGACGAATAACACAGCAAGAATTCGCACAAGCCTTGCGTTGGGCGAGAGAGGCGGGATTGCGAAACTTACGACAATAATGAAAAAACACATTGTATCTATTTTTGTATTGCTTTTCTATGCGAATGTTTTTTGCTACTCTCAAATTACCGAGAATAGCATAGGCTCTAAAGAGGTTTTTGCGATTGTTGAACAACCTCCTGAGTTTCCGGGAGGAATAAACGCATTTAGAGAATATATGGCACAAAATGTAGGCATACTTATTCGTATTCCTGACCCTCAACTAGATATTGGCAGATACACAAAAGAGGATTGTCCGTGCATTACAAGAAATGCCAAAATGGATACCAGGAAAACAACGTGGAAGACCTGTTCGTGTTCAGTATCAATTTCAGTTTGGATTACTACCCTAACGCCAGCCCCGCATCCCGTTAGGGATGCATCGCTCGGTAGAAAAGACAGCCATCAAAGCACCCCTGCATTCCGTAGGAATGCAACCAATCGTTAGCAAAGAAACAATATGCCTAACACCTATACACAAATCCATATTCACGCCATTTTCGCCGTTCAAAACCGAACATCGTTGATAGATAAATCGTGGCAAGAAAGATTGTACAAATACATTATTTCTATCACACAAAAACACGGACACAAAGTTTTGTCTATCGGCGGAATGCCCGACCACGTGCATATTTTGTTTGGTTTTCGTCCTACGCAAGCCTTATCGAAATTAATGCAAGAAGTAAAGCGTGATAGTTCGGAGTGGATAAACAAAGAGAAGTTTGTTAGGGGGAAATTTTCGTGGCAAGAGGGGTACGGTGCATTCAGTTATGCGAAATCGCAAATCCCGAATGTTGTAGAATATATTGAAAAACAAGAAAAACATCATAAAAAACATACATTTCGTGAGGAATATTTGGAAATTTTGAAAAAATTTGATGTGGAATATGACGAGCGGTATGTTTTTAAAGACGTTGAGGAATAGGTTGCATTCCGCAGGAATGCAGGGCAAAGAGAAATAACATTTTTCTACCGAGCGATGCATCCCTAACGGGATGCGAACGGCTCGGCAAAAATTAAGCAATTTAATTATGAACCAACAATTATCCCGTAGAAAATTTCTCAAAGGTTGCTGTGCTATGGCAGGCGTAGCAATGCTTGGGAGTTTTGGTTGCTCGGGAATTGTGGGGCAATCAGAAAACAATCCAAGAGGAGCGAGAAACCAACGCAGAAACATTCCCGAACCGAGATATTTGGAATTGGAACGCAGTGGCGAACTCGCACACAGAGAAAAAGCACTTTGGAAGTTGTATTCGCCGTGCTATCTTTGTCCGCGTTTATGCGGTGCGAAACGTGCGGAAGGCATTGGCGGATATTGTACTGTTGCAAGTAGTTTTAGAGTGGCGTCTTATGGTGTTGATTTTGCTACTGAACGCCCCATTCGTGGCACTCGTGGTTCCGGTGGAATCTTTTTGTCGAATTGTAATTTATTGTGTATTTTCTGTCAGAACTGGCAAATCGCTCATCGTGGCGACGGTAGTGTGACTACACCTGATCAACTCGCCAACATGATGATGAGCATTCAGCGGAGAAATCCACATAATGTTAGTTTTATATCGCCTACACATTTGGTACCACAAATTGTATCTGCATTAAGAATTGCGATTGGCAGAGGTTTTAATTTGCCTTTGCTTTTCGATACCAGCGGTTACGAATCTTTGGAAGTGATTAAATTGCTCGACGGAGTTGTTGATATTTATCAACCCGATTTCAAATTTATGGATTCGGAAATTGCCGCACGTTTTACGCAAGGTGCACCAAATTATGCGGAACACGCCGCTGCCGCAATAAAGGAAATGCATCGTCAAGTGGGTGTGTTGAAAATGGCTGATGGCTTGGCGTATCGTGGGATTTTGATGCGGCATTTGGTTTTGCCCGAAAATCTATCGGAAACGGATAAATTTGTTCGATGGGTTGCCAACGAACTTTCGCCTGAAACGCACATCAACATTTCCGGTCAATTTTTTCCTGCATTTAGATCAAACGAATTTCCACCTCTCAACAGGCGTATAACACGAACAGAACACAACCAAGCGATGACTTGGGCGAGAGATGCGGGATTGCATAATTTTCATTCGTAGTGAACTCTAATTTTGAACCAAAAATAAAAAACCATGAAGAAAATTCTATTTACAATAGCAATCATTAGCCTGCTACTCGCAGGTTGCGACAAAGAATCGAATAATGGCATTGATTCTGAAATCAACATTACAATGATGGAAGATTTGTCAGGAGCTATTCAATTATATTTCTCGACAACAAAAATATATCCATGCATGAATTATTGGATTGATTTGTCCTGGAAGAGGTCTTCAAACAATATTGATGTCACATTTAAGGGTGTGATTTCGCCCGGCGTTTGCCTTAGAGCTCTCGGACCAGCGACCGAAACTCTTAATTTAGGTGTGTTAAATAACGGAACGTATCAACTTAGCTTTTACAATAGGGACGAAAGGCAATCGGGAGAATTAATCGTTTCATCAGAGGGTTATAGAATAAATTTTGCTAATAACTCCCTCGTTCATTTTAGAAATATACCGTTAAACCGAATTCCTGAAAATACTATTTGGGTCGTAGTCAGCTATAATGAAGAAAACTTATTGTTGTCGTTTCTTGAAGCTTTTATGGAGTTAGACGTAACTGAAAAATCGAATGTTACTCGTGGTTATTATTCTTTTGAAAACTACCATATGCTGGGGGTTTTTAGTGGTTTTAAAGCAGAAAATGATGGCTCAATTACATTTCTTCCTAGCTTTACCAATTGTGGTGTAATGTTGGGCAGACGGTTTATGCGGTCGTTCGTTTTTCAAAATTCAGAAAGCTCTGCAAATATAGAACAATTAATCAGGCAACATAGAGAGCAAATAGAAATAAGAGCGTTCACAGATAAAGGGGAGCAGTTTATGAGTTGGCTTATGAATTAAATCTTTTTTGCTTGTGTGGAAATTCCCATAGCAAGGGGATTCCTCGCTTTGCTCGGAATGACGACACAAAAAAACGCCCCAAAAAGCAACATATCATTAACATAGGACAACACCCTACGCTAATGAATACAAGGCTTTCAGCCTTGACCAGCTCCGCCCGCAGGGCGATATATGAATAACCACAGGCGCTAGCCTGTGGAACCCCAAACACAAAACTATGACAGAAACAAAAAATATGAAAGACCTAACCAAAATCAAACCCTACGGCGACACCCTCAACGACGGAAAAGTACAGTTGAGTTTTACCCTGCCCGTGTCGTTTAGCGACGAGGCTATCGAAGTCGCAAAACAACTGATGTACAAAATGGGATTCGACAATCCGCAAGTGGTTTTTTACAAAGAACTGACCGAGGGTTACACGTTTTTCAATTGTTACGGAAATTGTTCGCATTCGGTGGATTTCACGAAAATTCAGGTGCAGAAAGTGGAAAGTTCAACGATGACAATGGATGAAACTGATGAATTTATCAAAGAAAACATCGGCAGAAAAATTGTTGTTGTCGGTGCGAGTACGGGCGACGATGCACATACGGTGGGCATCGACGCAATCATGAATATGAAAGGCTACGCCGGACACTACGGCTTGGAACGCTACGAAATGATCGATGCTTACAATTTGGGCAGTCAAGTACCGAACGAGGAATTTATCAAAAAAGCCCTTGAAGTAAACGCCGACGCATTGCTGATTTCGCAGACCGTCACACAAAAAGATGTCCACGTGAAAAACATGACCGAACTTATTGAAATGCTTGATGCCGAAAATTTGCGAAGCAAAATGATCGTTGTTTGCGGAGGACCCCGCATCTCTCACGAACTGGCAAAGGAACTCGGCTTTGATGCAGGCTTTGGCATGAATACGTACGCGGATGATGTTGCGTCGTTTATCGCAGAGGAAGTCGCAAGACGCAAATAGAGCTCGCCTAACCACAGGCTCGCTTCGCTCACCTGCGGATAATTACATAATGCCCTACGGGCACCTCGTCCGTAGGACGATAGGTCTATAACCGTAGGTGCAAACCTAGGGACAATAACAAAAAAATCAAAAACCATGGATAAAAACCAAATCAGAGAAACCATCGCTCGCCGTGCAGCGAAAGAACTAAAAGACGGCGATGTTGTAAATTTAGGAATCGGCTTGCCTACATTTGTTGCAAACTATGTTCCAAAAGATGTGCACGTTATTTTGCAGTCGGAAAACGGCTTGCTTGGTATGGGCGGATCACCCGAACAAGGTAAAGAAAATCCAGAATTAATCAATGCCGGAGGCGGTTTTGTTACGACACTTCCCGGTGCTTCTTCGTTTGATAGTGCGACTTCGTTCGGCATTATTCGGGGCGGACACGTGGATGTGTCGATTCTCGGTGCATTACAAGTGGACGAAAAAGGCAATTTGGCAAACTGGATGATCCCCGGTAAAAAAACTCCCGGAATGGGCGGTGCAATGGATTTATTGGTCGGCACTCGAAAAGTGATTTTGGCGATGGAGCACACCGCCGGCGAAAACAAAAAGATTCTAAAAGAATGTACCCTTCCTCTTACCGCAGCCGGGCAAGTCAATATGATTATCACAGAAATGGGTGTCATGGAAATCACGCCAAAAGGCATTGTGCTGAAAGAGATTAATCCTGCATTCACGGTGGAACAAGTACAAAATGCTACGGAAGCAATATTGATTGTTTGCGAGAATTTGAAACCAATGAACGGTTAAAATGATAATCCGAAAAGCCCAAATAGAAGACGTCGAACGTATAAACGAAATCCACAATCAAGCAATTTTAGAAAAATTCAAAGTTGCAGATTTAACGCCGTGGACAACAGAAAAAAGACTAAAAGTTTTCAACGAGCGCAACCACGAAGATTACCCGATTTATGTTGCGGAAATTGACAATATCGTAGTCGGATATGCAAACATTAATCCCCACAGACCGGGCAGAATGGCGGTGCGACAAACCGCCGAAATAAGTTGTTTTGTCGATAAAAATTGTAGAGCCGGCGGCGTAGGAAAAACCTTGATGAATCATATAGAGTCCGAATCTGTAAAAATAGGCATAAAAACGTTGTTCGCCATAATCATCGACAACAACGATGCGAGCATAAAGCTGGTGGAAAAATTAGGTTATGAAAAATGGGGACACTTGCCGAATATTGCGGTGTTCGATAATATTGAGGTGGGACAGGTATATTATGGAAAACGCATAGAAAAATAACATGAAAAATTTGTCAATTTTAGTTTTAGGATTGCTTTTAATTGGTTGTTCTCCGCATGAAATGCAACAGTTGAAAACCGGTGACTTGTTATTTGTTTCGAGTTCAATCTCAGATTTCGAAAGTGCGATTAACGAAGTAACAGATGACGGATATAATTTAAATTTCTCGCATATCGCCATGGTTGATGTAACCGATAGCGGTGTTTTTGTGATTGAGGCTACGCCCAAACATGGTGTTATTTATAGAACGTTTGCAGAATTTAAACAAGAAAATTTCGATAAGATTTTTTATATCGGACGCCTAAAACCTCAATACCAACAATGGATTCCTGATGCGATTGTGAATGCACGAAGACGTGTTGGACAAGGCTACGATTTTGCGTTTGTGTTTGGCAACGATTTGTATTATTGTAGCGAACTAATTTTTGTTGCCTTTGCGGAAGCAAGCGGAAATTCGATGTTTTTCGAAACTCCGCCCATGACTTTTAAAGCACCAAACAGCACGGCGTTTTTGCCGTTTTGGGTGGAGTATTTTGCCAATTTAAATGTTGCTATTCCAGAGGGTGAACCCGGTCTAAATCCCAACGGAATGGCTCGTTCGGAAAAACTCAAACTCTTGAAACGCCTCACAAAATAAAATAATTTCGTATCTTTGCAAAGTCATAATCAAAAACAAAAAACGATGGACATTTTAGTTAGAAAACCCACGGAAAACGAAGTCGCAGACATGCAATCAAAACCCACTTGGGGTTGCGGTGTTTCAGAATTTGATTGGTACTACGATAGCGAGGAAACAGCGTTGATTATCGAGGGCGAAGTGACCGTTGATTACGGCTCAAAAAGTGTTTTGATTTCGGAAGGAGATTATGTTGTTTTTCCAAAAGGTTTGTCGTGCGTTTGGAAAGTTACCAAGCCGATACAAAAACATTATATGTTCAAATAGCCATGAACACTGATTATTCCATAATCTCAACCACTTGTCCCAATAAAGAACAGGCACGAGAAATCGCCAAACTCCTTGTCGAGCGACGGCTTGTGGCTTGTGTGCAAATGTTTCCAATAGTAAGCATTTATCTTTGGAAAGACAACGTTTGCGAGGAAAACGAGATTGCATTATTTATAAAATCGAGAACAGAATTGTTTGATAAAATCACAGAAACTATCAAAGATGTTCACACGTACGAAGTCCCGGAGATTATACAAACCCCTATCACAGGCGGATTAGCAGATTATTTGAGTTGGATTGACGACTGTGTTGAAAAAAATAAATTTTAAAAACCATAAATACCATGAACAAAGTTTACATCGTCGCTGCAAAGCGAACACCCATCGGAAAATTTTTAGGAACATTGGCACCCCTGTCGCCTGCAGAAATCGCAGTTCCTGTTATCAAAAACATTCTTTCGGAAACCAAAATCGACCCTGCGGATTTGGACGAAGTAATTGTCGGAAACATTTTAATGGCCGGGCAAAAACAAGGTGTTGCTCGTCAAGCCGCAATTAAAGCAGGAATTCCGCACAGCGTGCCGGCTTACAGCATCAACATGATTTGCGGAAGTGGTATGAAAAGCATCATTACTGCGTATCAAAACATCAAAGCGGGTGATGCAAATTTAATCCTCGCAGGAGGAACGGAAAACATGTCGAATTCTTGTCATATCATTCCGGGAAACATCATGCGAAACGGTCAGAAATTGGGCGATTTCAAAGTGTTGGATCACATGGTTTATGACGGATTGACCGATGCTTTCGAGGGTTATCACATGGGAATTACCGCCGAAAATATCGTTGAAAAATACAACATTTCACGCGAAGCACAAGACGAATTCAGTTACAATTCACAACAAAAAGCCATTGCCGCAATCGACAGCGGAAAATTCAAAAACGAAATCGTTCCCGTGGAAATTCCTTCACGCAAAGAAACTATCGTCTTCGATACCGACGAGTATCCAAATCGTGCAACAAATCCCGAAAAATTAGCGACCCTAAAACCTGCTTTCAAAAAAGACGGAACAGTTACTGCCGGCAACGCATCGGGCATAAACGACGGGGCATCGTTCATTTTAGTGGCATCTGAAGATGCAGTAAAAAAATACAATTTAAAACCTTTGGCAGAGATTGTTGCCACCGGACAAGGCGGTGTTGACCCTGCAATTATGGGCATGGGACCTGTCGTTGCGATTGAAAATGCATTGAAAAAAGCACACTTGAAATTGCAAGATATGCAAGTGTTGGAATTGAACGAAGCCTTTGCCGGACAGTCTCTCGGCGTGATGCAACAGCTTTGCGAAGATCATAAAATCAGTTGCGAAGATTTGAGCAAAATCACAAATGTCAACGGCGGAGCAATCGCTCTCGGACACCCAATCGGAGCATCAGGCAACAGAATTGTTGTTACCTTAATTCACGAAATGCTACAACGCAAAGCAGAATACGGTTTGGCATCGCTCTGTATTGGCGGAGGAATGGGAACGGCGGTGATTTTGAAAAAAGCAGAGTAAGCGTGTGTAACTTTTTCCGACTTTAGTTCGTCATACAAAAAAACAGAGTATAAAATTAAAATTTTTTATTGTATGAGAAAAATTATTGGTATCACGGCTATCTTTTTCGTGTCTATTTTCTGCACTTCGACTGCAAGTGCAGGAAGTTTTCACGGTCAATGGAGAAGTGGAACAACAGTGCAAGGGCTCAATGCTTATTGGACACTTAATGTTGACATTGTTGAAAGCGTGGTAACACTTTCGATAGTACTGTTCGATACAGATTCATCAATAGTATTCATTTCCGAATTTATTCCTGCTAATCATTGGGAAATAGAAAACAATACACTCGTCATATGGGTGGGTAATAGTTTTATGGCTGAAGGGAAATTTACACTTCATATTTCGAGCGATGGCGAAATATTGGACGGAAATCTTGGTCCTATTGAAGAGGGCGAAATAACACCACTTAATTTTTCTCGACTTTCAGACAGCCCTGAAAAAGGTGTGTTTACCATGAACGGAAATCCGTTTCTTTCTTACGAAGAACGGATACAACTTCTTCGTGACTTTCCGGATTTTGCAACTGACGGGGAAATCATTTCGTTTACTTACGATTTAAACCGTCGTGATTTATATGCGGATTTGATCGAACGTTTTAATTTGGATTCCGTAACTGCCGGCTACTCCGATGTAGAACTTATGATTGTTTTGCTAAATTGGGTTTGTGATAATTTTTTGCATAATGGAGGGTCGGGTATGCCCCACGAGCGAAATGCATTTGCAATCATTGACTACTTGGACAACAATCCCAGCGGAGGAAATTGCCGAATTCTTGCCATTCTACTTGCAGAAGTATTGCGACTTTATGGAGTTGAAGCAAAGCATATAACCGTGCATCCCAAAGAACCTGATGGATTTGTTCATGTAGTTACGCATGCGTATTCGCGAAGACTTAATCAATGGATTATGCTTGACCCTACGTTCCGCTTGGTTTTAAAAGATAGCGAAGGGCGTTTTTTAGATCTCCCAACATTGCGAACAATCTTTGCAAATGGCGACGAGGTTTTTCCTAACGAAAATGCAGGTCGAAACAATCAAGAATTTCACATGGAATCTTGGAGAACTTTTATGGCAGAGCATATGTTTTACTTTTCCAGCGGAACTAATTTTACATTCGGGTCAGAAGACGGAAGAGACGGAAACACTTGGAACATGCTTGCCCCCATTGGTTTTGAAAATGAGTTTGTAACAACATATTGTTTTGTAACAACACATTGTGCAAACGCATTTTGGGCTACTCCACAATAACTTTACAAACTTAAAATTATGATTAAACAAAACGACACTTACAGTTACGACATCACATTCAACCAGCCAAATGTGAACACATTCGCCGAAATCACGGGCGACAACAACCCTCTGCACTTAGACGCAGAATTTGCAAAAAATACCATTTTTGGAAAGCCTATTGTACACGGATTTTATTCCGCATCGGTGTTTTCTATGGTTTTCGGTACAAAGTTTCCGGGCGAAGGAACAATTTATTTGTATCAAGATATGAAATTCTTGGCACCGGTTTTCGTTGATCAGCCCTACAAAGCAAAGTTCGAAGTGCTGGAAGTAAATACCGAAAAGCACATCGGAACCATCAAATGTGTTTTGGAGGATGAGAACGGAAAAGCCGTTATTGAAGGAACGGCGAGACTTAAGAACGATAAACAGTTTGTTTAATCGGGGGCTTCGACACTTCGACAAGCTCAGTGTCCAGTCACCGTGCGTTGAGTCACCGTGCGTTGAGCCTACCGTGCGGTCGTTGAGCCTGTCGAAACGACCGTATGTCTATCAAAAAAACTATGAGCATAAAATTAAAAAGCGTCAATTTTTCGTACGAAAATCATCAAGTTTTAAAAAATGTAAACATTGAGTTTCTACCTCAAAAAATTCATGTGCTTTTAGGACCATCCGGTGGCGGAAAGTCAAGTCTTTTGAGGCTTTTGAATGCTTTGATGGATCCGAATAGTGGCGACATTTCTTACATCAACACAGTTTATTCGCAGACGCATCCGAAAGACATTCGAAAAAAAATCGGTATGGTTTTTCAAAAACCTGCACTGTTCGACGGCACAGTTTATGATAATTTGATATGGAGCATGAAAGTGCAAAAATTACCGATTGACAAAACAAAAATCGAAAACATGTTGTCGCAATTGGATATTCCAACGGACTATTTAGACAAAGAAATCGAAAATTTATCCGTTGGCGAACAACAAAGAATTTGTATCGTAAGAACGCTTTTGGCAAATCCCGATGTCATACTTTTTGATGAACCGACTTCTGCGTTAGATCCGCAACGATCAAAAAAAGTGTTGGAGTTGATCAAGCAAATCAACACACAGTATCAGAAAACAATCATTTTGGTCAGTCATGATATTGATACCGCAATCGACATCGCTGACACGGTTACTTTTTTGCACGACGGACATGTTCTTTTTCACGGAACAAAAGAACATTTTCTCAATTCAGACAACGAAATTATAACGAATTTTAAGCATGGAAAGTAATTACATCAGCATCTCGAATATCGCATTATTAGGCTCTATCGCATTTATGTTGATCGTTGCTTTTATTGCGTTTTTAGCCAAATTAGGCATCACAAAATCAATCATCATCGGAACAGTTCGCTCGTTTGTGCAATTGCTTTTGATGGGCTATGTCTTGGGATTTGTTTTCGACATGAACAAATGGTATTTCACGGTTTTGATTGTGATGATTATGTTTTTCTTTGGAGCGTGGGACAGTTACAGAGGTCTAAAATTTAAGCCAAAGAATATTTTTTATCACAGTTTGTCTGCAAATTTCATTGGTTCATTTCTGCCTTTGGCATTTCTTTTTTATGGTTTGTTGCAAGTAACGCCTTGGTTTAACCCGCAATATATCATACCGATCAGTGCGATGGTCATTTCAAATACCATGAGTGGAATTTCGATTTGCTTGAATAATTACGGCAACGAATTAAAACTTCGAAAAAACGAAGTCGAAGCCAAACTTTCCCTCGGTGCAAGTTGTACCATAGCTATCGAAAACATTCAAAAAAGTTCGATCAAAGCAGGGCTCATACCCACAATAAATGCTTTGATGATACTTGGAATTGTAAAACTTCCCGGAATGATGACCGGTCAAATTCTCGGAGGCGTTAGTCCGGTGGATTCCGTCAGATATCAATTGGTGATTATGTATATTATCGCCGCCGCAACGGCAATATCGTTGTATATATTGACCAAACTGATACAAACGAGTGTTTTTAATAAGCGGGGGCAATTGGTTTAATACCTGTCCGTCATTGCGAGCCGTTAGGCGAAGCAATCCATAATGACGTCGGATTGCTTCGGTCGTACCTCCCTCGCAATGACGACCTAATTCATTTTTTTTTCGTATCTTTGCGACAAAAAACAAACAGCACTATGAAACGTTTAGAAAACAAAGTCGCCATCATCACCGGAGGTGCCGCAGGCATCGGTGCGGCAACCGCTATCAAATTTGCAGAAGAAGGCGCAAAAGTCATCATTTGGGATTTAGATGAAACCAAAGGAAAGGCTTTAGCTACACAATTAAATGCAGCGTTTGCAAAAGTAAACACCGCCAATTATGCCGAAATCGAAACTGCGGCAAAAGCCGTGAACGACCAATTTGGACGTATTGATATTTTGATTAACAACGCAGGAATTACTCGCGATAGTTCGTTGAAAAAAATGACCATTGAACAGTGGCAGCAAGTTATTGATGTCAACCTAACCGGCGTTTTTTACTGTACAAAAATTATCAGCGAATATATGCTTGCAAACAATTGGGGGCGCATCATCAATGCTTCTTCGGTTGTTGGTATTTACGGAAATTTCGGACAAGCCAATTATGTCGCAACTAAATCGGGCTTAATCGGAATGACCAAAACTTTGGCACGAGAATTAGGCAGAAAAGGTATCACCGTGAACGCCATTGCACCCGGATTTATTGCCACAGAAATGGTTGCCGCCATGCCCGAAAACGTGATTGAATCCATGAAAGCAAAAGTACCTTTGGCACGTTTGGGAGACCCCAAAGAAATCGCCAATGTATATGCATTTTTGGCTTCCGACGAAGCCTCTTATATCAACGGACATACGCTTAGCGTTGATGGCGGGATGACAGTGTAAAGACATATTGACATAAAATCATGATAGACTATCTAAATTTCTATTATTTTTTATATCTCGCATTAGGTTTCGTTTTGCTAATTGGTCTCTATTTTTTGCTACGCAATAAAAGCAAAAAAACGGCTACAATAGTTTTGTTTTCGCTACTTTTTGGGAGTTTTGTCCTGAACTTTGTAAAACTTTATTCCGATTATTATCAGCAATGGATGCCTTGGGCAATACGAACTATCACGCCCGAAAACATTTGTGCGGTAAGTGTTTTGGCATTCCCTTGGCTTTTTCTTTCCAAAGTGAAGATTTTGAAAGATTATATGTTTTACATGAATCTTTGGTGGACTTGGAGCAATGCTTATTCCCGTTGATGCGATAGGTTTATCCCCTTTCGCATTTGAAACCATATGGTTTTATATCAGCCATGGATTGATATGGATTGTACCCTTGCTCATGGTGTTGCTGAAATTGCACACCTTGGATTACAAACGCATTATAAAAGTTCCTTTGCTGGTCTATGCCGTTTTGTGTATAATTCTTGTGAATGAAGTAATTTTAATAGGGACAGGACTTGTGAACATAAATACATTGTTCAGCTATGAAATTCGCAATGCTGCCATGATTTTCGGGCCGCTGCCGGAAGATTTGTTTATCGGCAAGCTTTTTATTTTTCTAACTCCCGATCTGTTTTTAACTATGCCCATAGGACCAAATGCCGGCGATCCTTTTTACTGGCCGATACTATGGCTGGTGATTCCGTTTTTTATTTACTTTTGTATTTTGGCTTTAATACTTGCATTGCCTTTCGAATATAAAAATATCAGAAAAGACGTACTTGCATTTAAAAAGAAACTAAGGCTGTCGTGACTTTTTTTTGCTTTATACATTTTTTTTACGTATCTTTGCGAAGTCGTTAGTTACCTCATCGCAAGTTCTGTTATGTGAGTGACGAGGCGGAGCTTTATTTGCTATGAAAAGAATTTTAATTACCGGTGGTGCCGGATTTATCGGCTCTCATCTCTGCGAACGCTTGCTGAATGAAGGAAACGAAGTGATTTGTCTTGACAATTACTTCACCGGGTCGAAGCAAAATATCAAACATTTGCTTGATAATCACAACTTCGAGTTAGTTCGGCACGATATCACAAGTCCGTATTTTGTGGAGGTTGATGAGATTTACAATCTCGCCTGTCCTGCATCACCCATACACTATCAATACAATCCGATCAAAACAGTGAAAACGTCTGTGATGGGTGCAATCAATGTGCTCGGATTGGCGAAACGCATCAAGGCAAAAGTTCTGCAAGCCTCTACCAGCGAGGTTTACGGCGATCCGGAAGTACATCCTCAGCCTGAAGGCTATTGGGGAAATGTAAATCCGATAGGACTTCGGTCGTGTTATGATGAAGGTAAGCGTTGTGCCGAAACCTTGTTTATGGATTACCATCGACAAAACAACGTAAAAATTAAAATCGTTCGGATTTTCAACACTTACGGGCCCCGCATGCACCCCGACGATGGGCGTGTGGTGTCGAATTTTATTGTGCAAGCCCTGCAAGGCAAAGACATCACCATTTACGGCAACGGCAAGCAAACGCGGAGTTTTCAATACATCGATGATTTAGTCGAAGCGTTGATCCGCACGATGAATACGGAAAACGATTTTATTGGACCTGTAAACATCGGAAATCCGGGCGAATTTACGATGTTGGAGCTTGCCGAAAAAGTGATTGAATTAACCGGGACAAAGTCTAAAATTGTTTTTCAACCTCTGCCTTCCGATGATCCGAAGCAACGTTGTCCGGATATTTCTTTGGCCAAAGAAAAACTTGGTTGGGAGCCGAAGGTTGAATTGGAAGAGGGTTTGAGAAAAACGATAGAATATTTTCGGAAAGTCATTTTGTAAGAACGATATGAAATTATGCAAATAGGACGAAAAGATGTACTTTGGAGCTATGCTGCTACATTTTTGCAGATAGGAGCTGGGGTGATATTGTTGCCATTTGTTCTTAAGGCTTTTCCTCAAGAGACAATGGCAATTTGGACTATCTTTCTAACCATTATTACCTTAAGCAGTATGCTTGATTTCGGTTTTAATCCCTCTTTTGCACGAAATGTCTCGTATGTTGTAAGTGGTGTAAAAAAGCTGAAAAAAACCGGGCACCTGCTTGTAGAAAATAATAACACAGGAGAAATAGATTATAGTTTATTTAAGGGTTTAATCAACGCCATGCGTTGGTTTTATGGGCGTGCGGCATTAGTTTTATTTATTTTGTTGGTAACCGCAGGAACTTATTATATAACCATTATCTTAAGAAACTATTCGTACAGCCATACAGAGGTCTATATATCATGGGCGATTTTATGTATCATTAATTCATATTCGCTCTATACGTTGTATTATGATTCGTTGTTGCAAGGACAGGGATTAGTGAAGAGGGCCAAACAGATTCAAGCCATCGCACAAATCGTTTATTTACTTGTGGCCGTTGTGATGATATTATTGCAGTTTAATTTGATTGCTGTCGTCAGTGCACAAGCATTGTCGGTTATCATTAGACGAGTTTTGTCGTATTACACGATATACACAGCAGATTTCAAGCGACATTTGCACGGCGTAATTGCACAGTCTCGCAAAGAAATTCTTAAATTAATATCTCCTAATGCCGTTAAACTTGGGCTAACCGGACTTGGCGGTTTTTTGGCCACTCGTTCGGCAATTATCATTGGTTCGTTATATTTATCTTTGGATGTGATAGCGTCTTATGGTATAACTATTCAAATTATTGCCATTGTTTCCGCTCTTTCTTCGGTTTATTTTTTGACCTATCAACCAAAAATTGCACAATACAGAACACAAAGCAACCTATATGAAGTAAAACGTCTTTATCTAAAAGCCTGCTTGCTCTTGTTTGCCACATTTGTCTTTTTCGGAACAGGCTTGATCGGTTTTGGTGACTGGCTGTTAAGTTTAATTGGTAGTAAAACTCCATTGTTGCCGAAGTCTTTTGTTGCTTTTGCATTATTTGTTTTTCTTTTAGAAACAAATCACGCTGTAGCCGGAGGTTTTTTATTAACCAAAAACGAAGTGCCGTTTTTCAAAGCTTCTCTGATTTCGGGAGCAACAGCTGTTGTATTATTATTTGTGTTTTTGAACTATACCCAAATGGGTGTTTGGGCCTTGATACTCGCTCCGGGAATAGCACAGGCATGTTACCAGAATTGGAAATGGCCGATGGTTGTGGTGAAAGAATTAAACAAAAGCTACATAAAAACAATTTAAAAAACAACCAGACTGTAATGGATGTTTCGATAATCATAGTTAATTACAATACAAAAGATCTGCTGAGACAGTGCATAGAGTCCGTGTTTGCAAAAACACAGGATATAGTGTTTGAGATAATAATAGTTGATAATGCTTCGTCTGATGGCTCGCAACAAATGATAAAGAGTCTTTTTCCCAATATAGCACTCGTGGAAAGTTTTGAAAATTTAGGATTTGGTAAAGCCAATAACCTGGGTGTCAAATATGCCAAAGGAAAATACTTATTTTTATTGAATTCGGATACAGTTTTGTTAAATAATGCTGTCAAAATATTTTTTGATTTTTACAGCCAGTTTCCAACACACGACACAATTGGTTCTATTGGAGCAATTCTTCTAAATAAAGAATTGGTGCCAACGGCTTCGTTTGGAGTTTTTCCAACAGCATTTAATTCTCTTAGGTTTTATTGGGATAAGTTTTTGAAAAAAAAGTATTCTCATAGGAATTTTTTTAATAAAGAACAGTCTTTTTTTCCTGTGGACTTTATTTGCGGAGCGGACATGTTTTTAGCCAGATCAACCATGTCTCAAATGGGGGGATTTGATCCATGTTTTTTTATGTATTTTGAAGAAGTTGATCTGCAAAAGCGAATGTCTAATAACGCATTGATGTGCTATATTATTGACGGCCCTCAAATAATTCACTTAGAAGGCGGAAGTTTCGACACTGGCACAAAATCACCAAAACAAAGAATAATGTTTGACAAAAGTCGATTCATATATTTAAAGAAACACTCAAATATGTTTGTTTATTGGTTATTTCGAGTTGTATACTCTGTATTAATGCTTCTTATTTTAACGGACAAGAGATATTCATTTAGAAATCGCATGAAAATATTTTTCAACACTTTTGCCTAATAACCAAGTTGTTTTTGTCGTAAAATGCTTTTGCTGCTATGCTCATTTTATTTAATTGTTTTTGTATTTTCGTTTAACGACGTTTTTACAAAACAAACCAAGTATAGAAAGATAATTTACTTATTTTTATCTATTGCTATTGCCGGTTTTTCGTTTTACATTTTTGATAAAATCCCCGCTACTGATATTCTCAATTATGTGAGTAATTATAATCGTTTGCCGTCCATTTCGGACTACATTAGTGGAGTATATCGAGGGGAGTTTCACGGATTTGAAACAGGGTTTAATCTGGTTAATTGTTTTATCAAAATCTTTGTCGAAGATGCAATTTTGGCAATGGGAATCATTGTCGTATTTTGTGTACTTGGTGTTACATTTCAAATAAGCCGTTACACACAATTTTGGTTCATTGCACTGTTAGTTTACGTCGGACATTTTTGGGGGTGGAATGGTTTAATTCTTTTCAGACAAACAATAGCATTGGTCATTTTGTTTCCTTTATTGAATTGGATACCGGAAAAAAAGTATTTTCGAGCAATTTTGTTGATTTTGTTCGCTTCTTTATTTCATGCAAGTTCTCTAATATATTTGCTCATATTTCCTTTGTACAGGATTTTGCGAAGCGATAGGGTCTTAATTTTAGCAATTGTTGCTTCCTTTTTGATAGGATACTTCGGTATAATACCAAACCTTGTTATTATGGTTTCGGAACATATTCCTAGAGGAGAGATTTTAGTAAACCATATAATAAACAGCGAAAGAGGGATTAATTGGCTCGCTTATTTTGTAATGCTGTCTGTATTAGGCGTTGCTTTGTATTTCAAGCAAACGCTGGTGCAACACAACAAACACATAAGGATGGCTATCACATATTTAGGTTTTGCCGTAATTTTGGCAGGATTATTTCAACAGTTTGAGATTGTAATCAGATTTATAATGTCTTTTAATTTTTATGCATACATTATTCTTCTTCCTGCGTTTATTTGCATTTTCAAAGATAATTGGAAAAATAGACTCATATACGTTAGCTTTTTAGGATTATATTTGATGATCTTTTTTGTTCGCTTTTTTTATATTTTATAAGTATTTGATATGACAACCACTGTTTTTACACCAACTTTCAATAGGGCTTATACATTGAATCAATTGTATAAATCGTTGATAGAACAAAGCGATAAAAACTTTGAGTGGCTTATCGTTGACGATGGATCAACCGATGACACAGAATTGCTAGTAGAACAATTTTTGAGCGAAAGGCAGTTGTCGATACGTTACCTTAAGCAAAAAAATGGTGGAAAACAAAGAGCGATTAATCGAGGTGTTTTGGAAGCAAAAGGCGAATTGTTTTTTAACGTTGATAGTGATGATTTTTTAACGTTCGATGCTATAGAAAAAATCCATTCTATATGGAAAAATTTTGCCGACGATCCAAACTTAGGAGGATTATGCTTTAGAAAGAAGTCACATCGTACAGGTGAAATTATAGGTCCAAAATTCCCGTATCAAAGTTTTGTTGCTTCCTCGCTTGATGTTGCTTTTAAGTATGGTGTGGGGGGAGACAAAGCTGAGATATTTGTAACAAAAAAACTCAAAGAATACCCGTTTCCTGTTCCAAAAAATGAGAAATTTGTGCCGGAGGGGTATATTTGGAATAAATTGTCTCGAAAATATCCTCTTCTTTTTGTAGATGACCCAGTTTATATGTGTGATTATTTAGGTGATGGCTATACCAGCAATATTAAGGGAGTTTTTAGACGCAATCCTAAGGGGGTCGCTATGTATTACAAAGATATTTTGAAATATAAAGAGGTGCCATTGAAAGAGAAGTTAAAGGCGCTAATCCGCTATATGCAAATGAAATACTATATTCTGTGCAAAAACAAAAATTAGTCTACATCATTCCAAGCCTCGAAATAGGAGGTGCCGAAGTTGCTTTAATGAGTGCAGTGTCGGAGTTGAACAAAAGTTTCGACTTTCGGCTAGTTTGCTTGGGTAGCTGTAATCACAATCTCATTGCTGGTCTTTCTGAAAGCGAACGAAAAAACATCATTTTTTTCAAGCGATTCCCATTTAATTATTTCAAAGCCCTGTTTTATGTTCTAAAATTCAAACCTAATGTCATTGTTACTTCTTTGTGGAAAGCCACACCTATAGGCATTTTGACAAGGTTGATCCGACCTAAAACAGCGTATGCTGAGTTTATACACAACTCTATTTATTTTCATTTTTTCGATAAACTATTTACAAAATTAGCCTTAAAATCGGCAGATGTTGTTTTTTGCGACTCTATTTCTGCAAAAAAATTCGTAAAAAAACAAGGCGTTAAAAAACCAATTGAAATCATTTCTTTTTTAAGATTTCAATCATCAAAACAATGGAATTCCAAACTGTCTATTTCTTTAAAAGCCTTGTTTATTGGGCGTTTTCACGAACAAAAGCGTATCGATCGCTTGGTAACTTTAGTGAAGAAACTGAACGATGAAGGATTGAATTTTGAAGTTGACTTGTTTGGACGAGATGACGGGACGATGGATTTGGTCAAAAATTTAATCAAAGAAAACCAGTTAGAAGAAAACATTTTTTTGAAAGGCGAAATCGCATCAAGCAAAGTGCAAGAATTATTTTCAAGCTACGATTTTTATTTTCAAACCAGCGAAGTGGAAGGTATGGCAATGTCGGTGGTTGAGGCTATGCAACACGGCTTGATATGCGTTTTGACCAATGTAGGCGAAATTCGCAATTATGCTAAAAATGGAGAAAACGCGGTAATAATAAGCGATGATTTTAATTTAACACCAACGATTGAGCAATTGAAAAAAATCGTTAGCGATATAGATTTGGCAAATAAAGTTTCTGAAAATGCACATTCGACATTTGCCAACCAAAAAGATTTTGCAAGTTCATTAGTTGAAACCATAAATAAATACCGATGAACCGTTGTAAACCATATTTGTTTTTCATATTTTGCTGTTTGGGTTCATTAGCTTTTGCCCAGACAATAAACCATAAACATCAAATTTTAATTTTGCAAGGCGATGGACTGGCTAAAGACACAGTTCAAGTGGGTGGACTCTTGGATGCCAGTAATACAACTACAAAGGGTTTTCAAAGTTTTGTGCGAAAGTTCGAGCCGTTGAAGAAAATCTCTATAACGAACAACTCTACAAAACCATTAATTTCGCCAAGAATAGTGGTTAATAATATAAATTTTTTTGATGAACAGAAAATGTTGGATGGTATTCTGGCTTCAAGCAACTCTCTAATTGATACCCTGTTTGCGATTTATACGTTTGTGAAAAATAATATTGTTGGTAGATTTGCACCGAGTCAAGATGCTTATGACAAGTATAAGGCTATTTTTGTCTATGGGTATGCAAGTTGCAGCGGTTTTGCTCGGAATATGTGGTGGATGTTGCAGGCATTGGATATTCCTACAGAGCAAATTCTGCAAACTCATCATCATACCGTGCAAGCTCTTGTGAATGGAAGATTTCTTCTATTTGATGGACACGAACAAGTTTTTTACAAAAAATTATGCAATAACGCGATTGCCGGATTAGATGATATTATTAATGATAAATTTCTGATAAGAAGAACCAGACACCTCAGCGGAACAATATATGATTATGATCGAGACCTTTTCACATCATTAATTTATGATGTGCCAAACACAGACGGTCGTAAGTGGCGGCCTCCTTATAGTTTTGATTTTGTGCTTAGGCCAGGAGAAAAGCTGATTTTCGATTATTCTGAGCCTTCTTTGATGCATCAACTCAACGACAGGTTGGGATGGGGATTCTCGTACTTGGAAGATGTGAAATATATTATATCAAACAGTATACATTTGTATCGTCAAAACTTCCTAAATGTAAATTTGAGTTATGTGCTAAACGATACGTTGAATCTAACAATAAAAACCCAAGAGGGGCGTCCGAATTTTCACCCGCGAAACGGAAACACGCAGGGGAAATTTGTTATAATGTTTGATTTGCCTTTTCCGGTTTTGGACATTAACATAGTTGCACACTTGTATCAAGCCTCAACGAATGATAGTATATTCATATACTATTCTATAGATAGTATTAATTGGATGCGTGTTCACACATCACAACAAACAGGACAGTTTGTTGATTCTGTCAATTTGCATGATAAGGTTGCCCCCCTCGAAAAAGATGCTTTGTATCGGTACTTTCTTAAATTTCTGTTTCATCCAAAAGATTCTGCTTGGGCTTCCGGAATAGACTCTCTGGTTGTGAAAACAACGTTTCAATGTTCCCGATTTTTTCTTCCAAAGTTCAGATTAGGCAAAAACACAATCAAATACACCGATGCCAACGGAAACGATCCGTACAGAAATGCAGAGGTGACTATTAAGTGGCAAGAATCGTGGGAAAACACTCCTCCAAATAGACCAGCGGCTCCGGTTTTTCCACTACATCAAGCAAATGTAGACAGTCTGTTTTTTGCCTTCAAATGGGAAGTGGCAACCGACGATGATGGTGATGAAATTGTGGACTATGAATTTATGCTATCTCAAGATAGCCGTATGCTGTTTCCTCTTTCGCCCAATTTTAATCGTCGTATATCTACTTTTGGCGAAGATTCTATTCGACCATATTTCAAAGTTGAAGAAACCGGTTGGCTCAACCACGGAGAAACTTATTATTGGCGTGTTCGAGCAAAAGACGCTCGCGGTGCTTGGAGCGAGTGGAGCGACACTTGGTCGTTTACACCTCACGGTGTGATGCGTCCGGTAAACGGAAAAGCAGAAATCGTAGGGCAATCCATAAAATTAAGTTGGGAACGAAATCCAATCGGAAATCAACCCGATTATTTTGTGATTTATGCTTCCAACGAAACAAGCGGATTTTCTCCAAGCGAACAGACTTTTTTTGCATTCACTGATTCCACTTCGTTTATCATTCCCTTCGACAAAGATGTTGCACCATTCAGTTTTTTCCGCATTACCGCACGAGATACGTTTGGACAAGAAAGTCTAATTTCTGATGTTATCGCAATACCGTATCCTTTCATGTATGCAGCTTTCGATAGTGTTCGTCCGGGGCTATCGTTTTGCATGAATTTGTTTTCAAACACTCGTTTTTTTCCTTATTACCATTTCGGACATCGAAGCGTTTTATATGTTCCGGCAATAACTGTGGTGCAAAAACCCGACTGGTTAAATTATAATTCCACCGCTGGTATTTTATATAGCACAGACACTACTATTGCCTACTGGTTAGTGTATCAAGATTCTTCGCAACGTACAATTGTACTTTCTTTGGACGACGGATTGGGAGGAACTGCAACGCAAACTATCTTTCTTCAAACGGCAGAGGTAATCTACATTCGTGTAACAAACATAAGTCTTGACAAAGACAGCATATTATTGGACATTGGCGAAAGTGAAATTTTGACAGCAATTATTATTCCGGACAGCGCCACCAACAAGACTGTAACATGGATGTCCGACAATCCATATGTTGCTACTGTAAATGAAACCGGTAAAGTAACCGGTATTGCTGAGGGTGTTGCTACCATCACCGCAACCACCGAAGACGGTAGTAAGACTGCTGTTTGCAACGTAACAGTACAACAGAAATCAAACATACAGATTTCCTATGTTTCATCAATTGCCCGCACGTTTCCTAATCCAACAGACGGCATATTCACTCTGCAATTCGAGACTTCCGGTACGTACTTTGTTACCATAACCGACATAACAGGAAGGGTATTATTGCAACAATCTGTGAGTGCTCAAACCACACAAATAGATATAAGTCCGTTTTCAGCCGGTTTATATTTTCTAAATATCAACGATGGACGGCAAGTACATATTTTACGAATACTAAAGTATTAAATCCTATATCCAATGAATAGCGTATTAGTTACCGGAGGTGCCGGTTTTATCGGATCAAACTTGTGTGAAACCTTACTACAAAAGGGTTGCAAAGTTATCTGTTTAGATAATTTTATGACCGGAAAAAGAGAAAATATTGAGTCTTTTTTGAATAATCCTAACTTTAAACTAATCGAGGGTGATATTCGAAATCCGGAAGATTGTCAAAATGCTGTCAAACGTGTTGATTACGTATTGCATCAAGCTGCGCTCGGCTCGGTTCCGCGTTCCATTAAAGACCCGATTACAACAAACAATGTAAACATTGATGGTTTCGTAAATATGCTTGTTGCTGCTCGCAATGCAAAAGTTAAACGGTTTATTTATGCTGCGTCTTCGTCTACCTATGGTGACTCTAAATCTTTGCCCAAAGAGGAAGATATTATTGGTAAACCTCTTTCGCCCTACGCAGTTACAAAATATGTGAACGAACTTTATGCCGATGTTTTTTCAAAAACATACGGATTGGAATGCATCGGATTACGTTATTTCAACGTGTTTGGTCGGCGACAAGATCCGGATGGAGCTTATGCCGCAGTAATCCCTTTGTTTGTGAAACAACTTATGAATCATCAGTCACCGATCATCAACGGTGATGGCGAATATTCACGTGATTTCACATATATCGACAACGTGATTCAAATGAACTTATTGGCACTCGAAACAATAAACACAAACGCTGTAAATACCGTATACAACGCCGCTTACGGCGAACGAACAACATTAAATCTGTTAGTTCAATATTTAAAAAAATACTTGTCAGAATATGACCCAAAAATTGCTAACATTGCCGTTATTCATGGACCGGAACGCTTAGGAGATATTCCACATTCGTTAGCATCTGTGGATAAAGCAAAAAAATTATTAGGCTATGATCCTAAGTTCAACATGAAACAAGGACTAAAAGAAGCCGTAGAATGGTACTGGAATAATTTACGCTAAAAACAAAAACATATGGAAATTAAAATTGCAGTTATTGGATTAGGCTACGTTGGATTACCATTGGCACAGCTTTTTGCGACCAAATATCCGGTCGTCGGATTCGATATCAATTCCAATCGCGTAGAAGAACTACAAAACGGTGAGGATTCAACTTTGGAAGTTGATTCGGATACCCTAAAGTCTGTCCTGATAAACAATCTTTCCGGACAATTTACCAAAGGTTTATTCTGCACAACTTCGGTAGATGATGTAAAAGACTGCAACCTTTATGTTGTAACGGTTCCGACTCCCGTTGACAAGAACAATCATCCCGACCTAACTCCGTTGATAAAAGCGAGCGAAACAATAGGATCTGTTTTGAAAAAAGGTGATATTGTTGTTTACGAATCAACCGTATATCCGGGTGCAACCGAAGAAGATTGTGTGCCGATACTCGAAAAAAAATCAGGTTTAAAGTTCAATAAAGATTTTTTTGTGGGATATTCGCCCGAAAGGATTAATCCCGGCGATAAAGAGCGTACGGTTGAGAAAATTGTAAAAGTTACTGCCGGTTCGACAAAAGAAATCGGTGAAAAAGTAGATGCCATTTACAAATCGGTCATAACCGCCGGAACTTACTTGGCAACATCTATCAAAGTAGCGGAGGCGGCAAAAGTCATAGAAAATTCTCAGCGAGACATTAATATCGCTTTTGTAAACGAATTGGCAAAAATCTTCAACCGAATGGGTATTGATACGCAAGATGTGTTGGCTGCGGCCGCTACCAAATGGAATTTTTTGCCGTTTAAGCCCGGACTTGTGGGTGGTCATTGCATTGGTGTCGACCCATACTATTTGGCACAAAAAGCACAAGAATACGGCTATCATCCCGAAATTATTTTGGCAGGACGGCGAATGAACGACGGCATGGGCGAATATGTCGCCAAACAAGTGATAAAAGGCATGATCAAGCGGAATCAAAACATAAAAGGATCTAACGTTTTGGTTCTAGGAATCACATTTAAGGAAAATTGCCCGGACATAAGAAATTCAAAAGTGATTGACGTTGTCAATGCGTTGAAAGATTATGATGTGAATGTTGATGTTTACGATCCCCTAGCCTCTTCAGAAGAAACAAAGCATGAATATGGCATAGATATTTTGAATGGAGACACAACAACACTTAAAAATCAAGCCTACAATGCTGTCGTACTTGCTGTTGCACACAACGATTTCAAAACAATAAACATTCGGCAATTATTGAAAAAAGATGGTTTTGTTTATGATGTAAAAGGTGTTTTGGAAAATTATGATGAACGACTATAGCGAAAATTTATTCAATAAGTTTTTTGAAAAATGTGCGGAATAGTAGGTATAGTAAAAAAAGCAGGGCTTGTTGAGGGGCCCGAATTAAAAAAAATGTCGGACAAACTCACACAAAGAGGTCCCGACGCAGAAGGTTTTTACTGTCACAAAAATGTAGGACTTGGACATCGGAGACTATCAGTTATTGATGTAAGTTCCGGTAATCAACCAATCTTTAACGAAGACAAGTCCATTGCCATTGTGTTCAACGGCGAAATCTACAATTTTCAAGAACTCAAGCAGGAATTGCAACAAAAAGGACACACATTTTATACGCAGTCCGACACAGAAGTCATTATACATGGTTATGAGGAGTTTGGTATAGAGCGTTTGTTGAATATGCTCGAAGGAATGTTTGCTTTTGCTATTTATGATTCAAATGCGGATACATTATTTATTGCCCGTGATAAATTCGGCGAAAAGCCACTTTATTACTTCCAAGACGATTCAGCCTTCTTTTTTGCGTCCGAACTTAAAGCTATTAATCCTTTCATAGAAACAAAGCATATTGACCCGATGGGTTTGAATTTGTTTTTGTCGCTGTCCTATATTCCAGCTCCTTATACCATCTACAAAGGTGCTCAAAAATTAAAGCAAGGACATTATTTGAGCATACATAATTTCGAATCACAAGACTATAAATATTACGATATTTTAACCCAAAACATTGGCGAAAAATATACTGATATTGAAGCTTGCAAAACGGATTTAAGAAACCTGTTGGAAAACTCCGTAAAGCAAAGAATGGTCGCAGATGTTCCGGTTGGAGCTTTTTTGAGCGGGGGTATAGATTCGAGTATTATTGCAACATTGATGAGTCGATTTTCAGAAAAACCGATAAATACTTTTACAATCGGTTTTAGAGAAAAGGAATACGATGAGAGCATGCGGGCACAAGTTATAGCCGATCGTATTAAGTCTGAACATACGGTTCATTATTTGGGCTATCAAGATGCCCTGCATATTTTGGATGATATTATTTCGTACTATGATGAGCCTTTCGGGGATTCGTCAGCTATTCCGTCTTTTTTCGTTGCCAAACTTGCAAAAGAAAAAGTCGATGTGGTGCTGACGGGCGACTGTGCCGATGAACTGTTTGGAGGATATGACAAATATCTAGCACCGTTTTATGTTCAAAAATTTAACAATCTTCCCTTGTGGGTTCGGAGTTTATGTTCTCAATTTGTAAACATTGTACCTCACAGCCGTTTTACGAATGTTCTTTTGAGAAAAATGAAAAAGGTAATCAGAAATGCCGAATATTCGGATTTCGATTTGCATTACAGCATGATGTGCTTAAGTTTTTCAGATAAGGAGCGCAGAGAATTATTAACAAAAGATTGGAATGCAGATATCAAGCCACACATAAAAAATGTGTACGATCATTATCAAAATGGCAGTATGATGGAAAAAGGATTCTATACAGACCTGAAAGTTGTGCTCGAAGGCGATATGTTTGTTAAAACGGACAGAGTGTCTATGATGAACTCGTTGGAAACACGAGCACCCTTCATTGCATCATCAATTGCCGAAATGGCCTATCGTATGCCGGTAAACTTCAAAATCAACGGAAAACAAAAAAAGTTTATTTTGAAAGAAGCGTTTAAAGATATTCTTCCTCCTCAAACCTTGAGATTTGCCAAAGCCGGCTTCGGTGTTCCTGTTGACCATTGGTTTAGAAAAGATTTGAAAGACGGACTCATTCAAATGCTAAGCAAAGAATTTGTGGAACAGCAAGGATTATTTAACTATGCTGTTGTTCAAAAAATTGTTGACGAACATTTACGAGGAAAAGAAAATCACAAAAACAAATTGTGGAATTTGTTTGTTTTTCAAAAGTGGTATATGAAAAATATAGTGTAGAGCAAAGTCATATCCATGAAAAAATTATTTATAGTTGTAAATGTGGACTGGTTCCTTTTGTCTCACAGGCTACCTATAGCATTGGCGGCAAAGGAACAAGGATATGATGTTACCATCGTTTGTGCCAATACCGGGCATAGGGAAAAAATAGAAAGTTATGGATTTCGTTTTATTGATATTCCTTTTGAGCGTTCGGGAAGCAACCCTATTCATGAACTAAAATGTGTTTCTCTGCTGTATAAATTATATCGGAAGCACAAGCCCTGCATTATACATCATGTTACATTGAAGGTATGTTTGTTGGGTTCGTTAGTGGCAAAAATGCTTGGACATAAAAATGTAGTAAATGCCATTAGCGGATTAGGCTATAATTTTACTGGAGATAGAAATGGGTTGACACAGCAAATTATGCGTCGTATGATTCCCATTGCGTTTAAGTCAAAAACGTTTCGTTTTATCCTTCAAAATCCTGAAGATGTTGACTTCATTAGCAAAATGAAATTGGTCCCAAAGGAAAATATAATACTGATCAAAGGTTCTGGAGTAAACTTATCCAAATATTCTTACACGAAACTACCACAAACCGATAAAATGCAATTTTTATTTCCTGCACGTATGTTATACGATAAAGGATTGGGAGAGCTTATTGATGCCGCAAATATCTTGAAGTCAAAAATAGAAGACAAAGCAGAATTTATCCTAGCAGGAGATTGCGATCTTGAAAATCTCGCTACAATTCAACCCTATGAGCTACAAAAAAAAATAGACAGTGATTACATTAAATGGATAGGCTTTCAGAAAGATATGATTTCTGTTTATCAACAGTCATCGGTTGTCGTGCTTCCTTCTTATCGAGAAGGATTACCCAAATCGTTGATAGAGGCCTGTGCCATTGGCCGCCCCATAATTACTACAGATGTACCTGGCTGTCGTGAATGTGTGATAGATGGTTATAATGGTCGTTTGGTAGAAGCCAAAAATGTAGAGGCTTTGGCATCTGCAATACTTGAATTTGTTGAAAATAAAAACTTAATGGAAATGTATTCACAAAATTCGAGGTTATTAGCGGAGAAAGAGTTTTCCATAGAAAATGTGGTTAATAAAACCATAGAAATATACAGGACGTTGTCAAGAATTTAAATAATGAATATACTCATCACTGGTGCATACGGATTTATCGGAACTAATTTATCAGACTATCTCCGAGAACATCACACTCTTTTAGCATTGGATGTGTTGAAACAAGAGTCTGATGTTTATTCTCATTACTATTCGTGGAACGACTTGAATATATTGCCATGGGATAATTTAGATGTAGTTATCCACTTAGCCGGCAAAGCCCACGATATTAAGAATAAAAACGGAGACCATATCTATTTTGACATTAATACCGACTTAACAAAAAAAACATTTGACTATTTTTTACAGTCAAAAGCCAAGCAGTTCATCTTTTTTAGTTCTGTGAAAGCTGTTGCAGACATAGTCGAGGGAGATTGTTTGACCGAAGATGCCGCTCCAAAACCGATTGGAGCTTATGGCGAAAGTAAAAGAAAAGCTGAAGAATACATGCAAAGCAAAAAATGGAACGAAAAAAACGTGTATATTTTCCGTCCTTGTATGATCCACGGACCCGGAAATAAAGGAAACCTGAATTTACTATATCGCTTGGTAAACACAGGGCTTCCATATCCATTGGGAAGTTTCGAAAACAAACGTTCTTTTTTGAACATACAAAATTTGTCATATATTGTTGAACAGTTTATAACACAAAAGCCCGAGTCCGGAATTTATCATTTAGCTGACGACAAGCCTATTTCGACAAACAAACTAATAGAGTTGATCGCAAAGACAGCAAATAAAAAAGCAAGAATTTGGAAAATCAATCGTTCCTTTATTACCGCAATGGCAAAAATCGGAACTTTTTGCAAACTTCCATTCAACGCCCAACAATTACAAAAATTAACAGAAAACTATGTTGTGTCTAACAGGAAAATGAAGTCGGCAATAGGAATAGAACAGTTGCCAATCAATGTTGAAGACGGCTTATTGCACACGCTCAACTCGTTTCAAAATACCACAAAACAATGATTTACAAAAAAATTTTTAAGCGCATAATCGATTTTATTTTGGCTCTAACTGCATTGCTGATTTTAAGCCCCATTCTTATTGCTTGCATGATTATCTTACTTCTCACCGGCGAACGCGAAGTGTTTTATTTTCAAAAACGAATCGGCAAAAAAAATCGACCGTTTTATATTTGGAAATTTGCAACCATGCTTAAAAATAGTCCGAATATCGGAACAGGGACCATCACGACACGCAACGATCCTCGTGTATTGCCATTCGGTGGTTTTTTGAGAAAAACCAAAATAAACGAACTTCCGCAAATTTTCAATGTCCTGTTAGGTTCTATGTCGGTAGTAGGACCTCGGCCTCTCGTAGAAAAACATTTTGAGATGTACTCTGACAAAGTGAAAGAGAAAATAGCAGATCTAACTCCGGGTATTACCGGCATAGGCTCTATTGTTTTTCGAGACGAAGAAAAGATTCTATCGCAAGGGGGTGATCCCAAAGAAATTTACAAAGAAAAAGTTGCTCCTTACAAAGGCGCATTAGAACTTTGGTATCAGAAAAATCTCTCTTTTTCCGTAGATGTCAAAATTATGATTCTGACTTTTTGGGCTATCCTTTTTCCAAAAAGCGAACTTCACTACAAGTGGTTTAAAAATTTACCTACAAAACCCGATTATTTAACATGATAAACATTCCTCAATTTATTGCTGCAAACATTACGTTTCGCGACAAAAGTATGTTTGCCGAAGATATCGAAGCAAACAAAGAAAAATTACGCACAGAAGTCGAAAACAAGTCTGTTTTGGTTATCGGCGGTGCCGGAACCATTGGAGCTTCGTTTATTCGTGCAATTTTGAAGTTTAAACCTTCAAAACTTTTTGTGGTTGACATCAACGAAAACGGACTAACCGAGCTCACTCGAGATTTGAGGAGTACCGCGGATGGCTACGTTCCTGAAAACTACGTAACTTATCCGATCAATTTTTCCGATTCCGTTTTTGAAAAGATATTCAAAAAAGAAGGTGGATTTGATATTGTCGCTAATTTCTCGGCACACAAACACGTTCGTTCGGAAAAAGACCTTTATTCTGTTGAGGCCTTGCTCAAAAATAACGTTACCAATGCACGAAAACTGCTTGATTTGTTAATAGCATTTCCGCCAAAACATTTTTTCTGCGTTTCCACAGATAAAGCTGCCAATCCGGTTAATATCATGGGCGGCTCGAAAAAAATCATGGAAGACATGATTATGGCCTATTCAACAAAGTATCCCATCACAACAGCACGTTTTGCCAATGTTGCATTTTCCAACGGATCGTTGTTAGATGGGTTTATTCAACGTTTGTTGAAGCGACAGCCGTTATCTGCTCCTAACGATGTTCGGCGATATTTTGTTTCTCCGGATGAAAGTGGTGAAATTTGCATGTTGGCATGCATTCTTGGCAATTCAGGCGAGATTTTTTTTCCAAAACTGCAGCCCGAACAAATGCTCACGTTTTCCGAAATTGCCACAAGATTTCTCAATAATTTAGGTTATAAAGCCGTTGAGTGTGAATCCGAAGAAACTGCTCGACAAGTAGCAAAAAATCGCAGGGAAACAGACACGGATTATCCTGTTTTTTATTTCAATTCCGATACTACCGGCGAAAAAGGCTATGAAGAGTTTTTTACCGATACTGAGAGTGTCGATTTGGTGAATTTCCATGCATTAGGTGTAATTCAAAATGCGCCTAAACGCCCAGTATCGGAAATTGATGCCCTATTTTCAACATTAACAACGTTATTTCAAAATCCAAATACCAAAAAGGCGGATGTCGTTAGTGCAATGAAAGAGTTTTTGGGAAATTTTGACCATGATGAAAAAGGTAAAAATTTGGATTCAAAAATGTAGCCGTTTGTACAGTAATTAAAAATTTCGTATCTTTGTAAATTCAAAAATTAAAATATCATGTCAGAAAGCCCCACTCCTCAAACTCAAACAGAATCTAAAGAAATAGACCTGATCGATGTAGTCGGAAGAATATTTACTGGTATCGGACACGGTATTCGTGGCCTTTTCATGGGGCTCTTGCATTTTCTTCGCTTTACAAAAAAACATTTTTGGGTTTTGCTTATACTTGCCATTCTCGGGGGCGGGGGCGGTTATCTTAGAGAGCATTTACGAGATCCGTTTTTTCAGTCCGAAATGTTGGCTGAAGTACAGCTTATTCCAAGCGCACAAATCGTCGACCGCTTCAACAGCCTAAATTTACTGATTCGGGAAAACAACCCTCATGCCCTGGCAACAGTATTAAGTATTCCTGTTAATAAAGCAGAAAACCTTCTCCGTATTCATGCAGATAATATAGAACAGGAAAGAATTATTGTGTCGCAGCATCGTACAACAGACGCATCACAACGTATTATAATAGATACTATTACCGAAGAATTCGTTCGCATCCAAATTAGAGTTAGTAATCACACAGCTATTGACAATTTGGAACAAAGCCTTGTGTCTTTCATCGAAAACGAACCCTTCATAGAAGAACGCTTGACCGTTTTCAGAAGAAATAATCTTTTAATGCAAGAGGCTATCGAAACAGAAATTGAGCAATTGAGAGAATTTCAAAGAATAAACATCGAAAGAAGTCCGCTGGTCATGATTCCCGGAAATATGCCGTTGATGATTCAAAACCAAGAAGAAACTTATGTTGCAGAAATTTTAGAGTTGCAAGATCATCTTTTAGAGTTGCAACGCGGCCTCATGCTTACACGGCCATTAACTGTGATTCAGCCGTTTCTGGCACTTAAAACACCGGCAAACCGCACGCTTTTCAACATCATGCTTTCTGCTTTATTTGCCATAGCTGTAGGATATGTTGTGTTGCTGCTTCGCCAAAATTGGAAACACCTATAAATTATGATTTCAATCGCCGGAGACCTCGGTAGCGGGAAAAGCACCATTGCCAAACGTTTGGCAGAAGTATTGGATTATACTTATTTTTCAACGGGCATGCTTTTTCGTAAGCTGGCCGCCGAACGTGGTATGGACGCCTTGCAATTGAATTATCTTTCGGAAACCGATCTGAGTATTGATAAATACATTGACGACAATCTGCGTACAATTAATGACGGCAGCAATTCGCGGTATGTTTTGGACTCTAGAATGGCATGGTATTTTGTGCCGAAATCGTTCAAAATTTATGCAACAGTTCAACCGGAAATTGCCGCTCAGCGGGTTTTAAGCGATAAAACACGTTTCAACGAGCCTGAAGCCGCCGATTTGCAAGAAAGAGTCAAAACCCTTCTTGAGCGTCAAAACGTCGAAAATCGCCGTTATAAATCCATTTATGGTGTGGATTGTCTGGACTTGTCCAATTATGATTTGATTATCGACACGTCCGACAGTTCGGTAGAAATGTTGGTAGAGCAAATTCTGACAAAATATCGCGGGCATTTCGACTACGCTCAATGACCGCGACCGCACGGATGCTGAGCGTAGTCGAAGCACCGCGCATTGTTTCTGTCCAATTCAATCTGTTTTTTTAAATTCTCGAGATTGTCAAATGTTTTTTCTTTGCGGATAAATTTTTTGACGGCTATTTCCAACGTTTCCCCATAAATTTCCCGTGAAAAATCCAAGATATGAACTTCGGCCGTTCTTTCGGAAACCCCGAATGTAGGGCGGGTTCCAACATTCAACACGCCGATAAATGTTTCGTTTCCAAACTGCACATCTACTGCATAAACGCCATCCTCCGGCATTTCATCGGGTTTGAAAAATTCCAAATTCGCCGTCGGAAAACCCAATTCACGACCTATTTTACGGCCTTCGATAACTTTTGCCAACATTTATTGAATCGTTGAAACATACGGTTTTCTTGCAACCACAGAAGCTTCTTGCGGTAGAGATCTTACCAATTCATATATCGGAAACCATCTGCCCATTTCGGATCTAATCATTCGTGTTCGAGCATTGCCCAGCATTTCCATCAATTGTTCAAACGGATCTTTCTCTCTCGGAAGAGTCAAGATTCTAAAATTTTCTATCTCTGCGAGCTCTGCGGCTCTTGCAATGGCATCCTGCAACCCGCCGATTTCGTCAACTAAACCGAGGTTTTTCGCATCAATTCCACTCCAGACACGACCCTGACCGATTGAATCCACGTGTGATCTGGTCAAATTTCGACCGGCTGCAACCTGTTCGATAAACGTATAATAAGCGTTGTCGACAAATCGCTGCATTTTTTGGCGTTCAAACGAGGTCATCGGACGGGTCAAGTTCAGAAAATCCGAATGTTGATTGGTTGAAACGTGATCAAAAGTTACTCCTAATTTTTCGTTAAACAGTTTTTGTGTGTTCGGAATCACGCCGAATACACCGATAGAGCCCGTTATGGTTGTAGGCTGAGCAAAAATCACGTTTGCATCTGCGGAAATCCAATAGCCGCCGCTTGCCGCAATGCTTCCAAACGAAACAACAACCGGTTTTTTCTCCATTGCCGCCAAAATTTCTTGACGAATAATTTCAGACGTTATAACGCTTCCTCCCGGAGAATTTACGCGAAGAACAATTGCTTTTACTCTGTCGTTGTTTGCCGCACTTCGAATTGCACGCGGAATGTTTACCGTACCAATGTTGGTCGAACCTCCTCTGCCGTTTACAATTTCGCCTTGTGCATAAATCACTGCGATGCGGTCTCTGCTGCGTCCTCTTTCTCTTGCTACCGGAGCTCTTGCATAGCGTCGAAGTTCGATAAGTTCCAGAGCATCAAGACAACAGGCTTCAACTTTATCGGCGAGCATTCGCAACATTTCACCAGGTCCGGACAACACACCGTCAACCATATTTAATTTCTTAGCATCGTTTGGAAACATGGCTAATACTCCATCGGCAATACGGTTTAGTTCGTCCTTCGAAATATCGCGATCTCTTGAAATATCGGCAAGCATAGAATTCCACAAACAGTTGAGATATTGCTGGGTTTGTATGCGGTTTTCAGGACTCATTCGGTCTGCCATAAATGGCTCTACAGCACTTTTGAATTCTCCGTAGCGGACAATCTGCATGTCCACGCCCAATTTTTCGAGGGTGCCTTTTAAGAAGAAAATTTGGCTTGAAAGCCCCCGAAAATCCAAGATTCCTTCCCTATGGATATACACTCTGTCGGCAACCGAAGCCAAGTAAAACATGCCTTGCGAATAACTATTGCTGTACGCCCAAACGAATTTGCCCGATTCTCTGAATTCTTCAATGGTTTGACGCAGTTCTTGCAAGGTGGCTAAACTCGTAGGGTTTGCGTTGCTTAGATTCAAAAATATGCCGCGGATTCTGTCGTCTGTTTTTGCTCTTCGGATCGCATCCATTGCAGCATTCAAGCCCAAAGTTCCTGTGCCTCCAAACGATGGGATTGCTCCCTGCATCGCTCTATCGGGCATTTGATAGTCTAAGTTTATTTGTAAAATCGAATTGTCTTTTACTGTAACTTCGCCGGAGCCCATAGCAGCCATACCGGCGATTGCTCCAATCAAAAAGATGAAGAAAATAAACAGCAAGAGAACTCCGGCAACAAGGTTTGCCAAAACGAGTTTGAAAAATTGTTTCATAATGGTTGGTTTTGGTTGTAATTATTTTGCAAATATACAAAAAAAAAAACGAAATGCGATGCATTTCGTTTTTTTTCGTTTTTTGACTACGCCGGAATAACCGAAACGTAAGACCGTTTGTCGCGTTTTTTGCGGAAGTGAACCGTTCCGTCCACTAAAGCAAAAATCGTATGATCTTTTCCGATACCCACATTTAGTCCCGGGTGATGTGCAGTTCCACGTTGACGCACGATAACATTTCCGGCGATAGCTCGTTGTCCGCCAAAAATTTTCACGCCTAAGCGTTTACTGTGTGATTCGCGTCCGTTATTCGAGCTTCCGACGCCTTTCTTATGTGCCATAATTTTTTAATTTTTAGCTGATAGACTCAATTTGAATTTGTGTGATGTAATCACGATGTCCGGTGGTTTTACGATAACCTTTACGGCGTTTCTTTTTGAAGATGATTACTTTTTCTCCGCGAGTTTGCATAAGCACCTTCGCTGTAACTTTTTTGCCGGCAACGAATGGCTCACCAATGGTGATTTTGCCATTTTCGTCGGTCAGGAGCACGTTCTCAAACTCAACCGTGTCGCCTACTTCGGCGTCCAAACGGTGAACGAAGTGTTTTTGGTCCTTCGCAACCTTAAACTGCTGCCCTGCGATGTCAACAATAGCGTACATTTTAATAGGGTTTTTAATTAATTTTCCAAAATTGGACTGCAAAGGTACGAATTTTTTTTGGATTTACCAAATTTATTCACAATTTTGTGTTAAGTCTCACTTTATTTTCCGCAACGGAACAAGACTTGATACTAATCCGACAATTAGCACAATTGCAAATACAAGGAAAAAATCCGACATCTGAATTTGAACGGGATAAGCCTCCACGATAAAGCCGTCAGCGTTGGGAAGTTTCAAAAAACCGAAATGCTGTTGCAACCAAGTGATGCCGCCACCGATAAACAGACCGAAAAAACCTCCGACAAAGGCAATCATCATACCTTCCAGCCAAAAAATTTGCCGAAGCATCGGCGTTGAAGCACCCATACTCCGCAAAATGGCGATGTCTTTGCGTTTGTCGTAAATAACCATTAAGAGTGAACCTATCATATTGAACGTGGCGATGAGCAAAATAAACGATAAGATCAGAATAATAACCAAGCGTTCGGATTGCACAGCTTTATGATACAGTTCTTGTTGCTGCATACGATTTTTTACTGTAAATTCATCTCCGACAAGAGCTTGAATTTGTCGCTGAACACGAGATAATCTCGCATCGGACGTTAAGCCGATTTCAATTGCAGACCACTCTTCTTCCGCACCTATCAAATTTTGTGCAAATTCCAACGATGTGATGACAAATCGTTCGTCGTATTCCAAAATTGTGGAGAAACTTCCCGCCGGCAAAGCATAATCCACTGAAAAAGCATCGGGCGACATCATGTTTGCTATTCGTCCGCGTCTCGGTACATAAAATCCGATGGGTTCAAATGTATTTCTCGGATTGATGCCCATTGCGACAGCGATACCGTGTCCCACTACAGCAAAGGGCGTTTCATTAACCGACAAAAAAAACTCCCCGTCAACCATACGTCGATCCAAGTTTGTCAGTTGTTCAAAATTTTCGCCGACACCTTTAATGGTTGCGATAACTTGTCTGTCGTTATAGCGCAGCAAAACCGTTTCTTCAAGCACAGGTACAACGACACGAACGCCTTTTATTTCGGCGATTTTTTCAAGATCAATTTCATCGTAAAAAAAATATTTCCCTTCGACAACTTCAATTCTCAAATCCGGATCGAAACTGTTATACAAACTTTTGACCAAATCTTGTAGTCCATTAAGCACAGAAAGAACGATGATCAGCGCCGCCGTTCCAACTGTGATACTCACGGTTGAAATTCCGGAAACCCAGTTGACTAATCGGGATTTTTTGGCAAACAAATATCGCCTTGCTATGTAAAACGGAACTTTCACTATTCTTTCAGAAGTTCATCAATGCGTTCCATTCTGTCTAATGAGTCGTCTAAAAAAAACTGTAAATCCGGTACAACTCGAAGTTGATTTTTGACCCGTTCGCCGAGCAAGTAGCGAATTTCGGATTTTTTGGTTTGAATTTGTTTCAGTACTCCGGCTTTATCTTTGACTGCAAAAATACTCAAATTCACACGTGCGATCGACATGTCCGGCGTGACATTCACGCGTGTTACGCTAACCATGGTGTTCGGCACAATCACTTCACGAAGCAGAATTTCCGCCAGATCTTTTTGCAAAAGACTGTTTACTTTTTGTTGTCTGGTTGTTTCCATTTTGCAAAGATACAATTTTTTTTTCACGTTTCAATTTTTTTTTGTATCTTTGCACCCTCAATTCCGATTTTCGGAGCGAGGGGACCCTTAGCTCAGTCGGTTAGAGCAGTTGACTCATAATCAATTGGTCGGGGGTTCAAGTCCCTCAGGGTCCACATTAAAAAAGCCTTTCGAAATTCTATTCGAAAGGCTTTTTTAATTTTCCTAAAAAACTACTTTACACAACGAAGCTTCAAGCCATCGGCTCTGCTATCCCAATCACGTGGACCAACGGAACCAAGCTTGCTAAAAAACAAGTAAATTCCATAGCCGCAGTCGGTCGTTGACTGCGACCAGTAGTCGCCCCACGAATTTTGATGCCAAAGTGTACCTGTAGGGCCCGAACCTCCGCCAAAAGCACCTCCCCAGCGGTTGATGTAATTATCTATAACAAATTCAGGTCTATCGCCTCTGTTTCTACCGGTACCGCCCATGGCAATATCAAGGTCGATAAAATCCTGCATGGTTGGAACTCGCCAAGGATACGGGCAAAGTTGGTCTCTCAATTCATACACGGCTTGCCAAGAAAACAAGTCGCCCTTGAAACCCGGATTTGAACGGCAGTCAACATGAAACGTCCACACACCTTCTTCTTCTGTACCTCCTTTAAACGTAGTTTTTTGGCAGCCACTTGCCGTAACGGCATCAGACCAAATTTGAGTAAGTTCATCTCTGCCTCTGATTGTCCAAGTGCTATCGGTGGCAAAACTCACTACGCCAAGACTTGTCAACCATTGACCATCAACAACAGTACCTGTAGGTTGATAGAGCATTGTGTCTATAAACACAGTATTGTCTACATCTGTGATAGCGTGCTCAATACCATTTTGTCCTTGATGGACAAACATCATATTGTTTTGTTGTGCAAAAACGCTAAACGAAAGCGCAAGCACTAGAATTAACGGTAAGGTTTTTTTTGTCATTTTTAGTTTGTTTTTTTAGTTTATTTTTGGTTCAAGATAAGTTCAGAGGATTTTTTCGTATGATTTTAAGTAGAAGTTTGTATATGTTTTTATCACGATTATTAAATCTAAATTCACACTTTTTGATATGCAAAGATAACACTTTTTTTTGGATTCCACGAAATTTTGTTAAACGCACCTTAGCCAATCCCCAAAAGTTTTCAATTCCGTTGATATGATTCCGTCCTTTTGCAAACTCATTTTCGCCTTCAAATCATAGCAAAAATACAGCAAGGATGATAGGGGCAGGTAAACCCCGCCCCTACGATTTATCTGACACAGCGGAGTGTTACCCCCCAACTTTTAGAGGTATTGTATTGAGGGTAAGCGTCATAACTAGTTAAGAGTAGGCTCGATGCACTCGAGGAACTATTCTCCGTAGACGTCCAGTAAAGCGAACGGGAAGCTCCAATATTACCTGCGCGAGCGGAGAATCGAACACCGCCCCAACGGCCGCCAACTTCCGGATTACCTGTAGTTCCTGTAGCAGACATGTATCCGGTATCGTTGTGAGGAACACCTGTTCCCACTGGCGGCACAACAAATCCAAGGTTTTGATGTAAGTCTACAAAATCCTCCATAGTTGGTACTCGCCAAGGTGCAGGGCAAAGCACATCGGCAAATCGCACCACTGCACACCATGAAAAGAAATCTCCCGTAGGGCTCGTGGAACGATTAGTAACACTGAAGCGTGTTTGACGACAGTCGGCACTGAAGTTACCTTCTGTTCCGCTATCAAATTCATCGTAGCTGTTGTTATCGTACCCTTTAGCACAGACCGTGGCAAATACAGCACCCGACCAAGTTTGTGTAGGACGACCGCCGGTGCCATTGATGGTGGTGGTTCCGCTGTTGATGTTTGTGTTAGAGGCGCTACCCCAAGTGATGGTGCCAAGGCTTGGACCCCAACCGGGTACATCTTGGTTGCAGCCATTGGATAGAACCGGCAATACGGTATCACGAACACAGCGGAGTACAAACCCGGAACTCTTAGAATGGTAGGCCTGAGGGAAAGCCTCATCAGGAATAAGGAGCAGGCTGAACGCACTCGAGGGATCGTCCCTCTCTGTAGACGTCCAGTAGAGCGAACGGGAAGCCCCAATATTGTTAGCATGAGCGGAGAACCGAACACCGCCCCAAGTGCCACCAACTTGTTCAGTAGCAGACAGGTATCCTGTATCGTTGTGAGGAGCACCTGTTCCCACCGGCGGCACAACAAATCCAAGGTTTTGATGTAAGGCTACAAAATCCTCCATAGTTGGAACTCGCCAAGGCGCAGGGCAAAGCTCGTCGGCAAATCGCATCACTGCACACCATGAGAAGAAATCTCCCGTAGGGCTCGTAGGACGATTAGTAACACTGAAGCGTGTTTGACGACAGTCGGCATTGTAGTTGTCTTCTGTTCCGCCATCAAATTCTGTTCCGCTGATCTCGTCTCCTTTATTACAGGCCGTAGCAAATACAGCGCCCGACCAAGTTTGTGTGGGGCGACCGTCGGTGCCAATGACAACAGAGATTCCGTTTTCGATGTTTGTGTTAGAAGTACTACCCCAAGTGATCGTGCCAAGGCTGTTGCCCCAACCCGGAGTATTAAGATTACAGCCATCCTTTGGAGGCGGCATTATCGAATCTCGAACGCATCTTACGGCATATCCGTGGTTTCTAGGGCTACCGCCGTTTGGCCAGCTATTGTTATTGAAGCTCAAGCGATGCGATTGGGTGCCGATTTCTGCAGATCTAAATGTTGACGACCAATATGTAGAGGCAGTCTGATCCATTCCTTGTGGTCGTGCACTACCTGTCCATCTTGCACCTTGCCATATTCCTCCGAATGTCGGAAGAGCCGGGCTACCGGGGGATGGACCTGTATAGGTTCCTGTCGAACCTCCTTCAACCATACCACCTGCACTTGGAGGCAGAATAAGTCCAAGATTTTCGTGCAAGACTTCAAAATCCTCTCTTGATGGCACACGCCATGGATATGGACAAAGTTTATCTCCAAAACGTACTACGGCACACCACGAGAAGAAGTCTCCGGTAATACCGGCAGCTCTGCCTTCATTGGCTGTGTGTAGCGATTGGCGGCAATCTGCACTGTAGCTACCGAAAACACCTCCGTCAAAATAAGCGATATCAGAAACATTAGTACCTTTTGCACAAGCCGTAGCGAACACTGCGCTCGACCAAATCTGTGTTGATCTTCCACCTGTTCCGTCTATTGTAACTGTACCTTCTTCTATGTCTGTGTTGGTTGTATTACCCCATGTGATTGTTCCCAATCCGTAAGGACCCCAACCCGGTATGTATGAATTACAGTTTGGACAACTCAGAGAGCTTACAACTATCGTACCGGTAACCCTCGCCGTATCGCAACCGTTGGTTGGATCTGTTGCAAGGATTTCGAAGATGAAGTAGCCCCATTCGACAGTTGCACCGGTTATTGTTCCGGCTGTTAAATCAACTGTGATTCCTATCGGTGGGTTTGCCATTGCTGTCGTGTCTTCTCCGTCGAGGCTTACGCGAACCCAACGTACGTCGAGGTTTTGGGCTGTACCCAATGTGTTTGTATCCAATTCAAATATGATTGGGAGTATCGGGTCTCCATTGCAGACTGCCTGATCTAATGTACCTTCTTCGCTTGTGAGGAGGATTATATCACACTCGTAAGTGCGAACACAGCGGAGTGCAAAACCGGAATTTTTATCGTTATCGTGCTGCGGCCATGCTCTTGTCTCATCAATGACCAGATGACGGGCTGCTGTTCCAGAGGACTGGGTAGACGACCAGTAGAACGAATACGCATTCAAGAGATTCGTAGCGTGACCTGTAAATCGAGCACCGCCCCAAATACCGCCGACATTCGGATCAGAAACGGTTCCGGAAGTAGGTATGTATACGCCGGTATTGTCGTGGGCAGTGCTGCTTCCCTGAGCAGGCAGAGTAAACCCAAGATTTTGATGTAAAATTGCGAAATCTTCAGTGGTTGGAACTCGCCAACCGTCCGGACAAAGCAGATCGGCAAAACGCATCACAGCACACCAAGAGAAGAAATGACCGGTGAGGTTGGTGTTGGCAGAACGGCAATCAGCGTTGAAATTGCCGGGTAGTCCACCTTCAAACTCTGTCTTGTCACAAGCTGCGGCAAAAACAGCACCCGACCAAACTTGCGAAGGTCTTCCGCCCGTTCCATGGACGGTAGTTCTGCCGATTTCGATATCCATATTGGAAACATCACCCCAAGTGATATTACCCAAATCGGAGAAACCCGGTCTCACCCAGCCCGCTGTATCTAAGTTACAGCCACTCATGTCTGCGCTGATGCTTCCTGTTACCGATACAGATGTACACAAATCTCCAATAGTTGTTATCGTAAACATATAGACACCGGCATAGGTTGGAGTACCCGAAATGGTAATCGGGTTTGTTGTCAAGTCTGAAACCGTAATGCCTGCAGGAGGTGCTGTTGTATTTTCTGAAGCCATCCAAGTTATGCTTACCGAATCAGCAAGTCCACCAAATGCGTAAGTGATGTCTGCGATAGCCGCGCCTAAGGATATGCTTTGGTTCGCTGTGGGGGCCGCACTTGTGAGTGAAAGTGTTTGTTCAATCATAGCAGCTACTACAGCTGTTCTTGCTGCAGACGCACAGAAGCCGTTGTGGGCTTCAGCCCAGAACGTAGTTGTTTCTGTAATGTTCGGTGTAATCCAATTTTCCTCCGAAGCTGTGATTCCGGTGTTTGGAGTGCCCGTAGTTAACGGATCTCCACCAAACTCAGCAGAGAACCAACGAATAGTTGTCGTAGACGGGTTCGCGATTGCAGAAAGAACTACTGTTCCTTCTCCGCAACGCACACTGTCCGTAACAGAAACCACCGTAGGTACTGCAAGAACAGCAACATGAACCGTATCGCTAAACATCGGCGGACAAACAGCACCCGGTCTCGAAATCATAACTCTGTACCAAAGGCTCGAAACTGCCGTGTTCGATATGGTATGCGAACTTGATGTTGCACCAAGGATACTATCGAACGTAATTCCATCCGTAGAACTTTGCCACTGGTAGGTGTGTGCCGGTGCAGAAGACATCGCCGTAACAGAAAGTACAACCGAAGTTTGATTGATACAAATCGTGTCTCCGACAGGTTGCTGTGTAATGACTGCATCGTCAACAACCGTGATCGTTTGGTAGAAATGTGCCTCACAACCGGTTTCATTGTTGGTTACCGTAACTCGGTATACTGTAGTTGCCGTTGGAATATCTGTACCTGAAAGTGTAAGATTTTGCCCTGTTGCAATATCCGTAGTATCTGTAGCAGTTGCAATGGCCCATTGGAACGATGGACTTGTACCTGCATTCGTGAACGTTGGAGAAATAACAATATCTCCGGTTCCAAACGGGTTGCAAATCGTTGAACTTGGCGTTACCGCCATCGCGCCGTCCAAATCAGGCATACCGCTTATTGCGGGGACATGCACAGTGACAGCACTTATACAACCATTTGCATTTCTAATGAAAACTCTGTGGTCACCTTGTGCAACACCTGTAAACGTTGAATCCGTTCCAAAGGTTATACTGTCGATCGAATATTCCATACCGGCAATTCCGGTCATGAAAATAATTCCGTTTGGATTAGTGTCCGTACAGTCGGAGTTTCCTATAATGCTGTCAATCGTCGGCGTTGGCGGAAGGCTGTTAACAGTAACTGTGATAACATTTGAAGCCGTATCTCCGCAGTCATTCAAGTGCATTCTGCGGAAATGAGTCGTTGTTATTAATGCTTCGGCTTGGAAAGTCGGATCGTTTGCAAGTGAGATGTCCCCCCAAGTTATGCTGTCGGTTGACATTTGCCATTGGTAAACATCTATCGCAGGATTTCCACCGCTTGCAGAAGTTACGTTTGTAAACTCGGCAGGTGTATCTCCGTAGCAAATGCTCTGATTTCCACCAATAACTCCCGGTGTAACGGCAGCAAAAATTGTGATGCTTCCGCTTGCTGTCAAACAAGTGGTTGCTGTTCTTGCGTAGATTTCGTACAGGAATACAGTTCCCGGAACGGCATTTGTGATGCTTCCGCTGATCGCAAGTGTTATTGGATCGAACGTTAAGCCTTCAGGCTGTAAAATTTGTGTTGTGTCTGTAGGAGTAGCTATAAACCAGCTGATAGCTGCAGACGTAACTCCTGCAGCGTTGTAAGTAATCGTTGTTATTGGATCTGTTCCGCAAATGGATTGGCCGTTTGAGCCGCTTGTTAGCGTTAGCGGATCACAGGTTGTCAACTCCAGATCACGAACGCAGCGTAAACCGAAGCCCCCAGATTTAAGATGGGCAGCCTGAGGCCAAGCCCACGCATTAAAAGCGTCCTGCTCAAGCCATAGTCTGAATGCATGGGTACGGTTAGCCATAAAAGTGTTCTCAGAAAGCGACCAGTAGCCTGTCGCATTCGCACCGGGAATAGCATTAGGAGCATGACCCATATATCGAATACCGCCCCAAATACCACCAAGCTGAGGTGCAGAAGCCCAGCCCGGGATAACACCAATGTAAGTATTTGGTATAAGATCTGCAGAAACATTAATCGAAGCCGGTCCATGACCCAAGTTTTCATGCAAAATAGCAAAATCTTCCATATCAGGAACTCTCCAAGGATAAGGACAAAGTTCATCGGCAAAACGCACCACAGCACACCAAGAGAACAAGTCTCCCGTTTGACTGGTAGAACGATTATCAACACTAAAGAACGTTTGACGGCAATCGGCATTGAAATTCGGAGTTCCGGCTCCGCCATTGAAAGCGTCATTGGCGGTAGTACCTTTGTTACAAGCCTCGGCAAATACACCTCCCGACCAAATTTGTGTAGGTCTGCCGTCTGTGCCATGTACAATGTGTGTTCCACTTTCGATATTGTTATTGGCAACAGTACCCCAAGAGATAGTTCCGAGGGTATCGCCCCAATTCGGTGTGTTTATATTACACCTCAGTGCTAAGAACTCACAGTCTTCAGCCGTAAATCTTGCAATACGTCCGCTTGCCGTTAAGCAAGTTGTGGCGGTTGTTGCATGGATTTGGTAGATAAACACTGCTGTAGTGGTCTCTGTGAAAGTTCCGCTAATCGTAAGTGTTGTAGGATCAATTGCGAAGGTTATTCCTGCAGGTTGAGCCACTTGTGTAGTGTCGTTGTCTGCTACGAGAAACCAGCTGATGCCTGCGGAAGTAACGCCTGTTGCATTGTAAACAATGTCTGCTATGGTAAGGGTTCCGCAAAGCGTTTGATTGGATGTTGTGTCATGACTGGTCAACGGTATAATATCGCAAGTTGTCGGATCTTCTGCATTTCTTACGCAACGCAGAGCCATGCCTGACCATATGGATTCTTCACGAGCAGGAGATACACTAAATGCACTGAAGAACAGACTGTTTGCATTGTTTGTAGACCCGATTGTAGACGACCAGTACTGCGAATTCTCAAGCCAAAAAACGCCCAGAGAATTTAACCGACCGGTAAACCAAGCACCACCCCAAATACCACCATTCGGCGAACTAACAGTTCCCAAATAAGTATTTGGCAGCATGGAAGCAGAACCACCGGGTGCCGGAACAACAGCATAGCCAAGATTCAAATGCAAAGCCTCGAAATCCTCCGTAGTTGGCACACGCCAACCGCCCGGACAAAGCACATCAGCAAAGCGCATAACCATACACCAATTCAACATATGACCACTAAAGTTAATATTAGGGCCGGAATTACGACAAGCGGCACCGAAATTACTAAACACAGCTGTCTCGCATCCCGGTGTTCTTACGGCATCCGACCAAACTTGTGTGCCAACTTCCCATGTTTGGTTAGTAGCAAAGTATGGTGTGCCCAACTCGAAAGTAAGCGGATTATTGTCACAGCCGGGACATGGAAGAAGACCTACATTAATCGTTCCTCTCACTCTCGCCGTGTCGCAAGTAGCTGCATGGTTGACTGTAAATATTTCAAAAATATAGTTTCCGGCTACGGTAATAGACGCACTAAAAATTGTATGCATAACTCCATTAAAGAGGAATCCCTCCGGCATGGCAATACTTACAGTATCCGCACCGTCGGCACTTACGCTCCACCAGCGGATAGCCGTAGTGTCAGCTACGCCCAAAGTACCTTCAACCAATTCAAAGGTAATCGGTACTATCTCTTGACCGAGGCAAATCGACTGGTGTAGTGTTCCGGCTTCACTTGTGAGGTGGAATTGGTCGCACTCGTAAGGGAGAACGCAGCGGAGGGCATAGCCAAGAGCCTTATTGTTCGCAAACTGCGGGCCCACGAAGCTCTGGCTGAAGTCCAGGAGGAAAGCAGTCGTCGCACTCTGCTCGGTAGAAGACCAGTAACCCGAGAGGAGAGTAGGCGTGGGATCAGCCGTCCAACCGGTAAAGCGAGAACCGCCCCAACGACTTTGCGGAGAATTAGCAGCAGAGGTTCCCATATAGCCTAAAGTGAGAGCACCGGTGGGAGTCTGTAGTGAAACACTACGATTTACACCTGTACCGCCCAAATTCAAATCCAAATCAATAAAATCTTGTCGAGTAGGAACACGCCAAGGAGCAGGGCAAAGCTGGTCGGCAAAACGCACAACAGCGCACCAAGAGAAGTAATGACCGGGAAAGGCATTGTTGCCAGCAGAATTTCTACAATCAGCATTGAAATTACCGGTTGTTCCGCCGTCAAATGCAGTTCTATCCTCACAAGCGGTAGCAACTACAGCATCAGACCAAATTTGAGTAGGTCTGCCACCGGTTCCGAGAATAGTCCAGGTATTAGCACTCGCAACAGAAGCACCTAAAGGACCCGGGCCCCAACCCGGCTCCGCATTGTTACACCCTGCCTGCCTTACATCGATTGTTCCGGTTAATGTATCCGAAGCCGGACAAATAGCAGTTCCAACCGTGGCAATGGAAAAACCAAAAATGCCTCGTTCTGTCGGCCTACCGCTGATTGTAATCGGGGTCGCCGTTAGCGAAGAAACATCAATTCCAGCAGGCGGCGTAGTCGCATTTGCCGTACCTGTCCAAGTTATGATCACCTCTGTTGCTGAACCACCACGAGCGTAGGTGATTTGCGTCATAGCAGAGTCCATAATAACGACTTGGTTGGCTGTTGCCTCTGCACTTGTAAGAGTAAGTGTATGCGGCTGAACAATCGTGACCGTATCACTGCCTTGTACTCCCCAACAACCTTCTGCCGAACGTGCACGGAAGAAGTATATTCCGTCTGCCGTCACTGTTTGCGATGTGGAAGCCGTTGTTGCGTCTGTTCCGTTGCTTGTGGTATTTTGCCAGAAGATTGTTCCGCCTGTTCCACCCGAAGCAGTCAAAACGGTTTCTCCGCAGGCAGGATCCGCCGTAACGGTTACGGTGTCAGGTGTCGAATGAACCGTAATCGATCCCTCGAACGTTATTGCAGGACATGTTCCGCCTGTCGGAGTTGTACTAATCGTGAAATTATAAACTCCCAGTGCTGCAGTCAGTGCAACCGTTCCTACGATTGAATCTGCAGTTGCATTTAGCCCTTCAGGCGCATTTGATGCCTGACCTGACCATGTAATGGTACCGCTTGTTGCTCCACCTGAAAATGCAAAGCGGATAGGATCTATCGCAGCACCTTGGCAAACAGTCTGATTGGTGTCTCCTCCGGTGTGTGTTATCACGTGTGGAGGAAGAACAGTTGCTACTACCGCTGTTCTTGCTGCAGACGCGCAGAAACCGTTGTGGGCTTCGGCGTAGAATGTAGTTGTGTTTGTAATGTTCGGTGTAATCCAGTTTGCGCCCGAACCTGTGATGCCTGTGCTTGGGTTGCCTGTAGTTAAAGGATCTCCGCTAAAACTAGTGGAAAACCAACGAATATTTGCCGTAGACGGATTTGCAGTTGCAGAAAGAACTACTGTTCCCTCACCGCAACGCACACTGTCTGTAACAGAAACCACCGTAGGTACTGCAAGAACAGCAACATGAACCGTGTCGCTAAACATCGGCGGACAAACAGCGCCCGGTCTCGAAATCATAACCCTGTACCAAAGGCTTGAAGCTGCCGTATTCGGTATCATATGTGAACTTGATGTTGCGCTAAGGATACTATCGAACGTAATTCCATCGGTAGATCTTTGCCACTGGTAGGTGTGTGCCGGTGCAGAAGACGTTGCCGCAACAGAAAGTACAACCGGAGGTTGATTGATACAAATCGTGTCTCCGACAGGTTGCTGTGTAATGACTGCGTCGTTAACAACCGTGATCGTTTGATCAAAATGTGCATAACAATTAGATGTAGGATTGGATACCGAAATTCTGTAAATTGTTGTAACTACCGGAGCTGTTGTAAGCGTAAGATTTTGCGAGGTTCCACCTGTTGTGATATTGTTAAATGTTGTACCGCCATCTGTCGAACTACTCCATTGGAACGTTGCTGTTGCATCCAAATTCGTAATTGCAGGAGCAATAACGATACTTCCGGATCCAAATGGATTACAAATTGTAGCACTCGGTGTTACCAAAATGCTGTCCAAATCAGGCATACCATCTGCAGTGCCAACGTGTACTGTAGCATAACTCACACAGCCGTTGATATTTCTAATGAAAATCCTGCGATCGCCTTGTGAAAGACCTGTAAACGTTGAGTCAGTTCCCCAGGTTATGCTATCTATCGAATAAGTAACACCCGGCACAGCAGTAATAAAGATAATACCGTTTGGATTCATATCCGAGCAGTCCGTATTCGGTCTAATGCTATCGGTAGTAGGCGTCGGAGGCAAAGCGTGGACATTAACCGTGATAACATTCGAGGCTGTATCTCCGCAGGCGTTCAAATGCATTCTGCGGAACCAAGTTGTATCTGTTAATGTTCCGGCTTGGAAAGTCGGATTGTTTGCAAATAAGATGTCGTCCCAAGTTATGCTGTCGGTTGACATTTGCCATTGGTACGAAGTACTCGCAGGATTTCCGCCGCTTGCAGAAGTTGCGTTTGTAAATTCAACAGGCGTATCTCCGGAACAAATGTTCAAGGTTATGCCGCCCGCTGAGCTAATTACGCCCGGTGTAACAGCAGCAAAAATGGTAATTGTTCCTCTTGCTGTCAGACAGGTCGTTGCAGTTCTTGCGTAAATTTTGTAGAGGAATACAGTTCCCGGAACGGCATCTGTGATGCTTCCGCTGATCGTAAGCGTTGTTGGATCGAACGTTAAACCTTCAGGCTGTGCAATTTGCGTTGTGTCTGTAGGTGTAGCTATAAACCAGCTGATTGCTACAGATTCAACACCTGTTGCGTTGTAAGTAATCGTTGTTATTGGATCCGATCCGCAAATGGATTGAACTTCACTTCCGCCGGTTAATGACAAAGGATTGCAGTTGGCTAAAGTGTCTGCTGTGATAGTGCGAACGCAACGGAGTCCGAAAGCTTCACTCTTAGCATTGGCGTTCGGTACCCATAGATTGCTAGCCCAAGTGTAGGTGAGATCATTGGCATGTGCAGCATCGAACTCGGTAGATGTCCAATACCACGAATTATCCGCCCCTGGGTTGGCTCCCCGACCTGTCCATCGAGCACCACCCCAAATACCGCCATTCGGCGTATTAGCAGTGCCCGTATAGGTATTTGGTGGCAGGAGGATCCAGTGAACAGGATAAGAAGGAATCTCTCCGGTAAGATTGGTATGCAGCTGCCTAAAATCTGCAGCAGAAGGTACTCGCCAAGGATAAGGACAAAGCGTATCAGCAAAACGCACGACCATACACCACGTGAAGTAGTGAGCGGTAAAGTTAGGAGCTCCAACAGAATTACGGCAATCTGCGTTGAAGCCCGGCGAAGTTCCGCCATCGAATGTTGTTCTTGTATCACAACCCGATGTTATTACAGCATCAGACCATTCTTGCGTAGGTCCGCCGTTTCTGCCGTTAACAACCCAAGTGCGAGTGCTCGCAAAGCCGGGTATGCCAAGCTCGAAACCAAGTGGATCGAGGTTACAGTTAACTGCCAAAATAGCACAATCTTCCTGCGTAAGAACCGTTATAGCGAACGTATCTACAAACATGCAGAATTCTGCGGTTGTGATTGTTACCGTAAGAATTGTATCTGCTGAAACGTTGTTGAGTGTAATCGACTGTGTCGTAGCACCATTGCTCCAAAGGTGATTTGCACCCGGGCGGGCGTTCAAAGTTATGTTTGTGCCTTCGCAGATGGTGTCTCTTTGCATACCGCCGATGCTGTCTTGGCAGAACTCTATGTCGCGAACGCAACGGACGGCAAAGCCGTTAGCCTTAAAGTTAATTCCTTGAGGTTCAAGAACTGTCGACCCTAATCGTAAGCTATGTGCTCGTATCGGGTCAGCATTAACAGGTGTAGATGACCAGTAGAAACTCCACGTAGTTGAAGGATTTCCCGAATAGCCGGTCGGACGAGAACCACGCCAAATACCGCCAATTTGCGGAGAAGTAGCAGTGCCGCTTGGACCGATGTACCAAACGGAAATTTGCTGACTCATGGTAAGTCCACCGATATCCGGAGAAGTGGAACTACGGTTTGCTCCGGTACCACCAAGTGCAATATCTAAGTTCATAAAGTCTTCACGGCTTGGTACGCGCCATGGGAATGGGCAAAGGTCATTTTCAAAACGCACCACAGCACACCAAGAGAAGAAATGACCATTATTAACACTTTGTGCTTGACGGCAATCAGCGTTGAAATTCCCGTCCACTCCGCCATTATACGCAGTTTTTTGACAAGCTTCAGCAAATACTGCGCCCGACCACATTTGTGCCGGTCTGTTATCCGTGCCCGGAATTAATGTTGTTCCGGTTTCTATGTCCGTATTGGAAGTAGTACCCCAACCAATCGTACCTAAACCGGCATCGCCCCAACCGGGCTCGTTTAAATTACAACCGCGCATACCTGCCATGATAGTTCCTGTCAGATATACAGAGTCACAACGCTTTCCAATGGTCGTTACCGTATAAGTAAAGATACCTACCTGTGTCGGTGCTCCCGAAATAATAACAATATTACTTGCCAATACCTGCATAACATCAATTCCCGCAGGCGGAGTATTGGTGTCTGCCGTGCCTGTCCATGTTACTCTTACAGAGTCGGCTAAACCGCCAAAGGCATAAACAATCTGCGTAATAGCAGAATCTACGCCAACACTTTGGAAGTCTGTGCCTTCGGCACTTGTTCTTGTAAGAGTCTGTGCAAGAATATATATGTCAAAAAATTCTTCTACAACACAATGCGAAGGAGTTGTAATCTTAACCGAAAACGTATCACGCGCAGTCAAGGCACCCGTGTTGATCGAAGGAGTTGTGGCTCCGGTGCTCCAAACGAATGCCGTGCCGGCTAAAGACACGTCAGCAATTAAAAGAATAGAATCGCCCGTACAAATCGTATCTCTGTTCATTTCGAGGGTATAAGAACTGCAATCCAAAAATTCGTTGCCCACAACCGTATTGTTAAGGAAAGTAACCTGATCTCCCGAAACCGCAAAACCGCTCACAGCAGCCTTGTTGTTGGCAATCACAGAGCTGAAAATCTCTGCATCGTCAACTACAAAAATTCCACCGCCTCTTCGGGCAGCAGTGTTGTTTATAATATAGCTGTATTCAAGTCTTGAGCCGGCAAGCATCAAAACTCCACCGCCGTACATTCGGGTAGGAATGTTTGCAATACCGTTTTGAATGGTAAAACCGCTCAAAAGAGAGTTTTCACTTAGAGTTACCACTGCAAAGTTCTTACCTGCATCAAGAATGGTTGTGTTTAGCGCAAAATTTCGTTGGCTGACGTCTGTTTCAGTGCCGGAAAAACCTCCGTAAACTCGCACTCCCTGCGGGATGACAAGCGTACTGTCAAGATTGTAAATACCTTCCAGAACCCAAAGCACTGTCCCGTTGCTTGCAGAGGGAACAGCAACTTGTAAAGGTGCTGTGTTGCCCCAGTCCGAACCGGAGTTGTCTCCGGAACCGGTAGGACTTACGCGAATAACTTGAGCAGGCAATGTCAGCACTGCAAATACCAGCATTATTAAAATTAACGACTTTTTCATTATATCTGTTTTTTTCATTTTCAATTCCAATTTCTCAATTCTCAATTCAAATTACTGCCAGTTTCTGCGTATTTGAATATTGTTATCTCTATTCCAAAGAGGTATAAAATAGTTCACCGAAAATTCATGCGAACCACGTTGAAACGGACGAATGATACCAAAATTCATATCAAACGAATAACCGACTCGCAAGCCCTGCATAATCTCAGCCATAAAAACCAAAGATACCGCACGCTGACCGCTCATAAAGTTCGCGCCTGCAAAAAAGCGGTTATCATAAACTAAGTTCGCACCAACACTAAGAGATACAGGCACAGTTTCCATGTAACGTACAAAAAAGTGAGGACGCAAGTCCAAGTCCTGGGTCAACGAAAAATTGTACCCTCCCATAACAAAAAACTGCCTGCGCATCTGAGAATGGACAGTGGTATCACGACCGTTAATCTGTCCACGCATAACATCAAATCGAGGATTTGTTAAATGACGAACAGAAAAACCCAAATAAAAATCCTCCGACTGAAAATACGCTCCCAAGTTCATATCAAACCTGTTGGTAACCTGTCTGCCTTCGCCAAAGCCAATATCCTCAGGGTCTTGAACAAAATCAAGCATGTTCCAATCCGTAACCGAATTAAACAGACCGGCTTGAACACCCAAACTCAAAAAAGTACCCTGTCCAAACATAATCTTATGAGCATAAGTAAGATTGGTCGTGTGAACAAATTGCGGACCCCAAACCTCACGTTGAAAAATAAAGCCCAAAGCATTGCGCTGGTTCTCAAACGGAGCATGAGCGTTAAAACTAATCAGTTTCGGAGAGTTAGGAATATTTATCCACTGGTGACGAACACTCAGATTGGCCGAAAACAAATCATAAGCACCCGCAAAACCAGGGTTGTAAATCAATTGATTACCGGCATACTGTGCCAAAGGTGTTCCCGTCTGTCCTCTAACAGCGACAGCCAAAACAAGGAAAGTTATTAAAATAACTGATTTTTTCATCATTTTTAATTTTTTCATTTTCAAATTTCAATTTATCTGCTTCTCGACAATCTGACAATAATCCAACCCGTAACAGTACTCATACCCTCGGCCTCAATAATATAGTAATACGTACCGTCAGGAACAAGTTGACCTCTACTGTTCATACCACGCCATACAACATCATTGTTGTTGTAGTTTTGAATCGTAGCAATCTCCTCGCCGTAACTGTTGATAATAGTGACACGATTGATAGGGAAAAGTTCAATGTTCCTGATATAAGTAAAATCATTAAATCCGTCGTCATTCGGCGTAAGAAGCATAGATGCCCTAACACCACCCGAATCGCAATCAACTTCAATGTTCTCAATTTTTGCAGTACAGCCTCTCGAATCTGTAACCAACAAACTGTAAACACCATAAGAGACGTTTATTAAGCTTGGACTTTGAGACATAAATGCCTCGTCTGTAGCACTGCTCCAGTCGAAGTAGAAAGGACCCGTACCTCCGGTAACCTCTACAAAGATATTTCCGTTAGAACAATCCGAATTATCCGCAGGCTCAACTCTGAAAGAAATGCTCACAGGAACTACAGGCAAAATCGTAGCAGCAGCTTCTCCGCTTATACCCAAAGCATCCGTGACAGTCAACGTGTAAGTTCCCGGAACTAAGTTCTCGATTACACTATCGGTTGACCCGGTGCTCCATGAAAATGTAAACGGACCTGTGCCGGAGGAAGAAACAAACTCTGCCCAGCCATCACCAACATCGCAACCATCATCATAATTTATAGAGACTATAAGCCCCGTCTTAACTGTAATCCATACCGAGTCTATAGCAGGAGCGCAAACACCATTTTCGGCTACAACAAAAAACTGGGTAGTTGTTGTAAGATTAGTAAGAACGGGCGAAACAACCGTTGTCATATCGCTCTCATACCACGTGATTGTTCCTTCTGAATCTATAACATATAAGGTAACAGGCTGACCCAAAGAAATAGTCGTATCGTTCATCGCGATAACCATAGGCATTAAATCAACATCCAAGCGTACCAGATTAGAGGTATCACTGTAGCAACTACCCCTAACAATTACGCGGTAATAGCCCGTATCGGCTATCGAAACAGAAGCTATCGAAAAGGTTGAATCCGTTGCGCCGACAAGGTCTACGCCGTTGCGTTGCCACTGAAAAGTTAGATCATCACCCGCAGCCTCTATAAAAAGTTCAAGCAAGCTGCCTTCACATAAAGTCCCGGCAAGAGTCGGCTGAACAGTAATAACCGCAGGAGCAGCAAAATGCTCAAAAGCACCAATATCTAACTGACGACATCGAATACGGGGATTTCCGGCCAAATCAAGTGTATCAAAAATACCTAAATATTCAATGTTGCCGGCATCAAACAAAACACTTCCCGCATCAATCTGAAAGCCCGTACTGAAAGGACTGCTCAAAAGATGAATGTTATTGTTAGCAGCAGGCAAAGCCATGTCCGAAGCCGAGTAACGAACCGAAATTCCCAACGAAACAGCAGCACTTCCCGAATTATCAAAAATAACCGAATTGCGAACCTGGGAACCGGTACCAAAGTCTAAAACAGACTGACCGTAGACAAAAATGCTCACGGAAAAGAATAATAACAGAAAAATAGATTTTTTCATTATCGCTATAATTTATAATTTTTATACTAAGAAATTTGTTGGCTAATCGGTAAATGTTAGCCACCACTAAAAATTGTGGAGTTGTCAAAAAAAGCGAATTAAAAAACGAAACTTTTTTCGTGCGGAGGAGGATGAGCAAAAACTTGTACTCTAAACATTTATCCGATTTTTATATAAAAAAACAATGCTATTAAAAATGATTATGCGACATATTTAGAAGTGCACCGAATTTTAGTAGATTTGTCCTTTTAATGTCTAAACTTGAGTGCAAAGATACAAAAAAAATAACAAATAAACAACTTTTCTAACGATTTTTTTAGTATACCACCTTCACCACAGCAAAAATAGGGCTACAACTATCGGCTACTTTTTTAACTTTTTCTTTAGTTTTTCTTGTGATTTTTTTGGCTTTTCCTGCGACATCTTCGCAAGTTCAATACTCTCCATAATAACCTCTTTGGCTTTGACACAGTCGTCCCAACCTAAAACTTCAGACCACGCTTTTGGCTCTAGATCCTTGTATCGCCTGAAAAAATATTCGATTTTAGATCGTAAAATAAACGGCAACTCTTCAATACGCGTGATTCTTTCGTAAAACGGATCAACCTTTCCGGTTGGCACACAAATGATTTTTTCATCGCGTCCGGCTTGGTCTTTCATCAGCAAAACTCCAATTGGACGAACTCCGATAATACATCCGGGGCGCAGTGCGGAATTGCACACAACAACGCAATCCAACGGATCGCCATCATCGCCCAACGTATCCGGAAAATAACCGTAATTTGCAGGATACGCCAACGGCGTGTGCAAAATTCGATCAACCCTCAACAGTCCCGTCTCTTTGTCGATTTCGTATTTAACATGTCCGTCCTCAGGCACTTCGATCAGCGCCGTCATTTCTTCGGGTGCGTTCTTAAATAGAGTTAGGGTGCGTTTCATAATTTTTTTGCAAAACTACAACATTTTTTTCTATTGTCCAAATTTTATTTAAAAAAATATGCTCTGCTCTCCGGTCCGCAATTGAACAAAAGGTCGAAACTACTGAGGTTTGGCACAAATTTATTATTTGTGAAAACCTGTTGGTAAGGAGTCGTAATTCCGAGCGAAGTCGAGGGATTTTCCTGCTTCAAGGGGGTGTTTCGACTATGCTTCCCTTCGCTCGACACGACGGTCTTAATTTGAATTTTTTTGAGGATAAAAGCCAAGATTTCAGAATTAAAGTCTACTAAAAAATCATACCGTTTTTCATAAAAAACCTTCAATTCATCTTGGTAATACAAAAAATACGGTGAATTGTTGTAAGATCCTTGAATACTGCGCCAGTGCCGGCGTTGCCAGTTTTCAGCATAGTCTATTTTTGTGTCTTTTATCACGCCCGATTGCGAGGTTTTTTTGGCAATCGGAATGGACAATTTTTGCACGCCCTGCGAGGTTAAAATTTCGCAACGATTCCGCAACGTTTGACGAACGTATGGCTCGGAAACATCTATACTAAACCCCTCGGAACGGGCAATTGCGGAGATGTATTCGATGTTTGGGGCATATGCTGTTGGCAAATTGAGAATTGAGAGTTGAGAATTGAGAACCGGGTCACAGTTGTCTACTATGGGTGAGGTCTCATTGTTCATTTTCAATTCTCAATTAATACTTGAATGTTCCAAATTCGGACTTTATGGTCAAAGCCTTTGTTGTTGCGGTTTCACAGTGTCCGATGATTTGTGCATCAATGTTGAAATGTCGAGCAATTTTGATGATGTCGTCGGCAATTTTTTCTTTGGTATAAATTTCGAAACGATGCCCCATATCAAATGTTTTGTACATGTCTTCCCAAGACATATTGGTTTCGTTTTGAATCGCAATAAATGCAGGAGAAACGGAAAACAGATTATCTTTCACAACGTGAAGATCGTTCACAAAATTCAAACATTTGGTTTGTCCGCCTTCGCTGCAATGCACCAGTCCGTGAATCGAAGGGCGATAATTTTCCAAAATCGCTTTCATGACCGGAAGGTAATTTTGCATCGGCGAAAGAAGGTCTTGGCGGTGCGATGCCATGCCGATAATCACATCTTTATCTTGAATTCGATCGTTGGCAATGATCTCGCCTTGGCGAATGCGAGCAACAGCCGCTGTATCAACAATTATAGAATTTAGTAAATCCCCAACATCAATAACCTTTCCGCCGCCAAAACGAATATTGATTTGCTGCGAACGCAGTTCTTCCAAATAGGTCTCTATTCCAAAAATGATAGCATTAACAACCTCTTCAGGAATATGGTTTTGATTGCGATTTATGGTTGAAGAAAGCAAGATGTTGTTTGTAACACCGGAGCAAATTAAATCGTTGAGATTTAGCGCAACGGCATTTAGACCAAGGTTTTTCCATACGTTGATATCTCCGGTATTTTTCCAATGAAGATAGGCAAACGAAGCTCTTGTTCCTGTTCCGTTGGTGTTTGTCACATTTACGATAGGCTTGGAAAACAGGAATTTTGTGAAATCCCCAAACACATCCGGAATTATTTTGCAGTAGGCATTTGGAAATAAATCCTTGTCTTGATTGGCGTTTCTCGCATCGTTTTTAGGTGCTGAAACGCCGCGAAGTTCATTTTTGGCAGAAGTTTCCATCGTTTTCAAAGTTAAAATTTTTACAAAGGTACGAAAAAAAGTTGAATTGTTGATTTGTTTATTTGTTTATTTTTTCGTATCTTTGCACTCTCATTTGCGGTTGTGGCGTAATTGGTAGCCGTGCCAGACTTAGGATCTGGTGCCGAAAGGCGTGGGGGTTCGAGTCCCTTCAACCGCACGAGGAAGCTCCTGACAAGGGGCTTTTTTATTTGTCAAATTTTCAACACTTTTCAACGAAAACAAATTACAAGCCAAGTTTTAAGTTTTTTTTTCGTATCTTTGTTGTTCTGAAAAATTTAATTCTATGAAAAAATATTTGATAAAGCCCATTTTCCTGCTCTTAATTTTGTTAAATTTTAAGGTTTCCGGTTTTTCGCAAAACGACAGAATGTTTGAAGCAATGAAAAATTTGGAAATTTTTTCAACCATATTCAAGCATTTGCATTTGCATTATGTAGAGGAAATCCAACCCGGAGAACTCATGAAAGTCGGAATTGACGCCATGCTGCAAAGCTTGGATCCTTACACGGTTTTTATTCCTGAAGCCCAAATCGAACACTTTCGACTTTTTACAGATGGATCTTATGAAGGTGTAGGAATGTCAATCTTCTCACAGGATGGCAGTACGTTTATTTCCGAAATTTACGAGGGGTTTCCGGCGCATCAAGCCGGACTTATGGCAGGCGATCGAATTCTTTCGATTAACGGTGTAGATATAACCGGCCGTACAAGCGACGATGTCAGCATTCTATTGAGAGGGCTCCCAAACACACAGCTAACGCTCGTTGTTCAACGATACGGACAAAGCGCTCCTATTGAAAAAATATTGACCCGCAGTGAAATTAGATTTGATAATGTTTCCTTTTCTGCTATTTTTGCCGAAAACATTGCATATATCAAATTGGATAGATTTACGGAAGGTGCGGCGAATGAAGTACGCGAGGCGTTTCTCAGACTTAGAAACGAAGGTGCGGCTTCGTTGATTTTAGACCTTCGCGGCAATGGCGGAGGGCTTATGAATGAGGCGGTAGATATCGTCAATTTGTTTATAGATCGAGATCTTCCTGTGGTAAGTGTGAGAGGAAGAGTAGAAAGCCGCAATCAAACATTCAGAACAAGAAACGAGCCGATAGACCGTGATATTCCTATAGTTGTATTGATTGATAGAGGCTCGGCATCAGCATCGGAAATCGTTGCCGGAGCCCTGCAAGATTACGACAGAGCGGTAATTATCGGGCAACGTTCATTTGGAAAAGGCTTGGTGCAAAACATTCTTCCGTTAGATTACAATGCTCAATTAAAAATAACAACCGCCCGATACCATATTCCAAGCGGGCGCTGTATTCAAGCTTTTAATTTTGCTGATAGAGACGAAGATGGCCGCGTGCAACGAACTCCGGATTCGTTGAGAACGCCGTTTCAAACCCAAGGCGGACGCACTGTTTACGATGGAGACGGTATCGAACCGGACATAGAGTTAGAACCTCAAATGATGAGCAATATTACTGCTGTTCTTTTCACAAGATTGCACTTTTTTGACTTTGCAAGTCAATTTAGACATAGAAATCCAACGATTCCGAGCCCTTCGGAATTTGTGGTTTCGGAAGAACTTTTTAATGAATTTATAGCTTTTCTTGATGGACGAGACATCGAATATCAAACTCAAACCGAATTTCTTTTGGAAGCATTGACAACAACAGCCAAAGAGGAAAATTATTTTGATGCAATAAGAGAAGCACTGGAATTCGTTAGAAAAAAACTTGAAGCCGACAAAGAAGCCGATTTGATTAAGCATAAAGCAGAAATCAAAAAAATGTTGGGGCTAGAAATTGTTAGCCGGTATTATTTCCAAAGAGGTGCAACAGAGTTTGCCTTGCAGGGTGATCAGATTTCCCAAAAAGCTATTGAAGTTTTACAAGATTTGGAAAAATATAAACGTATTTTGAGGTAAAAAACATGCTGATTCTCGCATCACAATCTCCGCGCCGACAAGCATTGCTCAAAGCCATGGACTTGGATTTCCAAGTGATGGTAAAGTCTGTTGACGAAACCTTTCCAAAAGACATTCCTGTTGAAAAAACAGCAGAATATTTAGCCGAAAAAAAAGCAGATGCTTTCCATTTTTCAGAACTACCAAAAAATGCAATCCTTATCACTTGCGATACAACAGTAATTGTCGACAACCAGATTTTAGGAAAAGCCGAAACTCCCGATGAGGCGGTTATTATGCTGAAAAAATTGTCCGGTCGTAAACATGCCGTAATTACAGGTGTTTGCATAAAAACAGCAACCGAAAAAAAACTCTTTTCCGAAACAACCTTTGTGCATTTTAAACATCTAACCGATGAACAAATTCAGTATTATGTGGGAACCTACAAGCCTTTCGACAAAGCCGGTGCCTATGGCATTCAAGAATGGATAGGTATGATCGGGATTTCACGAATCGAGGGTTGTTATTACAATGTCATGGGTTTGCCAACGGCGAGATTGGCAGAAATGTTAAACGTTTAATTAATCAAAATGAAAAAGCCTCTGCTGTACACTCTTATTACCGCAATTATTGTGTTAATAATCACGTTAAATTATATCTTTTTTTCAAACTTGCAAAATCTGGAAATTAGTTTGGAAAGAATTCTCAGTATTATGTCCACATTGGTTTTGACCGGGGCGTTGATTATGTCTATTCGTGGATTTCAAAAGAGCAACAACATATCAAAAAGCACTTTTTTGTTGGAGTTGAGGGAAAAATTTGGAACGGAAAGGCGGCATAAAGTTCATAAAACGCTAAAAAGTGGGGAAATCGTTGAAGATTGGGTGGATTTAGATGACTATCTCAGACTTTTTGAGGTTTGTGAAATGATGATCAAAAACCGAACTATAGAATTTCAAGATTTTGAGAAATTATATAAATATCGACTTGGAAATATTTTACACGACAAAAAAGTCGTTTTTTGCAAATTAGTTGAAGAGGCTGATAGTTGGGACGATTTGTACGGTCTTTTGAATCGGTGTTTTCCCGACTGCCAGCAAGAATTTAACGACCTGAAAAACCTAAAAAGCAAAGATGTAAAAATCAGCGATAAAGAATTTTCAGATATCATGGATCGAGTACATCAAAAACTAAGCCTTACAACTCGCTGATTTACGAAAAAACGTTTTTTTCTTGGAGAAAATGTTTTTTTTTTGTAATTTTGCAACAACAAAACAATAATATTATGAAAAAAATTATCACAACAACTTTGGTTATCGCTCTGTCGTTGGGCGTTTTTGCACAACAAAACCAAAGATTTAGTTTCGGTGCTCGTGTCGGCTTAGGTATCGGACTTAGCCAGCCAAAATACTTTATGGATTTTGCAAATCAAATGCCCTTTTTTCCCGATCACACAATTACAAATTTTGCTCATCATTCAGAGGTCAATTTTAACATCGCTTTGTATGGGAATTTTGCTTTCGGCAACTATTTTTCATTGCAACCGGAATTAAATTTTATGCTTTATCAGGGGTATGATATGAGAATGACTATCTTTTCTAATACCACATTTGCACTTCCCACAACTTTCAATGCAGATTTAAGTTATTACAGTTTGGATATTCCGTTGTTGGCAAAGGTTGATTTTTTAGGTTCGAGAAGTGCTTCGTTTGGTTTGTTGGCAGGTCCTCACCTATCAATACCTTTGGGCAGAGCAGAGTTTTATAGAGAAATTTGGGGTGCGGAAATTGAAGATTATTTTCCTATCGACAATTTTGCTGTTTTTGGACTTACGGCAGGTCTATTTTGCAGAATTCCCGTAGGACCGGGACGAATCGTCGGCGATTTCAGATTTATTCATGATTTTCAAAGTCTCAAAGCAACGACAGTGGCAAATAATCAATTCGAAATATTACGCCGAAGCGCACTTATTTTCTCATTGGGCTACGAAATATCATTCTAAAAACACAACATCACAAAACGAAAAACGATGAAACGCAAAACCAAAATTATCCTCATCATGGCACCTACCTTGATTTTGGCAATTTTCACCTTATTTATGCTGTCTTCACATAATATGCATGCATCAATACCAACACAACAACAAACAGCGATCGAACAAACGGTGTTGATAGATTTTTCAAATAGGCCGCCGGCACGAATACCGGGAAGTTTTTTCCGCAGACCTTATGTTACGCTTGAACAAGCGATTGCTATTGCCTACGCTGAATTGGAGCGCAGAGGCATAAGTGCGGCATTTATCACGCATTCCGGTATTGGCGTAGAGCGCTTTAGACGTGGCTGGGAATTAGAGTTTATGAGTAATACAACTCGTCATACCTTGGAGTTTTATATTGACATAAACAATGGTCAAATCATAAGTATGGAAGCAGATTAAGTCTTTTTATTGCTTATCACTCTTCAATCCTGCACCACATAGAGGTATTAGGCTATCGCCTTCAAGTACGTGCGAGGCTGTGTAGCTGAGAAAGGCCGCATAAATAGCGGCAGTGGTATGTTCCACATGAAATCCGTTACAACTAAGCTCCTCGCGAGCCCGCAGTATACCGGCCTCGGGCGCTGTTATAACGATGCGTTCGCCCGCATAAAAGGTTTGGTCAAGAATTTCTTTTCCGCGCACGGGTTTTCCGATAGCAATACCTTCGGCAAGAGTAGATTCGGGTATAATGCTGCGGGGCTGCACGACAGCACCATAAAGCGGGGCACAGTGTTCGGCTTGCACTATAAAAATACGCGGCAGCGCGGCAATACAGACGGCGGCATACAACTCGTTCAAAGCAAGCTGAACACCAAAAAGCAGCGTGCCGTTGCCCACCGGAATAAACAAATTGTCGGGAATTCGTCCCAGCTGTTCAAAAATTTCGTATATAAATGTTTTTGTTCCTTGATAAAACATAGGGTTGTAAGCATGCCCGGCATAATAAAGCCCTTCGTCGTGTGCTTTTTTTCGGCAGGCATCGGCGGTTTCGTCACGGCTGCCGGCAACAACCGTGCAGGTTGCTCCATGTGCCTCAATCATCTTGATTTTGGAGGGGGAAGTGCCTCTCGGTACAAATATTTCACAGCCAATACCGGCACGAGCACAATAAGCTGCTACCGCATTACCGGCATTGCCGCTTGAATCCAGCACAACATTTTTCACACCGATGGTTTTGCAAAGCCAAATGAGTGTTGCCGCGCCTCGATCTTTGAAAGAAAGAGTGGGCATTGCGTAGTCAAGTTTGAACCTAAGATCTCCCGTGTGTTTTTTCTGGTAACTCACGGTTGCCGTCATTCCTTCGCCCAAACTTATACCCCGCCACGTTTCGCCTAAAGGCGGCATAAAGGCACGGTAGCGAAATATGCTCCATTCGTCCGGATCTATCAGTTTGGGATCATATTTTGGAGGGGTGAAGTCCAGCCGGAAAAGTCCACCACAATCACAAAAACCCTTACGAGTACTCATCGGGGCAGTATCGCCGCATATATAGCACTTAAATTGTGACATGATATTTTTTTGCAAAGATACGAAAAAAAAGGGACAAAAGCCAAAACAAAAAACCTCAACGTTTTGCAATACAAATTGTTGAGGTCTAATGCCGTGGGAGCACAGGGATTCGAACCCTGGACCCCATCCTTAAAAGGGATGTGCTCTACCTGCTGAGCTATGCGCCCGCCTTTCCTAAAAAAGGACTGCAAAATTACAAAAAAAAATCGAAATAACCAAATTTTTACAAAAAAAATCGTATCTTTGCAAGCAGAAACTAAAAAACCACAGGCATGAAATCTATTCAAATGGTTGACCTGAAAAGTCAATACCAACACATCAAAACCGAAATAGACAACGGCATTCAAGACGTTTTAGATTCTTGTGCTTTTATCAACGGTCCAGCAGTAAAACGATTTCAAGAAAATTTAGAAAAATATCTTGGTGTAAAACATGTGATTCCGTGTGCCAACGGAACAGATGCCTTGCAGGTTGCTTTAATGACCCTCGGCTTGAAGCCCGGCGACGAGGTTATTACAACCTCTTTTACATTTGTTGCAACGGCAGAGGTTATCGCCCTATTGGGATTAACACCCGTTTTGATAGATGTGGAACCCGACACATTCAACATGGACTTAAATGCTCTCGAAAAAGCAATTACGCCGAAAACCAAAGCGATAATTCCCGTGCATTTGTTCGGACAATCCTGCGACATGGAAGTGATTATGAACTTGGCAAAAAAGCATAATTTATTTGTGATTGAAGATGCCTGCCAATCCATTGGTGCAGATTTTATTTTTTCAGACGGCCGCAGACAAAAAACAGGAACAATCGGAGATATCGGCTGCACATCTTTTTTTCCTTCGAAAAATCTCGGCTGTTATGGCGACGGCGGTGCGTTATTTACGAATGATGATACCCTTGCCGAAAAACTTCGCGTTATTGCAAATCACGGCATGAAAGTACGTTATTATCACGATGAAATCGGTGTAAATTCTCGATTAGACAGCATTCAAGCCGTAGTTTTAGATGCCAAACTCAAACATTTGGACACATACAATGCCAATCGTGCAAAAGCCGCGGACTACTATTCTTCGGCATTTTCAAAGTGCGATAAACTGACTGTTCCTGTAAAGGCAAAAAATTCTACACACGTTTGGCATCAGTATACGTTGCAACTGCACGAAACTGTGAATCGCGGCGAACTCATCGAACACCTTGCCGACAAAGGCATTCCGGCGATGATTTACTATCCCGTTCCGCTTCATCAGCAAAAAGCCTATCTTGATCCGCGCTACAAAGACGGCGATTTTCCGATTTCCGAAAAATTAGCGAAAACCGTACTTAGTCTGCCCATGCATTCAGAGTTGACGGAAGAACAGTTGGCCTATATCACAAGTGCTGTACTTGAAAAAGTATGAAAGTTTACAGTCCGGCATAACGCTTGACATCCGCATCGGAAATGGTTTTGTCGCAAAGAATCACCAAGCGTTCAACAACGTTTCTAAGCTCTCTTATATTTCCTGTCCAAGTGCGTTTTGAAAGTTCTTGCAACGCTTTTTCGGAAATAGACAACTTCGGCTTTCCTTGATTTTTACAAATTTCATTGATAAAATGGTTGACCAGCTCAGGTAAATCGCTTATGCGGGAATTTAGATTGGGAAGTTTTAAAATAATCACGGAAATTCTGTGAAAAAGATCTTCGCGAAATTTTCCGGCAGCAATTTCAGCGGTCAAATCCTTGTTGGTTGCAGCAATAACTCTTACATTGACGGAAATATCCTTTTCGCCACCCACTCGAGTGATCTTATTTTCTTGAAGTGCCCGCAAAACTTTGGCTTGCGCCGAAAGACTCATGTCGCCGATTTCGTCCAAAAACAACGTTCCCCCGTCAGCTTGTTCGAAAAATCCTTTGCGTTGTTTGATTGCAGACGTAAACGAGCCTTTTTCATGACCAAAAAGTTCGCTTTCGATCAATTCCGAGGGAATTGCCGCACAATTCACTTCGATAAGCGGATGATTTGCCCGCAGACTATGGTTGTGGATTCGGCGGGCCAAAAGTTCTTTTCCGGTACCGTTTTCGCCGCAAATCAGCACACGTGCTTCCGTTGGAGCTACCTTGTCGGCCATTTCCAAAATGGTTTTCATTTCAGGGCTGCTGCCGATAATTTCATCGGATTTTTGAATTTTAGTTTTCAAAATTTTAGTTTCCGCAACCAGGTTTTTTTTCTCTAAAGCGTGGCGAACGCTAACGAGCAAACGGTTTAAGTCGGGCGGTTTTTCGATGAAATCGTAAGCGCCTTTTTTCAAGGCATCAACCGCAGTATCAATGGTTCCGTGTCCGGAAATCATGATTATTGGTGTGTCTGTGAGAGTTTTGGCGCGTTCCAAAAATTCTATGCCGTCCATTTTCGGCATTTTAATGTCGCAAAAAATCACATCAAAAGTCTTGTTTTTCAAAATTTCAAGGGCTTCTGTTGCTGTTTCTGCTTCTTCGATGTTGTAATTTTCATACTCCAAAATATCGCGAAGACTTGTCCGAACAGCACGTTCATCGTCTATGATTAGTATTTTTTGAGACACGGCAAATGTAAAATATATCGGCAAAGATACGAAAAAAAACGCTACATCACAAATTTTGTCAAAAACAACCTAATCAGCCGGCACACGCAAGGCAGATACAAAAAATAGTTTTCCGCAACCGTAGCGAAGCGGAGCTCTGCTGGCGTGGACATCCGCACCGGCAAGGTTTTAATGCAAAAATCCAATTCAACAGTTTTCGATTTTCAACACCTGTTAATATCTGCATTTGCCTGATGGCAGTTTGATTGAGTTTCGTATAAAAAATTCTTAAAAAATGTTAAATTGTTGAAAACTTTCTGAAATTGTTAATCGCCTAATAGAATTTCCCCAAAATTTTAGCTCTTTATGTGTGTAATTCATTTTTTTTTTGTATCTTTGCGTGCCGTATTGTGGGTAATACGAAAAAAATAAACATAAATAACACCGAAAAAATGATGAAAAAGCTCTTTTTAAAAATCTTTGCAGTACTTGCTGTTGCAGGTGTTTTGGCGACAAGTTGTACAAATTTGAACAGAATGGTAAGCCAGCATTCGACGGACACTCTATATCTTCAAACACCCGATCCAATGGAAGTCAGTGGCGATGTTGTACGAATTAACATCTCAGGTTCATTTGCCCCAGATTATTTCCACAGAAGAGCCGCAATGGTTTTTCAACCGGAAATTCAGCACGAAGGCGGAACCGTATTGCTTAGACCGGTAACTTTGAGAGGTGAGTCCGTAACAGACGTGGAAGGCATGACGATTCCAAGAACCGGAGGACGATTTACATTCTCTGACGAAGTTCCTTTCACCCCCGAACTTGCGGATGCCGAATTAGTCATAAATCCGGTAGTATTTCCAGCTCGTCGTGCAAGAAGAAATGCTCCGGCTTCAGCAGAAGATGCATTGGCTCTTACAAATGCTCGTCCGCTTGGAGAAACGCCGATTACCCGAGGTGTAAATACAACATCGCAAATGGTTGATTTTGCTGCGGCAGAGCCTTCGCTAGGAAGTGACAATTACGTGGCTCCGGACAACCTCCTTCAAAGAATATCTGTTTTCTTCCCTCACAATTCATGGAATTTAAATTTGAATTATGCTACAAACCGCACAGAGCAAGCAAGAGCTGCAAGAGCTGCAATGGATGAGGCTTTGAGAACAGGAAAAGAAATCGTTTCTGTTTCAATCACAGGATGGGCATCTCCGGAAGGAGAACTGGCCCGCAATACCAGATTGGGCGTAGAGCGTTCGAGAGTAGGCGAAAGATTTATCAGAAATGCTTACAGACGTGCGGTTGATGATATGGTAAGAGAGCACAACAGAAATCTGCCAAGAGGTGAAAGAAGAGTTACGGCAAGAGATTTGACCCAAACTTTCCCGATAACTGTTGATAACAAAGGCGAAGATTGGGACGGCTTTATGGCCGCGCTCAGAGCATCGAATGTCCGCGATAGAGACGCTATTCTTCGCGTAATCGAAACAAACACCGACCGTGCACGCCGCGAGCAAGAAATGCGCAACATGGTCGTGGTTTATCCTGAACTTGAACAAGTAATTCTACCGCCGCTTCGTCGTACGGAAATCGTTGTGGAAATGGTTGTCCCTGCAAGAACTAACGAAGAAATTATAGCATTGGCTACTTCAAATCCAAGTGAATTGTCTGTTGAAGAACTTTTATTTGCTGCAACTTTAACACAAGACAGAACGGTTCAAATGCAGATTTTTGTTTCGGCAACTCAAATTTTCCCTAACGACTGGAGAGGTTTCAATAACATTGCCATGTTGCAAATTCAAGACAGAAACTTCAGTGGTGCTGCAACAAATTTACAGAGAGCAAACTCTCTTTCACCTAACAACGGTCATGTAATGAACAACCTTGGTGTTGTTGCATTGAACAACGAAGATTTTGACGGTGCAAAAACTCTTTTCACCAATGCAAGAGAAAGAGGCAATGCTGAAGCCGGTCCGAACTTGGGCAAAATTTTAATCAAAGAGGGCGACTATAACGGAGCTGTAGCGGCGTTTGGAAACCGTCCGGGAGACTTAAACTTGGCCTTAGCACAAATCCTTTCAGGAGATTTGCCGGGAGCCTCACAAACTTTGGCAGCAGCTCAGGCTTCACCAAAAGCATTCTATTTGAGAGCAATTGTAGCCGCCCGTCAAAACAACGTAAACGGCGTTGTTTCGAACTTGAGACAGACAAGTGCTGCTTTCAGAACACAGGCTCGAACCGATGTAGAATTCCGAAACTTTAGAGAAAACGCCGATTTTCAGAATGCTGTGAGATAGTAGGAAAACGAAAGATACGAAAAAAGTTAAAGGCTTGCAAAGTTCAAAAAAATTTCGTACCTTTGCAATGTAATTAATCAAAAAAATTTAGAAAAAATGCAAAAATTAGTAAAAGACATTCAAGCTTGCATCAACACGTTCAACGAAAACGTAGAAGCTCACGTAGAAAAAGGTAACAAAGCTGCCGGAGCACGTGCTCGTAAAGCAACTTTGGAGTTGACTAAGTTGTTCAAAGAATTTAGAAAAGAATCTATTGAATCTTCGAAGTAATTTTCATGGGGCGGGTTTACACCCGCCCTTACTTTTTATATCTCGTCGTTGATTTGCAAGTTCCGAATGGAAACACCCGGCGGATAATTTTCTTGCAGTAAACCTAAAATTTTGTAATAGTCTTTGGGGTTGCTCACAAAGTCAAGATCGTTGACATCAATAATCAAAACTCGCCGGCTATCCGTGGATTTAAAGTGTTCCAAATAGCCGTCCTGAAGATTAGACAAATAATCTAATTCGATGTTTTGCTCGTAGTCGCGCCCGCGCTTGACGATGTTTTGCTTCAGTTTTTCCGGCGAAGCATAAAGATAGACCAACAAGTCCGGTTTGGGCAATTGTGCAAAAATGATGTGAAAAAGCTTGGAATATAGCGAAAAAACATCTTCCGATAGTGTATTTCCGGCGAAAATCAACGATTTTTCAGTAATATAATCCGAAACTACCATATCGTGGAATAAATCCGGTGCAGGCAAATGTTCTTGCAGTTGATGAAAACGTTCTGCCATGAATGAAAGTTCGACCGGAAAAGCGTATTTTTCTTGATCTTCGTAGAATTTCGGCAGAAATGGATTTTCGGCAAAGCTTTCCAAAACCAGCTTTGCATTAAATGTTTCTGAGAGCATGCCTGCCAGCGTGGTTTTTCCGACACCGATTACACCTTCGATTGCAATATAGGGATATTTCGGGCGTTTTGAGAAGTCTAAAAAATACTCAACAATACCTTCATCTTCGCAGATTTTCAAAAGTTGTGATGTTGTTTTTTTCAAAATCGGATGCATAAAATCCGGAGCAATGTCATTAAGAGGCATCAAAACAAATCTTCGCTCTTGTAAGTGTTTATGCGGGATTTCGAGATTATCCGTTTGAATAATTTCGTTGTCGAAGTATAAAATATCAATGTCTATTGTTCGGGATTCGTACCCTTCGACAGGCTCAGGGTTCGTGCCACAACGGGCGTTGAGCTTGTCGAAACGCACACGTCCGAGCTCCGTTTCGATGTTGAAAATTTTATTTAAAACCTCTTCAGCGGAAAGTGATGTTTCGCAACGAATTGCTTGATTGTAGAACCAATCCTCGCTTTCAAAGCCCCACGGTTCCGAACGATAAATTGGTGATGAGTTCAAAATCCTGCCAATGTGTTCAATAATCAAAACCCTTGATTTTTCAAGCATTTCTAAAGATTTTCCGGAGTTGGAGCCCAAAATTAAAAAAACGGAAGACATTCAAAAAATTTTTACAAAGATACAAATTTTTGTGCATAATTCAAATTTTTTTTGTATCTTTGCACTTCGAAAAAAACGGTGATTGTAGCTCAGTTGGTTAGAGCATCAGATTGTGGTTCTGAGGGTCGTGGGTTCGAGTCCCATCATTCACCCAAGATTAAAGCCGGTTTAATTTAAACCGGCTTTAATTCAAAACAAGGTTAGAGCATTAAGTAATTTCAAATAAAATCAAACAACTAAAAACCTCGCGAAGTATAGGCTAATCGTTAAAAAAAAATGAAAAATTTAGTGAAAGTTGCGATCATAGCAATCGCATTAAGCACAAGTTTTGCGGCTAACGCTCAACAAGGTCAAATGGCTGCCGGTGCTAATTTGTTTATCGGTGGAAGTAATGAAACGTTTTTCGGACTTGGAGTAAAATTCCAATACAACGTAACCGATCCGATTCGCTTGGAAGGTTCGTTTTTGTGGTTTTTTCCAAAAACAGAAACAGTTCCGGGGTTTCCACCTCTAATTCCATCGCAAGATGTATCTCGCAATATATGGGATCTTAGTGTAAACGCTCATTATCTTTTTCCTATATCTGGTACCCAACTTACAATATATCCGTTGGCGGGATTAGGATGGTTCGGTGCTAGATCTAGCATTGGTGGTACAAATATAGGTGCAAGTCGTTTTGGTTTTAATCTTGGTGGCGGAGTAGACTTTCCTATCACAGAAACAATAATTCTTAACTTTGAGGCAAGATATAAACTTGTTAGCAACTGGGACAATCCTTATTTTATTGGAATTGGAGCCGCTTTCAGATTCTAAAACAAAAATCATGAAAAAAGTAGAAGGCTGTCTCTGTTTTGAGACAGCCTTTTTTTGTGCTATTTATTAAATCTCTTTCTTTTTCCAATGATTTGTAGATAAATAAATCATCGCACAAATCCCCAACAAAGATACATAAACAATTTCCGAAAGCCACACCAACGCAATGCGGTCGGAAAATGTAAACGCCAAAAAGTAAATCGAAAGCACGTAAAACGTTGTGCTAAAAACATCAATTGCCAACGAAACATGCGTATTTCCGGTAGCCGCAACAGCATAAAAAACAATCCACATAACGCCTCCGATAACACTCGCCAAGGCCACGATAATCAAACCTTCACGCCCAAGTTCAATCAGCGAAATGTCGTTGGTGTAAAGCGACATAATTGCAACGGGAAAACAAATGGTGAGAATAAAAAGTCCAAGCATGATGCTTGTGCAAAATATTGCAACTTTTCGAATAATTTGAAACACATACCGTCGTCGTCCTTCGCCAATGGCATTACTGACTAATGTGCTGACAGCGTCGCCAAACGCCCATTGCGGCGCAAGAATAAGTAGATAAAAACTTCGAACGATGTTGGAAACCGCCAAATTTCGTTCGCCCGTTCGTTCAACAATGACAAAAAACAAAAACCACCCAACAACCGACAAAAAATTTTGCAACATCGTGAACGACGAGAGTCTAAGCGTGTTTCGAATCACTTCAAAATTAGGCATTTTGAACCGAAATAGATTGTATTTTTTCAAATCTACTTTTCGAAAAATGATAATGACGAAAAATGCCAATCCTGCGATTTCCGCTAAAACAGCGGCTAAAGCGGCTCCTTCGAGTCCCATTTTCGGGAAACCGAATGTTCCAAAAATCAACAAATAATCAAAAATCAAATTCATTACGGCAACAATCAAAGCCCCGATACCAATGTATTTCGTGAATTGTATGCCCACAAAAAATCTCGACAAAATTACCGCTCCCAACGCAAAAAACAGCGTAAACACGCGGATATTAAAAAACCGAACCGCCGCTTCTGCAACGGCTTCCGAATAAATGATTGCTCCTAAAATTTTATCGGAAAAGAACATCGCAATCACAACAACAACTGCGGAAAACGCCCAAATAAAATACAAACTATTTTCGACAATCGGTCCTATTTTTTCATGATTTTTTTCACCATTTCGTCGTGCAATCAAGATTTGTGTACCGATTCCAAAGCCAAATCCCAACATAAACAAAATGATATAAAATGCTCCGGCAATCGCAGATGCTGCCAATTCTAACTCGCCCACGCGCGCCAAAAACGCCGTATCTATAGCAACAACGACATTTTGCGCCAGAAAACCGTAAAGCAGCGGCATGGCGATTTTCCAGATGTTTTTATATGTAGGCAGCGATTTCAAGGGTGCAAAGGTACAAAAAAATTTCGTATCTTTGCACGATGAAAAAATTTGTAGATATTTTTGTAGATTGGATTCGCCAAGGCGCGAAAACGAGTTGGTATATGCTTCGGTTTATGATACCGATTTCGATAATCGTAAAAATTTTGCAGGAAACCGGATTTATCGTATATATTGGCAAGGCACTTTCACCATTGATGGGTGCTATGGGGCTTCCCGGCGAAATGGGCTTGGTTTGGGCATCGGCAATGATTGGAAATATCTACGGTGCGCTGATTGCTTATATGCAGATTATGCCGACCATCGACCCTCTAAACATTGCACAAATCACGGTTTTAGGTACAATAATTTTGATTGCTCACACCTTTCCGGTGGAACTAATGGTAACAAAAAGAGCCGGAGCAAAACTTCTGCCGATGTTTGCCATTCGTTTTGGATTTGGTTTTGTTGCAGGCGTTATACTTTTTTGGATCTATCATTTTTTCGGCATGCATCAAGGTTATTCGGATATGATCAACACGTTTTTGGCAGGACGAAAAGAGCCAACATTGTTGGAATGGGGCTTGGGCGAATTGAAAATTTACGGGATTTTATTTCTTTGGGTCACCGTACTAATCATTCTTTTGGATGTTCTCAAACGTATTGGCGCCATTGAAAAAATTAATGCTGTTCTTGAGCCGATTTTACGTGTGTTTGGTATCGGAAAAGAAGTTATACCCATCACTGTTGTAGGAATGACGCTGGGTTTGGCATACGGCGGAGCGCTCATCATCAAAGATGTTAAAGAAAGCAAATTGAAAAAACGCGATGTGTTTAATGCCTTGGTTTTAATGGCGCTTTGCCATAGTATTATTGAAGATTCGTTGCTTCTGATGGCGATTGGGGCAAGTTGGACCGGCGTTTTCGTTTTTAGAATTGTTTTCGCGCTGATTATAACATATATGATCGTGAAAATAACCGCAAAATGGAGCGAAGAACGAATGGAACGGTGGTTTTATGCAAAAACGTAAGAAGCTATCTCAAACGTCATTGAGAACGAAGTGAAGCAATCCAAACATAGATTGCTTCGAGCTTTCGCTCTCGCAATGACGAGTTAATTCAGTATTTGAGACAGCTTTTTACGACATCATCGGCTTTGAAATATCAAATAATAAGCCCCTGTTGTTGTAATATTATCAATACAAAAAACAGGATTTCCCTCTTCGTCTTCGCCCATAATTCTTCCGTAAATCATCCCGCGGCCGGAATGTCCTATTCCTTCAACATCTACGCGCTGCCAATTAAATGGCGTGTTCATATCTCTTGCCAATTGCTTCATTGAATCGAAAAAAGCGATTCCGCGACAATAACGATTCGTGCCCGTTGCTTGTGCGCCAATACTTCTATCCAAGTCATGAGCCGTAGTGGATGTGTCGGCAGTTCCTAGTTGAATAACCATTGGAAACGCCAAATAACGCTTTATGGTTTCTTCGTCGGTAAAAGGAGAATCTTTTATGGAAAACGGCCATCCGAAAACATTGCCCTGAGCATCCACTACACCATCAACATACGCATGAGTCCAACTGCTTGGATTTGATGCAACAGCAAATTTGATGCGGTTATTCGGCATTGCAAGCACCATGCGGTGAACAAATTGTCCGCCGGCAGAATGACCATTTATGAAATATTTTTCGGAGCGATTGCCTGTTGTTTTCAAAAAATAGTCGAAAATAGCCTCAACGGCGTTGTATGCCCATTTTTCTTTCGGATTAACCACTGTAAACGTGCTATCCGTAAACACATTGCCAAATTGGTACATGTTTACGCTCCACTCGTCTCTTGGAAATTCAGGAGCGATAACAATAAATCCACCTCTTTCGGCAAGATTCGTCCATTGCGAAACGTTAAATGCACCATTGCGAAGAGCACCATGCATAGCCATCACTACGCGCATCGTATCAATATCCCCTTGTGATGGAATAAAGTAATGCACATTAATGGGAAGGTGTGCCAACGGCTCATAGCCGGTGAACGCAAAATAATGCTGTCCACGTTGCCACACTGTTTGTTCTCTTGCCACATTGCAACTAGAGAGGGTTATCGCTAAAAACAGCAATAACGATACGATTTTTAATACTGATTTCATCTTTTTTGGTTTTTTTAGAATGAGACTACAAAGATACGAAAAAAAATCGTATCTTTGCAAAGTGTTACGACAGTCGCTCCATATCAAGCAACTTCAAAAACTTTCTCCCCAGCAAATTCAGTTGGTGAAATTGTTGCAATTGCCCACTATGGAGCTCGAACAACGCATCAAACAAGAACTTGAGGAAAATCCCGCTTTGGAAGAAATCAGCAAAGAATCTGATTCCGAAAATCAGGATTCCCTTTCCGAAAGTACTGAAAACACAAATGATTCCGATGATTTTGATATTCGAGATTATTTAGACGAGAATGATGTTGCCGAATATAAATTACGTACCAACAATTACGTTGCCGAACATCACGATATGCCCGTCTCGGATTCGTTGGGTTTTACAGATTATTTACTCTCGCAATTCCGGCTTTTGCCCAACACCGAAACAGAGCTCGCTATCGGCGAAACCATCATTGGAAACATCGATGAAAGCGGTTATTTACAACGCGAACTTTTTGCCATTGTTGATGATTTAGCGTTTTCTCAAGGTGTTTTGACGGATTTGAAGGCCGTAGAACAGGTTTTGAAAAAAATTCAATCGCTTGATCCGCCCGGTGTTGGTGCGCGAAATTTACAGGAATGTTTGTTGTTGCAGCTGCAACGAAAAAATGTTGGTGCGGATATTGGCACGGATTACAAATCCGCGCCAGCGATTTCTGCAATAGCACAACAGATTTTGTCCCGAATGTTCGATGCGTTTATTAACAAGCGTTATGACCAAATTTTGCAACGTTTACACATCTCGGAAGAACAGTTATCATCTGCTATTCAAGAAATCACAAAACTAAACCCGAAGCCCGGAAATGCTTATGAAGACTCCGTAAAAATCGGCAGTCAAAGTATTGTTCCCGACTTCTCCGTAACGCCGGAAAACGATCGTTTTGAAATTACGTTAAATGCTCGAAACGCTCCGGAATTGCAGATTAGCAAAGATTATGCCGAACTTCTGCAAACCTATTCCGAAACCAATCAAAAAACCCAGTCGCAAAAAGATGCGGTTACCTTTGTTCGACAAAAAATAGACTCTGCAAAATCGTTTATTGAGTCCATCAAACTTCGTCAACACACGCTTTTGGGAACCATGGAAACCATCGTAGACTTACAAGCGGATTATTTCAAAAATGGTGATATAACGATGTTGAAACCTATGAAATTGCAAGATGTTGCGGATGCCGTAAGGTTAGATATTTCAACGATTTCGAGAGTGGTAAACAGCAAATATGTACAAACGCCATTTGGAATTTTTTTACTGAGAGATTTGTTTTCAAATGCGGTTTCCAACGAAGCCGGCGACGATGTTACTTCTGCCGAAATTAAAGCACAAATCAAAGAAATTATCGAAAACGAAGACAAACGAAATCCATTGAACGATGATGCCCTCACAGCTATTTTAGTCGAAAAAGGCTATTCTTTAGTGAGGCGAACGGTTGCTAAATACCGTGAAGGACTTGGTTTTGACGTGGCTCGATTGCGAAAGTCTATCTAATGCCCCTGCGATTTAATTCTGCCCAATACAATCGCGCATTCCGCACGTGTTCCGCATGTGTTGTTGCGAAAACGTGATATCCCGAAAAGTCCGCACGAGCACAGAAAAACAGATAATTTGTGGAAGGGGAATTCAGTACAGCATCCAACGAAGTCGGCGAAGGAAAATTAACAGGTCCCGGTGGCAATCCTCTATGGATATATGTGTTGAATGGTGATTCGTATCTTAAGTGCGCGTGCAAAATCCGCCTCAATGTAAAGTCGCCAACTGCGAATTTTACGGTTGGATCGGCTTGTAATAACATTCCTCGTCTCAAACGGTTCAAATAAACCGATGCCATTGTCGGCATTTCACTAACCCGATTGGTTTCTGCTTGAATTATTGAGGCTAAAATTGCGACTTCTATCGGTGTTAAATTTCGAGCTGTGGCTCTTCTTCTGCGGTCTTCGTTCCAAAATCGTTCGTGTTCCGTACGCATTCTTTCTACAAATTGCGATGGGGCTATGTTCCACCACATATCGTATGTGTTTGGAATAAAAATTGCTTTAACATTGTATCGTGTAAGTCCGTTTCTTTCTAAAAAATCCGGATCAAGAATCGCATCCATCAAGCTTGCCGAATCCATTTCAAGCACATCACTGACTCTGGATGCAAACTGATCCAACGTTCGGATATTATTGAATGTCAGTCGAGTTGGTGTTTGCTTTCCGCTACGTAAAATGGTTACCAATTCTCGGTTGTTCATGCCTTTTCTAAGTTCATAACGACCTGGTCTCACTAAATTTTGATAAGATTTTTGTCGTTGCCAAATATCAAAAAACCGCGGATTTCTTAAAAAATCATTTTTAATTAAACTATCTTTCACTTGCTGATATGTGCTTCCTGTAGGAATGTACAAGAATCCATCTTTTTGTACGTTTGGTGCAAGCATGACTTGATAACCTCCTAAAAAGGCTATTCCACCTGTTATAAAGAATCCGATTAAGGCAAGTATTGTTCTTTTTTTTCTTTTTGTCATGGTGCAAAGATACGAAAAAAACTACAATGATTTTCCAAATTTAAACTTTTTTTTATCAACATTGCATTTATATTTTATTATAAAAAAAATATAGTATTATAATTTTAGCATTGTTAATATCTGAATAACTTTTTTTGAAAAATTTGTTTTTTTGAAAAATGTTTTTTTATACTTTTTTACAAACAAGTTATTAAATCAAAAATATTTTATTTTCAGTATTTTAATAAAATTATGAACAAGTTGTTGGTAATCCATTTTGTTAATTAAAAAGATATCAACATTGATATTTTTGATGTTGATAATTTATGATAAATTCTGATAACTTTTGCAAAAAATAAGTTATCAACAACACTAAAAAAACTTATCAACAAACAATACGCTGTTAAAAAAAACTTATTAACAATAAGTCATAAATCATAAATTATCAGTAATTTTGTAAAAAAATGTATATTATGCAAAAAATACCCATTGCTTCGGATCACGCCGGATTTGAAATGAAACAAAAATTGATTGATTTTTTTAATAGAGAATTTGAATTTGATGATTTAGGAACTTATTCGGAAGAATCTGTAGATTATCCTGATTTTGCTCATAAAGAAGCAAATTTAATTCAAAATAAAACTTATGAAAAAGGCATTTTACTTTGTGGAAGTGGAAATGGAATTGCTATAACCGCTAATAAACACCCTGATGTTCGTGCAGCAATCTGTTGGAATGCCGTAATTGCCAAATTAGCACGACAACACAATGATGCAAATATTTTGGTACTTCCGGCTCGTTTTATAGATTTTGAAGAGGCAAAAAAATGTGTGAAAACGTTTTTTTCAACAGAGTTTGAGGGCAGAAGACATGAAAAACGTGTCGAAAAAATAAATATTTGATCACAAAAAAATGTCAATAACCTTCGACACATACCTCGACCTCGCGAAAAAGGGCATCAACAATAAAGAACACCGTGTTTATGCGGAGGGTATTTCCGAACGCTATCAAAAAATTTTGGAAAATGCGGACAGCCGATTCAAATTTCCGGAATTATTGAAAAGACGCGCAATGTTCTGCAAATACAAAGCCATTAACGAACTGGAAAAATATCTGATCGAATTTGATTTTTTGTTTACGCGTCGCGGCGGACGTATCATTTGGGCTTCCGATCACGAAGAGGCCAAAAAAGAAATCATAAAGCTTCTTCGTGAAAAAGGTATTCAAAAAGCGACGAAAACGGACTCTAAAACGGCAAACGAACTCCAACTGAAGGAAACCCTTCAAAACGCAAAAATTGACTGCTTAAAAACAGAAACTCGCGTAGGCATCACAGGTGTAAATTTTTTAGTCAGCGATATCGGCGGTTTGGTAATTTGTGAAAATGAGGGTAACATAGCGGTAAATACTTCGTTTCCGGATATTCATATTGCAATTTGCGGTATCGAAAAAATGATTCCGAGTTTGGCGGATTTGGATAAATTTTTACATCTTTTCGCGGCACACACCTCGAACGAGATGTTGCCATGGAATACACAAATTATCACAGGTCCTCGTCAAGAAAATGAAGTGGATGGACCCAAAGAGTTATATTTGGTGCTTATTAACAATAAGCGTACTGAAGTGATGAAACAGGTAAAGCAACGCGAAATATTTCATTGTATAGATTGCGGTGCGTGCACAAGTGTTTGTCCGGTTTACAAATTCATCGGTGGAGAGCCTTATGGCGGCGCTTATGTGGGACCCGTCGGCTCAGTTGTAAATCCATTTATGATGGATTTTTCCCATGTCGCACATCAATCGTATGCGTGTACGCTTTGCAAACGTTGTACGGAAGTGTGTCCGATGAATATTCCAATTCACGAACTCATTCTGCAAAACCGTAAAGAATCTGTTCGGCGAGGATTTTACGTAACCCTTGATAAATCGAAGATTAAGCAACTTCGCAAAATGATGATTAAGCGTACTGCAATGGACTCGTGGCTTGCAAACCAAATGCTGAAAATGAACTACAAAAAACTTTTCGGCAATCAAAAAATCTTTCCCGATCTTTCGCAACGCAGTTTTAATGTGCGATACCGAGAACAGAACACTATCAAATAATATTTGTAAAAGGGCGAGTTTCAAACTCGCCCTTACAAATAACATTATAACATTTCGAATCTCGCTTGGAAGAATCGCAAATATTTAGGTTCAAAAACCATTTTCAAACCTTTTGCCTTATCTCTTTGCTTGTACAAATCGATAATGGCATCAGCGACAACATCAAAATGAGATTGTGTATAAACACGACGAGGAATTGTTACACGCACAGTTTCTAATTTTGGGAAGAATTCTTTACCGGTTTCTTTGCAACGTCCGGCAGATACATTTCCTCTTTCCATTGTACGAACACCCGAATGAACATAAATATCATTAGCTAATTTTTGTGCAGGATACTGTTCTTGTGGAATGTGTGAATAAAAAGCACGAGCATCAATAAATACACCGTGACCACCAATTGGCAAAACAATCGGGATTCCGGCGGCAATCAGCTTGTTGCCCAAATATTCGGCTTGTGCAACACGATGAGCCATCACGTGATCTTCACTGGCTTCCAAAATACCGCGAGCCATTGCTTCCATATCACGTCCGGTCATACCGCCATAGGTTTGCAAACCTTCATAAACAACGCACATTGAGCGCATATGTTCTGCCATTGCATCATCGTTACAAGCTGCAAAACCACCGATATTCGTGTGAAAATCTTTTTTTCCGGAACAGGTTGCACCGTCAGAATACGAACACATTTCTCTCAAGATTTCTCTCACAGATTTGTTTTCGTAACCTTTTTCGCGAACTTTGATAAAATAGGCATTTTCGATAGCGCGCGTTGCATCAAGGATTACCGGAATTTTGTGTTTTTGCGACAATTCGTACACAGCCTTGAGATTTGCCATAGAAACCGGCTGTCCGCCCGCAAGATTCACGGTAACACCAATCGTAATATATGCAATTTGTTCCGCACCAACACGCTTAATCAAATCTTCGTATTTTTTCAAATCCACATCGCCTTTGAAAGGATTGGTGTTGTAAGGATCGTGTGCGTCGTCAATAATCACATCTACGAAATTTCCACCGGCTAATTCTTGGTGTGCACGTGTTGTTGTGAAATACATATTTCCGGGAACATACTGTCCGGGTTTTATTAACGCATTAGAAACAAGGTTTTCCGCACCACGTCCTTGATGCGTTGGTACCAAATGTTTGTAGCCAAAGCAGTCGTGCATAACCTTTTCAAGAAAATAATAATTTTTACTGCCGGCGTATGCTTCGTCACCGAGCATCATTCCTGCCCACTGGCTCTCGCTCATGGCGTTTGTTCCGGAGTCGGTCAAAAGGTCAATGTAAACATCTTCACTGCGAAGCAAAAACGTGTTGTGTCCAGCCTCTTTTGCGGCTTTTTCTCTAAATTCTCTTGTTGTGATTTTCACAGGCTCAACCATTTTGATTTTGTACGGTTCCGCCATTGGATTGCTGGTAAGTGTCATGATTTTTTTGTTTTAAGTTTTTATCCGACAAAGATACAAAAAAAATTTGGAATTTTCAAAATCTTTAACTTTTTTTCGACTTATTCAATCTCTTTTTTTCGCTTTGCAACCGTTTTTTAATTTTTTTCACATCTTCTGCAGGAGGCAGATTTTCCGGAATAATACCACGTTCTTTCAACATTTTTCTAACGGCAGAATTATTATCGACATGCTCAGTTTCAATATCTGATTGACCTTTCAAATCTTTGTTTTGTACATTTATGCTTGTCATACTTGATGCAAGTTCTTTGGCACTAATGCTAATTGTTGGTAAAAAATCAGCAACAGGGCGATTTTCAGGCACTCCGAGTTTACGTTTAAGTTGTTGTGTGTTGAGTTTGAACAACGCTTGATCACCTTTACTTCTAATGACTGCAAATCCTTTGCTGTCAACACCCCTTTCAAATAACACCCCGGATAATACATTTTCCGAATTGCTTAATTTTTCTCGTTCTTTAAGTCGTTCGTATTCCAAAAAACGTTGTTCGATAACTTCTGCACGCCTTGTCTGTACTGCAAAGTAAGTTTGCGCAAACGCAATTTGTGGCTTGCGAGAATCACCATTTTGAGCGATTAAATAACACGCATAGCGGGTCAGAAAATAATCATTCGTCGGAAACGCAGCACCCTTACCGGTTTCGATCTGTTTGCTGACGTCAGCAAAGTGTTCCTGAACACTTATATTGGTGTTTTTGCAACTTTCTTTTGCTTTTTCAATAACGGTTTCAAAATTACGCCATTGCGTATAATCTAAAAGTTTCTGAAGTTCGCGAGCACTCCAACATTCCACGCCTTCGTAGTCGAAAGCGACTGCTTCAAATTGTTCGAGCAGATTTTTGATTTCCTGTTCTTTCATTGCTGTGAATTTTTCTGCAAAATTACAACAAAAAAACCGAATAAAAAACTTAAAAAGTGTTAAGAATCCTTAAAAAATTTTAAGGATTTTCGGCATTACAACTACAGAATTTTTTTGGATTGAGCAAATTTATTTGTATCTTTGCATAAACAAGTCAAAATTTTTCAATAATGAAAACCTTAGAACAAATTTTAGCAACCACACTCCCTTACTCCCATGTGGAACTCAACAAAAAAATCATGTCGCTCATCGACCTTACAACATTGGAAGGTGCCGACACCAAAGAAAAAGTAACCGCACTTTGCAATAAAGCCAAACAACACCAAACCGCTGCAATCTGCGTGTATCCGTCGTTTGCAAAGTTGGTGAAAGAGCAATTAAAAGGCACGGGAATCCAAACGGCTTGTGTTGCCGGTGCTTTTCCGGCAGGACAATCCCCTATTCACATCAAAACTGCAGAAGTAGCTTACACCGTCGAACAAGGTGCCGATGAAATTGATATGGTTATTTCTCGAGGAAAATTTTTGGAAGGAGATTATGCTGAAGTTGGCGCGGAAATAAAGGCAATTCGAGAGGTTTGCACTTCGACTTCGCTCAGTGGCCAGGGGGCGGACGTTGAGCGAAGTCGAAACGCCCGAATTTGTCTAAAGGTTATTTTAGAAACCGGAGAACTACGAACCCCCGAAAACATCAAACTTGCAAGCGAAATTGCCATTGCAAACATCAACGATGGAGATTTTATCAAAACATCCACCGGAAAAGTTGCTGTGAATGCCACGCCGGAAGCGGCTTTTGTAATGCTTCATGCCATCAAAACCGAATACGAAAAAACAGGTAAAAAAATCGGTTTCAAACCCGCCGGAGGTGTCTCAAATCAACAGGAAGCCGAAGTTTATGTCAAGCTGGTTTATGAAATTTTAGGCGAAGAATGGTTAACACCTAAACTGTTTAGATTCGGCGCCAGTCGTTTGGTTGATGCGTTGGTCGGGGCACAAAGCACATCAGCATATTGAAAAAAAAGAGCGGTTTAAAACCGCTCTTTTTTTTATTTATCTTGTTCTAACAACAAGGAACTTCGACGACTGCCAAAAATCAGTTGGATTGGTAATTTCAATTACTAAATTTCTTGGATTTTCATCGTTAATTCTGAAAGATCCTGTTGGATGTGGCGTGATAAGATCAATTCTTTGAGAGTTTGTCTCTAATCTTGTAAACTCACGAATATCTATTCTCGTAAAGTTTTGCAAAACCGCATCTTCGTAGATAATTTGAGCTCTGCCGATACCGATAAAACCTCCTCTGCGCGTGGTAACCTCAGCAGCTCTGAGAGCTTGAGCAGTTCCCATAGTGAAAAAGGCCGTGTTCAACTCAACAGTTTGCTCATCAATTTGAGCCTGTCTTTGCTCATTTTCTTGGGTAATTCTTTGGTTTTCGGTAGTTAGAGCTGCAATTTGCTGATTTGCTGCTTCCAACTCCTCACGTAATTGTTGAATTTGTGCTTCTTGCTCTTCCACACGACGTGTCAAAGTATCAATCAACTCCTGTAAACGGCGATTGTTCGCATTTGCTGTGTTCAACTGTCTACGTACACGCTCAAGATCGTTCAAACGCTCACGATTTTGATCCATCAAAGCACTGATGTCAGCCAAATCTTGAGTAATTCTTTGCTGCATATCGCGAGGTCTTTCGCGAGCAACATCTTGGATCATTTGTTCTCTGCTTCTGATTTCTGCAAGATTGTTCTCAATCTCTTGCAAAAACTGAATAAGAGATTCCTGTAGCCTAGCATCCTCTTGTCTTTGTTGTTCCAATACCTGGTTTTTTTCTTCCAATTCTGCGATTCTTCTCTGGTTGCAGCTAGTAAACATCATTGCAATAGCGGCAATACCGAGGATTGTGATAAATTTTTTCATGGTGTGTTTATTTTTTTGTTTAACTTGTTTAACTCTGTTGAGCCCGTACTTCGTACTTTCAGTTTGCAAATATACGAAAAAAAATTGAAAAAGTTACAAAAATTATTAATATTTTTTTGCAAACACAATAAATTTTTAAAATATCAAACTTTTTTCGTACTTTTGTATCGGTGAAAAATACCCGATTGTGAAGCAAAAAATTTTTATACAACTCGACCAATTTATAAAAAAATTTTATCAAAATATTTTGATAAAACGGAGTTGTATTTTTTTGGCGACAATCGGCGGACTGTTTTTGTTGCTCAACTGGACAGAGGCAAGATTGTTTTTAGGAACAACATCGCGCTTATTTTTGTTGATTTTGTTTGTATCAACAACATTTTTAATGATTTATTGGGCATTTTTTGTGCCGATTTCGAAAATTTTCGGCTGGGCAAAAGCCATGTCTTACAAAAATGCGGAAACCCTAATAAAATCAAGCCTTCCAGAACTAAAAGACCATCTGCGAAATCTTTTAGAATTGCATGAAAAAGCACAAAGTGGGGGAGAGAGCGAAAATTTAATCCTACAAGCAGCTATCGAACAAAAAATTTCGGGATTAAAATTCTATAATTTTGTTTCAACGATCAATTTTCGAAAAAATGTAAAATATGCTCGCTTCGCAATTTTGCCTGTGGCGATAATTTTTGCCCTGCTGATTTTTCGTCCGCAAAGTCTGTCGTCACCAACGCAGCGCCTTATTCAGTTTAATAATCATTTTGAACGACCATCGCCGTTTGCTTTGGAAATTTTAAGTGAGCCATTATCAGTTATGCAAAATGGTGACTTTGAGTTGAGAATTCGATCTGTTGGTGATGAAATTCCGGGAGAAGTTTGGCTTCAAGTTGGCGACAATTCGTTTAGAATGAATAGGGTAGGGAGGTTGGAATTTAATCATTTGTTTAGAAATGTAAATCAAAGTTTTCAGTTTTCGTTGAGAATGGGCAATTTTCAAACGATTGATTATACGCTGAATGTTTTACCAAGACCTTCGATTTTTGATTTTCGAGCATTTTTAACCTTTCCGGAGCATACAGGCTTGCCTCCTGAAACTATTGAAAACAATGGGAATTTCAGAGTTCCGGAGGGCACTGATATCCGTTTCCAAATTCGGATGAGAAATGTTGATGAGTTGGAATTTTATGTTAAAAACCATTTGTTTAAACCTGTTTCGAGTGATGAAAGCACTGCTGTTTTTGTTGTTCGAGCGATAGAGTCGTTTGACTATATGATAATTCCAAAAAACAGGCACACTGCAGAATTTGACACCTTACGATATTCAATAACAACGGTGCGGGATCAGTACCCGACAATAACCGTTCGCGAATTTCGTGATACTACAATGCCAATGATGACTTTTTTCAGAGGTTTAATTTCAGACGATTTCGGTTTTTCAAGATTTAGAAAAGTTATTGTGAGAGGTACTGAAACGCAGGACACTATTGAGCGAGAATTATTTTTTAATCCTGAGCAAACACAGCAAGATTTTATGACACATATTAACTTTGCGGAATTGTTCACGAGGCATGGCGAGAGGGCAGAATACTGGTTTGAGGTATGGGATAATGATGAAATAAGCGGACCAAAAATGACACGTTCGAATAGTTTTGTTTTTTCTACTAGAACCGAGCGCGAGCTTGCGTCGGAGATTAATCGACAAGGTGATGAAATAACAAGAAACATTCAAGAAAACATTCGAATGCTGCAACAAAACCAACGAGATTTGACTGAACTAACGAAAAGAATGATAGACAGACCTAATATTTCGTGGGAAGAAAGGCGTCTGTTCGAACAAATTATGCAAGATCAAAATAGATTGCGGCAAGAAACGGAAAACTTACGAAATCAGATGGAGTCTATGTTTCAGAATGAGCAAAGATTGACTCCGGAAGAAGAAAGGCTATTACAAAAACAACGCGAATTGAACGAACTTTTTGAGCAACTATTTTCTGAAGAAATGTTGAGAACACTCGCTGAGATCCAGGAATTGATGCAGCAACAAATGTCGCGTGAAGACTTAGAAAGATCAATAGATCAAATCCAAATGAACAATGCTGAATTGGAACAAATGCTGAATCAGAATTTGGAAATTTTCAGGCAAATGGAAGTTGATCGAAAATTTAATTTGGCTTTGGACCAACTGCAAAATCTTCGGGAGCAACAGCAGCAACTTCGTGAAGACATCGCAGAAAATAATGTTTCGCAGGAGCAGGCTGAGCAGAGACAAAACGAAATCAACGAACAATTTCAAGAAGTTCAACAAACGCTGGATGATGCCACGCGAATGAATGAAGCACTGCAAAACCCTGATAATATTAGGCGTAATCCGGAATTGGAAAGTCAAATTTCCGATCACTTACAAAATGCTTCACAAGCTTTGTCAGGCAGACAAAGCCAAAACGCACAATCCAATCAATCTCAGGCGGAGCAAGCGATGCAACAAATGCAAAATGAACTGCAGCAACAACTGGACGACAACGAAGCGGAAAATCTTGCAGAAGATGCCGCAATGATTCGCCGTTTGCTGAATGCTGTTGTGAGAACATCATTTAATCAGGAAGAGGTTATGGAAGTGTTGAGGTCGATACGACTTAATGATCCAAGATACCAAAATGTGATTCATCGTCAGTCTGAACTGAACAGAGATATTTCACAGATTTCGGATTCTCTTTATGCTATTGGAACACGCCAGCCCCAAGTGGCAATTTTAATTAACAGTGAAATTCGACAAATGAATAATTTTTCCGAGCAAGCTATGAGGGACTTGCTAGGCATGAACGATGTGATGTTTTTGCGAACGGGACGACAAAACAATCAGGCTATTTCTCGTCAGCAATACACTATGACGAGTTTGAATACAATGGCTTTATTGCTTGCTCAGTCTTTGGACAATATCGAAAACCAAATGCAAGGTCAGCGGGGTGGGTCTTGTCGCAATGCGAGAAGAAACCAACAAGGCGGATCTTGTCCAAGTGGAAACAGAAGACAAAACGCACAATCTGCTCGTGAAATGCAGGAGCAACTTAATCAACAGTTGCAACACATGCGAGAACAAATGCGTGACGGTATGGCTCAACGCCAGCAGGGGCAACCTTCGATGAGTGAGCAGTTGGCCCGTTCGGCGGCAATGCAGCAAGAAATCCGAAGGTTGATGCAGCAGGCGATGGAAGAATTGAGTCGTTCGGAAGGGCGTGCCGCAGGAGAAGAACTTCAGCAACTGCTCGAAGAGATGCAAAGAACGGAGCAAGACTTGGTCAATAGGATTATAAATGAACAAACCCTTCTTCGTCAGGAACAAATTCTGACTCGTCTTTTGGAGCATGAGAGAGCAGAGTTAACTCGTGAACAAGAAGAGCGTCGCAGAGGAACGGAAGCAGAGCAACAACAGTTCGAAATTCCTCCGGAACTTTTAGAATACCACAGAACACGATCTCAAGAATCCGAACTATTACAAAGATTTCATCCAATTCTTCGACCGTTTTATCAACAAAGAACACAAGAGTTTTTTAGACAAAATTAAAATTGTTCCACGTGGAACAAAACAAGAAACATACCATGAAAACAATTCAATTTTTCACAGAGCAAACTAATTTCACGGTTAAAAACAAAACATTAATCCGTGAATGGCTAGCTCAAATTATTCGCAAGCACAAAAAAACTATTGGAGAAATCAATGTCATTTTTTGTAGTGATGAGTATCTGCTAAAGTTGAATGAACAATATTTGGGACACGACACGTTTACAGATATTATCACGTTTGATTTTGTCGAAGACAAAAAAATCAGCGGCGACATTTTCATTTCTGCTGACCGCATGAAAGAAAATGCAAAATTGTTCCACGTGGAACAAACGGCAGAAATGCACCGTTTGATCGCGCACGGCATTTTGCACTTGTTGGGCTACAAAGATGACACACAAAAAAACAAAAAACAAATGACGGAGCAAGAAGAAATTGCTTTGAGTTGGTGGAATTAGACAAATTGATTTGGAAATGGGATCAGGATTGGGACACACCTCAGACATGAATAAGAGACTCTGCGACAACAAAGAGTTGTTGAAACGAAGTTCTTATTTTGGCAATTCTAAACCAACACAAAAAACGCTTCCAAAAATTCCGAACAAAACTAAACAGCAAATTCGCAGAGAAAACAAACGCAGCGATATAATAAGAGCAGTAGTAACAATAATTCTTTTTGCCCTAATTGGGCTAATTGCTGTTTTTATGTTCGCCGGATATTAATAACCCTAAAAATAAAAATTATGGAAACAGTAAAAACAAACTATTTAGGAAGTCTTCGCACGGAAGCGGAGCACGTGGCATCCGGAACAAAAATTATAACCGATGCTCCAGCGGATAATCATGGCAAGGGAGAATACTTTTCACCTACGGATTTATTGGCTGCATCATACAGCAGTTGTGTTCTAACAATTATAGGTGTAGCAGCACAAAATCATGGTTTTAACATTGATGGAGCAGAAGCAAAAACCAAAAAAATCATGGGTACAGATCCACGCCGAGTTGTAGAACTACAGGTAGACTATACGTTTCCTCACAACAACTACAATGACAAGGAACGAAAGATCATAGAATTAGCCGTAAAACAGTGCCCTGTGGCAAACAGCCTTGATCCGGCACTGAAAATCACAAAAACAATTACTTACAAGGATTAAAAACAAGTTAAAAACGTTAATTTAAGAAAACAACAAAACTATGGAAACTATTTGCAACTGCTTTCAAGTGGATCGTGATACGATTGTGAAAGCCATCAAGGAAAAAAATCTAACAACGGTTGGACAAGTTGGCGAGGAAACCAATGCCGGAACGGGGTGTGGCGGATGCCAACCTGAAATCCAAAAAATCTTAGATGAGATTAACGGGTAAAAGAGACCAAAGTAACGGATAAAAACAGAATGTCATTGCGAGCCACAGACGAAGCAATCCAGAAAATAATATGGGTTGCTTCACTGTTTCGCAGTTAGCAACAACGGTTGCCTTTTACCCCAACATAATTTTCTGGTGCAATTTCTCTCAACTCTCGTTTAACATCATCGGAAACATCAAGGGTATCAATGAATTTTGCAATAGAAACAGCATCAGCTCTTTGGTTGGTGCGAGTGAGATCTTTTAGAGCTTCATAAGGATTTGGGTAGTTTTCTCTGCGTAAAACAGTTTGAATAGCCTCAGCAACAACAGCCCAATTTTGATCCAAATCTTTTTGCAAAATAACCTCGTTTAACTGTAATTTTGCAAAACCTTTTCGCAAAGCATTAAAAGCAATCAAGGTATGGGCAACCGGAACACCGACATTTCTCAACACGGTGGAATCCGTCAAATCCCGTTGTAGTCGTGAGATAGGAAGCTTTGACGAAAAATGCTCGAATAAAGCATTTGCAATTCCCATATTACCTTCGGCATTTTCAAAATCAATCGGATTTACTTTGTGAGGCATCGCCGAAGAACCGATTTCACCTTCTTTAATGCGTTGTTTGAAATAATCCATGGAAATATACGTCCACATATCTCGACTAAAATCCAACAGAATTGTGTTGATACGCTTCAGATTGTCAAACATCGCACCGAGATTATCATAATGCTCAATCTGAGTTGTGGTCTGCGAGCGATGAAGCTCTAAAGTGTTATTTACAAAATTGTCGGCAAATTTTTTCCAGTCGACATTTGGATAAGCAACATGATGTGCGTTAAAGTTTCCTGTTGCACCACCGAATTTAGCAGAGTAGGGGATTGTTTCAAACAAAGAAACTTGATTTTCCAAACGCTCAACAAACACCTGAATTTCTTTCCCCAAAATAGTTGGCGACGCAGGCTGACCGTGCGTTCGTGCCAACATGGAAACGTTTTTCCAATGTTCAACACCTGTTTTCAAATCCAAAATTAAGGAATTTAATGTTGGGAAAATCACGGTTTGCAAGGCATCGCGAAGCATCATCGGAGTTGCCGTATTGTTAACGTCTTGTGAGGTTAAACCGAAATGCACAAACTCCTTAAACTCAGACAAATCTAGCGTTTCGAAAGCGTTTTTGATAAAATATTCAATAGCTTTCACATCATGATTGGTTATTTTTTCCAGATGTTTTATGGTTTGTGTGTCTTGTGAGGAAAAATCTTCGTAAAGTTTTCGTAAATAGAGCTTTGCACTTTCCGGAAAGGTTGATAATTGCGGAAGCGGAAGTTCGGTCAAAGCAATAAAATACTCTACTTCTACTAGAACACGATAGCGAAAAAACGCGTGTTCAGAAAAAAACGATGCCAAAGGCTCGACTTGAGAGCGATATCGTCCGTCAACCGGAGAAATTGCGGATAAAGTAGTAAGCATGCCACAAAGATACGAAAAATTTTGCATTTTTGCAAATCAGCATCACTTAAATGGCATTTTAACAATTTTCGCCTTCAATAATTTTTCTCTAACCTTGACAAAAATCTCGGTATCAACCTTCGAAAAATCGGGTTGAACATAACCGGTTCCAATTGCCTTATTCAAAGAAGGAGACTGCGTCCCGGAGCAAACGCTTCCAATTATATTTCCATCGGAATCGCAAAGCTCATAGCCTTGGCGTGGAATACCTTTATCTAGCATTTCGAAGCCAACGAGACGCTTACGTTTTACGCCTTCGGCTTTGAGTTGCTCCATTTTTTCGCGATCGATAAAAGGCTTATTGTCAACAAATTTCGTAATCCAA
>WQWA01000004.1 GCA_009785505.1 Bacteroidales bacterium
ATGATAGAGTTTTGGTATTTTGTTTTGCCGGCATTATATCCTCACGAACGAAAGCCTGCGCTTAAAGGTGCGGTTTCGTTTGTGGTTCTGTTTTTTACCGGCGTTTTGACGGCTTACTTTTTGATTTTTCCGTTAGCCCTTAATTTTTTGGGAACCTACCAAATCAGCGAAAGCGTGCCCAATCAAATATCGCTCAACTCGTATATCAGCACGTTTTTAACACTTATTTTTTTGATGGGCTTGGTATTTGAAATGCCTGTTGTTGCTTATTTTCTCGCAAAAATTGGACTTCTGAGGAGTGAGTTTTTCAAAAAATACAGAAAATATTCTGTTGTTGTTATTCTCATTTTGTCTGCTTTTATCACGCCAAGTCCGGATGTGTTTACGATGTTTATGGTTGCGCTTCCCTTGCAACTTCTTTTTGAATTGAGCAGATTGGTGGTGAAAAAGGTTGAGAGTAAATCGCTGTTGCGAGTGTATAATAAGGCGTAAACAATTTATTTTTTCGTTACTCGAATTTTCTTAATCCGTCGTTGATCAACGGCTTCGACATGGAACGTAAACGGAGGAATCTTGATTTCTCGCAAACGCTGAGGGATTTCGCCGGTTTGCTCCAAAATCAAGCCTGCCAAACTTTCGGATTCGCTCTTCAAATTATCGAAAAAATCGCCGTCGATTTGAACAACTTTACAAAAATCATTCAACGAAATTTTGCCTTCAAACATCCAACTATGTTCATTGATTTGATGATACATTTTTTCGTCGGATTCGATGTCGAATTCATCACTAATATCGCCAACGACTTCTTCTAAAATATCCTCTAGTGTGATAATTCCGGATGTTCCGCCGTATTCATCAACTACAATTGCAAAATGTTGTTTTCTACTCTTAAATTCGGTTAGCAACGTGTCGATTTTTTTATTTTCCGGAACGAAAAAAGCCTGTCGTACCAACGAGTTCCAATCGAAAGAGTCATTCTCGGACAAGTACGGTAAAAGATCTTTGATGTGCAAAATTCCTACCACAGTGTCCATGGTTTCGCTGTACACCGGAACACGTGAATACTCCGTTTCTCTGATGACTTTCATTACTTCAGAAAACTTCGATTGTCGTTCAACAGCCGTTACATCCACACGCGACTTCATGATTTCGCAAACTTCTATATCACCGAATTTCACAATGCTTTTGAGAAAATTTTTCTCGTTGGTTTCGGCACTTCCTTTAACCGCAATATCGATCACATCTTCCAATTCCTCAATCGACATATTTCGATGTTGTTTTTCCAAACGCTTATCTAAAATCGCTGTAGAGCGCACTAAAATTCCCGATAACGGAGATAAAATCTTCAGCAAAATCCGCAACGGACGCGTCATGAACATTGCCATTTTCAACGAATTCGCATTGGCATAAACCTTTGGAATAATTTCGCCGAAAAGCAGTAGTACTGCAGTAATCACAACCACTTGCAAGATAAATCCCAGCGTCGGCATGGTCGAGAAATCGAACATTTGACTGATCAATACTGTCGAAGAAATAATAACCGCAACGCTCAAAAAATTATTTGCAATAATAATTGTGGCAAGTAATCTTTTTGGCTTTTCAATGAGTTTCAAAAGTCCGGCATACTTCAGACTTTTATCGGTTTTTATGGTGTTGATGTCCTTTGGCGACAGCGAAAAGATTGCCGTTTCGGAAGCCGAAACCAATGCTCCGAGCAGTATCAAAAATGCAATACCAAACAGAGCAAACAAGTGTGTTAGCGAAAATCCTATGAAAATCGACAGTAAAATCATGTTATTTATTATTGAACAAAGTCATCGTTCTATCCGCACCCATCGTTACAAAGCTTTTTATTAGTTCTGTGGCTTGTTTGAGTTTCGGTTCAACAATCTCGTTTTCCAACGAAGTAAACCGACTCAACACGTACTCCGATTGAAATCCCTTTGCAAAATCCGCACCAATTCCAAATCTCAGACGATTGAAGTTTTGTGTGTCTAATTTCAAAGTGATGTCAATAAGTCCGTTGTGTCCGCCGTCGCCACCCGATTTTTTCAAGCGAAGTTGTCCCACATCAAGCGCCAAATCATCTACAACAACCAACATATTCTCGACCGGAATATTCTCCTGCTGCATCCAGTATCGAACGGCTTTCCCGCTAAGGTTCATATAGGTTGTAGGTTTAATCAATACCAGCGTACGACCTTTCACACGAACTTCCGCACGATAAGCGTAACGTTCCGTCTTAAAGTCCGTCTTGGCATCAGCGGCGAGTTGATCCAACACCATAAACCCAATGTTATGGCGGGTATTGGCGTATTCTGCACCGATGTTACCAAGACCGACAATCAAGAATTTCACGGCAATTTATTTTTTATTCTGCCTCTTCGGTTGCTCCTTCTGCTGCCGCTGTTTCAACTGCCGCAACATTACGTGTGGTTTTCACGATACAAACCGTTGTACTCGGATGCTCAACAATCGTAAAATTGTCAACTTCGAGTGCTGCAACCTTTACCATATCACCGATTTGGAGAGGGCTAAGGTCGATAGTTATCGTTTGCGGCATATCTTTCGGAAGTGCTTTTATTCTGATTTTTCGAGTAGATTTCACAAGTTTACCACCTTGCAAAACTCCGGGAGAACTGCCTACATACACAACCGGAATAGGTAACGTAATTTGCTTATCTTCATGCAACTCAAATAAATCGGCATGCAATATGCGATCATTTACTTTGTGATACTGAATGTCTTGCAGAATGGTCAAATACTTCTTACCGTTCAAGTCTACTTCGATAAAACATACATCAGGCGTAAACACGATGTTTTTGAATGAAGTTTCCGGCGTAGAAAAGTGAATTTGTTCTTCTCCGCCATAGATTACGCATGGCACAAGACCTGCGTTGCGCAAGGCTTTTGCATCTTTTTTCCCTACGTTCGCACGTGGCGAACCGCTCATAGATACTGTTTTCATTGTTTTGATTTTTTTAAAATGGATTGCAAAGATACGATTTTTTGGGGAAATAAGCAAATTATTTTGGAAATTTGGAAATTTGGTTATTTCGAAAATTATTTGTAACTTTGCAATGTGAAAGAAACTTGCTTAGGTTCGATCGCTGATTAGCACAGACTACGGACTTCACTGGGGACTATGACCGCCACAACTGCCAAGACGTAGAAATTGGCACAAAGGAGTGCGATACCTTTGCTAAACAAGTTTCTTTCACTTTTTTTTCCACAGCAATGTTTTCTTGTCAAAAAAATCTTTCCGCATAACGGTTGCCGTTTTTATTTCGTAAAATCCTTTTTGCAGTGCATAATTCATTTCTATTGCAGTAGTTTTGGGTTTGCCGTTCCAAAGCACCAACAAAAGGGAATTTCCGACTCCTTTGTAAATTCTGTTGAAATTAATTACGACCAAATCAACAAACATCTGTGGAGTCAGTCCAACTGACGCTAACTCTGCCTCGTGTCGATTAAAAATGTGTTTGAGGTGACTTTCGCAAACATAGATATCGGCTGTTTCTCTGCCAATTTGGTCGGCAATTGTTTTTTTCAGTTTACCGATTTTTTTGTAGTGCTTTTGGTCTTCAATCCGAGGACGATTTGTTGGTGTTTTTTTCATGACTTTTGTGTTTTTTATGAATAATTTTGTTACGAACGAAACCCAGTTCATGTATATAACGCAGAAAACTCGATTTTCGTATAAAAAAAAACTTAAAAAATGTTAAAATGTTGATAACTTTTAGGAATTGTTAATAAGCTTGCCGAGATTTCAAAAAAAATCGTATCTTTGTAGATTATTTTACGCAAAATCATGGATACACAAAAACGAAAAATAGCGGTTGCAGTTGGAAATGCGGATAAATCGGCACTCGAAGCGGTTTATAAAAATTTACAAGACCATCAAGTGTTGGATCAGGTTCAAATTACTTTTTTTCCGGGTGGAATGGAAGGACTTGAAGAGGCTTTAGACAAAGCATCTTCGGGATTTGATGCAATGATTGCCATGCCTTTGGAAGGCGTTGATATTGCTAAATTTTGGAGAGAGAAATGGACGGCTCTCAAAGACACTTTACAGCTTTTTGTTTGTGAAGATTTTCATTACATCACGCTGATTACCGAAAACACAAACGACATCGGCTTTTTGCCCGATACGGAAAAGAATGTGATGCGTATAGAAAAATTTTCGGAAGCATTGAAATCCATGTTTCGTCTGCCTTTGCCGAGATTAGCTGTGATGTCAACATCGAAAAACACCGACGGGAAAGCCACAAAAGAAGACAAGGAAATTCTGATGCCGGCAGTTCAAAAAGCATTTGAAAAATTAATTCCTGTTTTCGGCACCTTCTCCGGTGAAGTTTTTTTTGCTTCGGAAAGTTTTTTGCGGTTCGACGGGTTTTGCTTTGTGAATCGTGAGCAAGCCAATGACATGCTCGCCAAATACGCCGGAATCAACATTTTATTTGAAGCCGAAGCGCCGATAGTTTTGGCAACGCCGATCACAGATGCAACAGACGTGGAGGAAATTTTCAGAGAAACGCTTTACAAAGTGAATGATGTGTTGCGACACCAAAAAGAATATGCCGAAATGAGTAAAAATCCGTTGAAATTTGAGTTAGAACGTAAGAATAGTGAATTTCAAGCATTTTAATATCGCCGAAATTATTCAAATTTTGAAGGCCGAGCCGTTTCCGAAAATTTTTCAAGATTCGGAAATAACGGATATTTGTATTGATAGCCGAAAAATTTCGACCGTTCAAAACACATTATTTTTTGCATTGAAAACGGCAAAAAACGATGGTCATAAATACATTCCGAATCTTCTTGAAAAGGGTGTAAAATATTTTGTGGTTGAGCGTTTGCCGGATTTCGAAATACCAAGCGATGCGGTGTTTTTAGTTGTAAAAAATTCTTTGGATGCATTGCAAAAATTAGCCATGCACCACCGTCAAAAATTCCAAATTCCCGTTATCGGAATCACAGGAAGCAATGGTAAAACGATGGTTAAAGAGTGGTTGTCGATTTTGCTTGATCCGTTTTTTAGCGTGGTTCGAAATCCGAAGAGTTACAACAGTCAAATCGGTGTCCCGCTTTCTGTTTGGAAGATAAATGAAACGCACGAAATTGGAATTTTTGAAGCCGGAATCTCCCAACCGGGCGAAATGGAGAACTTACAAAAAATTATTCAGCCAACCATCGGAATTTTCACGATGATTGGAAGCGCTCACGATGAAGGTTTTTCTAACCGAGCAGAAAAAATTTCGGAAAAATTAAAATTGTTTACTGAAGTCGAACAGCTCGTTTATTGTGCTGACCATGCTGAAATTGAGGAGCAAATTTCAAAACGTCACTGCGAGGCACAACGTGCCGAAGCAATCCGGGCTTCGACAGGCTCAGCCTCCGCTGGATTGCTTCGCGGAGTTTATCCCGAGCGAAATCGAGGGGCTCGCAATGACGACCGCATTAAGTTTCTCACGTGGGGGAGAAAAAATCAAGAAGTAGATTTATATATTCAGTCCGAAGAAAAAATTGGCTCCGAAACCTTGCTCACGGCGATTTATAAAGACGAAACTATTCGAATTTTAATTCCGTTTCAAGATTCAGCATCGGTTGAAAACCTCATTCATTGCTGGGCTTGTGCGTTGCTATTAGAAATTCCAAACGAGAAAATTGCGATGCACATGAAAAATCTGTCGCCACTCGAAATGCGTTTGGAATTGCAGGAAGGCATCAATCATTGTTCGATTATCAATGATAGTTACAACTCAGATTTCAATTCGCTAATGATTGCTTTAGATTTTTTATCACAGCAAAAACAACATAAAAAACACACTGTTATTTTGTCGGATATGTTGCAAAGCGGACGCAATGAATCCGAGTTGTATCAAGACATTGCGAAACTTCTTGAGCAAAAAAAAGTCGATAGACTCATCGGAATTGGCCCTGCCCTATCCGCACAAGCCAAGCATTTTGCAATCGAAAAAGATTTTTTTCCGGATACTGCAACATTTTTGCAAAATTTTGACTTTTCATCGTTGAATCATGAAACGATTTTGCTGAAAGGTGCACGCATATTTGAATTTGAAAAAATCAACAATTTCTTGAAGCAAAAATCACACGAGACAAGGTTAGAAATCGACCTGAATGCAATGCAGCACAATCTGAATTATTTTCGTTCGAAAATCAAACCGACAACGAAAATTATGTCGATGGTGAAGGCATTTTCGTATGGAAGCGGAAGTTTTGAAATCTCAAATTTTTTACAGTTCAATAATGTAGACTATCTCACGGTTGCTTACGCAGATGAGGGTGTCGAACTTCGGAACTTCGGAATAACTTTGCCGATAATGGTCATGAATCCCGAAAAAATCGCCATGGAAAAAATGTTGCGATATAATTTGGAGCCTGAAATTTACAACTTTCGAACATTGGATTTTTTGATTGAAGAACTTGCCGAAAATCCGGATGTTTCACAGGTTTACATTCATTTGGAAATAGACACCGGCATGCACCGATTAGGTTTTTTAGAAAGTGATTTGCCCGAATTAATTCAGGTTTTGAAAACAGAAAAACGCATCAAAGTGCGTTCCGTTTTTTCGCATTTGGCAGGCTCGGAAGACCCGAATTTAGATGATTTTACACGTTTGCAGATTGAAAAATTCACAAAAATGAGTGAGTTTTTGATGCAAAAATTGGACTATCCGATTTTGCGACATATTCTCAATTCGGCAGGCGTTTCAAGGTTTCCCGAAGCACAGTTTGATATGGTGCGAGTTGGAGTCGGATTGTATGGCGTGGGCTTTGACCAAAACGAACAAAAATTGTTGCAAAATGTGAGTACGCTGAAATCCACAATTTCTCAAATCAAAACAATTTCGCCGAACGAAACTGTTGGTTACAATCGAAAATTCAAAGCGGAAACTATGACAAAAGTCGGCGTGGTCGCCATTGGTTATGCCGACGGATTAAGCCGAAAATTAGGAAACGGAAATGGTTCGGTTTGGGTTGGCAAACATCAAGTTCCGATTATCGGAAACGTATGTATGGACATGTGTATGATAGATTTAACAGGCGTTCCGGCACAAGAAGGCGACGAAGTAGAAGTATTCGGAAACAAAACCCCGATTCAAGAAGTCGCCCAAAAATGCGATACAATTCCTTACGAAGTTCTCACAGGGATTTCGAGGCGTGTGAAACGTGTTTACTATCAGGAGTAGAGGATTGCTCCAGTATTTCCAGAATCTCCGCCCCAAAAGATTTGATTTTAGTCTTTCCAAAACCTTTGATTTTGGCTAATTCCTCAAGAGTTTGAGGCTTTAGGTTGACAATTGAAACCAGGGTTTTTGTGTGCAAAATGCAGTAAGCCGGGAGGTCTAGTTCTTCGGCTCTGACTTTTCGCCATAAACGCAATTCTTCAAACAGTTCGGGGTTTTCAACATCGTCTGTTGATGTTATTTTTTCCGTTTTTGGTGCTTTGGGGAGTTTGGGCTCAACCAGCGTGGCTTTGGCACGATTATCAACAAAAGTTGATAGAAAAAATCCGTCTTTACAAGCGTTGAAACATGCTAATTTGTAGAAAAATTCATTATTGATTTGCTCTAACAAATTTTTGATTTGCGATTTAACTTCTTTATTGTCGGATGTGAAATTTATTTTTCCGAAATACTCCTCTTTGAGATAGTTCAAGATGTCTGAAAAATAGGTTTGCGATGATTTTATTTTCGTCTGAAACTCTTGATTTCCCTCTAAAATCTGCGGTTGTGAAAGATAAAAATTCAGATGATTCTGAAATTTCTGCGTTACCGGAATCAATTCGTTTGCCACGCAATTGGTGATTTCCGAAAGCATCGTTTTTAAATTTCCTACAACGCTATTGGGATGTTCGTAGTAAAGTTTCAACGTGCGTCTGCAAAGACGAAGCAGCTGTGACAAGTCGTAAAGTTCAAACAGTAATTCCCGCTGATAGTCTAACTTTGCTCGTTGCAAGCAGTTTTCGTTGGGCTGATTTTGCTCAATTTCATCCGTGTATTGTCGAATTTGTTGATCGTTGTGCAAACAATTTACATCAATTTTTGAGGTCAGCACTACACCTTCCAAAGTTTTGCAACGGCTCAACGCCACATATACCTGCCCGTGTGCGAACGCGGCACGTGCATCAATTGCCACTTTATCAAATGTCAGACCTTGGCTTTTGTGAATAGTCATCGCCCACGCCAAACGCAGTGGGTGCTGGGTAAATGTACCGACAACATGTTCACGAATGGCTTTGGTTTCGTCGTCGATTTCATAGCGAATGGTTTTCCATTCCGCGCGTGGAACTGTGATTTCAAAGTCATCGCCCGGGCATTTTACTACAATCTTATATTCTGAAATATCAATAATTTCACCGATTTTTCCGTTGTAAAATTGTTTCGATGCTTCTGTGTCTGTCTTGGCAAACATGACTTGTGCGCCAAGCTTCAGTTTCAAATCTTTTTCAACAGGGTAGGTCCACTCGGGAAAATCGCCGTCAATTTGGGCTTCAAAAACGTATTCCTTATCGGGGATTGCGTTTAATTTTTGTTGATTGATATCTTGGGCTTGATAACGGTGAGTTGTTAGCTGAATAATTCGTTCGTCAGACTTTTTCTGAAAATCCGGAACATGGCGTAAATTAAGCATCTCCAAAGTTTTCAAATCAAGTTGATTGTTTCGAATGCGGTTCAAAATATCAATGAAATTTTCGTCACGCTGGCGGAAAATTTGTTTAAGTTCAATCGTTACATAATCCGTTTTATTCAAGGCTTGACTACTGAAAAAATAAGGTGTTTGATAGGCGGTTTTCAAGATATTCCACTCCTCATCTTTTACGACCGGCGGAAGCTGTTGCAAGTCGCCAATCATCAGCAGCTGTACGCCCCCAAAGGGCTTTGAATTTCGTCTAAATCGTCGTAAAACCGCGTCCACAGCATCAAGCACATCTGCCCGAACCATGCTGACTTCGTCAATCACGATTAGGTCCAGACTTTTGATGATATTGATTTTTTCCTTCCGAAACATTTTGTTGAAATTTTCGGGCGGATGTGTCGGCAAAAACGGTGCCAACGGCAGCTGAAAAAATGAGTGAATCGTTACACCACCTGCGTTGATTGCCGCCACACCCGTAGGTGCGACAACAATCATACGTTTGGGCGAATGTGCTTTAAGTTGGTGCAAAAACGTCGTTTTTCCCGTTCCGGCACGACCGGTGAGAAAAATATTTTTGGACGAAAACGCCACAAAATCGTTGGCTAATTGCAGTTCGGGTGTTGTTTGCACATTTTTTGCTTTGAGTTTGCAAAAATACAACAAATTTTCCAAAGAAAAAACCTAAAAAGTGTTAAAATATCATCGAACAAGCAAAAATAAGCGAAAATTTGGAAAAATGAGATGTTTTTTATATCTTTGCAAAAAAAAATAACCAAAACTCAAAGCATCATGAAAAAAACACTAATCGCAGCCCTTGCTGCACTGATATTCTTTGCTTGCGGGCGAGAAACTACATTCACAATCACCGGTACGGTGGCAGACACCGAAATGGAAGGAAAATTTGTTAGGCTTGAAAAAATTGAAGACCGAACATTTGTCGTAGTGGACTCTGCCCAAATTATTGACGGAACATATTCCTTTACAGGTTCTGTAGAAACACCGTTTATGGCAACATTATCCGTAGGCACCCGAAGTTTGAGGAGCATAGTTCTTGAAAATGCAAAAATCAAAGTAACGACAGATGCCGATTGGAGAAGCACCGTAACAGGAACGAGAAACAACGACCTTCTTCAAACGTTTTCGGATTCAGAGCGTGTTATCCAAGAAAAAGTAACTGAAATTGTTCAGGCTTTTCGTGAAGCGCAACAAGCCGGTGATACAGAACTTGTTGCCTCTCTCACCGAAAAACACCGTGAGTATTCTGAGCAAATGCATAAAAACAGATTGGAGTTTATTAAAAACAACATTAACAATTTTGTAGGACATGGTCAACTGAGCATGACGTATAGGAGGCTGTCACTCGAAGAATTACAAGAAGTTTTCGCAAATGCAACCCGCCAGACATTGCAATCGCCCAAGGTGGCAAATGCTGTTGACCGTATGCATATTTTAGAAAGAACTCAGGTTGGTCAGCCGTTTACCGATCTTCGTATGCCTGATCCTGACGGAAATTACATTGCTCTTTCGGATTTTGTCGGAAAGGGTTATGTGATGATTGATTTCACAGCAACTTGGTGTGGTCCATGCCGTGTTGGAAAACCGGCAATGATCGCCACTTTCAACAGATTTAAAGATAGAGGTTTTAATATTGTTGGTGTTTGGTTTGACAGAGATCATGACACATGGATCAATGGTATGAACGCGTTAAACATGCCGGATTGGCCCCAAATGTCGGATCTGAGATTCTGGGAAAGCGAAGGTGCAAGACTTTATGCAATCAGCAGTATTCCTCATTCTGTGTTGATCGATCCGAATGGCATCATTATTGCCAGAGGTTTACGTGGTGATGATTTGGACAAAAAATTGGAAGAACTTCTCGGAAAATAACAAAAACAAATGAAAAAAATTATCCTTCTCGTCACTCTCTTTGCGGTAATATCAACCATTGCTGCGGTAGCGACCGGTTGTAGAACTGTGCCTATAACCGGACGTAGGCAGTTTATAGCAATACCTGCATTTTACATGAATTCGCTAGCTGCCTCATCGTTCACACAAATGACTCAAACGCATCGGCTTTCAACAAATATTGAGCAAAACGAAATGATTGAACGTGTCGGTAATCGCATCCGTGTGGCAGTAGAAGATTTTTTGGCACAAGAAAATATGTCGCACCTAACTCAAGATTTTGTTTGGGAATTTATTTTGATCGACGACCCGGCCATAAATGCGTGGGTTATGCCCGGTGCCAGAGTTGCCTTCTATACGGGGATTCTGCCTGTACTACAAAATGAAGATGGTGTGGCTGTAGTCATGGGACACGAAATTGCACACGCAGTTGCAAATCATGCCGCCGAACGAATGAGCCGAGCTCTGCTCACACAGCTGGGTGGTGTAGCACTTGCTGTTGCCGTGAACGAACAACCGGAAATGACTCAAGCATTGGCTTTGTCAGTTTTTGGAGTAAGTACGACAATGTTTAGTGCTTTACCTCACAGTCGCAGAAACGAATTGGAAGCCGACAGATTAGGCTTGATTTTTATGGCAATGGCCGGATTTGATGTACATGAAGCACCCAGATTTTGGGAAAGAATGATGGCACTCTCCGGAAATCCGTCTGCATCTGATTTTCTTTCGACTCATCCTTCGAATGCGAGGCGTATTGCCGAAATCAACAAGCATATTCCGGAAGCCTTGACATTTTACAGACCATACAGCAGTACCCATCCACCGACACAATCACAGCAATAATAAAAAATGGCGTTGTTTTCAACGCCATTTTTTATTACACCAACTCGTGAATCACAAGTCCCGAGCGAAGCTTCGGCTCAAACCATGTGGTTTTCGGAGGCATGATATTGTTCGTATCGGAAATGTCGATGAGCTGTTTCATTGTGACAGGATAAAGAGCGAAAGCAACTTTCATTTCGCCATTATCTACACGACGCATGAGTTCACCCAAACCACGAAGTCCACCAACAAAGTCAATACGTTTGTCGGTACGCAAATCTTTGATGCCTAGAATTTCGTCCAACACCAAATTCGACAAAATCGTTACATCTAAAACACCGATTGGGTCGTTGTCGTTGTAAGTGCCCGGTTTTGCAACCATCGAATACCATTTTCCGCCTAAATACATGCTAAATTCGTGTAATCTGGAAGGTTTGTAAATTTCTGTACCTTCTTCTTTTACATCAAACGATTTGTTCAATTTTTCAAGTAACTCCGCTTCTGTCAAGCCGTTCAAATCTTTTACAACACGGTTGTAGTCGATAATTTGAAGTTGGTTATCCGGAAAAATTACCGACATAAAGTAATTATATTCTTCGTGTCCGGTGTGATTTGGATTATTCGCTTTCTTTTCTTTTCCAACCAAAGCAGCGGCAGCCGTGCGATGGTGTCCGTCGGCAACATACAGCGCAGGAATTTCTTTTTCAAAAATTTCTACGATACGTGAGATCGTTGCTTTGTCTTCAATCACCCAGAAATGATGTCCGAAACCGTCTAAATCAGCAACAAAGTCATAAATAGGCTTCTCATTTTTCACAATCTTCTCAACGATTTCGTCGATTTCCTTGTGAGCAGGATACGAGAAAAACACAGGCTCAACATTCGCATTGGTAATACGTACGTGAATCATACGATCTTCTTCTTTATCCGGACGAGTGAGTTCGTGTTTTTTAATCACATTGTTGAAATAATCGTCAACGTGCGTGCAACCTACAATGCCGTACTGTGTGCGTCCGTTCATGGTTTGCGCATAGATGTAAAGTTTGTCTTCATCATCTTTCACTAACCAACCGTTGTCACGGAATAACTTGAAATTTTCCACAACTTTGTCATAAACCTCTTGACTATGCTCGTCAATGCCCACAGGACAGTCGATTTCAGCTTTAGTAATACGAAGAAGCGAATGCGGATTGCCTTTTGCTTCTTCACGTGCTTCTTCAGAGTTGAGAACATCATAAGGACGCGAAGCGAGGTCTTTCACAATGTTTTGTGGCGGGCGGATGCCCTTGAAAGGTTTTAGAATTGCCATGTTTTTTGGTTTTAATTTTGTGCAAAGATACTAAAAAAAAACGGAACAACCAAATAGTAAGGAGATGTCTCGCTCCGCTCGACATGACGGCGGTGCGGATAGTGGAAAAGAGAAAAAAATGGAGCGGCTTCACCGCTCCATTTTTTTCTCTCACTTTCTTAAAACGCTTGTCATTCCGAACTCCTTCGACTACGCTCAGGACAAGCTCCGGCGAGGAATCCACTTGCTACTTATCTTTCGCTATACAGATAGGGCAAAATTTATTCTGCAACAACTTCAACTGTAAATTCAGCTTTCACATCGCGGTGCAAGTTCGCAATCGCTTTGTAAGTGCCGATTTCTTTGATGTCGTCAACCGTGAGTTTTTTACGATCCACATCAACATCGTGTTGTGCTTTCAATGCCTCAGCAACTTGAATAGCATTTACAGAACCGAAAATCTTTCCGGATGTACCAGCTTTTGCACCAACCGTAACCGTGAGTGCAGAAATAGTTGCTCCTAATTTTTCAGCTTCGAGTTTAAGTTTTTCCTCTTTGAATGCGCGTTGTTTCAAGTTTTCAGCGTGAATTTTACGCATGGAGGCAGTTGCCATAACAGCCATTCCTTTCGGGAACAAAAAATTGTTCGCATAGCCGTTTTTTACCTTAACGATATCGTCTTTGTAGCCTAATTTTGCTACGTCTTGGGTTAAAATCACTTCCATTTTTCTGTCCTCCTATTTTAATAAATCCGCAACGTAAGGCAACAAACCGATGTGGCGGGCACGTTTCACGGCTTGAGCCACTTTCTTTTGATATTTTTGCGAAGTACCGGTGAGGCGTCTCGGCAAAAGTTTACCTTGCTCGTTAATAAATTTCAACAAAAAATCCGCATCTTTATAGTCGATGTACTTGATACCGCTTTTCTTGAAACGGCAATATTTTTTCTTCTTTGTATCCACCGCGATCGGTGTCAAATACTTTAAGTCTTTATCTTGTGCCATGGTGTTTTCGGTTAATTTTGGTTTTTACTTCTACGTTTTTCGCTGTACGCTTTAGCAAATTTGTCTAATTTGACAGTCAAAAAGCGGAGCATACGTTCATCGCGACGGTAAGCGGTTTCGAGTGCGTCAACTACATTTCCTTCGGCTTTGAATTCCATAAGATAGTAAAATCCGCTGACTTTTTTCTGAATGGGGTAAGCCAATTTCTTCAAACCCCAATTTTCTTCATGAATGATCTCTGCACCTTGACTTTTCAGCAAGTCTTGGTACTTTTTTACCGCTTCCTTCATCTGATCATCAGACAAAACGGGAGTCATAATGAAAACGGTTTCATAGTGATTCATAATCTACTTGTTTTTAATGAATTATTTATTTTATCCCTAATTTAGGGAGTGCAAAGATACGGAAAATAATTGAATTATACAAATTTTTGACTGTAATTATTTCCAAATCGGTGTAGGATAAATTCCTTTTTCAGTTAACTCCGCTAAACGTTGTTTGGCTTCCGCAACATCTTCTTTGTAAGTGATTCCAAACCATTGGGCATTCGAAGACAATACATCGCAAGGTGCGCCTTTCTGCATCAACAAAGACGCCAATGTTGGAATGTAATATTCGGATTTCAATTCTTTGGAGCGCTCATTCAAAAAATCCTTAAAACCTTGCTCCAAAACGTCGAAATGTTGTTTTTGAAATCCCCAAAAATTCATTGAAACCTTCGAATCTTCAGGCAATTCGTGTGCTCCTGTTTCGTCGGAATATTCTATTTTATCATTTACACGTTGAATGGAAATGCGCTCTGTGATTGATTTCAAACGCTGATTTTCGTCCAATTCACAAACGCCTCGCGACACTGTTCCGAAATCGGACAACGTTTTGTTTAGCGCATAACCAACCATGCAAAAATTGCCTGTAGAGACGCAATGCATTGCGTCTCTACGATCGTCCATACGGAAATATTTCACAATATCCTCAAATGCCTCACGACCATAAAAATCATCACCATTGATCACCACAAAAGGGCCTTCCACAGCATCTTTCGCCATTAGAACGGCGTGTCCAGTGCCCCAAGGTTTTTCGCGTTCGGGAAGATATTCAAAGCCATTTGGAATTTTATGTAATTCTTGATCAACAAATTCCAGCTTGATCTTATTACCGTATTTTTCTGTAAATGTTTTTGCAAAATGATCGTGTGTGGCTTCACGAATGACAAGAACGATTTTGCTAAAACCCGCATGAATCGCGTCATAAATAGAATAATCGATGATGGTTTCTCCCGAAGGTCCGAGTCCTTCGATTTGCTTCAAACTTCCGAAACGGCTTGCCATTCCGGCTGCTAAGATTACTAAAGTCATGGATTGATATTTTTTGCAAAGATACAAAAAAAATCGTATCTTTGCAGTCTATTCTTTTTTCATATGTCGAATAATATTCTCTCCGGATTAAACCCAGAACAAGCCCAAGCCGCCGCACATATCGACGGCCCGCTGATGATTATTGCCGGTGCGGGATCAGGAAAAACACGTACACTCACCTATCGCATTGCAAATTTACTGCAACATCAAGTTGACCCGTTTAATATTTTGGCATTGACATTTACAAACAAAGCCGCTCGTGAAATGAAAGAGCGAATTTCAAACCTTATCGGAACGGAAGCCAAAAGCGTGTGGATGGGTACGTTTCACTCGATTTTTGCACGGGTTTTGCGTGTGGATGGCGAAGTTTTGGGATACCCGAAAGATTTTACGATTTATGATACGGACGACTGCAAAAGTTTGTTGAGAAGCATCGTCAAAGAACAAAACTTAGACCCGAAAACTTATCCTGCAAGTCAAATTTTAAGCCGAATTTCAAGCGCAAAAAGTAGTTTGATGTCACCTGAAGAATATTTGCAAAATATAGAAATTCGTGCACAGGACGCTGCCGCTAAAAAGCCCATGATTGGAGAGATTTACGCGATTTACAACAAACGACTGAAACGTTCATCGGCAATGGACTTCGATGATTTATTATTCAACATGAATTTGCTTTTGCGAGATTTTCCGGATATCTTAGCAAAGTATCAATGGCGGTTCAAATACATTTTGGTCGATGAGTATCAAGATACGAATTATGCACAATATCTGATTGTGAAAAAATTGGCAGCAGCATATCAAAATATCTGCGTAGTCGGCGATGACGCGCAAAGTATTTACGCATTTCGTGGTGCAAATATTCAAAATATTCTCAATTTTAAATCCGATTATCCAACGTTTGAAACGTTCAAATTGGAACAAAATTATCGATCGACAAAAAACATTGTAGCCGGTGCAAATTCTGTGATTTCAAAAAATCGTGAGCAAATCCACAAAGAAATTTGGACAGAAAATAGTGCCGGTGAAAAGATTCACCTTTCGAAATGCGATACAGATAAAGCCGAAGGTCTATTGGTGGCTCGACAAATTTTTGATACCAAAATGAACGAACATCTGCAAAACAGCGATTTTGCAGTGCTTTACAGAACCAATAATCAATCACGTTCGATTGAAGATGCGTTGCGACAACTCAACATTCCGTATCGCATTTACGGCGGACAAAGTTTTTATCAACGTAAGGAAATCAAAGATGTCTTGGCGTATTTCAGATTGGCGGTAAATCCGCACGATCAGGAGGCATTGCTGCGTGTGATCAACTATCCTGCCCGTGGAATCGGACAAACCACGATTGAACGTTTGCGTGTTTTGGCGGATCAACACAAGGTATCGTTGTGGGATGTGGTTTCGAACGTAGAGACGCATAATTATGCGTCTCTACAACAACAACCATTAATCAGCGCCGGAACACGTGCAAAATTAGACGCATTCGCCGTAAAAATAAAAAGCCTGAACGTGGGAATTAAAACCACCGAAGCCTTCGAGATGGCAACTCAAATTTGGTTAGCATCGGGCATCAAATCCGTATTCGACGAGGAAGACACGCTTGAAGCAGAAATGCGTTTGCGAAATGTGGAAGAACTGCTGAATGCCGTAAAAGACTTTACACTTACCGAACAACAAATCGTGAACGAAGAAACGGGCGAAATTTCTTTTGTGAACAACGAATTTCGAACGCTGGACGAATTTATGTCGGATATTGCACTCATTACTGATGCCGACATGGACAAAGATGACGATAAAAATAAAGTTGCTCTGATGACGATCCACGCTGCCAAAGGACTCGAATTTCCTTGCGTTTTCGTGGTTGGCATGGAAGAAAATTTATTTCCTTCACCAAGATCGGTAAACACACGAACCGAACTTGAAGAAGAGCGCCGCTTATTTTATGTCGCCATAACGAGAGCCGAGAAAAAATTATTTTTATCGTTTGCCGAGAACCGTTTCATTTGGGGACAATACACGTTTTGCGAGCCAAGTCGATTTTTAGAAGAAATTGATCCAATGTATTTGGAAAATCCCGAAGTTTTGGAAAAAACAAGTATGTTTGAACGTGTTGAGGCTTATCAAACATACAACAAACCTAAACAATTTTTGGGTTCAAATTTCCGAAAAATTGACACAGGTACTTCGGCTGTGGCTTCGACTTCGCTCAGCCACCGTGCAACTCGGTCATTGAGCGGAGTCGAAATGACCGGCTCAGCGAAACCCAAAAATCTGATGTCGATGAGTGAGGCCAAATATACACCAACTCCCCCATCAGCAGGTGTTCCATCAGGCGACTTACGAGAAAGTCAAAAAGTTTATCACGAAAAATTCGGCACAGGAACAGTTAAATCCGTAGAACAAAACGGCGAAAAAATCGTCGTACTTTTCGATACCGTAGGCGAAAAAACTTTGCTCACAAAATTTGCAAAACTAAAACTGTTGTGATTTTTTTGCACAGTTCAACTCTTTTACGTATCTTTGCATTATAAATCTTAAAAAATAATCATTATGAAACGAAATTTAGCAGAATTTTTAGGCACATTTTGGCTTGTATTCGCAGGTTGTGGAAGTGCATTGTTAGCCGCAGGATTTCCGGGCTTTGGCATTGGATTCTTGGGCGTCTCTCTCGCCTTTGGTTTGGCGGTTTTAACTATGGCTTATGCCGTAGGACACATTTCCGGTGCTCATTTTAACCCCGCTGTAACCATTGGTTTATGGGCAAACGGACGTGTTAACGGCAAAGATATTTTGCCTTACATTTGTTCTCAACTTTTGGGCGCTATTGCCGCCGCCGCCGTTCTTTTCGTTATTGTGAAAGGTAACGGTTCTGAAGTCGGCAGCTTTGCTGCCAACGGCTTTGGCGAGCTTTCCCCGGGCGGCTACGGTGTGGTTGCCGCTATGGTTACCGAATTTGTGATGACATTTATGTTTTTGATTGTCATCTTAGGTGCAACTGACAGAGCGGCATCTCCGGGTTTCGCAGGTTTAGCGATTGGTTTTGCACTCACGCTTATTCACTTGGTGAGTATTCCTGTAACTAACACTTCCGTGAATCCGGCAAGAAGTATCAGTCAGGCGTTGTTTGCAGACGGTTGGGCTCATGCTGGACAGTTGTGGTTGTTTATTCTAGTTCCTATTACTGCTGCAATTTGCGCAGGGATTGTTTACAAGTATATGAAATCTGAGCCAATAAAATAATTTTGACGGATTATACAGTTTAACAAAAAAACGGCAACTCAAACAAGTTGCCGTTTTTTGTTTTAGATGGTTTGGGGATTATTTTACCTCCTCAAACTCTGCGTCAGTCACTTCTCCGCCACCATCTTGTGTAGGAGCATCCGCTGTGTGGGTTGTGTTTCCTTCGAACGGATTTTGTGTGTCAGCGCCTTGTTGTGCGTCTTGCATCGCTTTGTAAAGTTCTTCAGAAGCGGCTGTCCATGCGGCATTCAACTTCTCGAGGGCTGGTTCGATTTTTGTCAAATCTTTTGTACCCTCGGCTTCTTTCAGCTCGTTCAAAGCCTCTTCGATTGGCGTGCGTTTTTCTTCCGAAATCTTCTCGCCATATTCTTTGAGTTGCTTTTCCGTTTGGAAAATCATCGTGCTTGCGGCGTTCAATTTGTCGGCTTCTTCTTTCGCTTTTTGGTCAGCTTCAGCATTAGCTTCGGCTTCCTCTTTCATACGTTTGATTTCTTCATCCGAAAGTCCGGACGACGCTTCGATACGAATTTGCTGTGATTTTCCGGTTCCCTTATCCAATGCAGAAACACTCAAAATTCCATTTGCATCAATATCGAACGTAACTTCGATTTGTGGCATTCCACGCGGTGCGGAAGGAATTCCATCCAAGTGGAAACGTCCAATCGTTTTATTGTTCGCTGCCATCGGACGCTCGCCTTGCAGTACGTGAATTTCAACAGAAGGTTGATTGTCTGCTGCGGTCGAAAATGTCTCCGATTTTTTGGTTGGAATGGTCGTATTTGAATCTATGAGCTTTGTCATCACACCGCCCATAGTCTCGATTCCCAACGAAAGTGGAGTTACATCCAATAACAATACATCTTTTACCTCTCCGGTCAAAACCGCACCTTGAATTGCTGCACCCAAAGCCACAACCTCGTCCGGATTCACACCTTTTGACGGTGTTTTTCCAAAGATTTTTTCAACCAGTGCTTGGATTGCAGGAATACGTGTCGTACCTCCAACCAAAATCACTTCGTCAATATCCGATGCTTTCAGCCCTGCATCCGACAAGGCTTTTTCACAGGGTGCAGCACAACGCTGAATCAAGCTGTCGTTAATTTTTTCAAACTCGGCACGCGTTAATGTTTTGACCAAGTGCTGCGGAATTCCATCTACCGGCATGATGTACGGCAGGTTTATTTCCGTAGATGTTGAACTTGACAATTCTACTTTCGCTTTTTCTGCCGCTTCTTTCAAGCGCTGCAAAGCCATTGGGTCTTTACGCAGGTCGATACCTTTGTCTTTTAGGAAATCGTCTGCCAGCCAATTGATGATATTTTGGTCGAAATCGTCACCGCCCAAATGTGTGTCGCCATTGGTTGATTTTACTTCAAATACACCGTCTCCAAGCTCGAGAATCGAGATGTCAAAAGTTCCGCCGCCAAAATCGAACACAGCTATTTTACTGTCCTTATGTTTTTTGTCGATACCATAAGCCAAAGCTGCGGCAGTTGGCTCGTTGATGATACGCTCTACTTTCAAACCGGCAATTTCTCCGGCTTCTTTGGTTGCTTGACGCTCTGCATCGTTGAAATACGCAGGCACAGTGATTACCGCTCTAGACACGGTTTGTCCGAGATAATCCTCGGCAGTTTTCTTCATTTTTTGAAGAATCATTGCCGAAATTTCTTGCGGAGTGTAATTTTTCCCGTCAATGACTATAGTTGCCATATTGTTTTTTCCGCCTTCTACGGTATAAGGGACACGCGAAATTTCCTCTTTCACTTGATCCATAGCGTCACCCATGAAACGCTTGATTGAAAAAACGGTTTTGTTAGGATTTGTGATTGCCTGACGTTTGGCAGGATCACCAACTTTGCGTTCGCCGCCATCAACGAACGCCACCACTGAGGGTGTTGTTCTGCGACCTTCGTTGTTTGTGATTACAACAGGTTCGTTACCTTCCATCACTGCTACGCAGGAGTTCGAAGTTCCGAGGTCGATTCCAATAATTTTTGACATAATATTTTTGTCCTTTCTTTTTGTGTTTTGATAAATGAATTTATTCTCACTTCACATTAGACAAAAGTTGTTCCAAACGAAAAATTATGACAAAATGACATATTTATTTACCTGGTGTTTGTTAAAAAATATCATCAAATTCGTCTTCCCCATCGTCTTGATAGACTTCCTCACAGTTGAAGTTATAGTTGATTCCCGGAGGAGTTGCAAAAGGACCTTGGTAAAGATTGATTGATTGGTTGCGGTATACCCTTTGCATAAATCGTGCCCAAATCGGCATAGCCATTCTTGCACCTTGTCCATACGTTAGATTTGGAAAATGAATCGAGCGTACTTCTCCACCAACCCACACGCCTGTAACCAAGTTTGGTGTTAAGCCCATCCACCAGCCGTCCGAATGGTTTTGAGTTGTTCCTGTTTTTCCGGCGATAGGCATCCTTAAACCGTATCCGGATCGCAAGCGCATTCCTGTTCCAAACTCTGTAACGCCTTGCATGAGTCTTAAAGTCAGATAAGCCGTTCGTTCGCTCATAGCCTCATTTTGTCTCGGAATAGATTGATAGATAACCACACCATTACGGTCTTCAATCCTTGTGATGAATGTTGGTTGTATAAAAATACCTCTATTGGCATAGGTCGCCATTGCTCCGGTCATCTCAAAAACGGAAATATCCGAAACTCCCAAGGCAAGTGACGGCACTGCTTCTAACGGTGCTTCAATTCCCATTTTTCTGACTAAATTGATTACCGATTGCGGTGGGAATCGTCGGATCAAATAAGCCGAAACAAAATTTACAGAACGTGCCAAAGCCCATTGCAGAGTAACCATTTCTCCTTCTCTTGCAGTAGTGGCATTTCTTGGGCACCAATCTTCCTGACCTCTGGGCATTTCGATACATACCTGAACATTCGGAACCATATCGCAAGGCAAATAGCCGTCTGCCATAGCCATTGTGTAAATAAACGGTTTAAATATCGAGCCGACTTGTCTGCGGCCTCCGGTTACATTATCGAACTGGAAAAAATCGTAATTAATCCCGCCAACATAAGCCTTTATATGTCCGGTTTGAGGTTCAACAGCCATCAGTCCTGCATGTAAGAAGTGTTTGTAATATATCAGCGAATCCCACGGAGACATCGTAGTATCCCTCATACCTTGCCACGACCAAACCCGCATATTTACAGGAGTTCTAAAGGCTTCTTCGATTTCGGCCTCTGATGCTCCGTTGTTTCTCATCAGACGAAAACGATCCGAACGCCGCATGGCTTGAGTTAAAATTCGATCAACATCATTTCTTGTGAGATTGTTACTAAACGGTGGATTTCTCAACCTTCTTGAGTGTCTGAGAAATGCCGGTTGAAGAGTATTTCCCATATGCTCTGCGACGGCTTCCTCAGCATAACGCTGCATTCGAGAATCTATCGTAACGAAAATTCTCAATCCGTCTCTATAAAGATTGTATCGTGTTCCATCCGGCCTCCGATTGTTATCGAGTATTTCTCTCATTTGTAAACGCAAAAATTCGCGGAAATACGGTGCTAAACCAGCTCTATGATCTTGCTGTCTGAACCTCGACATATCCAACGGAATTTGACGAATGCTGTCGTAGTCATCTCTCGTGAGAAATCCGGCTACCCGCATTTGGTTTAGCACAACCTCTCGGCGGTGGGTTGCACGTTGAGGATGCCTAATCGGACTAAAAAATGTAGGAGCTTGCAGCATTCCAACCAACAATGCGGCTTGTTCTATTGTTAAGTCTTCTTGATTCACGCCAAAGTACGTGTTAGCCGCCGTTTGAACACCAAATGAATTGTTGCCGAAATCCATTGTATTGAAATACATTGCAATAATTTCTTCTTTGGTATAGTTGCGTTCGAGTCTTACGGCAATAACCCACTCTCTAAATTTTTGCATCACCAAGCCGAGAACATTTCTATGTTGTCTCGGGAATAAATTTTTCGCCAACTGCTGTGTGATTGTGCTACCGCCTCCTTGTCCACGTTGTCGTCCGATTATGGTTCTTGTGACTACACGCACCAACGCACGAAAATCTATGCCCGAATGACTGTAAAATCGGATGTCCTCTGTGGCAATCAAAGCTTGAACCAAATATGGCGAAAGTTGCGAATATTGAACATTAATACGATTTTCAACAAAAAACGTCCCCAACAATTGTCCATCGGAGGAAATGATTTCCGTTGCTAAATTATTTTGCGGATTTTCCAATTCTTCAAACGTAGGCATAAATCCGAACCAACCCAGCGAAATACCAACAAAAAGCATAATTACAGAAGCCCAAAGTCCTGCAAAAATCAGCCATAATTTTTTTGTTAAACTCATATTTTCTTTCTTTCTTGGGCGACCCTTGCGGGCTGCCCTTACATTAATTATCTTGACGGCACAATTTTCATACCCAAATCCATGATATTTCGTAGGTTTTCTGCACGCATACCATGAACAAATTCAAACTGATAGCGTCCTTTTTGTGGAAATCTCACATTTCTTTGAAGAAGCATAACATGGTCTCTCACCGAAGAACTTCCTCTGCCAAACCAACGTCCGGTCTCGTCCGCTAAGAAACACTCCAATGTGTCACGCGAAAATTCCAAATCGGGATAATATGTCTTCATAAATAAAAACAAATTCATCCATTCGTAATCCGTGTTGTGCCGCACTGTGATATAAATATCGTAAAGTCGGTTTGTGTCTGTAATTTCCACAGCAAACCTTACCGGATTGTCAATAGCCCAGCCCGTTTCCGGAATTGCTACAGATTCATGCAAAATGGCATTACTCGACGGCGAACAGGAAATCAAATACACACAAAACAATAAAAAAATCAAGTTACGCATCAGGATTGGTTTTGGGTTTCAAAATTGGTTTTTGAATTTCACGAACAGGTCGCTGAATAGGCTTCTCGGAACGTTGTTTTGCTTCGTTGGATTCGCCTTTCGTGTTTCGACGATGTTCTCGCGAAGGACGTGGCGGACGCGACGTTTGCGAATGCTGAGGACGGTTTTTTTTCTTGTCGAAACGTGTCAAATCATCTTGGCCGACAACATTGTCAAAGAATTCAGCACTTTCACTCGGCATCGTTTTTACCTTACCTTTTTTAGTAAACTGCTCCATACTTTCCGGAAAATCCTTCTCTTGATTAAGTTTGATAATTTCATGAACAGATTCAACCGGAAGTCCCATCAATTCACCTTGATTGTTGGCATAAGCATAAAACATCGTTCGTGCAAACACATCCGTTTTTTGCCAAACCGCCTTTCCCTTTCTGAAAAACAGCGGAATCTCCGGATCAGGAAAATCTTTGGCCGCCTCTTTGTACATCTCGTATTCGTAGTTCAAACAGCATTTCAGTTTACCACACTGCCCTGCTAATTTTTGAGGATTTAGCGACAATTGCTGTACACGTGCCGTATGCGTCGAAACGGTGTGGAAATTACTCAAAAACGTCACACAGCACAGCTCTCTTCCACACGATCCAATCCCGCCAAGGTGCATCGCTTCTTGACGTGCACCGATTTGCCGCATTTCAATTCTAACACGAAATTCCTCAGCATAAACTTTGATCAATTGCCGAAAATCCACGCGATCGTCAGCTGTATAGAAAAACGTCGCTTTACTACCGTCGCCTTGATATTCGACATCGTTGATCTTCATTTTCAAGCCCATGTCGTTGGCAATTTTTCGAGCTCTGATTTGAGTTTCTTTTTCCAAATCAATAGTTTTGTTCCACTTGTCAACATCATTCTGACGAGCTTTTCGAAGTACTTTTCGCAATTCTTCAACAGGCAGAGCATTCTGACGTTTGCGGTATTGCAGATGTGCTGCAGGACCCGTCAGCGTGATAATTCCAACATCGTGTCCGGTCGGTGCTTCCACAACAACAATATCACCGACTGCCAAAACCGTTGTTGTTTCAACATTTCGATAAAAATCTTTGTGAGAGTTTTTGAAGCGGACTTCAATTACACTATATTTGGAGATGTCATCAGTTTTGGTCAGTCCTTTCGTCCAGTCAAACGTAGCCAACTTTGCACAACAACACATTTGTTGTTCGCGAGTACCGTCTTCCAATGTAGGTTTTCGGCAACAACCGCGTGTGTTGTATTTGTTGTCCTCTTTGATAATCGGGCGTTCGTTGAGAATGTTATCTTCGGGCTGTTCAGTGTCTTGGATGATATCTGTATCTTGGGTAGTATTTGTGTTATCCGTCATGTCAGGGTACATTTTTTTGCAAAGATACGAAAAAAAAATGACATTTATCCGTTTTTTCTCCGCAAAATCTCATAGCTACGTAGAGGTCTGTCAGCTATTGTACACAACGCAGGGCTGATCCGATTGACTTACTCATGCTGGTCTGAGGTCGAATGTTACCATTCATGCTGAACTCCAAGATACGTCCGCTCCTATCGGTTCCTTCTGACTGAGACCAGTAGTGTCCCCAAGAACCCTGACTGAGCAATCTACCGCCAAAAATGCCACTATCATTACTACCAAAAACATCATCATCAAGTACGAAGCTACCTCCCGAAAGGCTACTACCACCGAAATTACCTCCCCAGCGGTAGATGTAGTTACTCGTCACAAATTCAGGTGTAGCAAGGTCAGAGGTTCCTACACGCCTATTATTTCCGCTACCGCCCAAAGCGATATCTAAATTGATAAAATCTTGCATTGTGGGAACACGCCAAGGATACGGACACAACTGGTCAGCAAATCTTACAACAGCACACCAAGTGAACAAGTCGCCCGGGAAATCGGGATTGGAACGACAATCGGCATTAAAGTTCCCCCTACTTCCACCTTCAAAAGTCACCTTTTGGCAGTTGGTAGCCGATACCGCATCAGACCAAACTTGAGAAATTCCATTGCCCTCTATCGTCCATCTTTCACTCGTATAAACAGTTATAAAGCCCAAACTTTCGCCCCAACCGGGTGTGTTCATATTGCAATGTTGAGATGCGAGAGTGCATGCTATATCAGCATGACCTCCATCTTCAGCGGTTACAGTGATAAGCGGTGTGAACACAAGCACTAAAGTGGCGATAGAGATACGTATGGCATTTTTTTTCATTGTTATTTTTTTTTGTATCGTTTGGTGTATTTGAATACAAAGATACAAGAAATTTTGGAAATGGAAAATAGGGAAAGATCTCTTAAAACAGCGTTTTCAAAAAAAAGTTATCAACAAAAACGGAATTTATCAACAATTTTTATACAAAAATCGACTTTTTTGCGTTATATAGGGTATGGAAACATTATACAACATCGGATTAACACTTTTACCCGGAATTGGCGATAAGCTCGGGAAAAATCTTATAGAATTCTGCGGAAGTGCTGAAGCCGTTTTTAAAGAAAAAAAACGCAACTTGGAGAAAATCCCTGACATCGGACGGATTACCGCACAAAAAATTGTGTCGCAAAACGTATTGAAACGTGCAGAAGAAGAGCTTTTATTCATCGAAAAACATCGCATTCAAACGTTTTTTTTCAAGGATAAAAATTATCCGCAACGACTTTTGCATTGTCCGGATAGCCCGTTAATGCTCTACTTTAAAGGGCATGTAGATTTGAATGCCGAAAAAATTGTGAGTATCGTCGGTACCCGAAAATGTACGGATTACGGACGGCAAATGATAGCCGAACTACTCTCCGATTTGAAAACCGACAACGTTTTAGTGATTAGCGGGTTGGCGTATGGGATTGATACGTTGGCACATCAAATTGCTTTAGAAAACCGGTTGGCAACTGTGGGTGTTTTAGGTCATGGTTTGGATCGAATCTATCCGCATCAAAATCGAAATTTAGCCCAAAAAATGCTTGAAAACGGCGGTCTGTTGACTGATTTTTTATCCAAAACCAATCCCGATGCGGTAAATTTTCCTTCGAGAAACCGCATTATTGCAGGGCTTTCCGATGCGACCATTGTTGTTGAAGCCGCACGACACGGCGGAGCACTCATCACGGCAGAAATTGCTAACAGTTACAGTCGTGATGTGTTTGCCGTTCCCGGACGACTGAACGATGAGCGTTCGGCAGGTTGTAATTTGCTCATCAAAACTAACCGAGCCGCATTGATTGAAAATGCACAAGACATTCGGTATTTGCTCAACTGGGATTTGGAGAAGAAGCAAGGAGATTCCTCGACTTCGCTCGGAATGACGAGGCAAATTCAGAAAAAACTATTTATCGAACTCCCCGATGATCAACGTGTTGTTTTTGACGCTCTTCAAAATAATCCCGAAGCCATTGTTGATGAGCTCTGTGATTTGCTGAAACTACCATTACCCAAGCTTTCTGCGATTTTATTACAATTAGAAATTGCAGGAATTGTTGAGGTTTTACCGGGAAAACGTTGGCGGATTTTGTGAGTTAAAGGATATTCACCTCCGGTGTTAATTCTATGCCAAATTTTTGTTTAACGGAATCTATGATTCGACGAGCAAGGTTTAGAATCTCGACGCCTGTTGCATTTCCGTAGTTGACAAGTACTAAGGCTTGTTGTGTGTGTACACCTGCATCGCCTTCGCGAAATCCTTTCCAGCCGGCTTGTTCGATAAGCCAACCTGCTGCTAACTTCATACCGGAATCTGCTTGATATGCAACAATATCCGAAAATTGTGTTTTCAGCGATTGAAAAAATCTTGCGACACCGTGGGATTTTTGAAAAAACTTCCTGCACTACCGATTTCAGAAGTTTCCGGAAGTTTAGACTTGCGGATATTTGTGATCGCTCCGGCAATCGCTTTTGCAGATAATTCAGGTACGTTCATGTGTTTCAACTCATCGTTTACTGCTGTATAATTTGTGTTAAATCCGAGTAATTTCGATAAACGAAATGTTACTGAGCAAATCACATATTTTCCTTTGTATTCATGCTTAAAAACGCTTTCTCGATAAGCGAATTTACAGTCTAAATTTTGAAAAATTTCTATCTGTTTTGCTTCAAGATTAAACGCTTCGAGCGAATCTAACACATTTTTAATTTCAACGCCATAAGCGCCAATATTTTGGATGGGCGATGCACCAACACTGCCCGGAATATAAGCCAAATTCTCAAGTCCGTTCCAATTTTTTTCGCAACAATGCATCACAAAATCATCCCAAATTTCGCCGGAATAGGCTTTGATAAAAATTTCGCTTTCTGTTTCGCTAACAGTTTCAACCCCCTTAAAAACAGGCTTTATTACCAATCCATCAAAATCTTTTGTGAACAAGATATTTGAACCTCCGCCCAAAATCAAATGAGAATTATTTCGAAAAATATCGGAAAGAACAAGCGTTTGAAGTTCTTGTACTGTCGATATTTCCACGAAATATCTAGCGTTTACATCAATGTCAAACGTGTTGTATTTTTTTAATGATATATTTTCTACAATTTTCAATGGCAAAATCTAATTTTCGATTCTATCTATCGAATATATAATCGCCTCTAACTGCAACAACAAATCACGTTTTCCACGTCCCGGAGCATACACAAAGCCATCAATCATGACCATTTGATTTCGTTCTTCATCAAAAAACACATAATTGACAAAAGGACCTCCCATAAAATCCCCAATCAATCTCCACAATCCGCGAGTTTCAATGGCAAATCGTCCATTCAAATTTACCTCTCTGCTTATCGGAGGTACTCGGTATTCGGTAGTCATAAATGAGCCTTCAAGCGGTCCGAAAATATAACGTTGCGAAATCTCATTACGAACACGAATGATGTCTTCTTGTGTGAAACTGCTGGCTGTGAAAGGGTAAGAGTGAACCATGATATTTTGCCCAAAATGTCTTGTTTCTCTATTGATCGAAACAAAATTCGGATTACTCGTACGAATTCTAAATTGGTCCGGAGCAATGAGCCTAAAACCGAATGTGCCTCGCAAGCGGTCTGTAATCACGAAACTTTCCGTAGCTCGAAATGTGCTGATCATGCGTGCATGCTCTCTGTTGAAGAATGCTTGCTCCATCAATTCTTGGTGTTCTCTGAATAACGCGAAAAAAGTTTCTCTATCCGGAACGTTGAACTGAAACACGACTTGATTATTTGCCCAAACATCTCGTCTGGCTGCAAATTGCCGCATATTTTCCTGAGTAAAATTAATGATGATGATACTCCGCATGCGCTGAAACATTTCTGCTCTTTCGAATGCACTCATAGTGACATTCGACAGCGTAAACATCGGTTCGGCTTGATTTAACGACGGATTGGGTCTCATAAGAGCTGCACGTAATGTGTCGCCCAGCTCACCTTCGAAATCGCTTCTGCTGCAAACCACTAAAACTTCAAGAGTTCTACCACCCGAATTTGGTTGAACATTTCTTTCGATGCTGCATGCTGTCAGCGAAAGTGCAAGGATTAAAATTAAGAATAGCGGTCTCATGTTTTTTTCCGCAAAGATACTAAAAAAATTTGACATTTTAATTTTTTTTTCGTATTTTTGCATGGCAGGAAATCTATATACTCAACTATCATATGGAAAATAAACTTCAACAACTTACGGAAAAGCTTTACAACGAGGGGCTTTCAAAAGGTAAATTCGAAGCTGAGCACTTGGTTCAACATGCACATCATCAAGCTGAAAAAATTATCGAAGATGCCAAAAAGCAGGCTATAGAAATCATAGAAAAAGCGGAAAAATCAGCCATTGAAGCCAAACGAAACGCTGAAGCGGAAATTGATTTGGCATCGCGCCAAACTATTGCGCGTGTGAAGCAGACGGTAGAAAATTTGATTGTTGCTAAAACCATTGAAGCGCCAGTTGCAAAAGCATTCGACGATGCAGCATTTGTCAAAGATCTGATTCAAATCGTGATTAAAAATATGCAAAAAACAGACGATTTAACGGTGATTTTGCCAGCAAACAAAGAAACAGAACTTTTGAATATGGTTCAAAACAGTATGCAAAACGCATTCGGGCAAGGTGTAGATGTAAAATTCGAACGCAATATAAAATCAGGATTCCGCATCAGCACAGGAAATGGTGGTTATCAATTGACTTTCACGGATACCGATTTTGCGGAACTTTTCAAAACACATATTCGTTCGAAATTGGTTGAACTTTTGTTTGGAAAACAATAGCCATGTTTAAGCGAGAGTACTATTGTTTGGTAGCCGGATTGCCCGATTTGGTGTTTGAACAAAATGTGAAGAAATTCGACTTCAAAACTCTTGTTGAAGAAGTTTACGAGCAGACGAAAGAACAAGATCAAGAGCTTATCCGAGAACTTTTTCATCCTTACGATCATCAAAATCTTCACTATTTACTGCGGGATCGAAAAGATTTGTTCAACGATAAGGGTTTTTTCAGTTTGGATTTTCTAAAAGAACATTTAGATATTCCCGAAGAGATGCCGCAATATCTGATTGATATCGTTCGAAAATTCCGATTGGGACACGAATTGGGCGATCAAAGCGATGATTATTACAATATGTCACACTATATTTGGTCGCGATTTTATCAAGAAGTTACAGAAAAATCAAAGAACAGGTTTATTCGTTCGTGGTTTGGGTTTGACCAAATTTTACGCAACATTCAAAGTGCTTGGATGTGTCGGAAATTAGATATACCCATGGAAGAACAACTGATTGGCTGGGACGAAACTATCAATCATTTTGTTAAAAATAATTTGCCGGATTTTGGATTACGGCGTGAGATCTCGTTTGGAGAACAGATTTTCAATTTGCTTGATGAGGATATTGACCTTTTGGAACGTGAATTTCGTTTCGACCAAATCCGTTGGCAAATGGCAGATGAATTGACAACGTTTAATTATTTCGACATTGACAAAGTACTCGCTTTTTTAGCAAAAGCAGACATTTTAGATCGCTGGTTGAAGTTGGATAACGAACGCGGAGCCGTGCTATTCGACGGCTTTGTGAAAGCATTGGTAGAACAAAAAAATATAAACGTATGAATACAACAGGCAAAGTAACGAGTATCATTTCCAACCTTGTGGCGGTTCAAGTGGACGGTTCTGTAGCACAAAACGAGATTTGTATGATCGAATGCGAAGGCACCAAATTGATGGCAGAGGTTATCAAAATCGTTGGAAACAAAGCCTACACACAAGTTTTTGAAAGTACACGCGGCATGAAAATCGGCAGTCATGTTGAATTTCAAGGGCACATGCTTGAATTAACTTTAGGGCCGGGTTTGCTTTCGCGAAATTTTGATGGGTTACAAAACGATCTCGAAAAAATGGACGGTGTTTTTCTCAAACGTGGTGAATATACGCAACCATTAGATACAGAAAAAAAGTGGTATTTCAGACCGACAGCAAAAGAAGGCGACATTGTGGAAGCTGCATCATGGCTCGGCGAAGTAAAAGAAGGTTGGCTGCCTCACCGTATCATGGTTCCGTTCAAATGCAAAGGCAATTATACACTTAAGTGGCTTGCAAAAGAAGGAGAATACACCATTAACGAGCATATCGCAACCATTGCAGATTCGGATGGAAACGAAGAGAAGCTGACTATGACCCAAAAATGGCCTGTGAAAATTGCTGTTACAGCTTACGACAACAAACCGCGTCCGTTCAAAATTATGGAAACAGGTGTTCGTGCAATTGACACATTTAATCCAATTGCAGAAGGCGGTACAGGTTTTATTCCGGGTCCGTTCGGCGCAGGAAAAACGGTATTGCAACATGGAATTTCCAAACAAGCTGAGGCCGATGTAATCATTATCGCTGCTTGCGGAGAGCGTGCTAACGAAGTTGTGGAAATCTTTACAGAATTTCCGCATTTGGAAGATCCTCGAAGCGGTCGTAAATTGATGGAACGTACGACAATCATTTGTAACACGTCGAATATGCCTGTTGCGGCTCGTGAAGCATCGGTCTACACCGGAATGACGATTGCGGAGTACTATCGTTCGATGGGCCTGAAAGTTTTGTTGCTGGCAGATTCTACATCACGATGGGCGCAGGCTTTGCGTGAAATGTCGAACCGTTTGGAAGAGCTTCCGGGAGCAGATGCTTTCCCGATGGATTTGCCGGCGATTATCTCGAATTACTACGCACGTGCAGGCTTCGTGTATTTGAACAACGGGCAAACCGGTTCGATTACATTTTTGGGAACGGTTTCGCCGGCAGGAGGAAACTTGAAAGAACCTGTAACGGAAGCGACTAAAAAAACCGCACGTTGTTTTTACGCCCTTGCACAGTCGCGTGCAGACAGCAAACGCTATCCGGCGATTGATCCGGTGGATAGTTATTCGAAATATCTGGAATATCCCGAAATTGTGGAATATTTAGACAATAAAATTGAAAAAGGCTGGGTTGGAAAAGTGTATAAAGGCAAAACCATTGTACAACGTGGAAAAGAAGTGAACGACCAAATCAACATTTTAGGAGATGACGGCGTTCCTGTGGAATTTCACGACAGATTTTGGAAGTCGGAATTGATAGATTTTGTAATTTTGCAGCAAGATGCGTTTGACAAAATTGACGCAAACTGCCCGCTTGAGCGACAAAAATTTATGTACAACAAAATTCTTGATATTTGCGACATGACTTTCGATTTCAAGAATTTCGAGGAATGTGCCACATTCTACAAACGCATTATCAATATTTGTAAACAGATGAATTATTCGGAGTATCAAAGTGCGATGTATGATCGCTATGTGCGGGAATTGGCGGAAATTATTGAAGAAAGGAGAACAAACTAATGAATACAAAACCCTTCCAAAAAATCTACACCAAGTTAGAAGGTGTAACCAAAGCCACCGTTACAATTAAAGCGGAAAATATCATGAATGATGAACTTGCTATGGTTGGCGACCGCTTGGCACAAGTCGTGAAAATTAACGGCGATCAAGTCGTTTTGCAGATATTTGCAGGAACAGAAGGCATCAATACCGCTACGGAAGTAACTTTTTTGGGCGAATCGCCAACGCTGAACGTGAGCGATGACCTTTCCGGACGATTTTTCAATGCCTACGGACAACCTATCGACGGCGGACCGAAAGTTGATGGCGAAAAGCGCGAAATCGGCGGACCGTCGGTAAATCCGTTTCGCAGACAACAACCGTCGCAGTTTATTCCCACAGGAGTTGCAGGGATTGATCTAAACAACGCTTTAGTTTCCGGACAAAAAATTCCGTTTTTTGCCGATCCGGATCAACCTTATAATGAAGTAATGGCAATGGTTGCCCTTCGTGCAAAAGTTGACCGAATTATTCTCGGCGGAATGGGAATGAGTAACGATGACTATTTGTACTTCAAGAAAACATTCGAGAGTGCCGGTGCATTAGACAGAATCATCTGTTTTATGAATACCACCGAACAGCCTCCGGTAGAGCGTTTGCTCATTCCGGATATGGCTCTTGCAGCTGCAGAATATTTTGCGGTTGATAAAAACGAAAGTGTACTCGTTCTCCTCACGGATATGACCCTTTACGCTGATGCATTGAGTATTGTTTCCAACCGTATGGATCAAATTCCGTCGAAAGACAGTATGCCCGGCTCGCTTTATTCCGACCTTGCAAAAATTTACGAAAAAGCCGTGCAATTGCCCGATGGCGGCTCGATTACAATTTTGTCGGTAACCACGTTGAGCGGTGGAGATATCACACACGCTATTCCTGACAACACCGGTTATATCACAGAAGGACAATTATTTCTACGTGCAGATTCTGATACAGGAAAAGTAATTATCGACCCATTCCGTTCATTGTCACGCTTGAAACAGTTGGTAATTGGAAAACAAACCCGCGAAGATCACCCGCAAGTGATGAATGCTTGTGTGCGTCTTTATGCCGATGCTGCAAACGCAAAAACTAAGTTGGAAAATGGTTTCGACCTTTCCGATTACGACAACCGCACACTCGCTTTTGCGAAAGATTACGCCGAAGATTTGCTCGCAATCGACGTAAATATCGACACAACCGAAATGCTAGATACGGCTTGGAGACTCTTTGCAAGATACTTCTCGAAAGAGGAAGTTTCGATTAAGCAAGAATTTGTGGACACATACTGGAAGTAATTATATTTGTATAATCCATCTTTTTTTCGTACCTTTGTACGATGTTATTTGAAAAATTCACACAAGACATGATTACACGCATCAGCGGAAAACATCTTTATTACGCATTTTTGGCCGGAGCCAAGCGTATTTTGGAAGAGCAGCAATACCTCAATAAAATTAATGTTTTTCCCGTTCCGGATGGAGACACAGGAACGAATATGGCTTCGACAGTTCAAGCCATTATTGATAATACAAAAATTCACACCGGCTACAAAGAAACAGCAATGTCTGTTGCTGACGCAGCTTTGATAGGAGCACGAGGAAATTCAGGAATTATTTTTGCACAGTTTTTATTCGGAACGGCTTCCGATTCGCCAAATTCGGAAACTATCTCTATTGAAGAATTTATCGAAAGTGTAAAAGCAGGTGTTAAATCGGCTTACGATTCAATTTCAAATCCTGTCGAAGGCACAATTATCACGCTTTTGCGGAGATGGGCAGAAGTTATGGACGAATCAAAAACGAAAGCGAAAGATTTTGTCGAATTACTGACTCTCGCCTACCCCGCTTTGGAAGAGGCTTTAAAAGACACCAAAAAACTTCTCCCAAAATTGACGAAAGCCAAAGTCGTTGATTCCGGAGCACAAGCATTCGTGTTTTTTGTTCAAGGTGCATTGGAGTTTTTGACAACAGGCACGTTGAAAGATTTAGCAGGAACACGCTCGCAAACCATTGCAGAAATTGAGGAAGCACACATCGACCACGAAGAAATCAAGTTCAGATATTGCACCGAAGGCATGATGACTTTGGTTAATGATGTAGACTTGAAAAATCTGCGTCAGCAACTTTCCCGATTAGGCGATTCTATTGTTGTTGCGGGAAGTCGTATGCGTATGCGTGTACATATTCACACCGACAGTCCGGCAAAAGTATTTGCCATTTTGTCTCGCTACGGAAACATCGATTTTCAGAAAGTTGACGACATGGAATTTCAGCACGAATTGTTGACTAAAGGAGCAAAAAGCAAAATTGGTCTGTTGATTGATAGTTGTGCAGATATTCCAAGGTCCGTGCGTGAGCAATATCAGATGCATTTGATTTCTTTGAATTTACATATCGGAAAAAGTCAGTACTTAGACCGTATTTCTATTACACCGAATCAATTTTATCGCCTATTACGTAAAGGCGATGAGAAAGAAAAGATATCCACTTCTCAACCTTCGAAAAAAGATTTTCTCGATAAATACAACTTTATGGCATCACTCTACGATTCGGTAATAAGTATGAGCATTTCGTCAAAGTTGAGTGGAACTTACCAAAACAGTGCCGATTCTGCCGGACGTGTGGCTATTGCTACCGGAAAGCGTATTTCGGCGATTGACACAAAATTATGTTCCGGCACACAAGGATTGCTTGCATTGCTTGTCGCAGAAGCTGTCCAAGAAGGATTTTCGCACGAAGAAATTTTAGAAAAAATCAATGTGTGGATTTCTAAATCCAAACTTTTTGTGAATACTAAGACCATAAAAGGCTTTATTCGTAGCGGTCGTATTTCAAAGAGCAAGAGTATAATTGCAAATTTATTGGGTCTTCGTCCGTTAATTACGATGAATAAAGAAGGTGCCGGCGACAAAATCGGCAATTTCAAAGGTCAAAAGAAAATGCTTGAGCATAGTTTGGAGATTTTTCGCAAAGACCACGAAGCATTCGGAATTGACAAATACTGTATACTTTACACCGATCAAGCTGAACTACACAAAGCCAAAGAGCTTGCTGAGCGTATGTTTATGATATGCGGAAAAAAAGTAGAATATATTACGCAAGTATCGCCTGTTCTTGGTTCTATTGGCTATAATGGAGCTATTGAAGTCGCTTATGTGACGAAGTAAAAGAGCAACAAATATGCGATGTATTTGCTGCTCTATCATTGTTGACCTACCAGGATTCGAACCTAGACGAACAGAACCAAAATCTGTCGTGCTGCCATTACACCATAGGTCAATCGGGGTGCAAAGATACAATTTTTTTCTGAAATAACAAAATTTTTTTACATTTTTTTGTTGTTTGTGTTTTTTTTCGTATCTTTGTGGGTTAAATCATTTCAAAATTATGAAGAACTATAAACGTCTTAACCTCATCATCGGCTTAATCATTGGAGTCGTTGCATGCACCATTTACATCATGACCGCCGAACGCAGTGCCAGTTGGTGGGATTGCGGACAATTCCTCGCCACAGCATTCAAACTTCAAGTCGGACATCCGCCCGGAGCACCAACATTCCAGCTTTTGGGAAATCTTTTTACCTTGCTCGTCGGACGAGACCCAATGCTCGCAGGCTTTATGGTCAACGTGATGTCGGCTGTTGCAAGCGGACTCGCAGTCATGTTTTTGTTTTGGACAATTACGATACTTGGCAAAAAATTAGCTTCAAAGTATGGTGAAATTACAGACGCAAAAATGTGGGCGATTTTTGGTAGCGGATTGGTTGGGGCTATGGCTTTTTGTTTTTCAGATGCTTTTTGGTTCTCGGCAGTAGAAGGCGAAGTTTACGCACTCTCAGTGTTTTTCACAGCCGTAACGTTTTGGGCGATTTTGAAATGGGACGAAGAGGCAGACAGTCCTTATAGCTTGAGATGGATTATTTTGATCGCCTATTTAGTTGGTTTATCTATTGGTGTCCACCTCTTGAATTTACTAGTAGTTCCGGCAATTGTATTCATCGTTTATTACAGAAAATTTCAGCACTCTCGCAAGCGTTTTTGGGGAGCCCTTATATTTTCGGGTGTTTTACTTGGCGCAATTTTGTGGGGAGTAATTCCCTACATCGTTCACATTGCCGGACGATTCGAACTGCTTTTTGTAAATGGCTTGGGCTTGCCGTTCAACTCCGGAGCTATTTTTTGGTTTGCGCTGCTTATTGGTGGGATCACTTGGGGAATTCGTTATTCTATCCGAAAAGGCAAAGTAATTTTGAATACCGCCTTACTTTGTTTGGCGTTTCTTTTGGTTGGATATTCAACATATTTTATTGTTATTATTCGTGCGACTGCAGAAACTCCACTCAATTTTGGGGCACCAAAAAATACATTTGCTTTGTTGGACTATTTGAATCGCGAACAGTATGGCAGTCGTCCATTGATCTACGGAAGTCAATTTACCGGAAGAGCCACTGATTTTACAGAGCGTTCGCCAAGATATATGCGTTGTGACGAAACTCGAAGATACCTAAGAATCCAGCGTCATCCAGAGCCTGTTTGGGATCCGAATCATACCGGACTTTTCCCGCGTATGCACAGTATGGTTGGTGATCGTGCACCAGAGCACGCCGACTACTACCATTTCTTTGGAAGAATAACACCGAGGTTTTATACTTGTCGAATAACCGGGGAACAAAGACAAATGAAGCCAACATTTGTAGAAAATATGCGTTTTTTCATTCGCTACCACCTCGGTTGGCAGTACATGCGATACTTTATGTGGAATTTTGTCGGACGACAAAATGATATACCGGGAAGGGGCTACGATAGGCAGGGAAATAGAGATGTGTTCCATGGAAACTGGATTAGTGGAATCCGATTTATCGATGAGGCTCGCCTCGGACCACAAACCAATCTACCGGATTTTCTAAAATACAATCAAGGACGAAACACTTACTTTTTCTTGCCTCTAATTTTAGGATTGATTGGATTATTCTATCAATATCGAAAAGACAAAAATAATTCGTTTGTTACGTTTTTGCTGTTTTTTATGACCGGAATAGCGATTGTTATCTATCTCAACCAACCTTCAACAGAGCCTCGTGAGCGAGACTACTCTGTTGTCGGCTCGTTCTATGCTTTCGCAATATGGATCGGACTTGGCGTGATGGCGATAGCCGATTTTCTACAAAGAAGAACCAAAATAAGTGGAAAGCTTGCCGCCGGAATTGCTACAATAGTAACATTTTTGGCAGTTCCAACGCTAATGGCTCAACAAAATTGGGATGACCACGACCGTTCTCAATTATTCGCCGCACGAGATATGGCTCGAAATATGCTGAAATCCACCGAACCGAATGCGATTATAATCTGCAACGGAGATAATGATACATTTCCACTTTGGTTTGCTCAAAATGTGGAGGGATTACGGCCTGATGTGCGGATTATCAACTCTGCTTTAGCAAATTCTTATTGGGCTATTCTGCCGTTGTTCAACCGAATTTACGAGTCCGATCCGATACCTCTTACACTGACAAGAAATGACTATCGACAAGGATTTAACCAAAGCGTTTTCATTCAGGATAGAAATGTTGGTCGTCGAGAATTGATCGAACTGATTAGGTTCGTTGGCAACGACAATCCAAACACGCAAGTTCAGTTGCGTGGCGGCGGAGTGGCAAATTTTTTGCCGACAACTCAATATGTGCTGACTATCGACCGCGACGACCTTCTGGCAAGAGGCATCATCACTGAGGAGCAACACATGTTTACAGTCCCACAGATGGAACATGATATTCAGGCACGAGGAGCGCAAATTCACACGGCAGATTTAGTATTTTTGGATATTTTAGCTACTAACGACTGGGAGCGCCCGATTTATGTAACTAGTCCGTGGGCGCAACGCCACATCTGGCCTATTCAACAGTTTGCCCAAATGGAAGGCATTTTACATCGTCTTGTGCCGTTTCACAATCCAAATAGAGGCCTCACGTCCGCAGGTTTCAATGGTATTGCAACAGACAGAACCTACAATTTGTTTATGAACGAATTCACATCATGGGGAAATGTCAACCATCCAAGAGCAAGAATTTGTCATGATACTCGTCGTACCGCACAAAATTGGCGACAACAATTTGTTTTTCTTGCACAAGCCTTGATTGCAGACGGAAGAATGGAGGATGCTGTTCAAGTTTTGGACCGTGGTCTATATCTTTTCCCGCATCGCAATATCGATTTTGACCTTTCGGTAATTCTTTATGTTCAAGCCTATGCTAGAACCGGAAAAATCGAAAAAGCCTTAGACTTGGCAAGTAAAATGGTAGATATTTATGAAAGAAACCTGCTTTATTTCGAGAGTTTTCCACCTAGACATCGCCGATTTTTAGAGACTCATATACAAGAAGCGCTTTCAGTACTTATGAACTTGCGTCACAGCATGTTGCAAGGATTTGAGAGGGAAAGCGAAGAGTTGTTCGAGCGTTTAGACAATCTTTTGGCAATTCGTGGATTTCATGAATAATGTGCGATGGTTTTACGCTCAACTACACACAATAAAAAACTCGCATTGATAATGCGAGTTTTTTTGTCTTAATATCCCAAAATCTTCAACATAGATTTATGACTCTGTTCTTTAGCGAAAAGTTTTGTAAAATATTCACCATCCTCGTCCACATCAATGAGAATATGTTTCGGTGCAGGTGTCAAACAGTGCTGAATGCCGCCATAGCCACCTACAGATTCTTGGTAGGCTCCCGTGTGGAAAAAGCCGATGTATTGAGGTTTTTCCGATTGTAATTTCGGCAAAAACACAGCGTTTGAATGTCGTTCGGAGTTGTAAAAATCTTGTCCGTCGCAAGTCAAACCACCGAGAAATACACGTTGATATTCTTGATCCCAATTGTTGATTGCTAACATGATAAAACGCTGGCTTATTCCCCAAACATCCGGTAAAGTAGTGATAAACGAACTATCAATCATGTACCATAATTCGCGATCGTTTTGTTGTTTCTGATTCACGATGGAGTATAAAACTGCACCGGATTCACTCACTGTAAACGATCCGAATTCGCTAAAAATATCCGGTTCAACTACACCGTGTGAGTTGCAAATTTGCTGAATCTGTGCAATAATCTCTTCAGCGATGTATTCATAATCATAGTTAAATGCTAATGAATTCTTGAATGGGAAACCTCCTCCGATGTTTAAAGAAGTTAAAGACGGACACACTTTCTTCAGCTCACAATAGACATTTACAGCCTTGGAGAGTTCGTTCCAGTAGTGTGCAGTATCTTTAATCCCGGTATTGATAAAGAAGTGCAACATCTTAACCTCAAATCGGCTTCGTTTGATGCGTTTGATATAAAAATCAACAATATCGTTGATTCTCAGACCCAAACGTGATGTGTAAAATTCAAATACAGGCTCTTCTTCTGTCGCAATGCGAATGCCGATTTGACATTTACCTTCAACATTGGCTTCCAACAAATCCATTTCTTCCTTGTTGTCAATGATAGGAATAGTATTATGAAATCCCTTATTGATAAGTTCTGCGATATTCTCAATGTACTGAGGGCGTTTAAAACCATTACAAATGATATAGATATCCTTGTTTGTGATTTTTCCTTGTTCGTAAAGTTCGTTGATCAAATTGATATCGAATGCGGACGAAGTTTCGATATGAGCATCATTTTTCAACACTTCCTCTAATACAAACGAAAAATGCGAGCTCTTTGTACAGTAACAATAATTATAGTCGCCTTGATAGTCTACCTTTGCCATAGCCACATTAAACAAACGTTTAGCACGCTGGATTTGTGTGGTTATTTTGGGTAGATAGCTAATTTTTAAAGGTGTTCCGTATTGTTTAATAATGTCCATTAAAGGCACATCATGAAAGTATAGTTCGGAATCAACAACCTTAAATTCATCTTGTGGAAATTCGAATGACTGTTCGATTAAGTCAACGTATTTGTTTTTCATTTTCTTGATTTAACTGAGTTAGACTTGGTATTTTTCTTTGATCCGACTCATTCGGATTTGAATTCTAATTGCAAAATTACAAAAAAAAAATGAAAAAACAAAGTGGACTTGCAAGAAAATTTGCATTTTTCAAAAAAAAATCGTAACTTTGCACCGTTATTAACTAAATTAAAACCAATAAAATCATGAAAAAAGTATTGTTAGTACTTGCTGTTGCTGCTTTTGCAGTTGCTTGTGGAAACACGGGGCAACAAGGTGCAGCTCAAGGTCAAGCTACCGGAATTCACGCAGCAGGATGTTGCTCTGATGGTCCTACATGTTGTTCTGAAGGCTTAACTCAAGAACAGTGTGCCGAAAGAAAAGCTAGACTGGCTGGCCCTCAATGTTGCTCTGAAGGCTTAACTCAAGAACAGTGTGCCGAAAGAAAAGCTAGAGCTGCACAAGGCTGTAGTAGAGCCGCCGGAGAAGGCTGCAAAAGAGGAGACGAAGGTTGCGGCAGGTCTTAATCTTGCCTTTACAATCATCTAAAACCCCGCAAAAGGCGGGGTTTTTAGTTTCAAAAACAAATTTATTATGACACTAAGCTTAACCAAACCAATTTGTTTCTTCGATCTAGAAACAACCGGAATAAACATAAACCGAGACCGTATCGTTGAAATCTGCGTGCACAAAATCAATCCGGACCAATCCTCACAAACCAAGACGTACCGCCTCAATCCGACTATCCCAATTCCTGTGGAAGCTAGCATGGTTCACGGAATTTACGATAAGGATGTGGCTGATTGCTCAACATTCAAAGATGTTGCCGGCGAACTCAATGCGTTCTTTGGAAACAGCGATTTAGCCGGATATAACTCTAATAAGTTCGATGTGCCGATTTTGGTTGAAGAATTTTTGCGTGCCGAAGTCGATTTTGATATGAAAAACCGCCGGTTGGTTGATGTGCAAAACATTTTTCATCAAATGGAGCCACGCACGCTTTCAGCGGCATACAAGTTTTATTGCAATAAAAAATTAGATGGTGCACACAGTGCTGAAGCAGACACTTTGGCAACATACGAGATTTTGCTCGCACAGTTGGACCGCTACAAAGACATGCCTTTCGAAGATAAAAAGGGACAGATTTCGTTTCCGGTTGTGAACGATATCGAAGCCTTATCAACATTCACAACAACAAAGAAATTTGTGGATTATGCAGGAACGATGGTCTACAACGACAAAGGTCAGGAAGTGTTCAATATCGGCAAACACAAAGGGCGTTTGGTTTCGGAAGTCTTCCAATATGAGCCGTCGTACTACGCATGGATGATGGACGCGGATTTTTCGCTTTCGACCAAACGGAAATTAACGGAAATTCGGTTGCGAAATCGTTAGGGTCGTCATTCCCGCGCAGGCGGGAATCCCCCCCGATTATTGCAACATTTTTTTCGCTGTTTTCACACCTTCAATAAACACATCAATTTCCTCTTTCGTGTTGTAAAATGCGAAACTCGCACGCACCGTTCCGGAAATGCCTAAAATTCTCATGAGAGGCTGTGCACAATGATCCCCTGTTCTTACGGCAATACCTAATTGATCGAGGATTACACCCACATCAGAATGGTGAACATCTTTTAGGTTAAAACTTAAAACAGCGATTTTATTCTTTGCGGTGCCGTGAAAAATAATATCATCGATTTCGTTTAATTTTTCCGTGGCATAAGTCAGCAATTTGTGTTCATAGTCCGCAATTTGTTTCAACCCGATTTTTTGCATGTATTGTATTGCGGTTTCAATCGCTAAAATCCCATCAACATTGGGCGTTCCGGTTTCGAACTTGTACGGCAATTCATTAAACGTGCTTTCTTCAAAACGCACTTCCGAAATCATTTCTCCGCCAAATTGGTAGGGCGGAAGTTTGTTGAGCCACTCGCTTTTTCCGTAAAGCACGCCGATTCCCATAGGTGCGTACATTTTATGTGCGGAAAATACCAAAAAATCGCAATCCATTTTTTGCACGTCAATCGTTTCGTGTGCCACGCTTTGTGCGGCGTCAATCAAAACAGGAATGTTTTTTGCGTGTGCTTTTTCAATCAATAATTCAATTGGATTGATGGTGCCTAGAACGTTTGAAATATGCGTAACAGCAAGCATTTTCACGTTTTTTGAGAACAATTCATCAATATTTGACAAATCTAAGTCGCCGGTTTCCAAGACTGGAATCACCAACAGATTCGCTTTTTTCTGCTTACACATTTGTTGCCATGGCACAATATTGGCATGGTGTTCCATTGCTGAAATCAGCACGCTATCACCTTCGTTGAGAAACTGTTGTGCAAACGTTTGAGCCACTAAGTTTATGCCTTCTGTAGTGCCTTTTGTGAAAATAATTTCGTGCTGTTCTTTGGCATTGATAAACTTTTGAACGGTTGTTCTTGCGCTTTCCAGCTTTTCTGTTGCTATTCGACCGAGTGTGTGCGTGCCACGATGTGCATTGCTGTTAATCGTTTCGTAGTAATCCGAAATACGGTCGATTACCACCTGTGGTTTTTGCGTTGTAGCGGTATTATCTAAATATACCAAGGGTTTTCCGTTTACATTTTGATGTAAAATCGGAAAATCGTTTCGAATGAGAGTTGTGTCCATAGTGCAAAGATACGAAATTAAATTGAGAATGGAAAATAGAAAATTAAGATCGTCATTTCGAGCGTAGCGAAGCGAAGTCGAGAAATCCCCTTGCTATTGTTAATAACTTATAGCGAAATTTGTAAAAATGATGGCTTTTTTTCGTATTTTTGCATTATGATAAATGCACCGATAGCAAAGAAAGAAACAAAATTGCTGACGACACACGATGTTGTTCGGCAGGACGATTATTTTTGGATGAATCAACGTGATACGTCAGAAGTTTTGGATTATTTGAAGTCCGAAAATGCGTATTGCGATGCGATGATGAAAGATACGGAAAGCTTACAGAAACAACTGTTTGACGAAATAAAATCTCGTATCAAAGAGGACGATCAAAGTGTTCCGTTTTTTCGCAAAGAATACTGGTATTACACACGTTACGAAACGGGCAAAGAATATCCGATTTATTGTCGAAAATTCCAAACGCAGGACAATCCGGAAGAGATTATTTTAGACGTGAATAAACTTGCAGAAGGTCACGCTTTTTGTGCTATTGGCGAGATTGCGATTAGTGACGATAACAACATGTTGGCGTTTGCTGTGGATTTTGTGAGCAGAAGAATTTATGATATTTGGTTCAAAAATTTGGAAACCGGTGAAATTTTGAACGAAAAAATCGAAAAAACAGCAGGAAACTTTACGTGGACAGCCGATAATAAAACGCTGTTTTATGTCAAGCAAAACCGCCAACTTCGCTCGTGTCGTGTGATTAGATACGAACTTGGAAATCCCGAAAAAGAACAAGAAGTTTTTTTTGAAAAAGATGCGAAATTTAATGTTGGCGTTGGACGAACGAAATCGGAAAGTTATGTATTTTTGTTTTCAGGAAGCTCTACATCAGCGGAATACCGTGTTATTCCGGCAAATAATCCCGAGGCGAAGTTTCAAATTTTTCAACGCAGAGAAAAAGATTTGGAATATTCAATCGAACATTTTGAAAATCATTTTTTCGTGATGACGAATTGGAAGGCCACCAATTTCAAATTGATGAAAACGCCTTTAAATTCTACTGAAAAAGAGAATTGGAAAGACATTATTCCGCATCGTGACGATGTGAAGTTGGAAGATTTCGAAATTTTTTCGGATTATTTAGTTTTGCAAGAACGAAAAAATGCACTCAATCATATTCGAATTATTAGTTTGAAAAATGGCGAGGATTATTATCTCGAAATGTCTGAAGAGGTCTATAACACAGGAATTGGCTACAATCCCGATTTTTATGCCACGAAATTGAGATACGGCTATACGTCAATGACCACGCCCCGAACGTCATACGAATATAATCTGAAAACTCGTGAAACCGTTGTGCTGAAACAACAACCGGTTTTAGATGAAAATTTCAGATCCGAAAACTACGAAAGCAAGCGTTTGTGGGCTGTTTCGCACGATGGCGAACGTGTGCCGATTTCGATGGTTTATAGAAAAGGTTTGAAAAAAAACGGACAAAACCCAACCTTGCTCTACGGTTATGGTTCGTATGGAATTTCGCTCGACCCGAATTTCAGTTCGGCACGATTGAGCCTTTTAGATAGAGGCTTTGTGTATGCGATTGCACACATTCGCGGAGGCGAAGAGATGGGTAGAAAATGGTATGAAAATGCGAAATTTTTAAAGAAAAAAAATACATTTTTGGACTTCATCGCTTGTGCGGAAACATTGATAAAAGAAGGCTTTACGGCATCAGAAAAACTTGCCGGAATGGGCGGAAGTGCAGGCGGATTACTGATTGGTGCAGTTGCAAATATGCAACCCAATTTGTTTCACACACTCATTGCACAAGTACCGTTTGTAGATGTGGTTACAACAATGCTCGACGATGAGATTCCGCTAACGGTAGGCGAATACGAAGAATGGGGAAATCCCAACGAAAAAGAATTTTTCGACTATATGTTATCCTATTCGCCTTACGATAACGTGAAAGCACAAAACTACCCAAATATGTTGATAACAACGGGCTACCACGATTCGCAAGTGCAATACTGGGAGCCTGCGAAATGGGTTGCAAAATTGCGTGCCACAAAAACGAACAGCAATTTACTGCTGTTCAAAACAGAACTGAACTTCGGACACGGCGGTGCTTCGGGACGGTTTGAGGCGTTGAAAGAAACGGCGTTGGAATATGCTTTTTTGCTAAAAACTGTTGGGAAATCAAAGTAAAGAATACTATGAGAACAGAAAAAACATTTGGAATTATAGCCCTAATCGGACTTTTCTTTTTGCTTATGGATTTTCCGGGAGGCTATATACTTCTTATAAAATCATTGTCAGGCCTGGCTTTCTTGTACTTCCCTTTTGGGTTTTATTTTTTATGCGATAAAAACATAAAGCGACAAAATTTGATTTTGTCAGTTCTATCAGGGTGGTGGGGGCTTTCAGTAGTTCCGCTTGGGATATTATTTAAGCTTATGCATTGGCCAGGTGGGCAAAATATGCTATTTATTGGGGTAATATCAGCCCCAATACTTTTGATCGTTATTTTTTTATTGAAAAGAAAGGCAAAAGAAGAATTGACCACGTACTACAGAAACATGTTTATTAGAACATCTATTTGGGTAGTATTGGCTATCTTTTTCTGTTTCACCCCCAACACAACATTGTGGAAAATCCAACACAGAAACGACCCTGAACTTTTAGATGTAAGAATAAAGTACCACGAAGGTCGTAGCAATGAAAATCATATAGATTTTAGACGAAGGCGGGACTCTTTGCGTTTTGAAGAGTGGAGACTACAAAGATTGGAACAGCAACAAACAGAAAATGAAATCGAATGAAAATACGCATTAAATTCGCCCTGAAAGGGCATAATAAAAATGATATCGCCCTTACAGGGCTCAACAAATCGGGGTGAACACATAAACCATAGGGCGTTGCCCTATGCTAATGATAACAAGGCCTTCAGCCTTGAGTTGAAAACAAAAAACAATCAAACAAATAGCAAACAGATTGCTTCGTTATGCTCGCAATGGCGCAACAAAATAAACGCCCCGAAGGGGCATAATATCAATAACACAGGGCAACGCCCTGTGAACAAAAAATAAAACTATGATACAAGCATCAGAATTCCCGCAAAACGCAGATGGTAGTGTATATCACTTGCATCTGCATCCCGAGCAACTTGCCGGCACTGTTATTTTACTTGGCGATCCGGGACGTGTTCCGATATTTTCAAAGTATATGGAACGCATCGATCACAAACAAATGAATCGTGAGATTGTTACGCACACGGGCATTTACAAAGGAAAGCCGCTGACCATTATGTCAACAGGAATGGGGACAGACAATTTAGACATCGTTGTAAATGAGTTGGACGCATTGGTAAACATCGACCTGAAAACTCGTGAAATCAAATCCGAAAAAACTTCGCTAAACCTTGTGAGAATAGGCACTTGCGGCTCGTTACAAGAAGACATCGAAGTGAACAAATTTATTGCTTCGGCGTATGGATTCGGAATTGACGGATTAATGAATTTCTACAACGTTGAGCCCGATGTGTGCGACCGTGCGATGGAAAACGCATTTATGGATCACTCGAACTGGCTGAAAACACTGCCAAGACCGTACTTCGTAAAAGCATCAGACAAGCTGATCGAGCGTATCGCAAAAAACGATATGTATCGTGGAATTACAGCAACGGCACAGGGATTTTACGGTCCGCAAGGCAGAGTTTTACGTTTGCCGTTGGCGTTTCCACAAATGCACGATGTAATGAAATCGTTTGAATACAATGACCTGAAAATCACCAACCTCGAAATGGAAACTTCGGCACTGTACGGACTGGGACAATCTCTCGGACATAAAACGATGACCGCCTGTTTGGTTGTAGCAAACCGAGTTACCGGAAAATTCTCAGAGAACTACAAACAAACGATGGAAGACAGCATCGAAACGTTGATTGATAGAATTTTGAATATTGCGTAACGCTTTGGCACGGACGGGACGTCCGCGCCAGCGACCAAAAAACAACATGGAAACCACGAGCAAAATTTCCGCATTAATCAAGTTGATTGACGACCCTGACGAGCAAGTTTTTTGGCAAATCAAAAACGAAATTTTGTCGATGGGCTCAATTGTTATTCCAAGTCTGGAAAGTGCTCTGATTTCAGCATCAGACGGGAATTTTATCGAACGCGTTAATGAAATTTTAAGCGAAATTCAAAACGAAAGTCTATATCAAAATTTCGAGAATTGGCTAAAAAGCGAAGAGCAGGATTTGCTTGAGTTGATGATTTTGGTTGAACAAATTCGTGATTTCAATTTTTCAAGGCAGAGTATCATTGAGCCTGTTGCTCAAATCAAAATGGATATTTGGCTTGAGTTGAATGAAAATCAAACTATTTTAGAACAAATCAAGATTGTTGACCGGATTTTTTACACCAAACATAACTTTGAAGCTGACGAGCGAGAACCTTACGAACTACCAAATTACTTCATTTCAAATCTTTTGAAAAACAAAAAAGGAAATGACACGACACTCGGGTTGTTGTATTTATATTTGGTTCGATCTCAAAACATCTCGTTTTGGGGCGTGAAATTGTTGTCGAACTTCATTTTAGCTTACACTAATTCTTTGGAAAACAAAACTATCGACGATGTTTTGTTTTATCTAAATCCGTACAAAGTTCACGAAGTTCCTTACAAGAATGCAGCGAAATTTTCACGTCCGAATTTACAAGATTTTTTTGCAAATGCAGGCGTAGAGTTGAATATCGCTGACATAACACCTTGTTCAAATGTGGATATCGCACGCCGTTGGTTGTGGTTTATTCAACAAGCCTATATTCGCAAAAATAACGAGGAAAAAACGGATTTGTTAAACAAATTGTTGAAATTATTTGTTCATGTCTGATTTTTTCCGTACCTTTGCATGACATTTTGCATGAATATTTCCGAGCACATACCAAAGTTTAAAGAACTGATTGAAAAATCGCAGAACATTGTGGTTTTGGCACACTACAATCCCGATGGAGATGCGATTGGCTCGTGTGCAGCATGGCATGATTATTTGCTGAATTTGGGGAAAAATTCGCAAATTGTATTTCCCAATGATTTTCCGCAAAATCTCAAATGGATCAAAGGCTCGGAAACAGCAACAATTGCTACCAAAGAACTGAAAAAAGCCCAAGCATTAATTGCTTATGCGGATTTGATAATTTGTAACGATTTTCAGTCGTTTTCGAGAGTAGGAGTATTGCAAGAAATATCTCTGAAATCGAGAGCAAAAAAAATTCTGGTTGATCATCATGTTGATCCGGAAGTAGAGCAGTTTGACTTAATTTTTTCAAACGTAGAAAGTTCGTCAACGTCAGAATTAGTTTTCGAAATAATTACGCTACTAAACCCCGAAGAGCCCGTAAGCAAAACTATTGCTGAGGCTATCTACGTGGGAATTATGACGGATACAGGATCGTTCAGTTACTCGAGTGGTCACAAAAGAACGTTTGAAATTGTTGCAGAGTTGATTGGTTTGGGAGTTGACACGTGTCAAATTTTTCAAGACGTTTACAGCACATTTTCAGAAAATAGAATGAGAATGTTGGGGCATTGTTTGACGAATCGATTGAAGGTTTTACCTGAATTTTCAACCGCCTACATGTACCTCACCAAGGAAGATTTACGCGAATTTCGTGAAATTCCGGGCGACACGGAAGGTATTGTTAACTACGCACTTGCCATAAAAGGAATAAAATTTGCCGTATTCTTCACAGAACGAGAAAAACGCATCCGAATTTCATTTCGCTCGAAAGGCGAAGTTGATTGCAATGAATTTGCCAAAACCTTTTTCAACGGTGGAGGACATCATAATGCTTCCGGAGGAGATTCGTTCGAAACGATGCAAGAGACTATTCAAAAATTTGAGAAATTATTACCTGAACTTAAACAAAAAAGCAACTTATAACCACAATTTAACTCACAAAATCAAAAAAAATTATGAAAAGAATCCTAATTACAGCAGCAGCCTTGCTTTTGGTAGCCGGCATGTTTACTTCTTGCGGAAGAAGTGAATTGAGAGGTTTTAGCCGAACAGAAACCGGTTTACATTACAAATTTTACGTAAAGACCGATAGTCCGAGGGCTCAAGTTGGCGAAATTATTGTGGGCGAGATTTGGATGTATCAAGACGATGAGCTATTGTTTAGCAATGAAGGCAACCCCATGCCCTTGTTTCAGGTTGGCGCCCCTGTATATGATGCAGGTTTGAAAGATGCTCTTTTGGAGGAGGCTCTTTTAATGATTGGTGCAGGTGACAGTGTAAAGTTTGCGTATAGGCTTGAAATGTTCCCTCACATTTGGGACGAACAAGAGGTAGATTTTCTATTCCACACAATCAAAGTTCACGGCGTTTACACCGAAGAAGAATTTGAAATGAGAATGCAGATGGAGCAAATGATTGGAGAAGCCATCGAAGCCGAGATATTGGCTGAATTTCTCGCCGAAGAAGGTATTACCGCACGACCTAATGATGACGGTGTTTATGTGATTGTTACAAGAAGAGGGTCAGGTGCCGTGGCAAGCAGAGGACGAAATATTCAAATGCATTATGTTGGTCGTTTGATTGATGGAACCGTTTTTGATACAAGTCGTGAAGATGTTGCGAGAGAGTACGGTCTTTTTACGCCGATGCGCGACTGGGTTCCGCTTCCGTTTCAAGCAGGTATGGGACAAATGATTCCCGGTTTGGATAATGCTGTTATTGGTATGAATGTCGGGACAAGGGCAACCTTGATTATCCCATCAAATATGGCTTATGGAACGCATGGTATGCCACAAGCCGGAATTCCCGGATTTTCAACGCTAGTTTTCGATATCGAAATAGTTGCTGTGAATTAAAAAACAATGAGCTCGTACGAAGAAAAATATCAAAAAAGACGACTGCGCAATTCATACATCACATCGGTGATTAGTATCACGCTTGTTCTGTTTTTGTTGGGCATACAAGGTGTAATCCTCATACATGCACACAAGTTATCGCGTTATGTTCTCGAAAATATCATAGTTACAGCTGTTTTGAGTGACAATGCCACAGAAGCCGATATAACTCGACTACAGAGGCAGCTGGAGTTCACGCCTGCCGTAAAAAACAATGTGTTCATATCCAAAGATGAAGCGGCCAGACTACTTACAGAAGAGTTGGGCGAGGATTTTGTTGCGTTTATAGGACATAATCCGCTGTCGGCATCCATTGAAATACGCCTGAGAGCAGAGTATGCAAATCCTGAAAGTATAGCAAATTTGGCAGATCAATTGTTGGAAATCAACGAGATTCAGGAAGTGTTTTATCAAACGAATTTGGTGCAATTGATCAGTGATAATGTCCGTCGGATTAGTTTCATTTTGCTCAGCATTAGTGCGGTTATTTTGTTTATTGCGATTGCATTAATCAACAATACAATTCGTTTGGCTGTTTATTCGAAACGTCTACTGATTAAGAGTATGCAGTTGGTTGGTGCTACGCAGGGATTTATTCGAAAGCCGTTTATTCGACGTGGAATTTGGCAAGGGATTATTGGCGCATTTTTGTCATCGGTTATGCTCGGAGTTTTGGTGTATTACTTGCAATATTACGCACCGGAAATTGTCAGTATCCAAGATATTAGCTGGTTTTTGATGTTGTTTGGAGGTATTTTTCTTGTCGCTATTATTTTCACTTGGATTTCGTCTTACCTTGCAGTTCGGCGATTCTTGAAAATGAAAAACGACTTGGTTCATTATTAGAAAATTGCGTTCGCAAGCCTAATGAACAGTTTCGGCGAACATATCAAACTAACAACTTTTGGTGAATCGCACGGCGTAGCCCTCGGTGGCGTTATCGAAGGATTTCCGGCAGGTGTTGAAATTGATTTGAATTTCATTCAGTCTGAATTAGATCGTCGAAAACCCTCTCATCACAAAGCAAGCACAACGCGCAAAGAAAGTGATCGCGTAGAGGTTTTATCGGGAATTTTTGAAGGAAAAACGCTCGGAACGCCTATCGCTTTCATCATTCGCAACGAAAATCAACAACCGGACGATTACGAATATCTGCGTGAAATCTTTCGTCCCGGACATGCCGATTTCACTTACGAAAAGAAATACGGACATTATGATCATCGCAGTGGAGGTCGTGCCTCTGCACGTGAAACCGCTTCACGTGTTGCTGCCGGAGCATTTGCAAAAACCATTCTTCAAAAAAAAGGCGTAGAAATCACAGCAAGTATCAAACAAATCGGAACGGCAAAAACTCCCGAAGAAATCGAGCATTTAATCGAACAAACGAAAGCCGAGGGCGACAGTCTTGGCGGAATTATTGAATGTGTGATAAAAGGTTGTCCTGCTGGTGTTGGCGAGCCTGTTTTCGGCAAATTGCAAGCCCAACTTGCGGAAGCCATGATGAGCATTCCCGCGGCAAAAGGTTTTGAATATGGTGAAGGTTTTGCATCTGCTACGATGAAAGGTAGCGAGCACAATGATGTTTATATTTTAGACGAATACGGCACGGACGAGACGTCCGCGCCAGCGGGAAACGTAAAACCTGCAACCAATCACAACGGTGGAATTTTAGGCGGAATCAGCACCGGACAAGATATTATTTTTAGGGTGGCTTTCAAGCCGATTGCGAGTATTTCCAAACCCCAGCAAACCGTTGATAAAAAAGGCAATCCCATAGAACTTGTTAATCAAGGACGGCATGATGTTTGTTGTGTGCCGAGGGTTTTGCCTGTGGTTGAAGCCATGACGGCGTTAGTGATTCTTGATCGTTCATTTTTTTTGTGACCAAAAAACGAACGATTAAAGAATCTGAATCTCCGTGCGACGATTTTGCGCACGGCCTTCTTCAGTGTCATTAGGTGCAACAGGTCGCGACATACCGTAACCTGCAAATTGCAAGCGATCAGAACGAATACCTCTACTTATCAAAAAGTCATAAACGGATTTAGCACGATTTTCGGAAAGTCGCTGATTAAAACTTATGCTTCCGACATTGTCGGTATGACCGCTGATTTCGATGCGAACACCCGGATTTTCATTCATAAATCTTACCAAACGCTCTAATTCTTGCATGGATTCAGGTCTTAAAGCATATTCGGCAGTAGCAAAAAAGATGTTTCGCAACACAATACTTTCGCCTTGTTGAATTTGAGCAAGAGGAACATCGATTGTTATGGGTTGAATTTGATTAGCGATATCGCCAAACTCAAAGTGCTCGGAATGGAATAAGTAACCCTCTCTCGAAATATTCAAGGCATAACTTCCGTCTGACGGCAAAGGTACTAAAAAATCTCCGGAAACTTCGTCGGCTTCTGCTCTCGCGACCACTTGTCCGGTGCGAAGATTGATAATCTCAAGCCTCGCATCCAAAGGTAGATGGGTTCTTGCATCGAATAAATTTCCACGCAAATAACTTACTGCCAAAGGTCTTACATCGCGATGCAGTTCGAAAACATAAATATCTGTTCCACCTTTTCCACCCGGACGATCCGAAGAGATAAAAGCCATGTTTCCAGATGAATTCACAAAGAAACTACTTTCGTCTCGGTGTGTGTTGATAGGATAGCCCAAATTTACAGGCGTTCCCCAAGTTCCGTCAGGATTTCTTCTGGACACAAAAATATCTTTTCCGCCCAATCCGGGATGTCCGTCCGACACAAAATAAAGGGTTTGATTATCGTAGTGAATAAACGGAGCGCTTTCGTTACCGCTCGTGTTTATAGGATATCCGAGATTTTCAGGTTCTGACCACATGCCATCATCTTGAAGCACTGTCATCCAAATATCTGTTCCGCCCATTCCGCCGGGACGGTTACTCGCAAAAAATAATGTTCTTCCGTCCGGAGCAATAGACGGTTGAGATTCCCAAAATCTTGTGTTGATCGGTGCTCCGAGGTTGAATGGTCGCCCCCAAGTATCCCCTATCCTTCGACTCACATAAATATCGCAACTTCCCATGCCGTATCTGCGATTGCATCCGGCAAAAAACAAATATCTGCCATCGGGCGAAATGCTTGGTGCGCCCTCATTATCGTCAGTGGTTATGGGATGCGGCATGCGAACAGCATTTGCCCATGTTTGTGTGCTGTCGCAAAATATGCTGAAATAAAAATCTTCACGGCGATGTTCGACTTGCCTCGTGACGGTCACCGCATTTGGATGCGAGGCATCTCTTAAAGGTCGTCCGGTTCGCCTATCAACAGAGTATGTTCGCTCCACCTCTATGGTAGTGCGTCTTGTAAATATCATCATTCTTCCATCTACGGTCAAAACCGGAAAATACTCGTCCATTTCCGAATTGATACTATCACCCAAATTGATTGGCTCAAATGGAACAGGATTATTTCTAAACATAATTGCTGTTCGCACTCTTTGTAAATTGGCCTCCGCTCTTGCTCGAACGTCATCGCTACGAATGGGCGTTGCTAAATATCTCAAAAAAGACTGTTCGGCTTCTTCATAAAATCCTTGCGAAAATTCCAAGCTTCCCAAGCGGGACAGGGCGAACGGATGAATGCTTGGGTCTAATTCGGCAAATCGTCGATAAGCCCAAATCGCGCTATCGGGCATATCGCTTAGTTCGAATGTTTCACCTAACATCAACCACGCTTCGATAAAATTTGAATCTTCGTTCAATGCTCTTCTAAATAGCGCAATTGCCTCCTGCATGTTGTTTTGATCAAACTCCCTTAATCCTTGACTGTAGAATCTTTCCGCCCTTGACGAACTTGTGGAAAGCGACCGGGCTTGCGCATAACTCGCAAAAGTTAGTGCACACAGCAAAATAATCAAAACATTTTTTTTCATAAATATCTACAGCATAAACGCAACAATCGCCGCAAACACACAGTAAATCGCAAAATAAATCAACTTGCCTTTTTTGACCAAATTTATCATAAATTTACAGGCAAACAACCCTGCAGCAAATGCCGCCAAAAAGCCAACGCCCATCACCGCTATAGGAATCCCCCCCAAAGCAGAAGTACCACCTCTCATTATCTCAATGACTTTCAATAAGTTTTCGCCAAGAATGGGAATCAACACCATCAAAAATGAAAATTGAGCAATAACCGTACGTTTATTTCCGAGCAAAAGTCCTGTAGCAATCGTTGTTCCCGAGCGTGAAAGTCCGGGAATCACAGCCACAGCTTGTGCTAATCCAATAATGAATGCATCTTTGAAACTAATATCTCTTTGCCCGTCTTTATTGTAATGTGCAAACGTTAGCAAAGTTGCCGTCAATAAAAGCGCTCCTCCAACAATCCATAATCTTCCGTCGAACAGACTTTCCACTTGGTCTTTGAAGAAAAATCCGACAATCATAATCGGAATCATCGACACCAAAATCATCGAAATATAGCGTGTTTCGGAATTCCATTTGAATTCTAAACCGCCTTTGAATAATTTTGCAATTTCATGCCAAAACACGACAATCGTACTCATAACCGTCGCGCCGTGAACGACAACGGTAAAGGTCAAATTTCCTTCTTCAAAACCAAAAAGAGCCTTTGCGATTTCTAAATGTCCGCTACTACTTACAGGCAAGAACTCTGTTAATCCCTGAAGTAAGCCTAAAATCAACGCTTCGAACCAAGTCATGCCACTAATCTTTCGGACGTTTCATAATCGCTACAAATGCGATTACAAATCCTGTCAAAAGCACCAACGGTGCAACAACCATACGTTGTGTATTGAACAATTCGTAACTAAATACATTCGGATCATCAGAGCCTCCGCCGATCAACAGCAAATATCCGATAAGCAAAACACCAAGTGCGACAAGCAGCAGAATATAATTTTGTTTGCCGAAAGGGAAATCAAGTTTTCCTCCGATATAACCGTATTTACCCGCTTTTTGAGGGGCATCTTTTGGAGTTGATTTTGGGGTATTTTTTGACATCGTGATATTTTTTTGCAAAGATACGAAAAAAAAGCGATATTTTCACTTTTTTTTACTTGTATATCCAAAATCGACTACCTTATGTAGTACGATTGCGACATCGGAACTCGCCGGATAGCATTGGCAGGACATATTCTTGCCAATTCACATTCGTTGCAGTTTCTACACAAATCTTGTTGAATTTGTAAATACATCGCCCCATTTCCGAAATCATTACAACCTCTCACACATCTTGCACAGGCAATGCAAAGTTCTCGGATTATCGTGTATTCAAAATACGGATCCTCTATAAATCTGCGTTGAATTGCACCTGTAGGACATAATAAATTTTCCGCAGCAGTCGTCAAATCCATCACATTGGAACGAAAATAACCACCGCACAAATCACAAAAACCGCAAACGGTTTTGATATGAATTGCTCTTACTGCGGAAGGGTTCAGAACGCAGTCTGTTTCGCAAAGTCCACAAGCAATACACAAACTGGGATCAATCTGCCAAAAAAAATCTGCTTCCATGACTTGAGTTCTCGGAATCGCAAAACCGATAATTGTCAATATCGCACCTATTGCGAGAAACCGTCCAAAGGTATGTAAAAATTTTCGGCGTTGTTCGGGAGTTGATTTATTCATTTTTGTGTATTTTTGTTGTTGTAGGGGCGAGGCATGCCTCGCCCCTACATTTTTATTTCAACCATTCGTCAAACCAATCGAAAAAGCTACGTTGCCAAAGAATTCCATTCTGTGCTGTGAGAATCCAGTGATTTTCATCCGGGAAGTAAAGGAAACGACTCGGAACGCCCATTATTTGTGCGGCATTGAACGCAGCCATACCTTGCGAAATCGGCACTCTATAATCCAACTCGCAATGAATTACAAAGATTGGCGTGTTCCAATTTTGAACAAATCGGTGTGGCGAAGCAGCGTAAGAGCGGCGTACTACCGGATTGTCTGTTTCCCAGAACGGGCCGCCAAACTCCCAGTTGATAAACCACATTATCTCGACTTCCAAATAGAATTGTTCGAAATTGAATATTCCATTATGAGCCAATAATGCTTTGAAGCGGTTGTTGCAGTTATGTCCGGCTAACCAAAAAGCCGAAAACCCGCCGTAACTCGCACCTGCGGCACCTAAGCGGTTTTCATCAACAAACCGTTCTTCTGCTACAACATCGATTGCTCTGAGCAAATCTCTTTTATTCATTCCACCCCAATCTCCACTGATTTGCTCGTTCCACGCTTGTCCGAAACCCGGAAGACCGCGACGATTCGGAGCAACAATGATATAATCATGAGCCGTCATCAACGGGAAATTCCAACGATAACTGAAGTGGTGTCCAACCATACTTTGAGGGCCTCCTCCGCAGAAAAGAATTGCCGGATATTGATTATTCGGGTCAAAATTGGGTGGGAAAAATACCCACGTCAACATTTGCTCTCTCGGGCCTCCCGGAATTGTTGGCTCAACTTCAATCCAACGCTCTTCCATTGTGCCCATGTTGAGTTGTGCCAAAAGGTCAGTGTTGACTTGCGAAAGTTGCTGTATATTGCCATTCAATTCAATCGAAAAAATCTCAATCGGCGCAAAGAAAGATTCTCCGGTAGCAATCAGTTTATCACCCAACCAACGCAAAGAGGTAAAGCCCTTGTCTTCGTTGGTAATTGGCGTGATTACATTCGTTGCCAAATCAATTTTTCGGATATTTGTGCGACCATGCCAAGGCACTAAAAAGTAAATCGTTTCGCTATCTCTGCTCCACAATAAATTCTGCACATCAAAGTCGTAATTTGTCGTGTGGATAATGCGTTCGCCCGTGTTGAAATTGTACGTCGCCAAATTTCTTTGATCAGATTGGTATCCTTCTCTTTCTTGTGTTTCCCATGCAATCATTCTTCCGCAAGGCGAAAAACGTGGATTTCTGTCATAGCCCATCATACCTTCCGTGATATTGCGGGTGTTGCCTGTGGCGATGTCAAAAATAAAAATGTCAGCATTTGTTGAAAATGCCCATTCAAGGCCCGTCATCTTCTTTGAATTGTAGGCAATTTTCGTTCCGCAAGGCGACCAAGCCGTTTCGCCCATTCCTCCGAAAGGACGCATTGGTGCTTGATACTGCGTGCCCTCCAACAAATTTATACCATCACGCATATTTCTGCCAAAATCTGTGAGAAACAACTGCGGATCACGCTTAACCCACTCGTCCCAATGGCGATAGTGCAAATCTTCGATAATATGACCTTGACTTTTTGGCAAATTTGCAAACAAATGCGATTGAAGTTGTGGCCTATCAACGGCCATCACGTAGAGTACTTGACTTTGGTCAGGTGAAAGCGAAAAGCCTTCGATACCTCTCGAAAAATTGGAAAGCTTTCTCGTTCTTCCGTTTCGAACAATAATCTCGTGAATTTGTCCTCTGTACAAATGATAAATTCTTTGTCCGTCGTTGCTCCAAACTAAATTACGCTCACTTCCGGAAGTACGTGTGAGTTGACGAACGTTGCTTCCGTCTGCATTCATCAAGAAAATTTCCGCATTTCCTCTGTTTTCTTCGATGCAGAAATACGTTACGGTGTAAGCAATTGTTTGTCCGTCCGGCGAAACGGCATATTCGCCGATACGTCCGAACGACCACAAAATTTCCGGCGTCATTCTGCCGTCAATAACTGTAACTTCGGGTTTTCCGATGATTCTTTCGGATACATTTTGTCCGCAGCTGCTCATCAACAAAGCAACAGCGAAACCGTAGATTAAAATTCTTTTCATGATATTTGGTGTTTTTTTGTGCAAAGATACAAAAAAAAATGAAATAAAAAAAGAAATGCCTCGAAAATCCGAAGCATCTGCGGAGAGTGAGGGATTCGAACCCCCGGACCTGTTACAGTCAACGGTTTTCAAGACCGCCGCAATCGACCACTCTGCCAACTCTCCGGTGCAAAGTTACAACTTTTTTTTCAATTGACAAAATTTTTTTGCGATTAATTTGTATTTTTTTCGTATCTTTGTAGTTTCGTATCTTTTGAAAATGCTTAGAAAATTTTTTATACTCGCCTTTTTATCTGCATCCTTTACCATTTGGGCAACGCCTTGCAGCATTGTATTCCCACAGTTGCAAATTTCGGATTCTGTGATGAAATGCAGATTAGACACCCTGCGTTTCGAACCTCAAGCATCCTTGATGTATTTGTGGAGTGACAGTTCAACAAATCCGTATTTTATAGTTCGCGATACAGAAATTATTTGGGTTGAAATTTCCGATTCAGTGGGCATCAACACATGTAAAAAGACGATCTCTATTCATCTCTTCCCTATTCCGGAAATAACCACTCCTATTGACATTGATACAATTTTATGTTTCGGCGATACGCTCACTCTAAATGCAGTCGAACCTTCAGATGCAACGTTTGTGAGATGGGAAGTTACTATAGGAACTTCGCGGGATATTTTTCCGGATTCCACACTGAATATTATTTTTGACTCATCGAATATCCTCATCAATGACTCATCAAGAAATCTCGTCGGACATCCTAATTTTGCGGCTGTTTTTATGGGATACTGTGCTGTGAATTGGATTGATCCTACTGACACAGTGCGATACACAGTTCGTGACACAGCGCTTGTGTTTTTTGCAAGATCTCCGGAAGTTAATTTCGACTTTTCTGATACTATTGCCTGCTTCGATTTTGATCTTGGAGGCTTCGAATTAGTACCTACATTTAATATGGCGCATTCTGATGCCCCACAATACGATTGGATTTGGAACAATCAAAATAAAGGAAACGAAAATACATTCGTAGTTCCATACGAAAATCAAGGTATGCAATTTGTGGAAGTCCGACATCGGTTTTGTTACGGTAGAGGAATAGAGGGATATTCTGCCAAAGACAGTGTTGATGTTCGTTTTTGGGATCGAAGATGGATAAGTCCTTATCGGTTAATCTCCGACACTTTAGTTTGCAATAGAGGGATACGTGTTTCGCTAAATGCCACAGCAGAAATTCAAAATACCACGTATGAGTGGTCGGGACCGGGCATTACAGATACGCTTAATCCTATCCAAACCGTTTACGTTGGAAATTTTACAGGTACCGGAAATTTTACGGTTATTTTGAGAGACAGTGCCGGATGTCAGCGAGAGGTTTCTGTAGACATACGTACAGAATTTTGTGACCCGTCACTCGAAATGCCCAATGTTTTTACGCCAAACGGCGATGGAGTTAATGATTATTTCAGACCAACGCTTTTTCATCGCGTGTATAATTTTCATCTGCGAGTTTACAACCGTTCGGGACGTATAGTTTATGAATTTGAAGCCACAGGCGATTTTCCAAGCGAACAAGAATGGCCCGGCTGGAACGGCAGAATTGGCGGAACAGGATCGGAAGCCCCGGAAGGCGTATATTTTTGGGCTGTCAGATACGATGATATCTGGGGTCGAAGACATCGAGAGCAGGGAACGATAACGCTGTTACGATAGTGGTTAATCATTAATGATTAATGAAGAAAAACTGTTGACCATTAAGAAAATTTTCCAAAAGATTGACAATATTTGCTAATCCCGCATTCGTTGCATTTCGGCGAACGGGCCGTGCAAACATAACGTCCGTGCAAAATAATCCAATGATGAAAATCCGGGACTTTTTCGAGTGGAACTAGTTTCATTAATTCGCGTTCGGTTTCTAACGGCGTTTTTGCATTCGGTGTAAATCCAAGTCTTGCAGATACACGAAACACGTGTGTATCCACCGCCAACACAGGCTTATTGTAAATTACGGAAGCCACAACATTCGCAGTTTTTCGTCCTACGCCGGGCATTTTTTGCAATAAATCCACATCATCGGGAACAACACTCTTGAATTCGTTGACCAAAACATTCGCCATGCCGATCAAGTTTTTTGCCTTATTATTCGGATACGAAATGGATTTTATCAATAAAAAAACAGTTTCAAAATCTGCTTTTGCGAGTAATTTTGGAGTCGGAAACTGCTTGAAAAATGCAGGTGTAGTCAAGTTTACACGCTTGTCTGTACATTGTGCGGAAAGAATTACGGCAACCAATAGTTGATACGGATTTTTATAATTCAATTCCGATTTCGGCAGTGGCTTGTTTTTCTCAAACCATGCAATGATGGCTTTACAACGAGCTGATTTTGTCACGGCGGAAAAATGATTTGATGAGAGATGTCATGTCGTCCGACACATTCCAAAAGTATACGGAACAACCTGCTATTAACGCTAAAATAGAACTGCGATACAAACTATCAACAAGTGGATTTTCTAATGTTGGCAAAATAAAATAGTTCAGCAACAATAAACCTGCAATAACAACTGCGATTTTCAACATATTTGTCGAAAACGGATGCATGTTTAATTTCCATTTTACAAATATAAGCATCAAAAAACAGTAAACAATATATGTAATTGTTGTGGCTAAAGCAGCTCCGGATAGTGTATAAATAGGAATAAGCGTAAGGTTTAAACCGATAGTTGAAACCACCAAAAAAACCATAAAAAACAAGATGTAGTAATAGTATTTCGAATAGGTTACTAATGTGTTCGCAAAATTAGCAATCATGAAGAAAATTCTCGCAATTCCAAGAAATAACACAACGTATTTTCCTCTGCTGAAAACTTCGGAATTCGGAATATAATGAAAAATCGTGTCAATGTTTATCCAAAGAAAAACAAAAATCAAAGAGCTTACCAGCAGTTGATTTAAACTGACCTTTCGGAATAGTTCTTGTGATTTTTTGTGGTCGTTTTCTTTAATGGCTTGCGCTGCCACCGGCGAAGAAATCGCTTGCAATTGGCGGTTTGGGATTTCGACAATAACAGCCATATACATCGCAATGCTATAGATTGCAGAATACTCTAATCCCTTCATTCCACCAAGCATAAACGTACCTGCCACTAATGAAAATGCACCACCAAGTGAAGCTAAAACAACAAAACCCGTATAGTTTGCGACCTCTTTTTTTAATGGTTTTTCGATGTAGCTGAAGTCGTGTTTCAACGAAAATCTTCCCATCGCAGCAATGTAAATTCCATTCAAAATCATCATGACTCCGTACGTGGAAATCAAAGCAAGAATAAATTGCGGAAGCGTGAAAAACCCGAAAAAATAAAGCAAGATAACGGCAACACTCATCAACCGCAACAGCACTTCGCGAATAAATCTCGGTATCACAATCCGCATTAAATTCACAGCATACGTTTCAAACGCAATTGTAAACGCCATGAATATCGCCAGCGGAATGATATAATAGAAAAATTGGTTGAATAACGGCGATTCCGTTGCAAAGTAATTCGTGATTCCTGTTTTAAAGAACACATACAAGAGCCCGAAAGCGATTGCTCCGGTAACCGGAAAAAGTAGTAAATAAAACAGAAATCCGTTGTTGTGCGAATTTTTATCAGTCTTGAAAAATGGAAAAAATCTCAACCCCGACGAATTTATTCCGAGAGCCATCAAACCTCCCAGAATAGTCGCTGCCTCAATCATCACACGCGTTAACCCAAGTTCTTCCGGCGTTAGAAACTTCGTTGAAACAAACATCATGGTGATAAACCCGATGAATGCTCCAACGTAGTTTACTATCGTCGCTTTCAGACTCTGGCGGATGATGATGCCCATGATTTTTTCTATTAATTACAGTAGGGGCGGGTTTAAAACCCGCCCCTACGACTTTTTTACATCGCTGCGAATTCCTCGTAAAAATACGGAATCGTTTCAATGCCTTTGTAGAAGCGCTCCAAATCGAAACTCTCGTTTGGCGAGTGAATAGCGTCTTCTTCTAAGCCGAAGCCCATTAAAATGGATTTCAACCCAAGCACTTTTTCAAAGGTTGCAATGATTGGAATACTTCCGCCGCTTCGTACAGGAATTGGTGTCTGTCCGTAAGTTTTTTCGTAAGCTTTTTCTGCAGCTTTGTAAGCCGGCATGTCGATTGGCGAAACATAAGCCTGTCCCCCCGGCAATACGGTAACCTTTACTTTCACACATTTAGGAGCAACCTCTTCAAAATGTTTTTTGAAAAGTTCGGCAATTTTCACATTGTCTTGTGCAGGTACCAAACGCATCGAAATTTTGGCATTTGCCACAGACGGCACAATTGTTTTTGAACCTTCGCCGATGTAGCCCGACCAAATGCCGTTTATGTCCAACGTTGGACGAATACCGGTGCGTTCGTTGGTTGAAAATCCTTTTTCGCCACACTCTTCAGCAATGTCTAATGCTTTGTTGTATGCCTCTTGCGAGAATGGCGCTTTTGCCATCGCCGCACGCTCTTCGGCGGAAATTTCGATTACATCATCATAGAATCCCGGAATCGTAATACGGTTATTTTCATCGAATAAATCGGCAAGCATTTTGGTTAAAATATTCGCCGGGTTAGCCACTGCACCGCCAAATAGACCTGAATGCAAATCTTTGTTTGGCCCCACTACTTCAACTTCAACTTTGCTCATACCACGCAATCCCGTAGTGATTGCAGGAATATCTTTAGCAATCATACCCGTGTCGGAAACCAAAATCACATCGGCTTTCAACATGTCTTTATGCTCGACACACCACGCTTCCAAATTCGGAGAACCAATCTCTTCTTCACCCTCAAGCATGAATTTTACGTTGCACGGAAGTTGATTAGTTTTAACCATAAACTCAAAAGCTTTGGCATGCATAAACAACTGACCTTTGTCATCGTTTGCACCGCGAGCATAGATTTTTCCGTCTCTAACTTCCGGCTCAAACGGTGGAGATTTCCACAAATCAATCGGATCGGCAGGCATCACATCATAATGTCCATAAACCAAAACGGTTTTAAGTTTCGGATCAATGATTTTTTCTGCATAAACAACCGGATTGCCTTTTGTCGGCATGACTTCCGCTTTATCAACGCCCGCTTCCAAAAGCGATTTTTTCAAATACTCGGCACAAGCCGTCATGTCTTCAAATTTTCCTCCCGAACTGATAGAAGGAATACGAATTAGACCGAATAATTCTTGTAAAAAACGGTCTTTGTTGGTTTCGATGTAGTTTTTTAGATCTTTCATAAGTGATTTTGTTTAATTTTTTGCACAAAGATACGAAAATAAATTGAAATTTTCGAAAAATTTGCCACAATTTTAATTTCCGGTAGGTTGTATCGAGGCAGTTTCAACCATCAGCATCACTGTTTTTTGCGGTGCTCTTGGGCGGTGCATAACACCTTTTGTAATGGTTACGCCTTGATTTGGATTCAGTTCTATGGTTTCATCTTCCAAATCAATCAACAGTTTTCCACTCAAAACAAAGAAAAATTCATCATCTTGCTCGTGTTTGTGCCAATGGTATTCACCTTCAACAATGCCGAGCCGAACAACACTTTCGTTCACTTGTGTCAGCGTTTGATTGAACCATTTGTCTTTGCAGGCTTCCACGAGTTGGGGGATGTCTATTTTTTCCAAGTGGTTGAACTTGATGTCGAGGTTTGTGGTGTAGGGGAATTGGTTTTGCATCGTGTGTATTTTTTGCAAATTTACAAAAAATTATTAACAATTTGACTTTTTTGTGAATAAATCTTATTGTTTTTTGCTATCTCGCATTCCCGTATGTATAGCCGAAATACTAACATTTTGTTGTTGATATTGACATTTTGTTTTTCCAAAAAATAAATTTGTGAAATTGGAAAAAAAATTGTAACTTTGCAGTACTGAAAGGAACTTGATTATCTACACGAAGATTAGCACAGGCGACGATTAGAACTGTGGTCTATGAATGAAATAGTTGTCAAAGCGTCGAAGTTGGCACAAAAGAGAGTCGGCTCTTTTGCTCTGATTAAGTTCCTTTCACTTTTTTTTCCACAGCAGTTTTTTGCTTTCAAGATGTCTCTTTTCTTTTGTTAGAGCGGTTTTCACTTCGTAAAATTCTTTTTTGAGTGCCGAATTTATTTCGACAATGGTTACCTTTGCATTTCCGTTCCAAATGACCAACTGCAAAGCATCTCCGTCTCCTTGATAAATTCGATTGAAATTGCTTACTACCGCATCAACAAACATTAACGGAGTAAACCCGAATTTTGCTAAATCGGTTTTGTGTCGGTTTAGAATGTGCTTGAGATGATTGTCGTCAATGTAGATGTCTGCCGGAATTTTGCCGATCGCGTCAGCAATTGACTTGCGTAAGCGACCGATTCTTTTGTAATGCTTTTGATCCTCAATTTGGGGGCGGTTTGTTGTTCTCTTTTTCATACGAATAAATTTTTAGTTTTTTATTCACATCTATATAAACGCAAAAAAGTCATTTTTCGTATAAAAATTTCCTTAAAAAGTGTTAAAATGTTAATAACTTTCCGAAATTGTTAATAAGCCTGCCTCGCATTTTCAATTAATTTCATGACAATAATTCATTTTTTTTTCGTATCTTTGCAATCCTTTATGAAAAATATACGAAATTTTTGCATCATCGCACACATTGATCACGGGAAAAGCACGCTGGCAGACCGTTTGCTCGAATATACCGGTACGCTTTCGGAACGTGATATGAAGTCGCAAGTGCTCGACAGCATGGATTTGGAGCAGGAAAAAGGCATTACCATTAAAAGTCATGCCATTCAAATGAAATATACGCACAACGGCGAAGAATATTTGCTCAACCTCATCGACACGCCCGGGCACGTGGACTTTTCCTACGAAGTGTCGCGTTCCATCGCCGCTTGCGAAGGGGCTTTGTTGATTGTTGATGCCACGCAAGGCATTCAGGCACAAACCATTTCCAATCTCTACCTGGCATTGGAAAACGATTTGGAAATTATTCCCGTGCTTAATAAAATGGACTTGGAAAATGCCATGCCGGAAGAAGTGAAAGATCAAATTGTGGATTTGGTAGGCTGTAAACACGAAGAGATTCTTTCTGCAAGCGGAAAAACAGGTATGGGAGTTCCCGAACTTTTGGAAGCAATCATTGAGCGAGTTCCTCAACCGAAAGGCGATCCAAATGCACCGTTGCAAGCATTAATTTTTGACTCTGTTTTCAATTCTTTTCGTGGAATTATTTCGTATTTCCGAATTTTTAACGGAACGCTCAAGCACGGCGATCACGTAAAGTTCGTAAACACTGGAAAATCCTATCATGCCGATGAAATCGGAGTTTTGAAGCTCAAGCAGGAACGCCGAGAAGTAATGACAGTCGGCGATGTAGGCTACATTATTTCAGGAATAAAAGCCGCCGCCGAAGTCAAGGTTGGCGATACAATTACACATGTTGCAAACCCTTGCGAAAAAGCAATCGACGGTTTTTCCGATGTAAAACCGATGGTTTTTGCAGGAATTTACCCTGTGGATACAGACGATTACGAAGAATTGCGTTATGCCATCGAAAAATTGCAACTCAATGATGCTTCGCTCACGTTCGAGCCGGAATCGTCCGTAGCACTCGGATTCGGCTTCCGATGCGGATTTTTGGGACTACTTCACATGGAAATTATTCAAGAGCGCTTGGAGCGAGAATTCAACATGAATGTGATTACGACCGTCCCGAACGTTTCTTACAGAGTTCACACGACCAAAGGCGAAATTTTGGAAATCCACAATCCGTCGGGACTTCCTAATCAAAGTATGGTTGATTTTATCGAAGAGCCGTACATCAAAGCACAGGTTATCACAAAAGCCGAATATATTGGTGCGATTATGACACTTTGTATTCAAAAACGCGGCGTTCTGAAAAATCAATCCTATATCTCATCGGATCGTTCGGAACTCACGTTTGAAATGCCTTTGGCGGAAATTGTCTTCGATTTTTACGATCGATTAAAAAGTATTTCGCGAGGCTATGCTTCGTTCGACTATTATCCAAGCGGTTATCAACCTTCGAAATTAGCAAAACTCGAAATTTTGCTGAACGGCGATACGGTAGATGCCTTGTCCACGCTAATTCACACGGACAATGCTTACAATTTCGGACGGAGAATGTGCGAAAAATTGAAAGAATTAATACCTCGCCAACAGTTTCAAGTTGCTATTCAAGCTGCTATCGGCTCGAAAATTATTGCCCGCGAAACCATCAGTGCCATGCGAAAAGATGTTACCGCAAAATGCTACGGAGGCGATATTACGCGAAAGCGTAAACTTTTGGAAAAGCAGAAAGAAGGTAAAAAACGCATGCGTCAAATCGGAACGGTAGAAGTACCTCAGACTGCATTTTTAGCGGTTTTAAAATTAGATTAGCAAGAAGATTCCGGGCAAATCTCGTTAATAACACACTCCAACAACCATGTTGAAAAAACAGGATATGCCTGTTCGTCAAATGTTGTGCAAAAATGCACATGCGCATAATCTATGCAGGTATGCCTAAAATCCAACAATTCTTTCGGATTTTTTGTAATTTTAGAGAGATGATGCAATAAAAATAATTCGTGGCTGCTTAAAAGCAAATCCAAATAAGAACGATTACCTTCCTTAGCTTTTTGAAGCATCTCCGATTCGGGAAGCACACAAAATTTCATAAATAAACCTTAGTTATCAATCGTACTTAAGATCCAAATAAATGTGTTTTAATCATTTTTACATCCGCTTTTAATTCTTGCAACTCTTCTTCTACCCAGCGGTCTTTGTCTTTATATCGGTAGATTTGCGAGTCATTTAGAACATCCGTTGTTGACTCTTCTTCATTTTGAAGAAGAACTGAAACTTCAACTTTCAAACTATCGGCAATTTGTTGCAGTCGAGAAATGGCGATATCGCTTTTACCTTGCTCTATTTTATTGTATGCTGTTAGCGAAATTCCTATATCATTTGCAACATCTTCTTGAGTTCGTCTATTTGCAGTACGAATTCTCCGGATATTATTCGAAAGATTACTGATATTCATAGGCACAACGTTTGTGTTTTTTAGAGTACAAAGTTACGCATTAAAATCTATATTTTTCAACAACTCTAGTTTCATATTTTATGAATTTTAACACTACATTTTAATGAAAATACAAATTCACAATTGCATTTCAATGAAAACTGTTTGAACGTATCAAAAAAAATCGTATCTTTGCAAAATGAATACAAAACTGTTGTTAAATGCCCAAGTCATAAACGAAGGAACTTCGTTCAAAGGACATATTTTTATCCAAAACGAGATTATCGAAAAAATTTTGTTAGAAACAGATGATTATTCGGCGTTGATTTCTGAAGGCACTGAAATTACTGACCTTTCGGGCTATCATATCCTGCCCGGAGTAATTGATATTCACGTGCATTTTCGTGAACCCGGACTAACGCAAAAAGGCAACATTTTTTCGGAAAGTCGTTCCGCTGTGGCAGGAGGTGTCACATCTGCGTTGGAAATGCCAAATACAAATCCGCCGACTTTAACGGAAAAAGAATTAGACGAAAAGCTTGCCATTGCTGAAAAAAGTTCATTTGTAAACTATGGTTTTTACATCGGTGTTTCGCAAAATAATTTAGAAGATGTTTTGAATGTAAATCCTGAAAAGGCTTGTGGAATAAAGTTGTTTCTGGGTTCATCAACCGGAAATATGCTGATTGATGACGAACAGATTTTAGAAAAATTATTTGCAAAAGCCCGCTTGCCGATTGTTGTTCACGCTGAAGATGAACAACGAATTTTAGAAAACACCGAGCGCATCAAATCCGAGTACGGCGAGAATCCTCCAATCTCTGTACACCCGATTATTCGCGATGTTCAAGCATGTTATCAAAGCACAAAAAAAGCCGTTGAGTTGGCAAAAAAATACAACACAAGATTGCACATCGCCCATCTCACAACGGCTAAAGAATTAGAGTTTTTTTCAACCGCTCCCCTTTCGGAAAAGCGCATCACAAGTGAAGTTTGCGCGCATCATTTATGGTTTACTGCAGACGATTACGAACGACTCGGCACAAAAATAAAATGCAATCCTTCCATAAAAACGGCAGAAAACAGAGAAGCCTTACGAAATGCTGTAAATTCGGGACTAATCGACATCATTGCGACCGATCACGCACCGCATACGGCAGAAGAAAAAGGGCAATCTTATTTCAAGGTACCGTCCGGCATCCCGCTTGTTCAGCATAATTTGCAAGCACTATTGGAATTGGTTCATCAAGACGTTTTTTCGCTGAAGACCGTTGTTGAGAAAACCGCTCATAATCCGGCAAAAATGTTCAGTTTCGAAAAGCGTGGTTTTATTCGCGAAGGGTATTTTGCCGATTTAGCTGTAATTGATATGAATAATCCGCAAACTGTTGACTCTACTAATATTTTTTATCATTGCGGTTGGTCGCCGTTTGAAGGTTATACGTTCAATTCAAAAATTATTTGTACCTTTGTAAACGGAAACCTGGTTTTCAAAAATTTCACAACCCCGCAATTCAATTTTTCCAAAGCATATCAACTATGAAAAATTTCAGCATTCTCGCAATAATCTTCGTCTTAATTCTAAGCAGTTGCTCTCAAAGACCTAGACCGTTTTTAAGTGAAAGGCAAATGGTTGAATTGCTTACCGAAATACACCTGATAGAGGCCGCGTTGCAACAAAGGCAAAATCAAGGGGAGAGTTTTGATTCTACGCGCCTACACACAACTGCAGCCTATACCGAACTATTTGAAAGATTTGGGTTGGACCAAGAGTCGTTTGAAGCTAATATGTTTTATCGCACGTATCGGTCGAGGGATTTAGAACGAATTTACACGAAAGTTCGTGACAATTTGCAACGAAAGATCGAAGAATATCGACAAAATCAATAAGGCGTTCAAGATTAAGTGCCGGAAAAGAGCATTTTAATTTTCACAAATACTGCACACCGAACGCTGCGATCACAAATACGTAAAACACAAGTTCCGGCAACCATTTTCGCTGACTTTGACCAAACCACTCTGCAATAAAAAATGCGGAAAACACAAACAGTGTCGCCAAATATGCCGGTAATGCATGGTTCGACATAAATATCGCAACGATAACAACCCAAAATAGACCCAGCATAACAGCCATGACTTTTTTGCGTTGCGAAATCTCATTGTACCTTCCTCGAGCATTCAAAAAGCGTACTCCTACAAAGGAAAATAGCAATACTGCCAATATGAAAATTTGAATTGTCCATGCGGCATTTTCGAAAGTTTTCCCAAAATTTTCAAATTCCGTTATCGGAGTTAAAAATTCGGAAAACACGTCCAAATTTTCAGTTAAAGATGTCCATAAGAACAGCGCAGAAAATGGAAAAGCAAATCCCAAAATTGCAATCAGCCATTCTCTCCATCTATTAATCGGATAAAACAGAAAAACCCAGAATATAATCAGTCCAAAAGGCAGTAATGATGCGGAAAACAATGATGCGAGTGCAAGTAGTGCCGAAGCATTAAACACATATTCATAAGGCTCTTTTCGATCGTAAGTTTTGAATAAATACGAAAAACCGCCAATGATAAAAAAGTTGGAAATCAAAAATGGATGCAGAGTCTGCCAATCGCTTTGTGCACTCATCAGCACGATGTAGATCAACCCCACAAGCATCGGATTTTTCGAAAGAGCATGCGTTCTCACAAGTTCGCCCAACATAAATGCTTGCAAAAATACGCAAACAAAGGCGAGTATCTTTGCAAGCATCGTGTGAGTTTTCGTCCAACCAAACAATAAGCTATACAAAAATGTTGGTGAGTCAACTACTTTGGGTGATGTATTCATCCAAAAATTCGGAGTCCAAAGTGCAAGTGCCAGCAAAATCGATAATGCCAGCTGTGCCAAGTAGTTGAATCTAGTTGAGCGAATTAGCATAATGGAAAAAGTTATTTCTAATTTTCAATTAGTCCCGGTCTTCGTTCGTTTGTTCGTCGAACGGCTTGTTCCTGCTTCCATTCGGAGATTTTTGCATCGTGTCCGGAAAGTAAAATTTCAGGAACTTTCCAGCCTCGAAATTCCGCCGGTCGTGTGTAAACCGGATAGGATAACAATTCGTTTTGAAACGAATCATTCAGTGCCGAAGTTTCGTCACCGATCACACCGGGAACTAAGCGTGCAATCGCATCTGTAATCAGCATTGCGGGCATTTCACCGCCTGACAAAACAAAATCGCCAATCGAATACTCTTTCGTGATAAAATGTTCTCTCACACGTTCATCCACACCTTTGTAATGTCCACAAAGTATGATAATGTTTTGTTTCAACGAAAGTGTATTGGCTTCTTTCTGATCAAAAAGCTGTCCGTCCGGAGTTGTAAAAATAATTTCGTCGTACGCTCTTTCTTTAGTCAGGTACTCAATACAGTTCACGATTGGCTCAATCATCATCACCATTCCGGCTTCTCCGCCAAACGGATAATCATCTACACGGCAGTGTTTGTCGGTTGCAAAATCTCGTAATTGGTGCAAGCGTATCTCAACCAATCCCTTTATCTGTGCACGTTTCACAATGGAGTGGTCAAACGGACCTCCAAACATTTCCGGGAATAGTGTGATGATGTCGACTCTCATCGTTGACGGATAATTTTCATTTTTGCTTCCAGTAAAGCGAGTTCTTGTTTGGCACGCAGAATTTTCTCCTCAACTTCTTTTTTCAATAAATCCGCATTTTTCGATTTGCTGAAAAATCCTAAATTATTTTCCCAAAGCAAAATCTCGTCCCGCATTTTTGCGATTTTATTTTGAAGTGAAAAAACATCTTTATTTGACAATGCGCCGGCATCTTCCGGAGTTTGTATATTGCTGTATTTACCTGCAAATGCGGATGCACGGATTTCGCCCGGCATAATATTCAAACGATCCATCAAGGTGTTAATCGTTTGACGAAATTCGCTGTGCAGTCGATCTTTTTCACGCAACGGAACGTGTCCGATATCCATCCAACGTTTTTGAAAATCCTTGATCATTTGCAACTGCTGAGATTTTTCGGTATTTTCAAAAGTTGTAGACTTCACTTCTTGGATTAAATCTTCCTTGAGTTTTTGGTTTTCTTTTTCTTTGCTTCGCGATTCGCTATAAAATGCGTCTTTCTTTTCAAAAAAATTGTCGCAAGCCGTACGGAAGCGTTTCCAAACTTTTTCGGCGTGTTTTTTTGCCGTAGGACCGATGGTTTTCCATTCCTTCTGCAAAGCCAAAATTTCTTTGGTGGCATTTCTGAAATCCTCTTGAACAGCAAGGGATTCGGCTTGAATACAAAGATTGATTTTTCGGTTCAAGTTTTCGAGTTGCACATCTTTGATTTGCACAAAAAACACACGCTTACGCTCAAAAAATGCATTCAAAAGTTTTTTGAATTCAGCCCAGATTTCTTCATTTTTTGCAGTAGTTGCACGTCCGATTTGTTTCCAAAGGTTGAGGGTTTCGTTGATTGCATCATTGGCTTTATTCCACTGGCTAATGCTTTCCAACGGACGTTCGAGCAATTCCTGCACACGTGCTAAAAGTGCTTGCTTGGCTAAATAATTTTGTTCGGCTTGTGCCTGTTGTGTCGCATAAAGCTCGCGTCGTTTCTGATTTATCGCATCGGAAGCAGTTTTGAAGCGTTCCCAAACCTCCTCTTTTTTATCCATGGGAACGGGTCCGATTTCTTTCCACGCATCGTGATACTCCTGCAACAGTTTAAACGATTTATTGATGGATGATTCCAAAAGCAACTCCTCTGCTTTTTCGCAAAGTTCGATTTTGGCTTCCAGATTTTTTTTCAAATCCAAATCACGCAAATCTTTGTTGATTTTGACTTTGTCAAAAAATTTCTCAACTAAAAAATGGTAGTTTTGCCAAAGATTATTAACTTCATTTTTTGGAACAGCACCGATTTCTTTCCATTTCTCTTGAAGTTTTTTGAATTCGTCATAAGTTGTTTTCAAACTTTCTTCCGAATCAATCAATTGTCGCAGTTCTTCTAATGCCGCTTGTTTAAGCTTCAAGTTTTCTTGTTTAATGCGTTCCTCTTCTTCTCTCAAACGGCGTTTTTCGGTATTCGATTTTACATCTTCTTCACTTGTATTTTCTTCGTTTTCGCTATCTTTTTCCTCGATTTTTTCCTCCTCACTTTCATCATTTAGATTTTCGTCAAGGATAATTTCCTCCTCTGTTGAGGCTGTTTCCTGTGCTTCAACTTCGGCTAAATTTGATAAAACAGTTTCGTGTGAAACGTGGGTCTCCCCTGTGTTTTCAGGCTGTGTGTTTAGTTCTTCGTTCATAACATTGAGATAGTTTCCCTTCCGCCTAGACGGAATTTGTGATTAGTGTACAATTTTTATTTGAGTTTATTCAATAAGTCCGGCAAATTTCGGAGTGCGGCGAGTTCTCGCCATTTTCTTCTTGCCTCGATGGCGGGCATTCCAAAGTAAGTTTTTCCACCTTCGAGAGTTTTATCAACGGCTGATGTGGCTAAAAGAACAGCACCTTTTCCAACTACCAAATCTTTGTTTACAACGACTTGTCCCCAAATCACGACATCGTCTTCAATTTTTGTAACGCCCGCAATTGCAGAGTGTGAACCAACCAAGACATTTTTCCCGATAATCGTATCGTGTCCGATTTGCACAAAGTTGTCCATTTTCGTGCCTTCGCCAATAATCGTATCACCCGAAACACCTTTATCAATACAAGTATTTGCACCGATTTCCACTCGATTTTCAATAATCACTTTTCCACTCGACAAAAATTTGCGATAACCTTCGGGTTTGCGTTGAAAATAGTAAGCATCCGAACCAATCACAGCACCGGAATGAATAATCACATCATCGCCGATTTCCGTATGATCGTAAATACTCACATTGGGATGAATTACGCAGTTTTTTCCGATTTTGACATGATTTCCGATAAATACATTCGGCTGAATAATCGTGCCTTCGCCGATTTCTGCACTTTCCGAAATCATTTTGCTGCAAGCCGTGAACGGACGAAATTTCATCGTCAATTTATTGAAATCTGCAAACGGGTCTTCCGAAATCAACAAGGCTTTTCCTTCAGGACAAGCCACGTCAGAACTGTTAATTAAAATTGTTGTAGCTGCTGAATTCAGCGCTTTTTCGTAATATTTCGGATGGTCGACAAACGTGATATCGCCGGTTTCAACCCGATGAATTTCGTTCATTCCTGTAACGACGAAATCGGGAGCACCAACAGCCGCAGCGCCTAAAAAATCTGCCAATTCGGCGAGTGTGTGAGGTTTTGGAAACTTCATTTTTTTTAAATTATTTATCGGAAACGCGTCCGCCGTATTCGCTCGTACGTGTATCAACTTTGATACGCTCATTCATTTCGATAAACAACGGAACTTTAACCGTTGCACCGGTATCAATCGTAGCCTCTTTGGTTGCATTGGTTGAAGTATTACCTTTTACAGCAGGTTCTGTGTAAGTCACAACGGCCTCAATATAAGCAGGAAGTTCGCATATAAGTGGTGTTTCTGTTTCAGCATGAACCGTAATTTCAACATTAGAGCCGTCTTTGAGAAACTGTGGCGCATTGATTTGATTTTCTTGAATGATGATTTGCTCAAACGTTTCGCTGTGCATGAAGGTGTAGCCCATGTCGTCTTTGTACAAAAACTGATGTGGGCGACGCTCTACACGTGCAGTGTCTACACGTACTCCTGCCGTAAATGTGTTTTCCAAAACACGTCCATCGCGAAGATTTTTAAGTTTTGTACGTACGAAGGCCGGGCCTTTTCCGGGCTTAACATGCTGAAAGTCTACAATTTGCCAAAGCCCGTTGTTGTAATCTAAACATAAGCCGTTTTTAAAATCTGCTGTTGTTGCCATAAGTATTTATTCGTTTTTTAAACCCTTCGACTTTGCTTAGGGTAGATTTTGAATTGCAAAGATACGAAAAAAAACGAATTATATTACAATTTTTCCACGCAAAATCACCATTTCAACTTTATTATTTCCGTAAGAATACGGCATAAATTCGTAGTTCGGAATGGGTTTTGTGATAAAGATATTCGCAATTTTTCCTTTGGCGATACTGCCGAGTTGATCGCTCAAATCCATGGCGTATGCGGTGTTTATCGTTGTTGCATTTATCACTTCTTCGGGCAGCATGCGATATTTAATACAGCCCAGCGATTGAATAAACTGCATATTTCCCGACGGAGAAGATCCCGGATTGAAGTCGCTTGCTAACGCTATGGGCAAACCTGCTTCCATCATTTTACGAACAGGCGAAAGTGGTAGATTCAAAAAGAACGCAGCACCAGGCAAAACCGTCGGCATCGTTTCCGAGTTTAACAAAGATTCGATTTCCGCATCGCCGATGTATTCCAAGTGATCAACAGATAGAGCATTGTATTTCACACCTACTTGAACACCGCCCGAAAAGTCTAATTCATTCGCATGAATTTTCGGACGCAAGCCGTATTTAGCCGCTGCATTCAAGATTTTATCGGTTTCTTCAACCGTAAAAAAACCTTTATCGCAAAATACATCTACAAAATCCGCCAAATTTTCTTCCGCTACACGCGGCAGCATCTCGTTGATGACCAAGTTCACATATTCGCCTTGACGACCGCGGTATTCCATTGCAACAGCATGAGCGCCCAAAAAATTCGACTTTATGGAAACCGGTGTCAATTCTTTCAAACGACGAATCACACGCAGCATTTTCAATTCGGCTTCGACAGACAAACCATAACCGCTTTTGATTTCGATTGCACCCGTTCCGTAAGCAATCATTTCGTTGATGCGAGCCATTGCCGATTCTATCAACTCTTCTTCCGATGCTTCTTGCAGGCGTTTTGCGGAATTTAGAATTCCCCCACCCTGTGCAGCAATTTCTTCGTAGGTAAGTCCTTTGATTTTGTTGATGTATTCCAATTCTCGGCTTCCTGCATAGACAATGTGCGTGTGCGAATCGCAAAATGTTGGAAAAACCAAGCGGTCTGTCGCATCAACCACTTCACCTGCATATTCGGGACATTTATCCATAGGTCCGAAATCGGCAATTTTTTCGTCTTTGATGAGCAAAAAAACGTTGTCGATGGTTTCGATTTTTGCCATGTCTTTGCCCTTTACACAGGTTTTCGGATCGTGTTCGACCTGTACTAATTGTTTGATGTTTTTGATTAGCATAATTATATTTTTCTGAATTTGCCACAAAAATACGACTTTTTGCCCTTTTTTGCAAAAAAGTTATTAACAATTCAAAAAAATCTGTTAATAATTCGTATCTTTGCACTATGGAAATTATTAATGCAAACACACGACGAACGGCAGGGAAATACCTCCGCACCACACAACCGCAAACCTTTATAGAACAAGGAAAATTACCGCCTCAGGCGCTCGATATGGAAGCCGCTGTTTTGGGTGCTTTGATGCTCGAACAAGACGCCGCTACCAATGCGATAGACATCGTAAAGCCCGATTATTTCTACAAACCCGAAAATCGCACGATCTTTGAAGCGATTTCTATGCTTTTTAATGAGTCGCAGCCGATTGATATTTTAACGGTTACGAATAAGTTGCGTGAACTCGGAAAACTTGAAGAAATCGGTGGTGCTTACTATATTTCGCAGCTGACCAATCGTGTTGCATCCACAGCAAACACTGAAACTTACGCACGAATTGTCGAGCAAAATTATATTAAGCGTGAACTGATTCGAATTTCGGCAGATATTACAAGAAATGCTTACGATGAAACCGTTGATGTAATTGACACACTGGATAGTGCCGAAAAAGACTTGCTTGCAATTGGCGAACAGAGTTTTAAAACCAACTATTCAAACATGGGCGACCTTGTGCACCGAGCGATTGACGAAGTAAAGTCCGCACGTTCGCACGAAGACGGAATTAGTGCAAACGCTGTTCCTTCAGGCTTTACAGCGTTAGATCGAATCACAAATGGCTTTCATCGTTCAACCTTGATTATTTTGGCTGCACGTCCTGCCATGGGAAAAACAGCGTTTGCCTTGTCCATGGCGAGAGATATGGCGGTTAGACAAAACAAACCCATCGCATTTTTCTCGTTAGAAATGTCGGACATGGAATTGGTAACCCGTTTAATTTCAAGCGAAGCCGGCTTAAACGCACAAAAACTCAAAACCGGAAATCTGCAAGATTACGAATGGACACAACTCATGACCAAAACGGACGGATTATCCAAAGCCCCTATATTTATTGACGACTCCGCAGCTTTGAACATGTTTGAACTGCGCGCAAAATGCCGCCGTTTGAAACAAAAACATGACATTCAAATGGTATTCGTAGATTATTTACAATTGATGCAGGGAAGTGCAGATACACGCGGCAATCGCGAACAGGAAATCAGTAAAATCTCACGACAGCTAAAAGCATTGGCAAAGGAATTGAAAATTCCGGTATTGGCGATGTCGCAGTTGAGCCGTGCCGTCGAAACCCGCGGGAACAGCAAGAAACCTCAACTTTCCGACCTTCGCGAATCGGGAGCTATCGAACAAGATGCCGATATCGTCATGTTTATTCATCGTCCGGAATATTACGGCGTAAACGAGGATGAGAGCGGAAACTCGATGCTCGGAATGGCGGATATTTTAGTCGAAAAACATCGTAGCGGACCAACAGGAACAGCACGTTTGAAATTTATCAAAGAATTTGCCAAATTTGCTAATCCTGATTATACGGATACGCACGTAGGTACGTTTTCACAAAGCGACACAATCGCACCAAACAATGCCTTTGAGGGCAATTCGTTTATCACTGTTCAATCCAGTTTGAACAATATGCCCGAAGATGATAATGATACGCCGTTTTAAATCTACAACTAAATTTTTAGTTATGTGACTAAAAAATTAGTTATAGAACTAAAAATCCAGTTGTAAAGCAAAAAAAATGATGAACCTTAGTCGTTTAATAAGAAAAAATATTTTTCTCTACAAGCCTTTTTACCGCTTGATTGCAGTTGCTGTGGTTGTCGCAGTTGCTGTAATTGTTGGAAGTCTTGTGGTGGGTGATTCGGTTCGTGGTACTTTACTTCAGCGTGTTGATGAGCGGCTTGGAAATACTGAAACAATTATTTTTTCGAGGCAGTCGTTCATGCATGAATCGATTATTGACCCCCTCCGTCATTCCCGCGAAGGCGGGAATCTCATAGCAGATGGATTGCGGGTCAAGCCCGCAATGACAACAAGGGGCATTTTATTAATGGACGGTTTTGTTTCCGTTTCCGGAAGACTCATACCGGTTATGGTTTGGGGTGTTGATGATTTGGACATTGAAAAAGGACAGGCAAAAATAAATCGTGCGCTGCACAACGAAATTGCTTCGGCTTCGCTCAACAACCGTGCTTCGCCCGCCCAAAGTATTGTTTTACGTCTGCCGGCAGCAGGAATCGTGCCTTCCGGCTCAATGTTTGTAACAGATGTTTACACGACAAGCTTGCGATTAGAATTGAGTGACATTCTTTCTGTCGAACAGGGCGGAAACATCAGTTTGCAAAACGAACAAATCGTTCCGTTTAATATTTTTGTCAATCGTCCGGAATTGGCAGAAACGATGGAGGTTTGCGAAAAAATCAATGTCATTTTATCCGACCGAATTATTTCGAGAGATGAATTTGCCGAAGCGTGGAATTATCAAATTTCCGGGCTGAATGTTACTACACGTCATTGCGAACTGCAAAGCAGTGAAGCAATCCATGAAACAGTAAATTGCTTCGCTACGCTCACAATGACGACGATAACTTCCGACCGAATTTTCATCCAAGACCAAGTCGTTGAAACCCTAATGAAAGACGATATTTCCGCAAATCGACTTTTTGCCTATTTGGCAAATTCCATTCGCAAAAATGAAATCAGTATCCCCTATTCGTTCATTACGGCTGTTGATTTTTACGATGGACAACCTCTAAATCCGAACGAGGTTATTCTTTCGGATTATGCCGCTCGCAGGCTGAATGCACGGATTGGCGATACAATTTCCATCAGTTATTTTGTTTCGCAACGATTTAGAACACTAAGTGTTGATTCGGTTTTTTTGAGAGTAAGCCGAATTGTACCGATTTCTCAATTGCAGGCAGACTCTGAACTTCGAGCCGATTTTCCGGGCTTGTCGAATGTTGAGAGTTGTGCCGACTGGAACAGTGATTTGCCAATCAACATGGGTTTGATAACGGATGAACGCGAAGAGTTTTGGCAAAGATACAAGAACACACCGAAAGCGATTGTTCCATACGCCACTTTAGCACCACGCTGGGAAAATGTATTTGGAAATGCAACGGCTTTGCAGATCAGCGATGCAAATCGTTTGAAAGACTTGACGCATGAAATGTTCGACATTACTTTGATTTATCCTCGCGAAACGGCAATTTTTGCCGCAAAATCAGGCGTTGATTTTTCAAGTTTATTTTTGTCGCTTGGATTTTTTATCATCATTTCTGCCATGATGTTGATGGTTGTTCCCTTGTCGGAAATGCTGTTTCGTCGTCGAAAAGAATTGAGTTTGCTGAAAGCAATCGGTTTTTCAAACAAGCGAATTCTAAGAGTACTTTGGCGTGAAATAAATCCTGTCGTTTGGGTTTCCGCTATTGGCGGTGTGATTGCAGGATTGTTGTACACATCTTTGGTTTTATTTTTGCTCGGAACGGTTTGGCAAGGAGCTACTCATACCGAAGGTTTCCGAATGTTTCCGGATTTTTTGACAACTTTAACCGGATTGGTTTTTGCTGTGGTTTTATCGCTATCTTTAGTGTACTTTGTCATTCGGAAAGGTACGGTGGCTTCGACAAACTCAGCCACCGGAACCGGAGTACGGTCGTTGAGCCTGTCGAAACGTCCGCAGCCCGCACCGCTTCTTACCTTTTTCCGTTTGATTAAATCGTCAATTCTTTACAAAAAGAAACAAGCCTTACTTTCATTCGTCACATTGGCTTGCGGCGTGCTAATTGTTTTTTCCGTAGGGCTTAATCGGCAAGGCTTTGCCGACAGCTCACAAATTCGCACTGCAACCGGAGGTTTTGCACTTTGGGCAGAAACAAGCGTACCGATTTTTCACAATATTCAAACAGAAGACGGACGTTCAAGATTGGGATTAATGAATTTGAGCAACAATGCACACGTTTTGCAATTGTTGAAATACAGGGCTGATGACGCAAGTTGTTTGAATTTGAATCGGGTCGAAACACCGAATGTTTTGGGAATAGATATGATTGATTTGAAAAATTCAGATTTCAGAATTACCCAAACCATTTTTGATGTCCCTCGTAATAAACGCCGTCATTGCAGGCTTGACTCGCAATCCCCTCGCTATGGGATTCCCGCCTACGCGGGAATGGCGGAAAAAATGCAAACCACCCACAACGGTTTAATACCTGCATTAGTTGACGAAACCGTTCTGAGGTGGACTTTAGGTCGGAGATTAGGCGACACCCTCGTGTACATGGGCGAAAGAGGCGACACCGTATTGATACAATTAGCCGGAACAATTGATAATTCGATCTTTCAGGGTTATATTTTGATTGATAAAAACCTGTTTTCCGAAATTTGGAGCGAGATTTCAGGCAGTGAAATCATGTTGGTCAATGTTCCTGAAAATGAAATCGAAAGCACAAAAATGTTGCTTTCGCAAGCCTTGCACATGTTCGGCATTCGTGTGACGACCACCAACGAACGCATGCGATTATTTTACAGTGTAACCGATACGTATCTCACAATTTTCCTGACTTTGGGCGGTTTGGGTTTGTTGCTCGGGATTTTCAGTTTTATCATTGTTGTTCGTAAAAATTTACTGGCTCGAACGAAAGAAATCACGCTTTATCGCTCGCTGGGTTTCGGCGAAAAACGATTGCAGAGTTTGCTTTACAAAGAAAACATCATTATTCCGCTTTCAGCTATTTTTATGGGTAGTTTGCTTTCTTTATTCGGTGTGTTTTTTGGCTTTGGAAATGTAACTACCTCGACTTGGTTGCTTGCAGTTTTCTTTTTGGTGATGTTTGTTTTTTGTGTGCTTGTATTTGTTAGAATTACAGTAAGGAGTTATTCACAGAAATAACTTTTTCGTATCTTTGGTCGAAAAATTAGTTAGCTAAATATACCGGAAAGCACAACAATAACAATCAACGCCGGTAGAAAGTTGATAACTTTGATTTCTTTAATTCTCATAATATTGATGCCTAAGGCAAACAGCAAAATTCCGCCAACAGCAGTCAAATCGGCAATCATCGCATCATTCATAAATTGCATCAGATAAACCGTAAGCAAGGTTAAAGCACCTTGATAAATGAGCACAGGTATCGCCGAAAAGGCCACAAAAATTCCAAACGATGATGCAAATGCAATGGAGGCAAACCCGTCGATAACGGATTTCGTATAAAGCAGATTGGGCGTCTGACCCATACCATCTTCAAAAGCCCCGAGAATAGCCATAGACCCGGTACAGAAAAGCACGGAAGTCGTAATAAAACCTTCGATAGCAAGACGAGATTTGCTTGAATTTTGAGAATTTGAATCTTTTTTTGCAAACTTTTTCAGCAAATAATTTGCCGCTTTTTCCGTATTTCCATCAAGGTTGAGAGCCACACCGATAATTGCTCCAACAATAAGACTAATCACAATCAAAACGATTCGATCCGATTTCAATGCCATCGAAATTCCGATAATCATTGTAATCAGTCCCGCACATTGAAACGCGGTATCAATATATTTTTGTGGCAATCGTGAGCGAATAAGAGCGCCCACAGCACTTCCGACAATAATTGCCGCAACATTAACAAGAGTTCCAATCATTTTGCAAAGATACAAAAAAAATGACAATTTATGACTGACAATTTACAAATTATAGGTTGTAAGTAAAATTTGTCAGTTGTAATTTGTCAATTGTCATTTTTTTTCGTATCTTTGCAATCAGAATTTAAAAAAGGGCTGTTAGCTCAGTTGGTTTAGAGCATTACCTTGACAGGGTAGGGGTCATTGGTTCGAATCCGATACAGCTCACAATAGTGAAAAAGAAAACGATAATCAAACTCGTTACCATATTCGCTGTGTTGATTTACACGAGCATGGTTGCATTTTGGCATTTTTATACGCCGGGAAAAGACATCGTTATTCAAAATCCAGGTGCGGATAATCGTCCGGAAGGCATGGAACGAACCATTGACGATGTTGTAATCGGTGAATTTTTTATGCGTTTTGCAGAAAGCACTTCGACGCTGACAGGACAATGGACTGCATTCAGAGGAGGCGATTCCAGAAATATTGCTCAAACAAATTCAAGATTTGATTTTTCGCAGGATTTTCAGGTTGTATGGCGGGTTGAAACCGGCGAAGGCTACGCCGCTCCGGTCATTTTCAATGGCATGGTTTATCTTTTGGATTATGACGAAAGATTAACTTCGGATATGTTGCGTGTGTTCGATTTGGAAACGGGTCAAGAACTTTGGCGGAGGTGGTATCGCATGCCGTTAAGACGAAATCACGGATTTTCAAGAACAGTACCTGCCGTAGACGAGCAATTTATTGTAACTATCGGCCCGATGGGACACGTAATGGTTTGCAACAGAATCACCGGCGAATTGATCTGGACACTTGATATGCAAAAACAATTCGGAACTGAAATCCCGCATTGGTACACCGGACAATGTCCGCGAATAGTAGACAATCAAGTGATTTTAGTTCCTGCCGGAACAGAAACATTGATGATAGGTGTTGACATCGAAACAGGCGAAATCGTTTGGCAAACTCCAAATACATTAGGCTATAGAATGTCACACTCTTCGGTTATGCCTATGACGCTGAGAGGAAAGAGAACGTTTGTGTACATGGCTTTAGGTGGAATTGTCGGTGTTTCCGGCGAGGGTCCCGATAAAGGAACTTTGCTGTGGAATGTGCCTTGGCCTCCATCGGTAATTGCGCCGTCTCCCGTACAATTATCATCGGATAGGCTTTTGATAACAGCCGGTTATGGTGCAGGCGGAGGAATAATACAGGTTAATTATACAAACGGGAGATGGTCGGCTGAAATGGTTGATCGCTGGCGACCAAACGAAGGTTTGGCAAGCGAACAGCAAACACCGATTTTACTAGACAATATGATTATAACCATTCCTCCAAACGATGCCGGTGGAATCCGAAGAAAAGTCGTTGCATACTCATTAGATAATTTTCGCAGAGTTCTGTGGGAATCGGAGATAGACGAGCGTTTCGGATTAGGACCGTATATCGTGATCGGCAATTATCTATTTGCTTTCAGAGATGATGGCGAGCTATTTACGTATCGCATCGAACAGAGAAGTCTAACCTTAATGAGAAGACAGCGCATCATGAGAGGTCGTGATGCTTGGGGACCGATGGCTTATGCTGATGGTTTCTTAATCTTGGGGTGTGATAGCACAATCTACACATTGAGAATTGCAGCGGATTAATTTTCCAAATTATTCTGTCGGTTAAAACAACAAAAACTTAACACCCTTTTAACGCAAAATTCAAAAAAATATTCTAATTTTGCCTGAAAATTTTTACGAACTATGTTTGGACCTACACTTGAAACAATATTTTTGATAGCCGGAGGCTTAGGATTATTTTTGTTTGGCATGAAAATGATGTCAAGCGGCATAGAAATGGTTGCCGGCGAACGATTGCAAGCTATACTTCAGCGTGCAACATCAAACAGAATTATGGCAGTTACTGCCGGAATTGTGGCAACTATTGCCATAAACAGCTCGACGGCCACCTCGATAATGACAGTCAGTTTTGTGCATTCCGGATTACTTACTTTAAAACAGGCAATGGGTGTGATTTTGGGAGCAAATGTCGGAACAACATTTAGTGCACAACTTATCGCTTTTAGAATTGACACGGTAGCTCCGCTTTTTATTTTTATTGGCATTCTCTTACATTTGTTCGCAAAAAAGCGAAAATACAAAAATATCGGATACATTATTTTAGGATTCGGTGTCTTGTTTTTCGGTATAACCGTGATGAGTGGCCCCCTCCGAGAACTCGCTCATAATCCGGAGTTCAATCAAATTTTAACAACGTTTGAAAATCCCCTATTTGCTCTTCTCGCAGGATTCATCTTTACAGCCATAATCCAAAGTTCGTCAGCAACCATAGGACTTTTAATAACTATGCATCTTAGCGGAGTTCCGATGACATTTGAAACATCAGCATTCATCATATTAGGGACAAATGTTGGTACAAGCATCACAACACTAATCGCTTCTATACCGGCAAACCGAGATAGCAAACGTGC
>WQWA01000005.1 GCA_009785505.1 Bacteroidales bacterium
CGAGGAAAAAACAAACGAACTACTCAAAAAAGTCCGAAAAATCGAGATAAAAACCAAAGGATTGTCGCAACACATCTTTTCGGGGCAATATCATTCTGCATTCAAAGGGCGTGGAATGGCGTTTAGTGAGGTGCGTGAATATGCTTATGGCGATGATGTTCGTTCAATTGATTGGAATGTTACGGCTCGCTTCAATCACCCGTATATCAAGATTTTTGAGGAAGAGCGTGAACTCACGGTGATGTTGTTGATTGATGTGAGTAGTTCAAATTTATTTGGGACTCAGAAACAATTTAAACAGGATTTGATTACGGAAATATCGGCTGTTTTGGCGTTTTCAGCCATTCAAAACAACGACAAAGTCGGTGTGGTTTTCTTTTCGGATCAGGTTGAGAAATATATTCCGCCAAAAAAAGGTCGCACGCATATTTTGCGGATTATTCGGGAACTTTTGACGATAAAACCTGTAAATAAACAAACGAATATCGGCGAGGCAATGCGGTTTTTAAACAATGTCATCAAGAAACGTTGTACGGCTTTTATTTTGTCGGATTTTTTTGATAGCAACTACGAACATTCGTTGAAAATCGTTAAGAAGAAACACGATGTAGTTGCTTTGCGTGTGTACGACGAACGTGAAACGGAACTTCCAAACGTCGGATTGATGCACATTGTTGATCAAGAAACTAATCGTGAAATGACGATTGATACGAGCCTTAGAAAAAATCGTGAAGCCTACAAGAATCGTTGGCTAAAACACGAGAAGCATACCGAAGATATGTTCAAAAAATTTGCTATTCGTTCTACGAAAATCAATACAAATGAGGATTATGTTAGACCGCTAACAAAATTGTTTCAAAAAAAATGAGATCAAACCGTCATTCCCGCGAAGGCGGGAATCCCACTGAACAAGGGGATTGCGGGTCAAGCCCGCAATGACAACAAAAAAACAAGAATGCAAAAAATATCAATCATACTATTCGGACTGCTGTTAAGTTTTAGCGGACTTGCGGAAACGCACATCGCTACACAGAAACTGGATAGATCCGAAATTCAAATCGGTGACCATATCCAACTGACGATTAGTTTGCAAACCGACGAAAACAACGCTATAATCTTTCCTGCGTTGAGCGATACGATGGACAGCAGAATTGTATTTATTTCAGTTGAAAATATAGATACAATTCAGGAAAGAAGAAGAAGCATTCGAACATACTCAAGAGTATTTACTCTTACGATTTTCGAATCGGGCGAATATATATTTCCACCTCTTCCGTTTTTGATACGAACACCGGATAGTATAGATTTTTTCAAAGTACTGACAAATTATGAAACAATAATTGTTACCGCACCGGAAGTTGATTTAGTCGCCGGTATTCGAGACATCAGAGAGATTTGGGGAATTCCGATTACATTCAGAGAGATTTTGCCGTTTTTGTTGATTTTACTGCTTGTCGGGCTACTTACTTTTGCAGGAATTTACCTGTATCGCAAGTGGAAGAAGCAAGAGCCGTTGCTTATTTTTAAGCCAAAACCTGTTATTCCTGCACACGTGGAAGCGTTGGAAAGTTTAGAAAAATTGCGACTGAAACAACTTTGGCAAAACAATTTAGTGAAAGAGTATTATACCGAATTGACCGATATTCTGAGGATTTATACCGAAAAAGGTCTGCACATCAGTGCTATAGAAATGACTTCGGACGAATTTATTGAGGCTGTCGAAAATTCGGAATTTGAAAATAAATCGAAGTTACTCGAGCTTCTTCGTAACACTTTACCCACAGCGGATTTGGTAAAATTCGCGAAAGCGGAACCATTAGCGGATCAGCACGATCGCTGTTTCAAAGAGGTGAAGTTATTTGTCGAATTGACCATGCCAAAAGAAAAAGTAGAGGAGGAAAAATCATGATAAGCGGCATTACATTTCATAATCCGGAATTTCTGTGGCTCTTGCTGGGCTTGCCTTTGCTTGCCGCATGGAAATGGTGGCGGCACAAGCATACAGTTGCAAAGGTTAGCATTCCGAATATGGATATGTTCGAAGGCATGAAAAGAAGCCTGCGACAACGTTTGTCGTTTTTGCCTTTTGCTTTGCGGCTTCTAACTTTGGCGGTTTTGATTGTTGCCTTTGCCCGTCCGCAGTCAAGTTTTAGAGGGCATTCGGAAAATATTGAAGGTATAGATATCATGCTGGTTATAGACATTTCCGGAAGTATGATGGCTCGAGATTTTCAGCCAAATCGTTTGGAAGCTGCAAAGACTGTTGCGGCAGATTTTGTTCGTTCACGCTCGAACGATCGCATAGGTATTGTTGTGTTTGCGGGAGAAAGTTTTACACAAGCACCTTTAACGGTCGATCGCAATATCTTACTTTCACAAATTGATGCTATCCAAGAAGCACATAGAATGGGAATCTCGGATGGTACAGCGATTGGCGATGGTTTGGCAACGGCAGTAAATCGTTTGAGACACAGCCCTGCAACAAGCAGAACAATTATTTTGCTCACCGATGGTATAAATAATATGGGTTCTATTGCACCGATTACAGCAGCAGAAATGGCGAGCCTTTTTGATATGCGTGTTTACACAGTCGGCGTGGGAACAATTGGAAAAGCACCATATCCTGTCCAAACTCCGTTCGGCGTACAGTATCAATATGTCGAAGTTCACATTGACGAACCGATGTTGATAGAAATGGCTCGACTTACCGGCGGACAATATTTTCGTGCTACGGACGAACACGTGCTGAAAGCCATTTTTGAAGAGATCGACCAAATGGAAACAAGTAAAATTGAAGTCTTGAATTACGAGCGAAGATCAGAGGAATTCAGATTTTTATTGTGGCTTGCGTTAGGTTTGATTTTACTTGAAATTCTACTCGCCTACTCTATTTTAAGATTTATTCCGTAAAGTTATGCTTCGATTTGAAAACGATACATTATTGATTTGGTTGCTGCTGATTCCGGCATTATGCTTGGTGTTTGCTGCATTTATCTACATAAAAAAGCGGAATCTAAACAAATTTGCGCAATCGCCATTGATGGAGCGTTTGGCACCTTTATATTCACAAAGTAAATATACGTTAAAATTTGTTTTGTTGATGTGTGCTTTGGCTTTGCTAATCGTAACTATGGCAAATCCGCAAATTGGCTCAAGGGTTGAAACCATGCAACGGAAAGGTGTAGATTTGATGATTGCTTTGGATATTTCAAACAGTATGAATGCCGAAGATATTCAACCAAGTCGTTTGGAGCGCGCGAAACAAGCCATTATCAGACTATTGGACAGGTTGCAAAACGATCGTATCGGTATTGTTGTTTTCGCAGGTTCGGCTCACGTGCAGTTGCCTTTGACCAGCGATTTTGGTGCAGCAAGAATGTTTGTTGACATCATTTCGACAAGCGACATACAAAATCAGGGAACGCTTATTGGTACTGCTATAGAAATGGCAGTAGATGCGTTCGGAGAAGACAACAGCCGCCAAAATAGCAGAGCGATTATCGTAATCAGCGACGGTGAATGTCATGAGGATAACGCAATTGAAGCGGCAAGGGTGGCAAGGCAGCAAGGTATTGCTGTACATACCATCGGCATGGGACTTCCGGAAGGTGCACCTATTCCACGATATGCTAACAATCGCAGAGTGGGTTACATGCACGATCGGCGAGGAAATTTGATTTTGACCAAACTTAACGAACAAATGTTGAGGGATATCGCAACTGCCGGAGGTGGATATTATGTGGGCGCAAACAATATTTCGGCAGGTGTTGAAACGCTGTTTGCAAAAATCGAACAATTGGATAGGGCTACTTTTGACGAACGATATTTTTCGGATTACCAAACGCGTTTTCAATACGTATTGGCATTTGTTTTGCTTCTGCTCGTTTTGGAAATTTTCGTTTTCCAAAAACGAAATAAATTCTTTAATTACGATACTTTTTTTGGAACAAAAAAATCATGAGGACAGCATTAATCACAACAGTTTTACTATGTTTCTCGGTGGTTTCATTTGCACAAAATCCACTCGGAAATTTTCGTGACGGAAATCGACAATTCCGCGAAGGGAATTTTAATGACGCCGAAATCCTCTTTCGTAGAGGACTTGAGCACGACAACGATATTCGAGGTCGCTTCAATTTAGGAAATACATTGTACCGACAAGGTGAATACGAACAATCCGCAGAACTATTCGAAGAATTATCGCACGACAACAGATTAAGCAGAAATCAACGTGCCGAAGCATTGCACAACTTGGGAAATTCGCACGTGCGAACAGAAAATTTCGAACAAGGCGTTGAAGCCTACAAACAAGCAATGAAGCTAAATCCAAACGACGACACACGACACAATTTGGCGTACGCCTTGGAAAGATTACAGATGCAACAACAAGAACAACAGCAAGACCAAAACCAGCAACAGGATAGTCAAAATCAAGAACAACGGCAACAGCAACAACAACAAAATCAAGGCGACAATCAACAAGATCAAAGACAAAACCCTCAACCTCAACAATTGCAACAAGGCGATGCCGAACGCATGCTGAATGCCATGGAGCGCCAAGAGCGAAACACTTTAGATAGAAGACGACAACAAAATGTTCAAGAACGTGGAACTCAAGAAAGGAATTGGTAATATGCGGTATTTTTTGATTGGAATTTTCGCACTTTTTTTCGCAAGTATACAAGCGGAAGGCGACTTTACATTTGAAGTGAGGTCGCCGACATTAGTTGGTGTTGGAGAACCGTTCAACATTCAGTTTGTCATTACCTCCGATAGGGCAATTAACGCTTCAAATTTTCAAGCGCCTACGTTTAGAGGGCTTAATATTCATTCCGGACCTTCGCAATCCACATCTTCGAGCACTTCGATAATCAACGGTGTACGCTCACAAACGGTTACTTTGACCTTGACTTATCGTGTTTCGGCAGTAGATGTCGGCGTGATTAATTTTGGACCCGCAAGTATTGATATCGGCGGAAGAACAGCGCAAACAAGAGGGGCTTCAATTGAGGTTTCTAGAACAGCGCAAGCACAACAACAGCAAAGACAAACCCCTCAACCATCGGAACCAAGAGCTTTAACCGATGATGACGTAAGTCTTCGGGGCACAGTAAACAGAACCTCGGTTTATCAAGGTGAAGAAATTTTGCTGACCTACACACTTTTTAGAAACATCAACATACGACAGTTCAGTATTCACAACAGAGCACCCGGACAAGGATTTTGGTCGGAAAATATTCCTTTAACGCTCAGGCCTGTACAGCAAGATGGAGGCATAAGTTTGGATTTGACAAGAGAGTTGATTTATCCGCAACACAGTGGTAGGCTCACAATCGCTCCGTTGGAAGTTGAAATCGTTGCACTTGTCGCTACTCGTCCGGCACAACGCTCACGAGACCCGTTTGCTGATTTTTTCAACGACCCGTTTGGTAGCTTTTTTGGAATGCAACAAACTCAACCGGTAACCAAAATCGTAAGGTCAAATCCTGTTGTAATAAACGTCAGACCGCTACCGGAACAAGGGAAACCCGAAAGTTTTAGAGGTGATGTCGGACGATTTGCATTCAATTCGGAAATTGATCGAACGACTCTTCGTGCCAACGAAGCATTGACGATAACCGTAACTATTTCCGGTCGAGGAAATCTCAGACATATTCGACCTCCGGAAGTTCGATGGCCTGCTGATTTCGAAGTTTTCACACCAACTATCACAGAAAATATTCAAGTTACAGAAAATGGTATGAGTGGAAGTAAAACCTTTCAATTCCTTGCTATTCCGAGAACACAGGGCAGTTATAGTATTCCGCCGATTGAATTTTCATTTTTTGATCCTACGCAAAGTCGCTATATTACACACAAAACAGAAGAATTCCGAATTACCGTAGAGCGAGGCGACCAGCGGTTTATGGCGACTGCCGTTGGAACTGCAACCGAAAGCAGATATCTGAATAGGGATATCGAATTTATCAAAATGCGCACTTCTCCGTTGAGAGATATCAACCAAAAATTTTTGTTTTCTACACTGTTTTGGATACTTTTCGGACTTCCGTTTCTGTTGTTGATTGCGTTTTTGATTGTGAGAAAACAGCTGGAAATTCGCAATGCCGATATCGTTGGATCACGCAACAGACGTGCATTTAAGGAAGCCAGAAAAAATCTCCGCAAAGCCGAGAAATTCATGAATGAAAACAATAAAGATGCATTTTATATCGAAATTTCGCAAGCACTTTGGGGCTTTTTAAGTAAAAAATTCAATATTCCCGTTGCAGAACTTTCGATAGAGAATGTGCATCACGTTTTGTTAGGTAAGCAAATTCAAACCGAACATATTGATCAATTCCTTAAAGCCCTTGAAAATTGTGAGTTTGCGAGGTTCGCACCCAACGGCTCATCGGCACAATCTATGAAAGATGTTTATGATGAGGCGTTGGAGGTGATTAGTGGAATTGTTAAACATTTGAATGAGTAAAAATGAAAGAAACATATACACAAACACGCTCGTCCATAGGACGATATATGAATAACCGTAAGATTTATCTTACGGCATACACCGCACAACTCCCAACGGCATAGGCTCGATGTGTCGCCCTACGGGCGATGTGCGTGCTGTCCGCCCGCATAACCACAGGCTACGCCCGCGGTTACTAACATAAACGCCCTACGGGCTTTAATAAAAACACCTCGCCCTTTGGCTTCGACTCCGCTCGTCCATCGGTCGTTGAGCGGAGCCGAAACGACCTTTAACCAAGTAAAGACAGACACAATGAAAAAACTCACATCTCTGATAATCGCCATAATGCTTGCAATCCCCGCGTTTTCTTCGTTCGAAAAAGGTAATCAGCAATTTATTGCAGGCGAATACAGAGAGGCGATCGAATCGTATATGACAGTGGTAGGATCCGGATTGGTTTCGGCGGAATTGTATTTCAATTTAGGGAATGCGTTTTTTCGAACAGGCGATTTCCCGAGAGCAATTTTGTTTTACGAAAGAGCAAGGCGATTGTCGCCGAAAGATGAAGATATCTTAATGAATCTGGGAATTGCCAACACACGAATTACAGACCGATTTGAGGTTATGCCCGATGTGTTTTTTGTGCGTTGGTGGAAGAATTTTTCGGAAATTTTCTCGCGTGATGGATGGGCGGTTGTTTTTCTTGTGCTTGTCTTTATTAGCGTTTTATGCTTGGCTTGGTACTTCCTATCATTCACATACGATAGAAAAAAGTTAGCATTTTACACCTTTTTACTATTTCTGATTTTTTCGGCAACAGCTTTGGGCAGTGCTATTCAGCAACATCGCGAGCAAACTCGTCCGACCGGTATCATCATGACAAATAGGGTTGATGTTAGCAGTACACCTCAAATTAGTCGTCCGCAATTCACCATTCACGCCGGAACAAAAGTTGATATTTTGGATGAGCTCGGCAATTATTATCGCATTCGTATCCCGGATGGTAATACCGGATGGATTTCAAAAAATGATTTGGAGGTGATATAATTTTTTTGTATCTTTGCGAAAAATTGTAAAGTATGAAAGGAATTATCTTGGCCGGCGGTGCCGGAACTCGCTTGCATCCGCTCACGCTCGCCATGAGCAAACAAATGATGCCAATCTACGACAAACCGATGATCTACTACCCTCTTTCGGTGCTGTTAATGGCCGGGATCCGTGAAATTTTGATTATTTCAACGCCACAAGATTTACCAAATTTTGAACGCTTGTTGGGCGACGGTGTTTCGCTGGGCTGTAAATTTTCTTACGCAGAGCAACACATTCCAAACGGTTTAGCACAAGCCTTTGTGATCGGCGAAGAATTTATCGGAAACGATAAAGTAGCTCTCGTTTTGGGCGACAATATTTTTTATGCAAGTGATCTCGAAAAATTGTTGCAAGAAAACAACGATCCGGACGGTGGTGTTGTGTTTGCTTATCACGTGTCAGACCCCGAACGCTATGGTGTAGTTGAATTTGACAAAGAATTTAACGTTATTTCCATTGAAGAAAAACCGAAACAACCTAAGTCGAATTACGCTGTTCCCGGCTTGTATTTTTACGATAATTCCGTTGTAGAAATCGCCAAAAACCTTCAGCCAAGTGCGAGAGGTGAATACGAAATTACCGATGTGAACAAAAAATACCTCGAAATGGGCAAACTCAAAGTGTGTACACTCAGTCGTGGAACGGCTTGGCTTGATACCGGAACGTTTGAATCTCTTCTACAAGCAAGCCAGTTTGTTGAGGTTATCGAACAACGTCAAGGTTTGAAGGTTTGTTGTATCGAAGAAATCGCATGGCGACAAAAATTTATCACAAACGCACAACTTGAAGAACTCGCCAAACCTTTACTGAAAAGCGGCTACGGCGAATACCTAATGAAACTTTTGAAATAAGTGGATGTATCGTCATTGCGGGAATGACGGACAACTAAAAATAGAAACAAACAATGAACACACATTTTTTAGAAAAAATTCAACACGTTATTGAAACTGAAATCATTTCAAAACAGCCAAATTTACTGTATGATCCGATTATTTACAGTTTATCGCAAGGTGGAAAGCGCGTTCGCCCGTTGCTTACATTGATGGGTTGCGAGATGTTCGGTGGAGATGTCGAAAAGGCTTTGTATCCGGCAGTTGGCGTGGAAGTTTTTCACAATTTCACGTTGCTTCACGACGATATTATGGACAGAGCTCCCGTTCGTCGCGGGCAGCCAACTGTTTACAAAAAATGGAATGAAACCACTGCCATTCTCTCCGGCGATGCGATGTTTGCATTGGCTTACGGCTTTATGATTCGAACTGATGCAATCCTTGTTCAGCGGGTCATTCAAACGTTTAACCGCATGGCAATCGGTGTTTGCGAAGGACAACAATACGACATTAATTTTGAAACACAAGATCATGTAACCATTCCGGAATACATCGAAATGATACGCTTGAAAACGTCCGTACTTTTGGGCGGAGCACTGGAAATCGGCGGAATCATTGGCGGTGCAAATGATCAAGATTTAAAATGTTTGTGTACATTCGGTGAAAATATCGGACTTGCTTTTCAACTGCAAGACGATTGGCTTGATGTGTACAGCGATGTGAACGTGTTTGGAAAGATTCACGGCGGAGATATTGCCGTAAACAAAAAAACGTTTTTGTACTTGAAAGCGCTGGAATTGGCGAACGCCGATCAATCTAAGCAATTGAAACACTATTTTTCTTCGGTAGATTTCGATGCAAAAGAAAAATTTGATGCCGTTTTATCCATTTACAACGAACTCAACATTGGCGAACACACAAAGTCTGAAATGCAGAAGTACCAAGATATTGCAATGAATGCCTTGTCACAAATTTCGGTTTCCGAACAAGCCAAACAGCGACTCAAACAACTAGCCGAAAACTTATTGATACGGCAAAATTGATTTAATTCCCAACTAGCATGGACAACAACTCCACCAGCGAGACAACCTTATACAGTGAACGTTATGGCAAAAAAAACATACAATGAACAGCTTAATGACCCTGCTAAGAAGACCCAGTATTTTGACTTGACAAAAACAATGCCCCAGTATGTTGCAAAATGGGGTAAAACAGGAGTAGTAGCATCGCCACTTGAATACAATGCTGTAATGAAAATCGTTCCAAAGGGATTCATTGTAACTACCGATGCTATCAGAAAACACCTTGCTGACAAACACAAAGTTGATTGCGTTTGCCCTATGACCTGTGGAATATTTGTTAATCTATGTGCGAAAGCGGCAGTGGAGCGAAACGATAGCGATTTTCCATATTGGCGAACTGTCAGACCAAACGGCGAACTATGTGACAAATTTCCACACGGTACTGATGGTCACAAAATGCTCCTTGAAGCGGAAGGTCACAAGGTTATTCAAAAAGGCAAAAAATTCTTTGTTGAAAATTATGAACAAAGTTTATTCGAAATTGTAGGCGTTTAGGCACCTCTACCTATTCCCAAAAGCAAACAGATTTCCTCTAAACGTCAGGACATAAAAATGCCCATTTATCACGGCAGGCGAAGCAAAAATTTGTTCTCCAATATCGTACTCCCATATAAGTCTTCCCGTTTGAACGTCGAGTATGGTAACAATCCCGTCACGAGTATAAACCAGTAATCTGTCATTGGCAACAACGGGCGAACTTTCACCCGTATCACCTTTCAAAAGATACGACCAAACAATTGAACCATCGTTTCGATTAATTGCATAAACATGTCTATCGTCGGAAACGATGAAAACCTTATTATCCGTAACCGCGGGAACAGAGGTGTGTCGGCGATTGCCGTCTCTTGGTTCGAAAATTTTTCGATGAGAGGCAATTCGTCCTCTGTCTAGTCGAAGTTCAAAAACATTTCCGGAATGATCGGCGATATACACGAAATTTCCAATCATAGCAGGCGAAGCCGGAATGTACATATCCACATCCAAAGAATCGGTTTGTCTTCCGGAAGAAGCGTCAATCACTCTAATCCAACCGTCGCAACCGCCATAAACAAGGATATTGTTGCTTTGTGCCACCGCACCATTGATATGAAAACCTGATTCAAAACGTGTGATCTCCTCGCCTGTTTTGCTGTTGATAACGTAAAGATAGTTATCAAAACTTCCGATAATAATTGCATCTTGTCCATCGAAAATCATTCGATTGGGTGATGCCATAATTTGCCCGTCTGCTTCAAAAGTCCACAATACATCTTGTTTTTCTAAGCATATTGCATACAAAAAGCCATCAATTCGTCCGATATACAACACGCCGTTATGTATCATCGAAGTTGCATCTGTAGCGGTGTTCATGTTGAAATCAAAAACTTGTTCGCCATTGATATTTACACCAAAAACTCGTCCGCGCCTATCGCTCCAATAGGCAACTTGGTTGTACACAATTGGCGAAGATCTCGTGTTTGAGCCACTTTGAAACGTCCACAACAAAACGGGATTATCAGGCAACGACACATTTGTTTGCCCGGTAAGAGCCGGATTTCCTCGGAAAATAGACCAATTTACAGAATTATCTTCGTTGTTGATAGCTTGATTTCTACAAGATGTCAAGAGAAAAAGTAAGATGCTGAACGTTATTAAAATTCTCATTGTTGGACTTTTTTTATTGCAAAGATACGAAAAAAATTGTATCTTTGCGGAACTAAGTTAAACCTATGGATATACAAACCTATTTAGAACCGACTTTATTTGCTATCGACGATGAGTTGCAAACGCTGATGGTGCAAGGCATTCGTGTGTATTCCGAAGCAGATAATTTTCCGGATTTGGACGATACGGATATCGCAATTATCGGTGTGCCCGAATCTCGAAATGCTTGGAACAACACCAAATGCAATGATGCGCCCGACATTATTCGCGAACATTTTTACTCTTTGCATCAAGGCGAATTCAAACACAAAATCGCCGATCTTGGAAACCTTAAACTTGGACAAACTCCTCAAGATACATACGCTGCATTGGCTGATATTGTTGGGCGTTTGATGGATGCGAATATCTTGCCGATTGTTCTCGGAGGTAGCCAAGATTTGACGATTGCAAGTTACAATGCATTTGCAAATCGCAAGCAAATCATCAATCTTTTTGCATTAGACAATCGTTTTGATTTGGGCGATCCGGAGCATGAAATTTCATCACGTTCGTATCTCAGCAAAATTATCGTGAGTCAGCCGAATTATTTGTTTACATACTCCAATGCGGGTTTTCAAACTTATTTGGTGGATAAGCATGCGGTTCAGTTAATGAAAAATTTGAATTTTGATGTGTATCGACTCGGAACTCTTCGTCATGATATTCAAGAAATTGAACCTGCTGTTCGCAATGCAGATATAATGAGTGTGGATATTTCTGCTATTCGAAAAAGCGATGCGCCGGGCAATCCGAATGCCGTTGTTGTCGGACTTTTCGGCGAAGAAGCATCGCAAATTATGCGTTATGCCGGCATGAGTGAAAAAATGCGAGCTATCGGCTTTTACGAGTACAATCCGAGCCTGGATATTGACGGACAAACCGCACAACTAATAGGTATTATGATGTGGTGTTTTGTGGAAGGATTCTATCAACGTAAACACGAATATCCCTACAAAGACAAGGAAAAACTGACAAAATTCATCGTCTACGTTGAAGAACACGACCAAGAAATTGTGTTTTACAAAAGCAAAACCACAAATCGCTGGTGGATGGAAATCCCCGGACATGAGGATAAAACCAAATTTCAAATGCACTACATGCTGCCTTGCAGTTATGCGGACTACGAGCAAGCCATGCGTAACGAACTACCCGACCGGTGGGTTGCAGCATTAGCGAGGTTTGTGTAAAGGGCATCATTCCCGCGAAGGCGGGAATCTCCCTAAACAAAGGGAACGGTAAATAACAAGCAGATTCCCGCCTTCGCGGGAATGACAATCAAAAAACAAAGAACATGAAAAAAACCTTATTCATTACAGGCGGAGCAGGATTTATCGGCTCGCACGTTGTTAGATTATTTGTAACAAAATATCCCGATTACCAAATCGTGAATGTCGATAAACTCACATATGCAGGAAATTTGGCGAACTTGGAAGATGTAAAAGACCTTCCTAATTATACATTTGAAAAAGTAGATATTGTTGACGAAGATAAAGTTCAGGCATTATTCGAAAAATATCAACCTTTCGGCGTGATTCATTTGGCTGCCGAATCGCACGTGGATCGCTCGATTGCGAACCCTATGGAATTTATCATGACCAACATCGTTGGAACTGTAAACCTGTTGAATACCGCTCGCCATACATGGAAAGATAATTTTGACGGCAAACGCTTTTACCATGTGAGTACGGATGAAGTTTATGGTTCGCTGGAAAACGACGGCTCAATGTTTACGGAAGAAACACCGTATGACCCTCGCAGTCCGTATTCCGCGTCCAAAGCGAGTTCCGACCATTTGGTCAGAGCATATTTTCATACTTATAAATTGCCGATTGTGCTTTCAAATTGCTCAAACAACTATGGACCAAACCATTTTCCGGAAAAATTATTGCCGTTAGCAATCAACAATATCAAAAATATGAAACCAATTCCGATTTACGGAAAGGGTGAAAACGTTCGCGATTGGCTCTATGTGCTGGATCACGCACGTGCAATTGACATGATTTTTCACAACGGAAGAATAGGAGAAACCTACAATATCGGCGGTCTCAACGAGTGGACAAATATCGACTTAATTCACAAACTTTGTGAAATTATGGATAGCAAACTCAATCGCGAACCCGGAACTTCCGCAAAGCTAATTACATTCGTGCAAGACCGCGCCGGACACGATTTGCGCTACGCTATCGACTCTTCAAAATTGGTCAACGAATTAGGCTGGAAACCCTCACTACAATTCGAAGAAGGTATGGAAAAAACCGTAGATTGGTACTTGGAAAACGAAGAGTGGTTGAATAGTGTAACTTCGGGAGACTACCAAAAATATTACGAAACCATGTACTCGGGACGTTAAGACAGCGTTTCGACTTCGCTCAACGCCAGACAGTTTACACGATAGCCGAGCGCAGTCGAAGCTATCGCCGTCGTCCAAAATGGTAAGCGATATAAAAATTAAGGAAGAAGAAATTTCTGTCGGGAACAAAAGTTCTCCAATCGTCCGGAATTGGGTCTGGGACTGGGTTTGGGTTCTGAATAGCCATCATTGGAACAGGAATTGGAAAAACATCAACCATCACACCGACTTCGAGAGCACTGACACGTTCCTGATACCTGCCAAAGTCAAAATTAAAGGCGAATCTTGCATAAATTCCAGGGTACGGGCGAAGATTGAACAAACCTCTAAACATTGGTCCCATTCCGTTTATTAACCCAGGACCAGCACCCATGTGGGCGTCATTATCCGGGTCAAACCGCTGAAATCTAACTTCCCACGGATTTTCGCCAAAAGGTGGAACCGGATCTCTGAGGTAAAGAATGCCCAAGTACTGCGGAATAGCCAAACCCAAAACACCGCCTATCGAAATGGTGTAATCCACCTGAATCCCGCCCCAATAAGGCTTTTCACTAAGTGTGCGCTGCGTTCCAAAACCATATCTTAACGCATAGAGTTGATTTATTCCTCCAAAAATAAATCTACGGGGAGAGCCTACAAAACTGAATCCCGACCTTCTCTCGGCTTTCGGATGCCGAAGTTGCAAAAACTCAACCTCTTGAAAAGTGTATCTCTCAATAGATCGAATATTTCCCCAACGAAAACCAAGCCCGAAGCCACCGCTGTGGACATGTCCGAAAAACGAATGCTGTCTGGAGATATGTAATTCCGGATCGGGAATCAAGTCTTCCATTACTTCAACCTGCGAGAGTGCAGATTCTGCAGACAAAAGCAAAAATGCCAAACAAACGTATCGAATTATTTTTTGCATTAGAAAGGTAAGCGCTCGAAATTATTGGTTCGCGTAGCATGGGCAGCGCAAACGGGCTTTCTTGATGAAGCACAAGATGCTAGAAGACCGATAACCAAAAGAAACAGTGCAATTTGACAAAATCTTTTCATGATTGCTCAAAAATATTTTCACAAAGTTACAAAAAAAATTGTAATTTTGCAAAAAAATCTTACTATGGCTGTCAATATCGAACCCGCTTGGCTATCTGTCTTAGCTCCTGAATTTGAGCAAAATTACATGAGTTCTTTGCGATCTTTTTTGCAAAACGAACAACGGCAACATATCACTTATCCGCCGAACAAGCTAATTTTCAATGCATTTAATTTGACGCCTTTTCAAGATGTCAAGGTTGTGATTCTGGGACAAGACCCGTATCACGGCATTGGTCAAGCACATGGTTTGTGTTTCTCCGTGCCGGATGGAGTCGCTTTTCCGCCGTCGTTGCGGAATATCTTTCAAGAAATTTCAAGCGATTTGAATATTCCTGTTCCAACGTCCGGAAATTTGGAACGTTGGGCAAAGCAAGGTGTTTTCTTATTAAATACAACCTTGACCGTTCGTGCCCACACCCCTCTATCTCACCAAAATCAGGGATGGGAGCAATTTACGGATGTTGTAATTCGAAAACTTTCGAACGAACGTGAACATTTAGTGTTCATGCTTTGGGGCAGTCATGCACAATCGAAAGAAAAGCTAATTGACACTTCGAAGCATCTGATTTTAAAGACCGTTCATCCGTCTCCTCTTTCGGCTCATCGCGGCTTTTTCGGAAGCAGACATTTTTCGGGATGTAACGAATACCTGCAAAAAAACGGAATTACACCAATAAACTGGGACAAATAATTTTTCATTCTCAACTATTTTTTGTATCTTTGTGGATTGATAAAATGATGATATGCATCTTCGCTTTTCGGCTGTTATTTTAATCTTTGCCACGATATTGGCCGGAACTATCTATGCCCTACATTTGCAAGGCTTGGTAACTGCAGCAAATGAAGTGTACGCACGTTATACGGCAATAGGATTATTTCTTGCAAGTTTTCTGATTTTGGTATGGCAAAAAATAAAAAATCATCGCTTTTCATGGGGAGACTTTTATAAAAATCATTCATTGATAATTGTTGGCTTGACTGTTCTTTTGGTAAGTTTATTCTTCAGGAGATACTTCACCTATTACACGTCAACTTTGTTTATCGTAGCAAGCTTAATATTTTTTCTTCACTCACGAAAGTTTTATGCACCTCCAAAGTTTTTTTACTTCATAATTGCCTATGCATTACTAATGTTCTTTGGAACTATAGGCACTACAAGAGGTTTTTATTTTCCCGATCATACACTTCGTTTTTACTTACTACCTTTGGCATTTTGCTTTTTCAATCTGTCGCAAAAAACGTTGTTGCGAATAGGCGAAATATTCTTCAAAGCAGGTATTATTTTTCTATCAATTACCGTTTTATATTGGTTTTATAACTTCCTGCATTTAGATGCTGATTTTATAAAGTGGATTACCGGAAAAACCGGATACTATGCCGAAATGGTTGGTTGGAAAGAACAGGCTAAATACTCTATGCAAGGTGCATATTGTTTAAAAAATTGGGCTGAACACACGTGGTTTTCGGCTTATTTTTTCGCTAGCACCTGGTCGCACTTTCACCACCCAACAGCTAATTCCATAGTTATATTGGGTGTACTGATAACAGGTTTTTATCTTTATTACCAAAAGATTATTACAAAATGGGAGCTGTTACTGTACGTTATACTTGCTTTATTCGTAATTCAGTTGTTGCAAAGTAGATTTGGTTTGACCGGCTTTGTGCTATTAGTCAGTTTCAGTGGGCTGTATTATTTGAGGATGAGAACAAAATATTTCAACATTGGCTTAATAACCTATATTTTGCTTGGCGGAGCGAGCTTGCTGGTATTTGGCAGCAAAGTTTTTGGTTTTATCTATGACGGACCTCGAAATGATCTTCGTACTGTCGCCATGGCTTATATTCGAGATAATTTTTGGTGGGGCAGCGGTTATCGCGAAGGACCGCAAGCGATGCTGCAACAAGCCGAAAAAATGCAAGATGTACATCTTCCTATCGCAACTCATGCTCACAACCAATTTTTGGATGATACAATCCAGTTCGGTATTTTAGGCTTGATAGTATTGGTCGCTATGCTTGCGGCTATAGTTTGTTATGCTATCAAAAATCGAAGTTATTTGCTGCAAATGTGGCTCTGTGTTATGTTGCTTTTTATGTGGATAGAGGCAGGTATGTTTTTTACAATTCTCACCTTTATTTTGTTTTTTACCGCAATAACTGAGGCCGAGCGCCGAGAGCGTCTCAATGATAAAAATTTAAAAATGTAAGATATGAAACAATTTGTAGAAAATATGCTCGTTTGGGAGCGTAATTTGTTTTTTCGGCTAAATGGCAGCGACTCTGCGTTATTAGATAACATTATGCACGTCGTAAGTACCAAAGAGATGTGGATTCCGCTTTATTTGTTTATTGCATTTTTGGTTTTCTTTAGAACTCGGATTTCACAAAGTGCATTAGTATTTTTTTCCTTTATACTAGTGGCGGCCTTGGCCGACCAATTTTCGTCGGGATTGATAAAACCAATTTTTGAGCGTCTTCGTCCCGGACATCATCCCGATTTTAGAGAATATGTGCAGTTATTCACAAGTACGTATATGACAGAAAGCGGAGAAGTTGGCGTAAGATTTCACCGTGGTGGTGGCTTTGCCTTTATTTCGGGACATGCTACCAATCACACCGCTTTTGCAGTACTACTTTCGCTTATATTCAGAAATCGCTGGGCAACACTTGTTTCTCTCTTTTGGGCAGGATTAATCAGTTATTCGCGAGTTTATCTTGGTGTGCATTTCGTTTCTGATATCATAGGTGGAATAATTGCAGGCACTTTAATTGCAATGGCGGTATACTATCTTGCACTTGTCCCTTTACGGAAAAAATTACTAAAATTAGATGATTCTGAAAAATATCAAATGTATTCTGCTCAACACGGGAAAATACTGTGGATAGGTTTTGCAATTTATTTTGCTGTTGCTCTATACGCCACTACAACATATTTAGGGTCTTTCTAGTTTTTCGTTTACAATAACATCGGCAAACGAATTCTTAATCAATTCTTTTTTTCGTCTTGCCCAATGAAGTGGCACTCTGTGTATATTCCAACGAGCAGTAACTTCATCATAATAACGCTGGTTAAAACGTTCAAAACCTGCGATACAAAATCTGTGTAAATCAGCATAGCTCACGATTTCGCAGTTCAAATCTTTCCATTCATCGCGCTGCACCATCTGATAAAACATTATCTGAAAGAAGAAATAATGTCCGATGTCTTCTTCTTTTTTCCAGTATTCAAGATGTATCGAAAGCAGGTCGTCGATAATTTTATGATGTGGCTTGGCGATCATATAGCCATTTAGCATTCTTACATAAGACTCAGGATCCCACGAAAGACCGATAGGGTCATATTTTGTGAAAATTTTCAAATCTTTTGGCGGAATTTCCGAACGTTGAAGAGCGAAAAAATCCATTTTCAAAAATCGTTTGTCAATAGGGGCTGTCATATAAAGTGCCGCATCAAGCCAAACACCGCCGTAAGCTGAAAGTAAATGTAGACGCACGAGATTAGATACTTTCGGAAATGTAAATCCACCACTGTCGAATTTTTCCCAAACAAAATCGGGCATCTCGATGTAATCATTCAACGTTTCTTTCGATAAAATAATCACTTCATATTCTCCACGATATTTTTCAACGGAAGCAAAACAAACCTTTACAAGTTTGGGTAGATTTTCGTCTAGCCCTTGTTGCCAATACTGCCAAATAATTTTTTTACCAACTAACTCCGGTTTTTTAGCAACAGCAATATATTTTTCTATTTTTCCATTTAAAAGATTATCGATGTAGCCATCTAATTTTTTTGCAATTTCTACTTGTTTCAAAAGATCAGTAGGCACCTCTTTAACCCTTTTTCTTGTAGTTCTCATTTGCCTTGGCATTCTTCCAACCTTATAAAAAAAGAACGCTATCTTTTCTAATACTTCTCTAATTTTCATTCTTTTTCATTTTTTGATTGACAATAACATCTGCAAACGTACCAGTAGGTAATTCCCATGTTCCAATTTTTTTTGCCCAATAGAGTGTCAATTTATGAACATTCCATCGGGAGGTTACCTCGTTGTAATAACGCTGATCGAAAAAGTCAGAACCTGCGATTAAAAGCCTATGGAAATCAGCATAACAAACAATTTCGCAATTCAGATTTTTCCATTCATCGTGCTGCATCATTCGGTAAAACATCATTTGAAAAAAGAAATAATGTCCAATCTCTTCTTCTTTCCTCCAATATTCAAGATGTATAGAAAGCAGGTCGTCAATAATTTTGTTATGCGGTTTCGCAATCATATACGAGTTTTGCATTCTTACGTAAGACTCCGGTTTCCATGAGAGACCTATAGGGTCGAATTTTGTGAAAATCTTCAAATCTTTCGGTGGAGTTTCTGAACGTTGAAGTGCGAAAAAATCCATTTCCAGAAATCGTTTATCTATCGGAGCTGTCAAGTAAATCGTTGCATCAAGCCATACACCGCCGTAAGCCGAAAGCAAATACAAACGTACCAAATTTGCTATTTTTGGAAATGTAAATCCACCCTTACCGAACTTTTTCCAAATAAAATCAGGCATTTCGATGTAATCATTCAACGTTTCTTTCGACAAAATAATTACCTCATATTCGCCACGATACTTCTCAACAGAATTAAAGCAGGTTTTTACAAGTTTCGGCGTATTTTCGTCCAACCCTTGCTGCCAAAACTGCCAAATAATTTTTTTCCCAACCAGCTCGGGCTTTTTAGCAACGGCAACATATTTTTCTATTTTTTCATTCAAAAAATCAGTAATATAACCGTCCAATTTTTGTGCAACTTCAGCTTGTAGCAATAAATCTTTTTTAGCTTTTCTAGCTTTTTTGACTCCTTTATACCATTGATATATTTTTCTCAACATTGCCATCTCAGTCATTCTTTACTTGATAAAATTCTTTATACCAATTCACAAACTTTTTCACGCCTTCTAATATATTTGTACTAGGTTTATATCCGAAAGTTTCTTCCAAAGATGACATGCTTGCATTTGTCTGATATACATCGCCTTGTTGCATTGGCAAAAATATTTTTTCTGCTGTTTTGCTTGTAGAAACTTCTATCGAATGAATGAAATCGATCAAATTTACGGGAACAGAATTTCCTATGTTGTATATTCGATAAGGTGCATGAGAAGAATCCGGATTTGGCTTTTTTGAATCCCAGCATGAATCTGCTTCAGGCGTTTTGTCGATCACCCTTATCACTCCTTCTACAATGTCGTCGATATAGGTAAAGTCTCTTAACAAGTCTCCATTATTAAAAACTTTTATGGGACGATTATTCATGATGGCGTCTGTAAATAGGAACGGAGCCATGTCCGGCCTTCCCCATGGTCCATAAACAGTAAAAAAACGTAAGCCTGTTGTCGGTAAATTATATAAACTGCTATATGAATGAGCCATTAACTCATTCGATTTTTTTGTTGCCGCATATAAACTTACCGGATGTGCCGCTCCATCTTTTTCCGAAAATGGTGCCTTAGCATTTGCTCCATATACACTGCTTGAGCTTCCATAAACTAAATGTTGTATATGATTATGCCTTGCTGCTTCCAGAATATTCAAAAAACCGGCAATATTGGAATTTATGTAAACATAAGGATTTTCGATTGAGTAACGTACCCCGGCTTGTGCTGCTAAATGGCAAACTTTATCAAATTTTTCTTGCTTAAAAAGTCTCAACAGCTCGGTTTTATCTTCGATATCCATTTTAACAAATCTATAATTGGGATACAAAAAGCTCTCCGTCAAAACGCCTTCTTTTATGTTGTCACGACTAATTCCTGTCAATGCCTCTAAACGTCCATATTTCAGGCGGGCATCATAATAATCATTTATATTATCAAGCCCAACTACCTCATTTCCCCGTTCTGCTAATCGTTGAACGAGTTTAGAGCCGATAAACCCTGCTGCACCTGTTACAAGTATTTTCATCTATAACTTTTTTTTACAATTTCTCGTTGATAAGGAAATCTGCAAATGTGCCGGCCGGAATTTGTTTTTTCCTTACGAAGTAAAGTGTTAATTTGTGAACATTGCTTTTGGCTGTGATTTCGTCAAAAGATTGACAGTCAAATTTGTCAAAAAATACAACTTGCAGTTTGTGACAATCCGTATCACCGACAATTTCGCAATTCAAATTTTTCCATTCGGCATTCATCATCATTCGGTTAAATAAAATCTGAAAAAAGAAATAATGCCCCGTTTCTTTCTCTCTTTTCCAGTATTCAAGAAGTATTGAAAGCAGGTCGGCAACGATTTTATTATTTGGTTTGGCAATCATAAAAGAAGTCAACAACCTTGCCTGAAATCCCGGTTCCCAAGAAAAATACAGCGGATCAAATTTCCGATAAGTCTTCATGTCCTTTGGTGGGATTTTAGAACGTTGAAAAGCAAAAAAATCCTCGTTCAACATCTGCTTATCAATCGAATTAGTTAGATAAATGGTTGCATCAAGCCATACACCGCCGTAAGCTGAAAGTAAATACAAACGTATAAGATTGGACAGTTTTGTAATGTCATATCCGCCGGTGCCAAATCTTTCCCAAACAAAATCGGGAAGGTCAAGATAATCATTTATGTTTTCTTTCGACAGTATAATTATTTCATGACTATCGCTGTGTTTTCTGACGGAATTCAGACAGGCATTGACAAGTTTCGGCGTATTTTCATTTATTCCCTGATACCAGAATTGCCAAAAAATATTTTTCCCAACCAATTCAGGCTTTTTCGGAATTGCTGTGATTTTTTCTATTTTCCCATCTAAAAAATCAACAATATAACCATCTAATTTTTTGGCCATTTTCCGCTGCTTCGGAATACTGCTAATCTCCCGTATTTTTTTTAGTAGATATCTTATTTGGGCCTCTATTTTATTTATGAATGTCGGCATTTTTTTTATTTAATCCGGATTTTTTTTACGTAATACAACAATTTGCTTGGTCGTTTGATCTTATTTTCACGCATAAAATCTTTGAAAATTTTTCGTGCTTTTTGTCGGTTTTCGCTTCGCTGTTTCTCACGAACCGGATCGTATTTTTTATTCAAAATAGAACTTTCTCGATTTTTATAGAAATAAACGGCACTCGGACAGAGAGCAACGCTATTCGCATAATAAATCATCGGAATCATTACCGGCTTGTCTTCCATAGGAACCAAATCGGGGAAAGAAAATTGATATTCATCCCAAAAATCTTTTTTGATTAAATATCGCCAAGCCCAACCCTGGACGGCAACCTCTGTTTTCTTGATTTTATCATCAGTATTCGATAATATTTCGCTCTTTTGAAACCAAATGCTTCGCCATGGTTTTTTTTCGTAAAGTACGGAACAAGCAGCAATATCAACATCTGAATTTTCCGCTGAACCTATCATTATTTCATAGAAATCAGGGCTGATCAAATCATCCGAATCCATAAAGTGAAGAAATTCGCCCATTGCGTTTTCAACACCCGAATTTCTAGCAGCAGGTAGGCCCATATTTTTTGAGAGTTCAATTATTTTTATACGGTTGTCCTCTTTTGCAGCTTCCTTTACAATTTTAGCAGAACTATCTGTTGGGCAATCTAATACACAAACAATTTCCAAATTTTCGTAGGTCTGATAACGAACAGAATCTAAAGTTTGTTTCAGATATTTTTCCGCATTGTAAATTGGAATTATTATGCTGATTTTTTTGTCCGATTTTCCGTGCTCTACAAAGTTATTTACACAGATAAATTTACCTAAAATACGCTCTTTGAGCCAAAGCCATTTATTCGGCCTCTTAATGCTATAAGTTTTCATAACATCTTTCATCGCTTTTTTGGCTTTACTTACATTCTTTTTTCGTATTTTTTTCTGTTCTTTGCTGAAATCTGTATTTTCATTTTCATTCAGCAAGGAATTTTCGCGATTTTTATAGAAATATACGGCATCCGAACAAACAGCAATTTTATTGGCGTGATAAATCATCGGAATAGCAACCGGTAAATCTTCCATTATAACCAGATTCGGGAAAGAAAAACTATGTTTATCCCAAAAATCTCTTTTGATTAAATATCGCCAAATCCAGCCACGAAACAATACTTCGGTTTTTTTGATTTTTTCTCTGCCGAATATAACCTCATCTTTCGCAAACCAAATACTCTGCTTAGGCTTTTTCTCATTAAATACCGAACAAGCCGAAACATCAGCATCATTCTCAATCGCAGCATTTATCATTATTTCATAAAAATTGCAACTTAGTAAATCGTCTGAGTCCATAAAGTGAAGAAATTCGCCCGTTGCGTTTTCTATGCCCGAATTTCTTGCAACAGCCAAACCCATATTTTTTGAATGTTCAACTAATTTTATGCGATTATCTTCTTTAGCAATTTCTTTGACAATTTCTACTGAATTATCTGTCGGACAGTCAAGCACACAAATAATTTCCAAATTTTTATAGCTTTGAAAACGAACGAAATTCAATGTTTGCTTCACATATTTTTCCGAATTATAAATCGGAATTATCACGCTGATTTTTTTATTCATTTTTATATCCCTCCTTCGCTTAATTTTGAGAAATAGGTGTTGGTACAATCAATTCCGCCTGCTACTTTGTATGTTGTTTTCTGAAAAAACGACGTTTTTCTGATTTTTTCCCATTCTTCTGCATTAAATTCTTTTAGTAGATTATCTCCTACTAGCTGATGCGTTTCATCCTCAGATTTGTGCGGCATTTTGTTGAACAACTCCTTTGCTATCGGATTTTTCTGAACCAACGTCTTAAACATCAGTTGATGCTGAAAGTACTCAAATACTTTTGTTTCCTTTTTCCAAAATTCAATGCACATTTGATACCAAGCTTCGCATAGAAAACTGCCTTTTTTACTTCGGATAAAACAATTTTGCATAAACGCATACGGAAAACCCGTCATATTGCCTGTCAAAAACACAAAAAAATCTTCATTGAGAATATATTTTGGAATAAAATCAGTCATATATCCTGTTGCATCTAACCAGACGCCACCGTGATTTTTCAATAAGTTCAGCCGTAGTAAATCGGAAAAGTGTGCATACCCAATTTGTCCTTTTTTGAATTTATCCAACACATAATCGGGCAAATCCGTGTAATTCTCAAAGGTTGAATTATCCAATATTCTATGCTCAAAATTTCCCTTGAATTTTTCCGAAGTCTCAAACGATGACTTTATGATATTAGGTGTTGCTTTTCCGACAGGATTGTCCCAAAATTGCCAAAGTATTTCGGGTGTTTCTACTGCAACCTCTTTTTGTTCCAAGCAACTAACCGCAGGCATATATTTTTTCGCAAAATAATTTGTCAGTATTTTTGCTTTTGCAAGTTCGCCCTTTGGTTTGTTTTTCCGCATATCGCCACTCTGCAACCACCCGACAAAACGAATAGCCGAAGTGGTTATTTTCATACGAAATCTAATCAATTTTCGGGAGTAACTCATTGGATTTTCTCTAAATTCCTGTATTGATAAAGCGTTCGGGAAGTTTTACGATCCATTTCATGCCGAGCATTGACGGTTTGTTCCATGCATAAATCGGGCGGAAAAACGTTTGAATTCCTCGTGCTTTTGCGAATAACTTATCGCCGTCAACTGCGCTTCCGTCCGAAACGGAATTGATCACACTAAATCTTGCCCGCTTATAATGTGCTTGTTCGCCACGTGCAATGATATCTTGCGAATTGAATTTTTCCATCAATGCCTCGTAATCGATATTGCCCAAATGAAGCAGATATAAATTTTTATCAATATGGAAATTATGTCCATCTATTCGGTGAAAACCTCTTCCCCAGCGAATAGGTTTTGCGACAATGCTTGTTTTTGTAAAGCGTGAATTTATCAGTGCATAATTGCGCTGTGGAAGAATTGGAGCCGATCGGTCGAGTGACTTTTCGTTGTGCAAGTGCTGTCCCACATCCAGTCCGAGGGGCGAAATCGACGTGTTGATTTTTATTCGCGACAGGTATTCGTGCAAAGTCAAGCCCAAATTTGGTTCGACTATCAAAAATTCGTCGGCATCACAACCGATAATCAAATCATAGCCTGCAGAAAAAAGTTCGGCAGCTCTGTCTGATAAAAAATCAAGTCGGCGTTTTTCAGCATCAACGACTTTTATACCTTGTTTCTCTACTATTTCCACGTTCGCCCTCCCCGCTTCTGCCGGTGCTTTCTGGTCTAATCCGTCTAAATAAATATACAAGTTTTCTTCGCCGAACTGCCTGCCGTAGTACCCTACCCAGCGATTTAGAAAAAACTCATCGTTGCGTGCCATTGTGATAACCGCTATTTTCTTATTTTCATTGAGTTGCATTAAGATTGACTTGTTTTAATTTATTGTACAAAGATACGCATAATTTCTGAGAGTACAAAATTAAAAAACTTCAACAGCCAAATCGTATCCCAGCAATCCAAAACCAACGATAACGCCCTTACAGTTGGGGGCTATCAGCGATTTGCAACGAAATTCTTCGCGTGCATAAACATTGGAGATATGTACTTCGACAACCGGGGTTTTTATGGATTTCACAGCATCAGCGATGGATACGGATGTGTGTGTATAACCGGCAGCATTGAGAACTATTCCATCGAAATCAAAGCCAATCTCATGAAGTTTGTTGATAATCTCGCCCTCAACATTACTTTGAAAATAACTGAACTCAACATTCGGAAATTTCATTTGCAGTCGCTCAAAGTAGGCTTCAAATGTTTGATTGCCATAAATCTCGGGCTCCCTTGTGCCCAACAGATTCAAGTTTGGCCCATTGACAATTGCGATTTTCTTCATAATTGGACAAATGTTTTTCGTTTTTGTATGTAATATTTCCATACGATTGAAAAAGGATAGATCCCGGTGTGAAATTTCCGAATTTCAAGTTGTTTTTTGCGTTCTTTTCGGATTTTTCGGAAATTTTTCATGAAATAAAATTGAGCTCTCACAACGGCGAAAAAATCTCCAAAACTTCCACCTAATAAAAATCTCAACGCTGCAATATCATCTAAGAACCAGCGCACGAAAAGTACAAAAAACAGATTCTTGGAGTGTAGATTTTTATAGATTAAGCTCAAATTATTTCTGAAATTCAAATATGTTTTTCGTGACGAAGATTTTGGCAAAGTTCCTCCGCCAACGTGATAAACCGTGGAATCCGGGCAATACATCACTTTGTATCCGGCGTTTTTCACTCGCCAGCAAAAATCGATTTCTTCCATGTGAGCGAAAAAATCTTCGTCGAGACCATCAAATTCTTTGTAGATAGAGGATTTTACGAACATTGTCGCACCGGTTGCCCAAAATATCTCGCAAACATCGTCGTATTGTCCTGTATCGATTTCGACAGTCTCGAAAATGCGTCCACGACAAAACGGATAGCCGAACTTATCAATGAAACCGCCCGACGCACCGGCATATTCGAACTTTTCACGTTCGTGATAAGAACGAATCTTGGGCTGACAAACAGCGATTTTCGGATCACTTTCCATTAAATCAATCACAGGTTGAATCCAGTTTTTTGTAACTTCGATATCGGAATTTAGCAACACAAAGTAATCTGCATCAACATGTTTCAAAGCATCGTTGTAACCTTTAGAAAATCCGCCATTTTCGCCGTTTTGTATCAGTCGGACTTGATGGAAATTCTGCTTCAAAAAATCTATGGAATCATCGGTCGAAGCGTTGTCGGCAACAATCACCTCCGCCACACCCGAACATTCAATAACATTCGGCAGAAATTTTTCGAGAAATTTCTTTCCATTCCAATTTAATATGACAACGGCAATTTTCATGGTTTTTTATGTTTCCAACGGCGGTGCGACCAAAGCCAATATTGCGGCTTCTCATTGATAGTTTCTTCCAAAATGTTGATACAGTTTTGCGTGATTTCACCGTATTCGGCTTGATTAGGATTTTCAGAAATAGGTGTCAAATCAAATTCGTAAAAACCACGCTTAACCTTCTTCACATTGTAATAAAACACGGGAAAATCATACTTTTTTGCGAAATATTCCGGTCCAAAAATAAAGCCGGTGTCTTGGTTCAAAAATGTTGTCCAATAACATTTTTTAGGATTTTTTGCTTGATCGAAAAGCATCATGTAGGCTGTCGGAAATTGTTGCTGTTCGTAGGCTTCAAACGTTTCGCGAACATTGGATGCAAACACAACTTCGCTACCATAGCGTTGGCGATAGTGATTTATAATGCGGTCGAATACTTTGTTTCTCTGCTGTTTTCCAACGCCGACACCGTGATGCTTGAATTGCATACCGAGCGAAAGCACCATGTATTCCCAATTATTGTAATGCCCCGAAACTAAAATAACGGATTTTTTTTGCTCGAAATAAGGGAATAAAATCTCCGGATTTTTGCAGACATAACGCTGCATGACTTGTTTTTTCGACAAAGAAAACATTTTGATGCCCTCTACAAGAATATCGGCAAAATGATCGTAAAACTGATTGGTTATCATTTTGGTTTCCTCTTCACTACGATTTGGAAACGAGTTTTTCAAATTTTGCACAACAATTTTTTTACGATACTTAAAAACACGGTTCAACATAAACGACAATCCGTTGGAAATGGCATATATCAAAGCAAAAGGAAGCTTTGAAAGCGGAAGAATTACGATGTAAAACAGTATTCGCACGTTGCAAAGATATGAAAAAAAACGGATTTATTCTAAATGCCAAACAAATTTCTTACTGAGCTTGTCGGAAAATTGTTTTAGGGTGAAATAGTAAAGAGCCGCCGCCAATACCGCACCTGCGCCGTAAATCAACTCGTTTTCGAAAACGAACGACAGCCCAAACAAAGCAATCATGCACACAATGAACGGCATTACGTAAGCCAAGAAAACAGCTTTTAATCCCAAAGATTCTTGCATCACAATATTTACAGATTGTCCGACAGCATAGTTTTCCGGATTGGAAGCAGCGACTTCGATGATTTTTTCCTTGCTTTCCGACATACTGCACATATTTTTCGACTTACAACTTGCGCAAGCCGAAAGCGAGATAATCTCGACAAAGACAAGGTTTTTGTCAATTTTTACAACAGTTCCCGGGTGTTTTGTTTTGTTCATGATTGAAATATTGTAGGGGGCGGGTTTCAAACCCGCCCCCTACGATTTACATATTACGCAAACGTATCTCGATTCCTTCGATTGCGTTCAGTTTTTCCATCAATTCATTCGTGTCGGTATCACCGTAATGAATTGGAAAAAACACCTTTGGCTGCATCATTTTTACAGCGTTAACGCATTGATCAATCGTCATCGTATAAGGCTGATTTACGGGAAGAAAAGCCACATCTAAACCCTTGTAATCCGCCAACTCCGGCATATCTTCACAATCGCCCGGAATATAAAATTTCATGCCATCAATCGTCAGAATATAACCGTTGTCTCTGCCTTTCGGATGAAACTGAGTTTGTGTGGTGTTGTAAGCCGGAACTGCTAGAACGGAAATTTCTGCAGCAGACGTAGAAATTTCTGCTTTTTCGCCATTTTTAAGAACCTTTATATGCTTTGCACCTGTATCTTTTAGAGCAGTTTCAACTTCAAGAGTTCCGATAACTTCTGTTCTTTCAGTCAAAATATCTTTTAACGCTTTTCTGCAAAGATGGTCGTAGTGATCGTGCGTGTATAAAACCAAATCGGCTTTCGGAAGTTTTGAGAAATCAGTGGCTTCGTCCACCGGATCTACATAAATAACGTAGTTGTTCACTTCAAAAAAGAAAGACGCATGTTTGATGAAATTTACGTTGACAATGCTGTTTTTTAGAGTCTGAAATTGGTCGATTTGCAAATTTGTAGAGTTCATGGTGATAAATGTTTTTGAGTTTTGTTTTGCAAAGATACAAAAAAAATTGTATCTTTGCAAAATTATGAATTTTGCCAATAAACTCACACACCCTATCTTTGATTTGGTTTCGAAAATTGCTGATGAAAAACAAATCGAAACCTACGTAATCGGCGGTTTTGTTAGAGATTTAATGCTCAATCGTCCGTCGAAAGATATTGATATTATGACGATAGGCTCGGGTGTAGAGTTGGCGGAAACCGTAGGCAAAATTATCGGCGACAGTACAAAAATTTCGGTGTTCAAAAATTTCGGAACGGCGATGCTGCATTACGAAGATTTTGAAATTGAATTTGTCGGAGCAAGAAAGGAATCTTATTCTGAAGATTCTCGCAAACCGCATGTCGAGGACGGCACTTTGGAAGACGACCAGAATCGTCGAGATTTCACGATTAATGCGATGGCTCTTTCGCTCAACAGAGCTACTTTTGGCGAGTTGATTGATCCTTTCTATGGACTCGAAGATTTGCGTGATATGATTATTCGCACGCCGTTAGACCCTGATATTACGTTTTCCGACGATCCCTTGCGGATGCTTCGCGCTGTGCGGTTTGCAACACAATTGTATTTCGATATTGAGCCGGAAACCTTTGAAGCTATTCAGCGAAATTTACACCGTTTCGAAATTCTTTCGGAAGAACGAATTGCCGAAGAACTCAATAAAATCATGCTTTCTCCAAAGCCGTCCTATGGCTTCAAACTTTTAGATGTATCCGGGATTTTAGAAAAAATTTTACCCGAAGTCACGAGTTTGAAAGGCATTGAAAAAGTTGGCTCCAATGCTCATAAAGATAATTTTCTGCACACGTTGGAAGTGTTAGATAACATTGCAAAAGTTACAGACAATCTTTGGTTGCGTTGGGCTGCACTCTTGCACGACATCGCAAAACCACAAACCAAAAGATACGATCCGAAAATTGGCTGGACCTTTCATTCTCACGAATTTCTCGGAGCAAAAATGGTGCCGAGAATTTTTAAACGCTTGCGTTTGCCGATGAATGAAAAAATGCGTTATGTGCAGAAATTAGTGGAATTGCACCTGCGGCCAATTGTGCTTGCAGAGGACGTTGCAACCGACTCCGCTGTTCGGCGCTTGCTGTTTGAAGCCGGCGACGATATTGATGATTTAATGTTGCTTTGCAAAGCCGATATCACTTCGAAAAATCGTGAAAGAGCCTTGCGTTACAAAGGAAATTTCGAGTTGGTTGAAAAAAAATTAATTGAATTAGAGGAAAAAGACCGCATTCGCAATTTTAAACTTCCGATTACGGGCGAAGAAATCATGGAAATGCTTAATCTTCAACCATCCAAAACCGTAGGAATTATTAAGGATACAGTGAAAGAAGCTATTTTGGAAGGCACGATTCCAAACGAGCACGAAGCGGCCAAGCAATTAGCGATTGAAACATATCAGATATTGCAAATATAAAATTTTTCGAAAAATTTGCTTTTCTCATCTTTTATCCGTAATTTTGTAGTGGTAAAATGTGTGCTGATGCTATCTATCTTTAAACATATTGCGACGTCCGTTACTTTGGTTTGCTTTCTTACGGCAACCAACGGATTGAACTTGATTGAGCATCATTGCTCCGCCAAAAACAAAAGCTTTTTGTTTTTGATCGCTCAAAACGCGAATTGCGATGCTCATTGTTGTTCGCCTAAAGCGTGCTGTTCACACAAACACACAAAGGATTGTTGCGAAAACATTAACCATTTCACGCAATTAGATGCTGATTTTTTTTCGACGTCTAATGACTTAAAGACCGACACTTGCCCTGTTTTTTATATTTCGCATTTATTCCATGCGGAATCTGTCGCTTGTCCGAATTGCAATTCACCTCATTGCTCTATTTTTTCGAGTGATATAGGACTTTCTATGCAATTACGGATAAAGCAAACAACCGAGTTTTTGTTATGAAAATCTAAATTTTCGGCAAACTTTAGTCATTTTTAGACCTTTTTTTTATTCCTAACAAAAAATCAAATTTATGAAACATATATTTCTCGGCTTACTCCTTTTGTGCTTAAGTCAGCCTATTTTCTCTCAAACTATTTCCGGAACGGTTTCTGCACGAGAAGGAAACAGAAACGTGCCTGTTCCTTTTGCCAATGTGTATTGGTTAAACACGCTCAGCGGCACAATGACCGATGATAATGGAAGATTTTCTATAACGCAGACTCCGGCAGACGGAAATCGCTTAGTGGTTAGTTTTGTCGGCTACACCAACGACACGATAGAAATCCGACCGGGACAAAATAATCTCAGAATCATTCTTGAACAAAACATTATGTTGGACGAAGTTCAGATTGTCGAGCGCCAACGCGGACATTTCATCGATCAGTTGAATCCGCAGAGAATGGACGTTATTACTATTGCCGGACTTTGCCAGTTGGCCTGTTGCAACCTTGCGGAAAGTTTTGAAAACAGTGCTACGGTTGATGTAAGTTTTGCCGATGCTATTTCGGGTGCAAGACAAATTCAGATGCTTGGACTGACGGGGCTTCACAGCCAGTTGATGTTTGAAAACATGCCGTTTCTTCGTGGACTTTCCGCACCATTCGGATTGTTGTATATTCCAGGATCATATATGGAGTCTATTCAGATTTCAAAAGGAACAGCCTCTGTTATCAATGGCTTTGAAGGGTTAGCCGGACAAATCAATATCGAATATCGTAAACCTCAAACCGCTGATCCATTGTTCATAAATCTGTTTTACGACAACCATCACAGAATGGAAGCTAATGTGATTCAAAATAATCGAATAAACGACAATTTCGGAATCACAATTTTTGCACATTATTCGCAGTTTCAGCGAGAAAAAGATCATCTTGGAGAAGATAGTACCCGCCATCATGGTGATGGTTTTATGGACAAGCCAAAATCCAGACAATTCAATATGGCTGCACGTTTGAATTATGTTGACGGCAGACGTACAAATATCACAACGTTGATGTTTACAACTGAAGATAGAGTTGGCGGACAAATGAGTAATGCCACGCCGCACCCGGATTTTGGGCTTTGGAATTTTAGCAATCGGGTCAATCGTGGGCAGATTTTTCAGAAAAATGGACTCTTGCTATCCGAAAATTCAAGCATAGGAACACAATTCGGAGCTACCTATATGGATCTGAGAACCATGTATGGCCCAAGAAGCTATGATGCTACAGAGTTCAATTTTTATGCAAATATCATTTACGAAAATAGACTTTCTGAAGGACAAACATTGAATCTAGGTGCAAGTTTTCAGCACAATAATGTTGAAGAAAGTCTTCGTCAACTACCGATAATGTGGATTAATCCGGGAGGACCGGACTTCCCTACCGGCACAACAGTTACCACGCAGTTTTCGAAGACCGAAAATATTCCCGGAGTTTTTGCACAATATACTTTTGCAAACGATAGATTTACATTGGTTGGAGGATTGCGTTACGACTATAATACGCTTTACAGACAATCTATGATTACGCCGCGTTTTCACGGCAGATTGAGTGTTTCGGAACACGGTACACTGCGTGGTTCGCTAGGAAGAGCGTTTCGCTCGCCGATACCAATTGCCGAAAATATGAATCTGTTGGCGAGCTCGCGCGTTTTTCTCTTCAACGAAACGGGGTTGGAAGACGCTTGGAATTTTGGCTTAAATTATCATCATATTTTCGCTATTGATGAAGAACGTACGATTTCCTTTGCTTTAGGTTTTTACCGAACGGTTTTCAGAAATCAATTGATTGTGAATTTGGATCGCAGTCATCAACAAGTGCATTTTTATATGTCGGACGAGCGATCGTTTTCAAACAACGCTCAGTTGGAAATCCGAACAGATTTACTTCCTAACAGTAATTGGGTGCTCACCCTTGCCGGTCGCTACAACGACTCTCGACAAACGATTGATGGAAATTTGATCGCAAGACCCTTTGTTGCACCATGGAAATTTTTGATGGTAAATAATATCAGCAATAACCTAAATACTTGGCAATTGGATATAACTTCACAATTCCACGGAGGCGTTCGTTTGCCGAATACTAACTATGCACGTCCAACTCACTCCGAAGGTTTCCCGATGTTTCACGCTCAAATAACAAGACGTTTCAGAAATCTTGAAATCTACGCAGGCGTTGAAAATATCTTGAACTCCCTTCAAAACGATCCAATCATTAATGCTCACGATCCATTCGGTCCGAATTTTGATGCAAGCGTGATCTATGGCTCGTTGATGGAGAGAAAGTTTTATATCGGAATCCGTTGGATGCCATTCGGCAGAAATTAATAACAAATGTAGGGGCGAGGCATGCCCCGCCCCTACAAACCAAAAAATATAAAAACTATGAAAAAAATCCTTCTCGCCATCTTTGCACTCGCATTAACAAGTAGTGTAATGGCACAAAACAGAAACCAAACAGTTACATTTTTTCTCAACTATCATTGCAGTTCTTGCATTAGAGTTATCGAACGAAATCTTCCCCACGAAAGAGGTGTAACGAACTACAGAATCGACATGCCTGGCAAAAGTATTGAGATTACTTACAATCCTCGCCGCACAAATCCCAACAATCTTCGCCAAGCATTGATAAGGTTAGGTTTTGAAGTAAGAGATCGTCACGAAGATATCGTGAATGTAGCACCGAGAAGGTGCAGTTGAAATTGCTGAAAAAAAGATAAGAAAATGAGCGCCAAAATCAAATCTTTAGCTGATCTTCGTGAGATGAAAGACCAAGTGTATCACAAAATTGCTTTGCGTGAATACAGTGAGGACCCCGTTGCTTTCAGAAAAGCCAATCCCCAAAAAGCCGAAGAAATCGAAAGTTATATCAAGAAAGTCGAATCGGAAAACTAATTTACCTTGCTCGTAATGTCATTTCTTGAATCAAATGTCTCGCACCTGCGAATTTGTCAATGATGAACAACACGTAACGGATATCCGCATGGATCGCCCGTGCATTTTCTCCAAGGAAAATAGTGCCGCCCGTTGATTCCCGGTTTCCACTGAAAACAAGTCCGATGATTTCGCCATCGGCATTCAGTAAAGCGCTTCCGGAGTTTCCGCCTATGATATCGTTGTTCGTGATAAAGTTCACGATAACATTTCCGTCTTCGGCATAAATTCCAAAATCTCTGTTTTCATAAAGTTCTCGCAATCTCGCAGGAACAACAAATTCGTGGCAATCCGGATTTTCTTTTTCCATTACACCCGTAAGCGTAGTTCTGTAACTGAAAAGAACTCCGTCTTCAGGAGCATAGCCCAAGATTTGTCCGTACGTTAGACGCATGGTCGAATTTGCATTCGGGGCAATCAAGCGGTCAGGATTCATTTGTCGGTAACCTTGTACAAACAAGCGGTTGGCTCTGCGTAATTTTTCGTTCGTCGGCTCAAGAGTTGCCGTCATTTTTCTTCCATGTTCGGTAAAAATTCGTGCTAATTTGAATGCTTGATCATTTTCAAAAGTAATTTTATTTGGATTATTCAAAAACGCCAATGCTCCTTCCCTACTCGCAAACACACTCGTGTGAAGTTCTCGTGCCATGCTTGCAAAGTCATTTCTATTTTGCTGAACCCATGCCACAAATTCTTCCGGTTGCTGATTGCTCGGAACTCTTTCGGAATATAGTCTCAACATAGCTTCCGTGTTCCTTAGCTCCAAAGCCGGATAAGAATTTCCAAAAATGCGCTCAACGGCATTTGTTATGCGCTCGATTACGCCTAACATTTGCGCCTCTGCGTACTCATTACCTTCCTCTTGTCTTTGCAATTCTGCCTGAAGAGTTGCAAACTGATTTGCGACCATAAAAGGCTCAATATTTCCGATTGCCTCGGCTTGAAAACGAACTGCAAATTCGTAGTGGTTAAACATTTGATAAGCTCTTTCAATATCGGAGAGCACGTTGGCAAATTGCGGATTTTGTCTAGCAAATTCACGAAAATCGTTTTCAATTTGTATTTTTTTATCAACAATTCCGTATTTTTTCAGTTGTTCTGTTTGTGCAATACTGTTTTTCCAAAGATTTGCAATCCCTAAATATCTGCCTGCATAAAGCCATCTGATGTCAGGATATGTTTCAGCAAATTCATCGATGATTCCTAATCTTTCGGTTCGAACCTCAATAACTGTCGGATGTCTGAATTCAAGCAAATGGTTGAGTCTAAAAGATGTTGCAAAGCGGTCTGTTCTGCCCGGAAAGCCCAAAATCATAGCAAAATCGCCATCATTAATACCGTCGAGCGAAATCGGGAGATAATGTCTCGATCTCATCGGAATATTTTCTTCCGCGAATGGCGCCGGACTTCCATCAGGGGCAGTATAAATTCTGAATAAGGCTAAATCACCGACATGTCGCGGCCAAGTCCAATTGTCGGTACTGCCGCCAAACATTCCGATTGAATTTGGTGGTGCTCCTACCAAGCGAACGTCTAAAAATGTTTCAAAAACTTGTAAGAAGAATTCATTACCTTCGAAAAATGCCCTAACTTGTGCAGTATAATGCGTTCCTTCAACAGCTCTATTCTCAATTTCTGTCGAAATTCTGCGAATCTGCTCATCGCGCTCGCCTTCCGTCATTTCGTTGTTTAATGTTGCTAAAATCTCTTCGGTTACATCTTCCACGCGAATCAAAAAACGAGCAAACAGTCCCGGATTGGCCAATTCTTCTTCTTTCGACATCGCCCAGAAACCATCTTGCATAAGGTTGTTTTCTAATGTCGAATGTGCTTGAATTTGGCTGCGTCCACAGTGATGGTTGGTCAGAACCAAGCCGTATGGTGAAATCAATGTACCGGTACAAAATCCACCAAAGTGAACGACAGCGTCTTTCAAACTTGTCTGGTTTATACTGTAAATCTCTTCTGCAGTAAGCCTCAAGCCAAGGCGCTGCATGTTTTCAATATTTTGTTCCAACAACATTGGAATCCACTTGCCTTCGTTCGCATGCATTTGCGAGGATAGCAAAATAAAAAGTGCAATGAATAGTTTGACTGTTTTTTTCATTTTTTTATGATTTTTTTATATATTAAACGTATTTTTCACCTTTCTCAATAGCGACATCGGCTACAAATTGTCGAATATGCTGTTCGTCTTCCTTTCTGCAGATTAGCAAAATACCACTATCTTCAGCAACAATGTAATCCTCCAAACCTTGAATTACGGCAAGCTTATCTTTCGGAAAATTGATGATACAATTTTTCGATCCGTACAGCAATACATTCCGCCCAATAACAGCATTTTGATTTTTATCTTTCGGGAGGTGCTCATAGAGAGACCCCCACGTTCCTAAGTCCGACCAACCGAATTCAGAAGCAAGCACATACACATTCTCGGCTTTTTCCATGATACCATAGTCGATGGAGATATTTTTACACATCGGATAGGTTTTTTCAATAAAATCGCGTTCTTCGGGTGTGTTGTAATATGGAAGTCCCGATTGAAACAGTTCGTCGATTTCCGGCAAGAACTGCTTAAACGCTTTCATCGAATTTTTCAATTTCCAAATAAAAATTCCTGCATTCCAGAGAAAATCCCCGCTTTGCAGAAATTTTTTGGCCATGTCCAATTCGGGTTTTTCAGTAAATGTTTTCACTTTTTTCAAACGATTGTCTTTGGCATAGATTTCGTTTTCATCGAACTGAATGTAGCCATAGCCTGTATTCGGACTACACGGCTGAATGCCAAGCGTTATCAACCAATCGTTGTGTGCGGCGGCATCCATCGCCGATAAAATCACATCCGAGAAATCATTTTCTCTCATAATGATATGGTCGGACGGAGCCACCACAATCGTAGCATCCGGATTGATTTGATGAATTTTATAATTTGCGTAAGCGATGCACGGTGCAGTGTTGCGGCGGCTCGGTTCACACAAAATCTGAGAATCGGTAATTTGGGGTAATTGCTGCTTAACTAAATCCCGATAAATCGAATTCGTTGCGATAAAAATATTTTCGGGCGGACAAACTTTCAAAAAACGCTGAAAAGTGCGTTGCAAAAGACTTTCACCTGTTCCGAGAATATCAATAAACTGCTTGGGTTGCGAAGTTCGGCTCATGGGCCAAAAGCGAGCCCCTACCCCGCCTGCCATGATAACACAGAAATAATTCTTGTTCATTGTCGGTCATTTTTTTCCACAAAGATACAAAAAAAATCGTATCTTTGCAAAAAAGAAAACAAAAACAATGGAAAAAACACCACAGAAACCAAAACCAATTTTATTTGATACACTTTTTGTACTAGCCTTAGCCCTGCTATTTATACCTTTTGCAATCAATGAAACAATGTACGGCTGGTTTAAGTTTGCTTCCGATACCTATGCCCTCCCGATGGGTTTCGTAAAGTTCGCTATACTTGCGACCATGGGTGAAATGCTCGGACTTCGCATTCGCAAAGGTGTTTACAACGAGCCGGGTTTTGGAATTGCTTCGCGAGCCTTGATTTGGGGCTTTCTCGGTGTTGTAATTACTGCCGCGCTTATGGCATTCCAAGCGGGCGTTCCTACAGCTCTTTATGGAGCAGATAGTTCGGTTGTTGCTGCGATGTCGGGAAGTTTCAGTAGTTTGAAATTACTCGGTGCATTTTCAATCAGCCTGATGCTGAATGATATATTTGCACCGGTTTTTATGGTGTTTCATAAAATTACCGACACACATATTGCACAAACCGGCGGGACATTAAAAGGATTTTTTACCAACAAACTCGATTTCTCAAATATCCTGCAAAATCTGAATTGGAGCGTACAATGGAAATTCGTATTTATGAAAACCATTCCGTTTTTCTGGGTTCCTGCACATACCATAACGTTTATTCTTCTACCGGAATTTCAAGTGTTGTTTGCGGCAATGTTAGGGATTGTTTTAGGTGTGATCATGTCGATTGCAGCAAATAAAAAATAAAAAATTGCCCCTCTGATGACACTAGAAAAAGAAGTCGACCTTTTCATACCCTGTTGCATTGATCGCTTGGCACCGGAAACAGCGTTCAATTTGTTGAAAATTTTTCAAAAATTGGATGTCAAGGTCAACTATAATCATAATCAAACATGTTGCGGACAAACGGCATTCAAAAATGGTTTTTGGGATGAAGCAAAAGAAGTCGGCGAGAAATTTATTGGCGATTTCAGCAACAAACGATATGTTGTGTCACCATCGGCAAAATGTGTGAGTTATGTCAAAAATTATTACACCAAACTATTTCACAATACGGGGTTGCACTTGGAAAACAACGAACTTCACGACAATATCTTTGAAGTGACCGATTTTTTAGTCAATATGATGCGTGTGACCGATATCGGCGCAACGTTTAATCACACCGTAACGTTCCACGATTGTTGTAGTGCACTTCGTGAATACGGCATTAAAGAAGAGCCACGAATTTTGCTTAGCCATGTCAAAGGTTTGGAGCTGATTGAAATGAATAAAACAGAGGAGTGTTGCGGATTTGGTGGCATGTTTGCTATGACATTCGAACCGATTTCCGTGGCAATGACACAAAAAAAAATCAATCACGCTTTAGCAACCGGTGCAGAATATATCGTTTCTACAGATATGACCTGTTTGCTCAACATGGAAGCTTATATAAAAAAACAAGAACTACCGATTAAGTGTATTCATATTGTGGATGTTTTGGCTTCCGGATTGGATGATAGTTTGATAGTTCTATAGTTTGTAAAATTGTAAAATCAAAAAATTATGAGAGATATTTTTTTTAAGATTGTCGTTAATGCGGTTTCTGTTTTAGCCGTTGCATGGATGCTTTCGGGCATTCATTTGGAAAATGCGTTTACTGCAATTATGGTTGCCATAGTCTTAGCTTTGTTCAATACATTTTTGCGTCCGCTATTGATTGCTTTGACTTTTCAAATTACTGCCATCACGATGGGGCTGTTTCTTTTGGTTATCAATGCCGGAATTGTCATGCTTGCCGGAGCAATCACGCCCGGCTTCGAAGTAGCTTCATTTTGGACAGCGTTTTGGTTTGGTATTTTGATGCCGATCATCAGTTTTCTTTTGGGGTTGCCCGAAAAAATTCGTCAGCAACAAATCATTATCAAACGCACCATGAATTTTGACGACCATCCTGCTTTCAAAGATATGCATCAACAACAGCAATCCGAAAATTCACAGGATTTTCAAGATGCAGAGATTGTGGATGACGATAGCGAAAACAGCGGGGTACGTTAAATATCATTTTTTTTTTGTATCTTTGCAAAGCAAAAAAATAACTCATGAAAAAAACACTCAGTAGAAATATAGCAATCGTCTCGGCAATTTTTATGCTTGTATTTTCGGTTATGCTTGTAACCAATTATTTCAAAGTCAGCAACTCAGGTGCTTTGGAAATGATCGAACGTTTGAAACAGGCTAACGAGGAATTCGGCAATGATCCGCAACTTCAAGAGCAAATCCGTGAATTGGATTTATTGGCGAGAAGAGCTTATTTTACCAGTGTTGGCAGACTCAGAGCCGGTATCGGCATATTATTGGTTATGGTTGGCGTTTTTGTGGTTTCTTTGCGAATTTATTTTGACAAAAGCAAAAGTATTCCTGATAAAAACATTGACCCTATTGATAATTGGGCGATTCAAACTCGAACGAGAAAATATATTACTTGGATAGCAAGCATACTTGTGGCAAGCGGACTTGTTTTTGCTTTGCTAACTTCGCCCTATCTGAGAAATTTAAGAGCTCAAGAAGCTGAGGAAACCGAATTTGTTGCTTTCTATATGCCGGATTATGACATGCCGGATGTAGAAATTATTGAAGCGACTGAAATTGTTCAAGTGACTGAGGAAACTGCTGTTGGAGAAGTTTTAGTTACAGAAACTGCACCTGCTGTCGCTGCTACAACCCAAGTATCAAATGTTACACACAACGCTTTTAGAGGAAACAGCTCACTTGGAATGAGCGCTGCGCGAAATGTTCCAACTTCGTGGAATCTCGCGACAGGAGAAAATATTTTGTGGAGAGTTCCTATGCCTCGTCAAGCCTTCAATTCGCCGATTATCAACGGAAACCGAATTTTCTTTACCGGTGCGGATCAAGACGTTCGAGAATTGTTTGCTTTCGAACTAAGTACAGGCAGATTATTGTGGAGAGTTCCCGCTGTTAACATTCCCGGTTCGCCAACTACTATGCCTGAAACAACCGATGACACCGGGCTTGGCGCACAAACAGTTGTAACCAACGGCAGAGTCGTGGCTGCAATGTTCGGCACAGGCGATGTGATTTGTGTGGATATGGACGGCAATTTGGTTTGGGCGAGAAATGTCGGTGTTCCCGACATTGCCTACGGACTCGCATCCTCGTTGCTCATTTTTGGAAACACGTTGATTATTCAGTACGACACGCGCAATTCGCCAAGAGTCATGGCTTTGGATTTGGCAACCGGAAACGAAGTTTGGTCAAGAGCACGTCCGGAGCGAAATGCATCGTGGGCAAGCCCTGCCATTATCAGTGTTGAAAATCGTCCGCAATTGATTGTGATCGGAAATCCGGGTGTTACATCCTACAATCCGAACAATGGTGCTGTAAATTGGCGTGTAGAAGTGATGTCGGGCGAGCCGGCTCCTGCTCCGGCATTCGCCAGCGGAGTTCTCGTTGTTGCAACCGAATATGCAACAATGACGGCTATCAATCCTGTTGATGGTTCCATACTTTGGCAAAATAATGAAATTTTACCGGAAATTGCAAGCCCTGTAGCATTGAGAGATTTTGTGTTTGTTGCTACAGTTTACGGCGTAGTGGCAAGTTTTGATCTACACACCGGAGAGATAATCAAACAAATGGAATTGAATGCGGATTTTAATGCATCGCCAATGATAGTCGAAGGCCGGATTTATTTGGTCTGTACACGCGGAAGAGTATTTATTCTTTCAGCACAACGCGAATTTGAATTGCTCAATTCTTTCGATACCGGAGAACAAACCTACGCCACTCCTGCGTTTACCGACAGGCAAATTGTAATTCGAACGCAGAGCAGCCTCTATTCTGTGAAAGTGCCAAACTGATATTTATGAAACCAACAGCCCCAAAAACCAATAATCAAATACATTTCAACAAATGGTCGCGTAAAAACTACGCCATTTACAACAGTTTGGGCAGACAAATTAAAATTTGTGTTCTAACATTTTGCTGCTCCATTTTGATGCTGAACACATCTGTTTTTGCAAGCGTTTCGGACACTCGAAAAATTCTGAACGAAGATTCTGATTTTCACGAAGAAATACCTGATACAATTCTTTTGGATGCCACGATAATTCAAGCCGCACCACGACCGATGGTGTCGTCGCTTTCGCGGGTAGTCGTCAGTTTTGAGAGAGAAGATATACAAAGGTTACCCGTTCGAGACATTCAGCAATTGTTGTCGCACGTTGCCGGAATTGACTTGCGAGAACGTGGCGGACACGGCGTTCAAGCCAGCATCAGCATTCGTGGCGGAAGTTTCGATCAAGTGATGATTATGCTTAACGGTGTCAATCTGACCGATCCGCAAACCGGACATCATAACTTAAATCTCCCGATAGATTTGAGCAGCGTTTATCGCATTGAAATTCTGCAAGGTCCCGGTTCTCGGGTTTTAGGGCCAAATGCGGCTTCCGGAGCAATCAACATCATCACGATGACGGCAGACACCAATTTAGTTGGTGCAAGGGTGGTTGTTGGTGACCACGATCTTTTCGACTTGAATGCCCGAACCAATTTAGTTCGTGAGAATTTCAGAATTCATGCGTCCGTCGGAAATTCAAGTTCTGCCGGTTACACGTACAACACAGATTTTGATATTACCAGATTGTTTTTGCAAATACAAACGGGAAATTTGCAACGTGGTGAATTTAATTTTCAATCGGGCTATCAACTAAAAGCCTTTGGTGCTAATGGTTTTTACGGCCCATCGAATCAATTCCAACGCCTTCGAACGTTTATCAACGCCTTGAGTTATCGCCAAAACTTTGAGCGTATCAATCTGAATGCCAACGTGTACCATCGTCGTCATTTTGATCGTTTTGATTGGGTTCGAAATACCCCTCTTAATCACCATCAAACAGATGTAACAGGCGTAAATTTCCGTTCGGAAATATCGTACTTCCCTTGGCGGACAACAGTTGGTGGAGAGTTTAGAAGCGAACACATTTTCAGCAGTGTGCTTGGAGAGCCAATGGCAAACAGACGGCGGGTTCCGTTTGAACGTGACACAGTTTTTTTTACAAGATCCAAACACCGAACGATCGCAAACTGGTTTGTTGAGCAAAGTTTTTTTGCATCAAGATTTAGTGCGTCAATCGGAGCAATGGGCAGTTTTTCTAATGATTTCGGACATCTCACATGCTTTGGAGCAGATATAAGTTATCAAATTTCTACCAGCTTATCAGTATTTGCTTCCGCAAATCAAGCATTACGCTTGCCCACGTTTACGGATTTATATTATCGCGATCCCCAAAGTATCGGCGATCCCAATTTGCAACCGGAACGCTCAAACACGTTAGAAGTAGGTAGTAGATTCAACCGTTCCGGACTTTCTGCGAATATGTCTGTTTTTTACCGCGAAGGGCGAGACGTGATTGATTGGGTGTGGTCACCCGTTGATAATATTTTTCAAAGCATGAATCACAGTGAAGTCAATACGTTTGGAGTAGAAACCGATGCTATTTATCGTTTTGCGAACAGCCGGTTTCTACAATCCGTTCGAGTATCATACGCATATCTGAATATGAGTATGGATAATCTCGGTGCGGAAACATCCGGAATGGGACGACGATTAGACTACTTGCGACACAAATTTGTTGCAAATGCTCATGCCAGAATTTGGAGAAATTTATACACCTCGTTGAGTTGGAATCATCGGGCAAGAGTGGGTCATTACACCGATTTAACAGGCGAAACACGAAGGCAGCAACCCATAAATCTGTTTGATGCCAGAGTCGAATGGCGAACAAAAAACTACCAAATTTTCGTTGAAGCAAGCAATTTATTCGACAAACAATACTTCGATTTCGTCAATCTAATCCAAGCCGGACGTTGGGTAAAAGCAGGGATTTCCTTACAACTTAGTCGATAGGATTTTAATCAACTTTTGTGTCAAAAAAGCCATTCCCAATAACACGTCCGTCTTCGGTAAGGTTATAGCGTGGTGCTTCGGAAGTTGAAGAGTGCGCAGGCTCGACCATTTTCACATTACGACGCATATACGCGGGAACTCGCTCGATTTCTTCCAAACCTTCAACAGTTTTCACTTTAGCACTCAACTCACGAAGTTGTTGAATACGATCGGCACTATGGACTTGAAAACGGTCAGTGTTTACAGTCGGTGTGTTCACTTTTTCTACGCGCAAATACGGTTCGTCTTTACTCGGAAATTCATCCACAACCTGAACTTTCGCAGGAGCAGGAATACGCTGTTCCATGAAATTCAAAGAAGCTTCCAAGCTATTTGGTTCTGCTATTCTTTCAGATATTGTGGGTCTTTCGAAAGCTCGACGATCTTCCCACTCGTCATCAAGATTGTACACAGGTGTAGACGTTTCAGATGAACCAAATATTGGTTGTTTAGAATCGTCCGATATTTGACCTTTTTCCAAATCAATTCTTTTCGGCTCTTTTCTTGTGTAGAGCTCGCTTTCTGAAAAACCTGTCGCGATAAGGGTTATAGCGATTTTATCGCCAAGAGTCTCATTATTTCCTGCACCCCAGATAACATCGACATTGGTGCCTGTTGTTCTTTGAACGAAGTTTGTGATTTCTTCAAATTCGCTCATCGTTACTTCATTTTCTACAGACGAAGAAATATACAGCAATACATTTTTCGCTCCATTGATGTTGTTATCGTTCAGCAATGGCGATTCTATTGCCCGCTCCACCGCTTTAATCGCACGGTCCTCGCCTTCTGCCGAACCAAAACCCATCAAGGCTACGCCGCTTTCTTGCATCACAGTGTTCACATCACGGAAGTCAATCTGAACGGTCGAGCGAACAGTCATGATTTCGGAAATACCTTTCACTGCCGTATTCAAAATTTCATTTGCCAACGCAAAAGCTTGACCCAGCTTAAACTCGCCGTATTCTTTAAGTTTATCGTTGTTGATGATAAGAATTGCGTCTACATGTTTGCGAAGTTCGGCAATACCCTCTTGTGCTTGTTGAATACGTTTGCGACCTTCGATGCTGAACGGAGTTGTAACAACAGCAACCGTTAGAATACGCTTTACTTCTTCGTCTTCGAGTTCGATTTCTTTCAAAAGTTTTGCAACCACAGGAGCCGCTCCGGTTCCGGTTCCACCGCCCATTCCGGCAGTAATGAACACCATCTGTGTGTTGTTTTCAAACAAAGCTTTAATCTCATCAGCTTTGTCAATAGCCGCTTTTTCCGCTACAGACGGCATATTTCCGGCACCAAGACCTTTGCCAAGCTGAATTTTATTCGGCACAGGGCTTCCGTCCAACGACGATGCATCAGTATTGCAAACAATAAAATCGACACCTTGAATGCCGTGTTCAAACATGTGGTTTACTGCATTGCTCCCACCGCCACCAACACCAATAACTTTGATATAAGATGATTGATTGCGAGGAAATTCAAATTTTAAAATATCTTCCATTTTTAGTCATAATTTTACACCTACAAAGTTAGACAAAAAAATAAACATTCGTAATAATCATTCGAAAATTTTATTCACTATGGATTGTTAATTTCGAAAAGCACAAAAAATTTTGCAGATTCATTTTTTTTTCGTATCTTTGCAATCCCTTTTCAGGGAAAAGCCCAGATGGCGGAATTGGTAGACGCGCTGGTCTCAAACACCAGTATGGTTAAACATGTGCCGGTTCGACCCCGGCTCTGGGTACGAAGGGCGTATTGCATACGCCCTTTTTATTTTTGATTTATGTCAGAATTTCAAAACATAACGCCTGCAAATATCAGTGAATATGCAGATCTGCACACATCCGATTTACCTGTATTTTTACAAGAATTGGAGCGCGAAACATATGTAAAGTCTATCAACCCCAGAATGCTTTCGGGAAAACTACAAGGACAATTCTTAAATTTGATTTGTCGAATGATCAAACCTGAAAACATCTTAGAAATTGGTACTTTTACAGGATATTCCGCACTTTCAATGGCATACGGAATGAGCGAAAAATCTCATCTTTATACGATCGAAGTCAATCCCGAGCAAGAAGAAATCATTCGCAAATATATTGAAAAGTCCGGGTTTTCCGAACAAATTACTTTAATTATCGGCGAAGCAAAAAACGAAATACCTAATTTTAAAAATGATTTTTTCGAGCTGATCTTTTTAGATGCCGACAAGATAAATTATCCGTTGTACTACGAGTTACTGATGCCAAAACTCAAAAAAGGCGGTGTTTTGATTGCCGACAATGCGCTTTGGAGTGGAGCTGTAACCAATGAAAACAGCAAAGACAAAGAGGTTGTCGCACTTCAAATGTTTAATGATTTGGTGCAAAACGACAAAACATCCCAAAACGTTTTGTTGCCGTTCCGAGATGGATTGATGTGTGTAGTCAAGGTTTAACGCTTTATGTAGCGGGATTGGCTACGCCGGCCCTTCGGTGTTCCTCGACTTAGCTAGAAATGACGCGTTAGCGTGAACGCCTTCGTCTTTGTTCTTCTTGGTTTCTTCCCTCTTGCCTTCCGCGACTTCTTGCATTGAGGAGTTCGCGGTGAAAGCTACGTTCTGCATCATAGAACACCAACACACGTTGAGGCGAAAGCAGCTGGGTCAAATCGTTGTGAAATTGTCGTTCTAAGTCAATTTGTCTGGCTTGGTTATCCACCAATCGTTGAACTTCATCGTCTGATAAGTTTGAAATATCAAAGACAGGTCTTTCGCCCGATGCTTGTCGCACACGTGTTTTTCGACGGGTTTCGCTAATTAGCATTTCACGTTGATTTCTATACGTGATGTATAGTGTCCAAAATTTTTCGAATTCTTCCCGCGTAAGTTCCAATCGTCCGGAAATATAGGCGACACGTTGTGCCCAAATTTCTGTCTGTTCCCGACCCTCTCTTGTGTGTGCTTCAACTGCTCGCATCCTTCTCTGCATCTCTCGCAGTTCTCTTGTCTCTGCTTGCCATTCCTCAAATTGTTGCTGTTCTGCAGACTGTGCTCGCCGTTCTGCTTCTCGCATTGTTCCTTCCGAAGCATGAAGGTTTCCTGAAAGTGCAAAAAAGCCTAATAAACAAGTGATCAAAAATATCTTCATATCAATAAAATTTTAGTGATAGTCAAAAAAGTCGTAGTTAAAAAGTTCGAAAAAGTCGAAAGAACCCAAAAGATCCAAAAAATAGTCATCACATATTTCCATAACACAAAAATCAAATCCCGCCAATAAAGAATCCGACAACGGTGTTGCGTTCGGAACAGCAAACCAAATACCCAAAAGTAAAAGACCACAAGCCGCAACGCTCCACCACAAGGGCTTTGACGCCAAAAAAGGCTTTTTCTTTACCTTTGAAACCGAACATTTCGACAACACCGCCGTCGGTAATTCTTCGAAATATCCGTCCGGCACATTAAATGCGTTTCTTCGCGGTATGTCTGATAACAAGTTGCTCATTTTTGTTTCGCTTTTCATAGGTTTGACGTTTGAAGTTAAAAAAGGTTTAATCGGACTTTAAAATCTTTTCAATTTTTTCTACTGCAATATGATAAGAAGCCTTCAATGCACCTGTCGAAGTGCCTAATATCTCGCTCATTTCCTCATATTTAACACTCTCGTAATAGCGCATGTTGAAAACCAAACGTTGTTTTTCGGGAAGTGTCAAGATGGCTTTTTGTAGTTTTTTTTCGATTTCGTCACCAGTAAAATTGGATCCGGTGTCTATTTTGTTCGATAATTGCCGTTCCACATCCACGATTGGGACAAACAGTTTTCGACGTTTGTGTCTCAAAAAATTTAGGGTTTCATTAACTGCGATACGATAAATCCATGTTGAAAGTTTAGATTTTCCTTCAAAATCGTTGATTTTTTCAAACACTTTGATGAATGTGGCTTGCGTTAAATCATCAGCATCATCGTGATCAATAACCATTCGGCGAATCAAACGGTACGTTTTTTCTTGTTCCTGCTGCATGAGTTGGCGGAACGCAAAATTTCGGCTTTTTTCGCAACGAAGTTGTTGTATCAAAACATCCTCATTCATTGGCTCTGATGGTAGTAACACCAATTAATCGGTCGTGTCGATCGGACATGCCGCGATAATAAACATAGATGGTGTAATTGTTCCGCGTGAGTTGATGACTACCTTCAAAATGAGTAATATCAACAGTTTGCGTGCGTCTGTCAAATACAACATATTGATAATCATACCAGCCTTGTTTCAAAAACAAGCGTTTCACATAACGGCTGTTTACGAAATCGTACTCCATTTGTGAACTTTCATCAATTGCCCAGTTCGTCAATTCGCCGAATACGTGCACCGTTCGATGTTCTCCTAAGAAATTTGTAAACAACGAAAATTCCACGAGTGTATATTCGGCTTCAATACTTGGATTTTGTCGTCGATCGGCACGAACAACGTATCGCCCATTAATGTCACCGTTGTCCATAAACGTTCCTCTCGCACGGCTTTCATCGGGCAGAAGTTGAACCAAAAACTGATCATGCAACATCGTGATATTTCCGACACCACGCCCGTGAAAAGTCAGAAACTGCGTGTCGAAATTTCGAAATTCATTTCCTCCTTCGAATATCAATTCTTGGGAATCTGCGAATCTTAAAGTTCTTCCGGAAATGTGTTGCGGTTGCACTCTCCGAACATTATCTGTCCTCCTGTTTTGTTGAACCAATACCGTCAGATTTCGGTGAGGTTGAGAAATGTCGAAACCACGTGGGGTAATGTCAAATTCGAGTTGTTGATGCGTTCGCCGAAGTTCGACACGGCGAGGCGGGATAACGTTTGCATTGATTGCAACAACTTCTTCGGTAACGAAAAAATGAATCGTTAAGAGTACCGTTTCGGGATCGTTTGCATCAAAAATTTCGCATTTAAAATTGCCGGAAACCAAGAATCGTGTGCGTTCATCGGGAAATGAAAATCGGTAGTGTGTGTATTCCGCAATCGTGTTGATTGAAAAACTTATATCGTCAATTTGAAAACGGTTTATTCCTGTAATGTATTGAATAGGTCGCAAATCCGACGGTGTCCAATCGGCGTTGGCGAGCACAAAGCGGTATTCCAACGTGCGTACGATGTCCGGTGTAATTTCATCGAACGAAACGTGTAATCGGTCGTTGCTATTCAATCGAATAACCGGAAGACCCAAAACATCGCCTGTTGGCATGGTTTTTACGGTGGTGAATATCTGGCCGAAAGTTACAGTTGATAAACCAATGCAAATGATTATGGATAGTAGTTTCTTCATGGTTAGAAAAAGAACAAATAAGCCACAAAAATCGCAGCAATCACACCAACAAAATCGCTCATCAATCCCGCTTGCACGGAATAACGTATGCGTTTAATTCCTACGGAACCAAAGTACAAGGCAATAATATAAAACGTTGTATCCGTAGAGCCTTGAAATAAGGCGGACAACCTTCCTACGAAGCTATCCGCACCATAAGTCGCCATAGTTTCTATCATCAAGGCCCTTGCACCGCTTCCACTCATTGGCCGCATAATTGCAGTAGGTAAAGCATTCACCCAGTCAGTGGGTAATCCAACAGCAGAAACACACCAAGCAATGCCGCCAATCAACATATCCATTGCTCCGGAAGCCCTGAAAACAGCGATTGCCACAAGCATTCCAACTAAAAAAGGAATGATTTTTATAATGGTCATAAAGCCATCTTTCGCGCCGTCAATAAACGCATCGTAAACATTAATACGCTTGTACAAACCACCTGCAATAAATCCGCAAATAATCAAGAGTAACAGACCGTTGCTGATAAGACTTGAAACCGTTTGCATTTGTTCTTCAGGCAATGTTGAAAGATAAAATGTCAACCCTCCCAAAAACGCTGTTATTCCAATGATCCAGCCTAAAAAAACTGTGTTCAGAAGATTGATTTTTTGCTTAATTCCAACAAAAATAATCGCCGCCAATGTTGAAATATAGGTTGTAATCAAAAGCGGAATAACAATATCAGTCGGACTTGAAGCACCCATAATTGCACGTTGTGCGATAATAGAAACCGGAATAATTGCCAACCCTGACGTGTTGATTGCCAAAAACATAATTTGTGCATTGCTCGCTACTTCTTTGTCTGGGTTGAGTTCTTGCAGACTTTTCATGGCTTTTAGTCCCATTGGAGTCGCCGCATTGTCCAAGCCGAGCAGATTTGCAGAAAAATTCATCAATAATTGTCCGGAAGCAGGGTGATCTTTTGGGATTTCGGGAAATAATCTACTAAAAAACGGTCCGACAATTCTCGACATAATCCTTATAGCTCCTGCTCTTTCGCCGATATTCATAAAACCCAGCCACAGCGTCATAATTCCGGTTAACGGCAGTGCAATATCAAGTACTGCCATCCTCGAAGCACTAAATGTCGCATCAATAATGGCTCTGAACGTCGTAGTATCGCCGGTGAACGCAAGGTTCAAAACAGCAACTACGAACGCTATCAAGAAAAAACCAATCCAAATGTAGTTTAGTACCATACTATTTTCGAGCGTGATTCATCTTATATTTCCCTGAAATTTGTCCTTTAGAAATCTGCTCCAATTTTTTTCGCAGCAACATTCGTCTTAAACTGCTCAAATTATCAGTAAATACGCGTCCTTGCAAGTGCTCATATTCATGTTGCAAAATACGTGCTACCATGCCGCTGACCGTCTCTGTTTGGCGCACAAAATTTTCATCGTCGTATTCAATTTTGACCATCGGCTTTCGCGAAACATCTTCGTTAATCGTCGGAACACTCAAACAACCTTCGTTGTAAACCCATTCTTTACCGCTTTCTTCAAGAATTTCGAGATTGATATACGTTTTTTGAAAGCCTTCCAAATCCGGGTGGTCTTCCTTAAACGGATCTGCATTTACGACCACAACATTTACCGGAACATTCACTTGAATTGCCGCCAAACCAACGCCGTTTGCGTTGTTCATGGTCTCATATAAATCTGCAATCAGCGTTTTCAATTCAGGAAAATCCGGTGTGATTTTTTCCGATTCTTTTCGCAAATTTGGGTGTCCGAATGCTAAAATGGGTCTTATCATTACGCAAAAATAAATAATTTGCAAAGATACGAAAAAAAATGTATTTTTACAGAAAATTTATCAAAAACGACACATTCGGTTTTTATCTGTGACCGATTGAATGCAAAAATCACAGTTGCTTCCGTAGTAAATCCAAGGCTGATAGGCAAGCCCGCACAATATTTCGTTCACGGGTATCACCATAGGAAAATTTCTGAGCAACAACCTTTTCAGGCGTTGCAACAGCAATCCAAACTGTACCAACGGGCTTTTCGTCGGTAGCACCACCCGGGCCCGCAATTCCGGAAACGGCAATCGCATAATCCGTGTGGAATAATTCTCTACAGCCTTCTGCCATTTCGATTACGCAGGGCTCGCTAACTGCGCCATATTTTTCAAGGGTTCGCAAAGTTACACCGAGCAAATTCTGTTTGGCTTCGTAAGCATAAACCACCACAGATCCGTTGAAAATCTCCGAACTTCCGGGTATCAACGTAATGCGATGTGCAATGTAGCCACCCGTGCAGCTTTCGGCAACGGATAACGTTTGTTTTTTTTCTTTCAGTAAACGAAATACAACCGACTCCAAACTTTCATCGTCATAGCCGTAAATCAATTCAGGAATAAGTTGGTGCAATTCTCCCAATTGCTTGTTCATTGTTGCATTTAGAGCATTTTCATCAGAACCGAATGCAGATAATCGCAAGCGTAAAACTCCCGGTTTCGGCAAATAAGCCAGTTTGAAATTTGACGGCAAGGCATCTTCCCAAGATGCGATGCGTTCGGATAAAAACGATTCGCCTAAACCATGCGTCATTATCGTTTTGTGGATGATGATTTGTCCGCTATTCAAGGTTTTTAGACGAGGAAGCAAATCTCGTTCCACGATTGTTTTCATTTCGTAAGGAACGCCGGGCAGCGAAATCAAGATGCCGCCGTGCGGCGTATTAAACCACATGCAAGGTGCTGTTCCGCAGGTATTCTCAATCACTTCGCAACAATCCGGAACTTCGGCTTGCTTACGATTAATTTCAGTTAATTCATAGCCTCGTGCTTTGAAAAAAGCGGTATTACTGGCAAGAATCTTTTCGTCCAACACCATTTTTGCTCCAAAAATTTGTGCTAGACATTGTTTGGTAATATCGTCTTTGGTCGGACCTAAACCTCCGGTTGTAATAACCAAATCATGTCTCGAGATGGCTGATTTTACCGCACGTTCAATTTCGTTCCCATTGTCCGAGATTGCTAAAATTTCGTCCACTTTTATTCCGATTAGGTTGAGCTGTTCTGCCAACCATGCCGCATTGGTATTGACGACTTGACCAATCAGTAATTCGTCGCCGATGGAAATTATTTTTGCTGTCATCTAAGTTATCCCAAATATCAAAAAATTTCTGCAAAGATATGAAAAAAAAATCGTATCTTTGCAAAAAAAACACTCATGAGGTCATTATTTTGCTTTTTTTTGGCTTTTTTTGCATTATTTTTCGTATCTTGCGGGTCGCCTAACCGGTCCACACCTGTTGTTACTTCAACCGAAAACCGAATTCCCGTGCCGGACTTTGATGCAGATTCGGCGTTTTATTTTATCGAAAGGCAGCTGTCGTTTGGCTACCGAATTCCGGGATCGCAAGCTCACGCAGCATGTGCAAAATGGCTCGCAGAAACTCTTTCGACTTTTGCCGACGAAGTAATTGTTCAGCCGTTTACAACTCGTGTTTGGAACGGCGAAACTCGACCCGGAGTAAACATCATCGGATCTTTTTACCCTGAAAAGCGATCTCGTATTTTGCTTGGTGCACATTGGGATACACGTCCTGTTTCCGATCATGATCCGGATCCTGCGAATTGGCACAGACCCGTTCCAGGTGCAAACGATGGAGGAAGCGGTGTAGGCGTTCTTTTGGAAATCGCCCGACAATTATCTATAAGAAGGCCAAATGTCGGAATCGACATCATTTTTTTCGATCTTGAAGATTATGGAACACCTGAATTTGCCGACCCTTCAATCCCACGCAACGCGTATACGTGGGGTTTGGGAGCACAGCACTGGGCGCAAAATCCACACGTACGCAATTACAGAGCTAATTACGGAATCTTGTTATGTATGGTTGGTGCTGCAAATCCAAGGTTCGGACGAGAGGGGTTTTCTATGCAATTTGCTCCTGATATTGTAGAGAGAGTTTGGAGAACTGCACGAGGAATGGGCTTTGGGCACGCTTTTCTGAACGAGCCGTCCGGACATATTATAAACGACCACCTTTTCGTAAACAGGTATGCCAATATCCCAATGATTGCCATTACAGATCATTGCCTAAGAAGACCAACCGGCTTTTTCACGCAGTGGCACACAATTCACGACGATTTAGATATCATAGACAAAAATTCGCTGCGCATGGTCGGACAGGTCGTTTTGGCTCAAATTTATCAAGAATAGCAACACGTGGCAATTCGTAATTTAGTAGGACAAACAGCCATTTACGGTTTCCCGACAATCATTGGACGATTGCTCAATTATTTGTTGGTTCCGCTTTATACACGATTGTTCCTTCCTGAAGAATACGGTCTCGTTATTCAGTTTTATGCATTAGTGGGATTTTTTATGGTCATTGTAACTTATGGCATGGAAACGGCATTTTTCCGCTTTGCATCGAGAGATAAAAACAATCCGAATATTTTTAGCACCGCAGTATCAATGTTATTGGCTTCATCGGTGGCTTTCTTTGCTTTGGCTTTCGTATTTCGGGATTCAGTTGCTTCGGCAATCGGCCATGCTAACCATTCGGAATATATTGTTTGGTTTGCTGCAATCATGATGTTCGATGCAATATGTGCAATTCCGTTTGCACGATTAAGACAGCAAGAACGGCCGATTCGTTTCGTAGTTTTGAGAACCTTTAACATCATCGCAAATATCAGCTTCAACCTGTTTTTCTTGGTATTGTGTCCGTTTATTTTGGCACATAATCCGGATTCGATTTTGCAATTTATTTATCGTCCGGAAATCGGTGTAGGCTATATTTTTATTTCCAATCTTTTGGCGACTTCGCTTACAACGTTGCTTTTGCTTCCCGAATTTTTCCAAATTCGTTTGAGAATTGACCCAAAATTGGCAAAAAATATGCTGATGTATTCACTTCCCGTAATGGTTTGGGGTATGGCGGGCATCTTGAACGAAACGTTTGATCGAATTGTTATGAGGCATTTGATTTCCGATCCGTCTATCGCTATGGCACAAGTGGGGATTTACGGTGCAGCCTACAAAGTCGCCATTTTGATGACATTATTTATACAAGCGTTTCGATTTGCGGCCGATCCGTTTTTCTTTAAGCAAGCCATCGAAAATCGCAACGCACCTGAAATTTACGCCAAAGTGATGCGCTATTTTGTCTTGGCGTGTTTGATGATCTTCTTGGTTTGTACGCTGTTTTTGAATGATATCATGTTGTTTGTAGGAGCAGAGTTTCGTGAAGGAGCTGTTGTTGTCCCTATTTTGTTGATGGCGAACTTATTTTTGGGTGTATTTTTCAACCTTTCGGTGTGGTATAAAGTTACGGACCAAACCAAATACGGTGCATATATCGCCATGGTTGGTGCTGCGATTACAATTTCATTGAACATTTTATTAGTCCCGATTTTCGGGATAGTCGGTGCGGCTTGGGCGACATTGGCTTGCTACGTTACAATTGTTGTGATTTCGTACTTTCTTGGACAAAGGCATTTTCCAATTCCCTACCCTGTAAAAACGCTGTCACGTTATTTGCTTTTTGCTTTGGCACTTTTCCTTGTTCATAGATATGCGCTAAATTTTGATAATGCTTGGATTAGCCGCACACTCGGAGCTATGTTCTTAGCTGTTTTCGCACTTGTAGCGTGGTACAATGAACGCACAAAAATTAAACAAGCCTTATGAAAATCTCCTTCCTCAGAGGAACAATTTTATTAGCCCTACTTTGGCTGATGGCATTCCTTTTTTTCGGAATACTCGGCTCCATGTTTTCCGAAGGAAATCAGGTAGTCCGGCTAAGCATCGTACAAATTGGAATTTGGTTAGTTCCGGCACTGTTTTATGCATACTTTTTTTATGATGATTTTTTAGGCGATTTAAAGCTAAAAAAAACGGGATCAATATCCAACTACGGGTGGTTTATTCTACTTTATGCTACGGCAATTCCATTAGTCGGATTTCTTTACCAAATCAGTTATACGTTGCCGTTTCCGGAATATCTGGTAGAAATGTCTAAAAACTTGAAATCGCAAACCGATGCACTTGTTTTTGGCTTTCTCTCGGGCGGAACGCTAAATGATTTGCTGATTGCGTTGTTTGTAATGGCGGTACTTCCGGCGATTTGCGAAGAAGTATTTTTTCGAGGTGTGGTGCTAAATAATTTAGTCAAACGAACCGGAAATATACATCTCGCGGTTTGGCTTTCTGCTATAGTGTTTAGTGCCGTTCATTTTGAAGTTTTGGGATTTTTATCAAGAGTTGTGCTGGGTGCGGCGTTAGGCTATTCTTTTGTACTTACAAAATCGCTGTGGGTGCCGATAATCTTACATTTCTTGAACAACGGGATCATCGTTTTTGCTTATTTTTCTTACCAGAAAAAATGGATTTCTTTCGACCCTTCGGAAACGACATCTGTTCCCGTTTGGTTGACAATGTTGTGTTTAATCGCAGGGACTGTATTACTGCGATTTCTACTTAAACGCTATAATTCCGGCGCTGCAGCTAATTTTATACGATATTAATCAGCAAAATGGATCGCATTCCAATTTCGAATAAACGGCTCAATTTGCTCTACATTTATTCGTCGGGTTACAATGCGTCGCTGATTATCTATGATAAAAATCGTCGGAACACTATGGACGTCCCAATATTCATGATATCGGATATTTGAGACTCTTCCGTTTACATTGATCCAACTTGTCATGTTGTTGGCATTTATGTAGTCTAGCCAGGCATCACCGGGACATCCGTGACAAACAGCAAAGATTTCAAAATCGAGCTCCTCACGTCTTTCATAATAAAAATCACGAAGGATAGGCATCATTCTTCTACAGTGTCCGCAATTGGGTTCCCAAAACAACACAACGGTATATCTATGTGTTGCCGTGGCTTCGAACACCGAGCGAAAACGTTCATTCGGACGACCGGCATTTGTGTCCGGGTTCCAAAATTCCTTAGGCACATTTCCGATTAAAAGCGGTCTGGCTCGATCTGCAGCTGTTCGTAAATTTTCAAGCGTTGCTTCACTCACCCAAAATGCTTCGCCGGTCAAATAGTATTTGTCTACCAAATGCACCCAAATCGCATCATGTCCAATAATTTGCGAACGCATAAATCTGTTGATTGTGTATCGAAGCACGTGTTCAAACAGCTCCGGATTTTCGCGAACCTGACTAATCAAATGATCAATACCGGATATGAGTGAGTCGGGGCTCTGCACAAGTACGCGATCCAAGTAGTGCACTAAACGTTGATGAAAAATTGGTGTACGCAGCAAGCGACTGTCCGACAAATCAATATTTGTGAAAAAGTTATCTTTAAAATAATTGTAACGCCAGTTGTTTCGCTGATCCTCGGGAATATAATCCGGTGCTTCCGGAACATCAATATCTCGTTGTGCTCTGAAAACAGCCGTCATCAAGTTTGTCGGATTATCCTCCATAAACTGCGTTTGAAGTTGATGGATATTTTCCCATAGTTCTTGCATTTGTTCGACTAAGGCTTGTGCCTCGGGAGACTCTCTATCTTCCAATTCGCTGTGTTGTCGGCGAAGTTCTGCTATTTTTTGATGCAAAGGACGAGTTTGTGTGTTAAAATCTGCAAAAATCTGGTTTTCCGGAGAGCCGGTAAAAACCATATCCGCACCAAATTCCGGATATCTCAATTCTACCGAAAAATGTTGATATTTGTCCACAATGAGCTCTGCAGAGAAATTTTGATGGCTTACCAACATATACATACCTCCTTGCAGCGGTTCGTCTCGTCTAAACACGAAAACACCGCGTCTTTCGTCGAACACCGCTGTATCCGGTACTAAAAGCGTTTGCGCCCCGAAATACCGTCCCAAGCGTACTGTTTCGCCTTCCGGATAGCCATGAATTCTCACAGTCAGTTCAAATCCGCTATTGGCTTGAATAGTGGTAAAAACTCCGAGAAACACAACAAATGCGAACAAAAATTTATTTTTCACCAGTTTATTTTTTGATAGTTTCCGCAAAGATACGGATTTTTATCGAAAATTGCAAATGCTTTATTTCCGTTCATAAGTCAGGTAAGCGTATTCTAATTGTGTTTGTTCATCCAACACTCGCTCGCTTTCTTCAATAAGATTCCACTCATCATAATTGATTTCGGGAAAAAAAGTGTCGGCTTCGAAGTCCTTGTAAACTATCGTCAGATACAATTTGTCTGCCAGCGGCAGGAATTGTCGATAAATAGAGGCTCCGCCGCAAATGAAATTTTCTTGATGTTCATCACACAAATCAATAGCTTCCTGAATGGAATACGCCATTTCGCAACCTTCAATTTTCACACTTGTATCATCTACGATAACGATATTTCGGCGTTTAGGAAATGGTCGAACAGGCAGTGAATAGAATGTGTTCAAACCCATCACAACCGTATGATTGAGTGTGATTTTTTTAAAGCGTTTTAAGTCTTCCGACAAATGCCAAAGCAGGTCGTTGTCCTTTCCAATAGCGAGGTTTTCAGCGATTGCGACGATGATTGATAGTGGTTTCATATTATGTTCTTCTTTGTTCTCTTCTTGCGGCAGGAAAAAGCACGTTATTTAGAATTAAGCGGTATCCGGGTGAATTTGGGAATAAGTCTAAATTAGTCGGAGGATCGCCGACGAAGTGTTGATAGTCCTCAGGGTCGTGCCCGCCAAAAAATGTCCACATGCCGTTTCCAAGCGTACCGTGAATAAGGCGTGCTTCGTTCAATGCCGCATTTGCCCCCAAGATAATTACATTCGGCTTGAGAAAATCTTTGTTAAATGCTGTGGTTTGACCCATAAATCCGTGAATAATCCGGGTGTGATTCTGCGTGAGCATCGTTGGCACCCAGTCCCATTTTGCCGAAAATTCGAACAGCGTAAAAAGGTCATTTTCCCGCGTAAGATTTCTCGGACGGGTATGCGTTACATCAATGTTCGAAATGGCATATTTAAAGGGGTCTTTAACGATTGTAAAATCTCTAAACGCAAATGTTCTTGTAAAATCCAATCGTTCTTGTGCATCAGGATCAATAGGAGTTCCATCGAACATTTCCGCAACAATATCTATACCTTCGGCAGCCAGTGCAACATCAAGACTTTCAGGTGCCGAGCACATTGCAAACAGAAAGCCGCCGCCGGCTACAAAATCCCGAATCTTGAGTGCAGTTGCCAATTTCATGTCCGCAACCCTCGTAAATCCGAGCCTTCTTGCGTTTTCTTCTTGTCTGCGAACTTCCTCTTGATACCAAGGTACATTACGAAATGCCGCCCAAAATTTGCCTCTTTGTCCGGTAAAGTCCTCGTGATGCAGATGCAGCCAATCGTACATCGGAAGTACGCCTGCCAGAACTTCGTCGTCATACACAATATCAAACGGAATTTGGGCGTAAGTCAGCACTAAAGTTACAGCATCGTTCCAAGGCAGCATATTTGGCGGCGAATACACCGCAATTCTCGGTGCTTTGTGAAGCGTAACGATATCCATATTCACATCGGGCTCGGCTATCTGTCTTCGAATTTGCTCGGCTTGAACCGTTGCAATCACTTGATAGGTCACACCTCGAAGTCGGCACTCTCTTACGATTTGCGGCGAGTGCCGCATCATAAAGCTTCCACCTCGATAATTCAGAAGCCAATCCACTTCCACTTCTTGCTCAAGCACCCAGTAGGCAATTCCGTACGCTTTCAAATGATTTCTCTGTGCGTTGTCCATTGGAATTAGGATGTATGCGGCTTGCAGACGACAAGTTATCAGCAGAAATACAAGCAGGATATAAATGTTTTTTTTCAGCATGGTTTTACAAAGATATGAAAAAAAAATGAAAATAACAAACAGACCGGCTTCATCGAATCTGCAGTTGCTGCCTGCAATGACATCTTCTAGGAGTATCGAAAAGGATAGTCAGTTTTACACCGACAAAAAGCGTGTTAAAAAACCGTGAATTCACATCATAATTAAGAAAGCCCGTTATTAGAGGAGTATATTCGCTCGTATGTGAGTTGTTTATTATCAAATTATTATTCGACCTCGAAGCCTGCGAAAAGCCATAGTCGCAGAATACGGATAAACGCATTCTCGTGCCTCCATTATTTCGGAAATTCCCCATTCCTCGATGTCTATTGTCTCGGGAATTTCTAGTAACAAAAACACGCCCGACTTCGACAGAACCGATGAATAATGGATTTATATTCAGCGGACTATCATGCGAGCGCTGGTTTGTCATCAAACCATGATTGGGCATATCGCTGAGTATGCCGTCGTGGTCATCGCCGATGATGTTGTCGTAACGCGCTCGTTTGGTAACATCGCTGTTTGGTCGTTCTGCTCCGTCAATATTGAATTTGACTTTCCCGCCAACCAGAAAATAAAAATTATTTTGAAACTGCGTTCCAAGCATCAATGTCGGTCCTATGTTTACCAGCTGCTGACGCGAGTTTATATTCTCAAAAGAGAACAGACCATCAAAGGCTCTTCCCTCCGTATCAACCATCGGTACAATATGAAGCGTATCGTTTCGGCGCATCAGAGAATTGTAAAGAGATAATTCAAAGCCCGTCTGCAGCAAGAAACCGCTGCGCGCTCTGTACTCGTATCCAATACCGATGGCACCTCCTAATCCGCCAATTGCTCGAGTTGCAGGCGAGTGATTCATGATGCTGCTGTATCCGGCATTTGTCCAGAGAGCAATGGAATTACTGCTGTTATTACGACCATGTTGAGTAAACGCTGTTTGCACTGATACCAGCAACAGTATAAAAATCAAAAACGATATTCCGGCTGTATTTCTCACTATCTAACAACAATTCTTTCGCTCACCATATTTTCACCCGTTCTACTCCATATGGTCAGCACATAAATTCCTCCAAAATTAGGTGCGGTAATGCTGTTTATTCCCTCTACGACCAGCTGTCGGGATATTCTACGTCCTAGCAAGTCATGGATCTCCACATATCCTGCCGTAGGTATCGAAATATTAAAAATTTGACTTGCGTTTACAAGAGTCGGAAACTCGGCTCTAGCGGGACGCAATACCGGTACTATCGGGCAGGTATATACGGTATCTCCTTCTGCACAGCGAATAAATCTCACCTTGTATTCTGCGTTGAAGTCAAGCGTTTCAAAAGGACCAACGTAAAGATATGAGCGTCTTGCATGCTCACCCGGAATCTCCAGATTGTTTTTATACCATTGGAAACCTGATAGTCGGCAGTCCTCTTCCATCGGAACGCTGGTCGACAACGCAAGCACATCATTCCACATTTGGATAATAATTGCAACGTTGTAATGAATTGTGAACTCAAAATCAAGTTTTTTCTCATCGCAAAAATCCTTTTCGAGTATCAACGTACCGCGGTAAGTGTCCGGGCGCACACCGACAGGCAGAGGAATGTCTATAGAAAATGCATTAACCGGTTCTCTGATAATATCATTAAAACCTGCAGCACGGGCTTTCTCGTCGAAATAAACAGATTGGTAGCGGGGAGATCCGGAAAAGACCACGTAAGACAGATTGAAATAGGCATCACCACGGCATATTATGGGAGGTATCGGATTTAGTTCGGCTATTAAGTACGGGATCACTGTTAAGTTCAAAGTTACAATACTGTCGCAACCGTGAATCGTCATTTCATTGAACGTAAATGAACTGTTGGTTGTGCCAATCGGAATAACATTGCCGTGCCAAGTATACGGCAGCTCACTGTTGCAAATAGTGAGATCTTCCGATAAATGAAATGCAGGATTTATGGTCAAATTCAAAGTTACAATACTATCGCACCCGTGCACCGAACCGCCAACAATTGTATAAGTGGCTGTATGGTTGCTTGCCGTGTAAATAATACCATCAATCCAAGTGAAGCTAACGCAGGCAGCTTGTGTGTTAATGCCGTGAGCGATGGGATGGACAATCAAATTCAAGGTTACAATACTGTCGCAGCCATGTACCGTTTGTCTATGGAAAACAAAAGTGCCGCTCTGCGTGCCGGCCGAGAAAGTCGTATCACGCCAAACATACGGCAAAGCATTTTCGCAAATCGTATCTCTTACTGTCAAAGCGAAAGACGGATTTACAATCAAAGTGCCTTCCGCCGTGTCTGTTGTCACATTATCGTCCATAAAAACTACCATTCTTATTTGGTAAGTACCGCCGGCAAAGTTTTTACTCCAAGTCAAGTTATCGCGAGCGGCAGTCTCTTCCACATTGTCGATATACCATCTTAAAAATCCGGGATCTGTACTTCTATTTCCGGATATCTCGGCACGAAAACGTGCTGGCCGCGCACAAATGCTATCGAAAGCCAAGTCCTCAAAGTGAATATCATCGACATAAAAAGCAACATCAAGCGTACGCATAGCCGAAGCAGACAAGTAATAATAAGAGATATGTTGACCTTCTCCATAACCCATCACAAAAAGTCCGTCCATATTAAAAAAGGTGTACGACGTATGAAAATCGAGAAGCGGCATAATATAAAATGACCAACCGGAACCATGCTGATGCCAAGTACCGCCAGACAAGGCCTGCGGTACTCCGGTACCAACTCTTACAGTAGTATTATATCTAGTTTCAGTAGGTGTAACAATGATAGCATCATGTCTAAGCAAGGCTGCACTTCCAACAGCAGGAAAAGGAGCAATTAATGCCGAACGAACTGTTTGGGCAATAGCCGGCAACCACGCTTGCGAAGGGTCTGATTGACTGGGTGGGTGACTTCCTTCAAAAAGCGATGCACCTGTTACATAAACACAGACTCCTATAGGATAATTTGATTCGATAAAAGCTCCGTTACGAGATAATCTGATTTCTAATTCCACCCATTGACCTGCTTGAAGATTGGTAAGCGAAGTTTGTCCTCCCGTACTCATTATTTCTCCACCTGCTTGCGTAATATTAGTGCCGTCTTGCGAAGCAACAATACGCACTCTATTTACACCTCGACGGGTAACCGGTGCAAAAAAAGTTCTTCCCCAAGTGTTCACCGGTGCTAATTGTTGAAATAAATTATCCACTGCAGTTGCTCCGGGATTAGGTATCGCAACACCCTCGCTCAAAGCAAAAAAAGCCACCGGATGATTAGTCGTGATGCGAGTGCCGGTCAAGTCTGTGGCCACTGTAGAGGCACGATGATATAATGTTTGTCCTCTATTGAGTGTAGTCATATATATACCATTACTGTCTATACGGGTACCATCGTGGATGGCTACAATTCCATAAGCATCTCTATAATTTCCAGAAAAAGCCCTATATGAAATATGGATATAGTCAGTACCGAGCACACTTACAGGTAACACATTCGTTGCATCGGCACTAACACTGCCACCGTTAAAAGCATAAACCGTAATCGAATTGTCGCTGGTTACACGAATACTGCGCCTGCTTATCGCCGGCGTTGTCGGCATATTATACACGGAGTCTTTTTGCTGTTGGGTAAGCGGATGCGTAAATACTCCGCCGGCAGGAACAGAAAAAAACATGGAATCATTAAGCGCTGTAAAGTGTATATACCCCTCAGCGGGCTGTTCGCCTGCTACGATTCGCACTTGCAGACTAACTGCCGTAAGACTTCTAGTACGATTCATTCCGAATGTCAGCCAAAAATCCGTACCTCTTGTATCTACTTGTGCGTACGTTGAAAAACTGCATGACAAGAGCAGAATTGCAATAGCAGCGATAATTTTATATTTCATGCCCGTTGGGTGCAACTTGTAATTATTTTTCAGTTGCAAAGGTACGAAAAAAAAGTGAAATTACAAGGCCTTTCCCTCTAATATCTGCCAAAGATTTTCCTTTGGGGCAGGTGCAGTAATTTTTATCGGCTCGTTTTTGATGGGATGAATAAATTCCAAAACACGGGCATGAAGTGAAATTGACCCGTCGCGGTTGGAACGCTCAAAACCATATTTCAAATCGCCGCGAACAGGACAGCCGATCTCCGAGAGCTGCACACGGATTTGATGATGACGACCTGTCAGCAATTTGATTTCAAGCAAATAATAATTATCGCTTGAAGCTGCAACTTTATACTCTAATTCCGCTTTTTGCCAACCTTTTTTTTCAATATCGGAAGCGTACGATTTATTCTGCTTTTCATTTTTTTGAAGCCAATGCACTAATCGATCGGAATCTTTTGGCGGTTTATTTCGCACAATCGCCCAATAGGTTTTGTCAAATTCACGATCGTGAATTAGCTTGTTGACTCTCGCTAAAGCCTTGTCGGTTTTAGCCAACAGCAAAACGCCGGAAGTCGGGCGATCCAAACGATGAGGCAAGCCTACATAAACATTTCCGGGCTTGTTGCCGCGTTTTTTCAAAAAAGATTTCACTTCCTCAACTATACACACATCGCCGGTTTTATCGCCTTGAACGATTTCGCCGGAACGTTTGTTAATGGCGACTAAATGGTTGTCTTCGTAAAGGATGTTCATAATTTTCCGCAAAGATACGAAAAAAAAATGTATCTTTGCAAAAGAAATTAATAGTATATCAGGATATTTACCATGGAATATACGAAAAGTAAAAGAACAAAATGTACCATTACCAAGAATATAAGTCCGACATACGATTAACCCCTTGGATAGAAAACTATTGGTTAGCAACCGATTTTGTGCCGAGCGGGATTTATGCAAAAGTTTTGCCTGATGCCTATGCAGATATTATTTTCGATTTCGACAGTACAAAGGGTATTTCCCGTGCCACAATTTTCGGTACGATGACAAACTTTTTTGAAGTCGATTCCACAAAACACACGCAAATGTTCGGCATCCGCTTCAAACCTGCGGCTATCACGGCTTTTACGCGCGTTCCGCAAATGGAGCTTACCAATCGAAGCGTAGAGTTGGCATTGCTCGAAACGTTGTTCGACAAATCATTTTACGAAACTTTTCCCGAAAAACAATCGGCACAGGAAATTATTGCACATACGAACAATCATTTGATAAAAATGCTTCCGCATTTGTATTCTCCCGATGTTCAAATACTTCGTGCCGTAGATGTCATAAATTTTACAAAAGGACAATTAAATCTCACTCGCCTTGCTTCCGATATTTGCCTCAGCCAACGGCATTTTGAGCGCAGATTTAAGACGGCAATCGGTGTAAGCCCCAAAATGTTTGCAAAAATTATCCGATTTACACACACTATACAAGACATCGTAAAATATCCGGAAAAAGACCTGCTCACGATTGCTTTAGAACGTGGATACTACGACGGCACACACCTGATGAAAGAAATTAAATCTTTTTCGGGTGATACGCCTACTGATGTCCGCAAAAAAAGGGAAGTTTATTATGCTCCCGATGAGTGCTACGTGTAAAAAGTCGATTTTTTACGCTTCTGCATTTGCCTATATGTCGTATCTTTGCACTCTTAAATAAAAAAATAGATATGAAAACGTTTATGTACGCATTCGTAAAAGGAACGGATAAGGCAGTTCCTTTCTACCAAAAGGCTTTTGATGCCAAAGTTGAATACGAAAAAGAGGATTTGTTCGACGATGGAACATTCGCACACGTTGTGCTGAAATTTGACGGTCAGTGGCTCGGTTTTAGCGAGCAAAACGTAGAAAATCCCGACTCTATTGACGGCGATAAATCTTACAGCGGAAACATTATGCAGTTTTGTTTGCTGTTTGATGCCAATGAGGAAGCCAAAATTAGAAAAGCCTACGAAGTATTGAAGCAAGATGCTGAAATTCGTACACCACTTCAAAAAATAGAATACGCTGACTTGATTTGTGATTTCACCGATAAATTCGGCATTCGCTGGTGTATGGCAATAGAAAAATTAAACGTAAAAAAATAAATCAAATTAACTTTTAAGAAAAAAAATAATGAATAATACATTTTCAAATAAATTCGTCGCTGATGAAAAGAATCTTGCACTATTGCAAGAAACAATGTGGGGACCAAATGCAATACGGCAAGCTGAGGAATTGGCTTCGCATTTCACAATCACAAAAGATATGAAAATCCTTGATTTGGGCTGTGGACCGGGCTTGTCATCGTTGTATTTAGTGCAAGAATATGGCGCAAATATTTTTTCCACCGATTTATACGCTGACCCAACCGAAAATTATAAGAGATTTCAATCACTCGGCATTGCGGATAAAATCGTTCCGATGATGATAGACGCTGCACAGCCGTTGCCGTTTGCAAAACGTTACTTCGACGTGATTTTTTCGGTAGGTGCGTACAATATGTTTGGCGATACTGAGGAAATGTTGCCGAATTTTATTTCGTATGTAAAAAAAGGCGGTTATATTGCCGTTTCATTTCCAGGGTTGAAGTACGATTTTGGCGATAATGTTCCGCCGGAAATGCAACCGTTCTGGGATGTTCCTGATGTCGAAAGATATGTCCGAGGCATTGGATGGTGGAAGGACTTGTTTAGCAAGGCAGAGGGAATCGAAATTGTGAACATCAGCGAACAGGCTTGCCACGATATAGCTTGGAAAGAATACCTTGCAATCTTTAACCCTTCTTCTGTTGAACAAAAAAAATGGGATTTGGATATGGTGGCGGCAGAAGATGGAAAATATTTTAATACAATCCAACTGATCGCCAAAGTCATATAAGTATTAAACCGCAGAACTCAATAAAAATTTATAAAAACAGGAGGAATAAATTATGGTAAAAGTAAAAATGACACCTGCACTTGGCTTCAATGGACAATGCAATGAAGCAATAGCACTTTACGAAAGAGCTTTCGGTGCAAAAATTAGAGAAAAAGTGCTTTACTCACAAGCCAATCCAAAAGATTTTCAATACAAACCTGAAGAAAAAGATTTTGTTTTCTATGCCGAAATGTCGATTGGTAATAAGCGCATTTCATTAGGCGACGATTCAATGAATCTACTAGGCGAAATAGAGCCAACAAATTCTCACAAAATGAGCCTTTTAATGGAATTTGAATCAGACGAAGCATTAAAAACAGCTTACGAAATCTTGTCCGCTGGAGCAACCATTATCACACCTTTATGCAACACAACATATTGCACCGCTTATGTAGTTTTGGTTGATAAATTCGGCATACGTTGGGATTTAATGAGCGGGTACGAAGGATAATTAACTTTTAAAAATATAGTATTATGAAATTTTGCAATGTAAGATTGTTAGTCAAAGACTACCAAAAGTGTTTAGAGTTTTACACCCAAAAACTCGGTTTTGAAGCTGTTTATAAGATAGACGGTATGGAATACGAAGCTTTCAAAGTGGCGGAAGGATTTGCCGGCGAAGGACTTGCTATGTTTTCAAGCGACGCAATGGCACAGTTTTTGGGCAATGCCGACAAAACTCAGCCGTCGGGTTGTCGCGAGAAATTAATGATTTCTTTCGAAACAGAAAATGTAGATGAAACTTACGAAACACTTTTGAAAAAAGGTGTTAAATTCATTAATCAGCCAACAGACTGGACAGGCGCCGGAATGCGAGTTGTCCACTTGCACGACCCGGAGGAAAATCTGATTGAACTTTACACGCCTCTGGAAACATGTAAAAAGTAAGATTTTAGTACGAAGTCTCAAACCGACTGCCTTGTCAATTACAAATAAAAAACGTAATTGCACAAGGCAGTTTGCGAATTGGAATGAATGTAGGTTGATTATCTTTAATACTGCTCCTTAACATTCGGAAAATCATGTGTTTTCACATCATCAACATATCGCCGAACAGCATCTCCGATAACATCATTCAAATTCGCATAGCGTCGTAAAAAACGTGGCGAAAAATCCTGCGTAATACCGAGCATATCGTGTAAAACAAGAACCTGTCCATCGGCAGCACATCCGGCTCCAATACCAATAATCGGGATCGCCAGCTCCTTAACAACTTTTTTAGTCAATTTTGCCGGAATTTTTTCCAAAACAATAGAAAAGCATCCTATTTTTTCAAGTAAAACCGCATCTTTGACAAGTTTATCGGCTTCCGCTTTTTCGGTCGCACGAACCACATAAGTCCCGAATTTATTGATAGATTGCGGTGTTAAGCCCAAATGCCCCATCACCGGAATTCCTGCTGAGAGAATACGTTCAACCGATTCCACAATCTCTTTTCCCCCTTCCAATTTCACTGCATCGGCACCGGTTTCCTTCATGATGCGAATTGCCGAAGCAAGCGCTTCTCTCGAGTTGCCTTGATACGAACCAAAAGGCAAGTCCACTACGACCAATGCACGTTCCACGGCTTTAACAACCGATCTACCGTGATATATCATTTGATCCAAGGTAATCGGCAAAGTCGTTCGATGCCCTCCAATCACATTAGCGGCCGAGTCGCCAACCAAAATAACATCTATATTCGCCTGATCAATGATCTTTGCAGTCGTATAATCGTAGGCTGTAAGCATAGCAATCTTTTTACCATGTTCTTTCATTCCACGCAAAACCTGCGTCGTTACTTTCGTAATATCTTGCTTCGTTTTTTTCATTGTAGGATAAAAATTTTCTGCAAAGTTACGAAAAAATTTGGCTAATTCAAAAAAAAATCGTATCTTTGCAATCCAAAAGTTAGAAATTATTCACTTAAATGAAAGGAAAAGGTATTTAGTATGATCATTGTACCCCTAAAAGAAGGCGAAAACATTGACCGAGGTTTGAAAAAATTCAAACGTAAGTTTGAAAAAACAGGAGTTGTTAAAGAGTTGAGAAGACGCAAACAATTCGAAAAGCCATCGGTTATCGCTCGGGCACAACGTAAAAAAGCGATCTACGTTCAGCAACTTCGCGATGCAGCCGAAGCAAGCATGATGTAAGCTTTTTGCTAAATCTGATTAGGAACGAAACACGTAGTGTTTCGTTTTTTTGTATAGAGGCGCCTCTTTTTTCCGTCATTGCGAACGCAGTGAAGCAATCTAGTCATTTGGATTGCTTCGGCACGCTGTGCCTCGCAATGACGTTATCGTTAGTTTTTGTACGATTATTGTTTTTTCAACAGTCCTGACAATTTTATCGAGAGGTCGAACATCACCAAATGCCCGTTAGCGTTGCGCTCGATGTGATATATCGCTTTTTCGACTTCTGCAACAAATTTCACTAAATTGTTGGAATGAATGTACGGCGAAAATTTCGTTAGAAATGTTTGTTCCTCCGAAGAAACAAATACATGGTCGAGGTTGTGGTAATTTATCATCACCGTCCAACGAATCTTATCTAGGGCTTGATTCAAAAATAATTTCAAGCGTTCGCGTCCCAGGTCTTTCATTTTTTTTGAAAACTCGTTCATTTGAGCTGTGTCTACTTTCAGGCACATCCGCATCCAATCTACAAAATTATCGTGATTGAAATTGTCGTCGTCGGTTCGAGTGATTACCTCGTTAATTTTCGGCACACGAATGATTTGCGTCCGAGATAAAATCGTTGCAGGAATTTGATTTGAATTTTCGGCAATCAGCAAAAACACTGTCCCTTCAGAAGGTTCTTCAAGTACTTTTAACAGTTTGGTAGAAATATCGCTGTAAAATTTTTCCACCATCCAAAGGATAATGACTTTCGTTGGAGCTTCAAAATTTTTATACGTCAATATCTTGATTATATTGTCTACATCACGCTTGTTGATGTAGCCTTGGCTGTTTCCCAATCCGATTGCGTCATACCACTGATTTAACGAAAATTCCGCATGATATTCGGTTATCATTTTTCGCCAGTCATCCATATAATCGCTACTGTCGCTCTCTTTCATCGAACCCGTTTTATTGTTCGGAAAGAAAAAATGCAAGTCAGGATGTGCCAAATTTTGAAATTTTATACATGATGTACACGTTCCACACGAATCTGCCAAAAGACCATCAGCACTAACTTCCTGAAAAATCTGTCTGTTTTTGCAATTCAAAAATTGCCCGTAAGCAATCGCTAATGCTAACTTCTGATTTCCTTTATGACCTAAAAAAAGTTGAGCGTGCGGAACACGTCCACTCAAAGCCATAGCGGTAAGTTTCCGAATTAATTCGCGTTGTCCTATAACATTTTTAAATTGCATTGGGTACTATTTCCAAAGATACAAAGATACAAAAAAAAATGAACATAGCAAGGGGGATGTCTCGACTTCGCTCCGCTTCGCTCGACATGACGGTTGTTTAATTACTTTCCAACAATCACGTATGCCCTACGGCTTCCGTGTGCCCAAAAATAGCCGATGGCATCTAAACCTCTGCCCATATTTCTGACATTTCCGCGAACATTTGCCGGAGCACCGCCAAACATGGGATTTTGTCCGCCGTAGATATTTCGAAATTCTAAAATCCAACGGTAATGATCTGCTGAAATACTTCTAATTTCTAAGCCCAACGTGTCGCCGACATTGACTGTATCTCGACCGCCAAACTGTACATCTCGAAAAAATGCAATAGGCATACCATCAAGATTGATTGTATCTTGATCTATCATTGAATTGTCCAACAACAGAAGTCTCGTTAATGTGTCGTTCAATGCAACTCCGTTTAGATATGTAACAAATACGTAAAAAGATTCTATCCCTGGCGGATCATTTGCAAAAAGCAGTAGATTCCAGCCTGTCGGACGATTAACCGTATCAAACGGATCACCTCCGATAATTCCGGTAAAGAGCATATTTCGAGCGTGAATAGCATGCAAAGAATCAATTTGGTCGGCAATAAACGGAAAAAAAGCATCTGCTGAATATCTTGAATAACCGCCTATTTCTTCGTTGAGAAAAATATCCAAACGATAAGTGAACCCTTGTATTCCGAAAACATCCGGAGCGGTTTGATAATGACCGGGACTTGTTTCCGTCAAATGAAAAATTTCTCCTGTTTTTTGCATATTTCCGTCAAACTCCGTGATTGTAACGGTTGCACCTTCAACATAAAGAGGTTCTTTTGGATCTTCGAAATAACTTGTCGTTCGTGAAAGTACGACCGTATGCACACCGGGTTCAATACCAATTCCGCCAAAAACCACCAAACGCACATCGCCGTCTCTTAACCTAATGTCGATTTCTTCGGTACAAGAAGGCAAAAGGTAAAGGGTCAAAGGCAAAAGGCAAAGAATTAGAAAAACCTTTGACCCTTGACCTTTAACCTTTGACCAGTCTATGTTGAAGTTTCTCATATCGCTAAAAATTAAAGTTAAACGTGATTGACGGAATTACTCCAAAAAGGTAGGTCATTTCTGCAAATCTACGGACACTGCCGGTGGGCTGTCTGTCTTCTCTGAAATTAATGACCCAAGCATTTTTTCGTCCGTAAGCGTTGAAAAGTCCAAAATTCCAATCCCAACTCCAACGGCGGGTCGGGTCGGGTCGGCTTCTCAAGGTATATGAAACATCTAAACGATGATAGTTCGGCATTCGGTGTGCATTTCTAGCGCCGTAAACAGGGAGTGAAATTCCGTTTATAATCGCTCGTCCGGTCGGAAACGTTACAGCACTTCCGGTATAAAACACCCAAGTTGCAGAAAAGGAATGTCTTTCGGAAAGTTCGAAATTTGCAACAACCGAAAGATTATGTGTTCTATCAAACGGTGCTAAAAATGTTCGTCCATCGTTAATTCCCGGAATGGTGCGTTCGGAGCGGGACAGCGTGTAGCTTATCCAACCGTTTAGTCTTCCGCCCGGTCGTTTAATCATGACCTCCATGCCGTATGCCCTACCCCGTCCTTGTCGAACTTCGCCATCCAAATGCGGGTTCATCATAAGATTGGCATGATCTTTGAAATCAATGGCGTTAAAAATATTTCGGTAATAAAATTCGATTGAGGTTTCCAACTGATTATTTAGAAAATTCCGAAACAACCCGATTGCGTACATATCTGCTTCCTGCGGTCTGATGTTCGAATTTGTCGGAAACCATAAATCTAACGGATTTCCTCCTGTCGAATTTTGTGCAAGCTGTAAATATTGTATCGTTCGCGAATAGTTTGCTTTGATAGAAGTTGCATCGTTGATTACGAATGTTGCACCTATTCGAGGTTCGACACCAAAATTTGTGTGCCAGAATCTTCCTCTCGGATGAATAATACTATCAACAACAATAAAATTTTCATAACGATATTCTATGCCGCCAACGTTTGAGAAGCTCGTCAAGCGAATGCCGTATTTCAACGAGAATCGACTTCCGATATTCTGGTCGTTTCCAATATAAATTGCGTTTGCCAAAGCAAAATTATCAGGCAAATTGATTTGAGCACCAACACCGCCACCGCCAAACCAGTTTAAATCAGCTCCACCCATTGCAAATTCTGCAAATCCGGGACGGTAGGTATGAAAAATACTTGAAAATCCGAAACGTATCGTATTTCTTGGATTTGGAATAAAGGTAAAATCCAACTTTCCACCCAAATCGCTCAAACCGGAATTCCATATAAATCGTATACTGCCAACATCTCCGCCGGTTGTATAATTGTAGTTCGAATACACCATCGTCAAATTTGAAAACAATCTTGGCGAAAACAAATGATTCCAGCGTGCCGAAAGTATGGTGTTTCCGTAATCGAACTGCATAAAATTGTCTCCACGAGTTCCGAATACGTCCAATCCGTTGTATGCCGAAATAAACAAGCGATTTCGCTCATTAAATTGATGTGTAATTCTCGCATTTAAATCGTAAAAAAACAACCTCGTATTTCGTGCCATTGGATCGTTGGCAAGAGGTAAAAATATGTCAAAATATGTTCGACGTCCTGCCAGCATAAACGATGTTCGATCTCTGATAATCGGACCTTCGAGGGTTAGCCGGCTCGACAATAACCCAATTCCGCCCGTTGCTTCAAATCTTCTCAAATTTCCATCTCTCTGTCTGATATTGAGCACCGACGACAAACGTCCGCCATACTGTACGGGAAAATCGCCTTTGAAAATTGCAACATCTTTGATTGCATCATTGTTGAATACCGAGAAAAATCCAAGTGCATGCGCGGGGTTGTAAACCACAGCGCCATCCAACAAAATCAAATTCTGATCCGGTGCACCTCCTCGAACGCTGAATCCGGCTCCTCCTTCGCTTGTGGCCATCACACCGGGAAGCAGCTGTATGGCTTTAATTATATCAACTTCGCCCAATAGAGCAGGAATTTGCCTAATCGTTTGGATATCCATTCGGACTACGCTCATTTCGTTCCTCGTGATTGCTCTATTGCCACGTTCTTCGGTAATAACAACTTCGGAAAGCATTGCAGATGCAGGGTGTAATTCCAGAGAAATTCTTATGTTTTGTGTTAGCGAAATTGTTCTTTCCTGCGTTTCGTACCCCATAAAAGAAAACATCACAGTGTAGTCTCCGGCAGGCAAAGTTATGGAGTAGAATCCATCGATATTTGTGACTACACCATTAATTCTACCATCGGCATCTCTAACCGAAACAGTTGCTCCGATAAGCGTTTCACCATTTGAGCCGTCTCTGATTGTTCCACTCAACGTAAAACTTCGTTGTGCAGAAATCGTAGAAAGCAGTCCGGTTGAGACGAGAAAACAAAATATAACAGTGCGGAAAAACATTCTATTCCAATCCACGCATGATGCCAATCTGCGAGTTTCGTATAAACGACAGAACTTCGTCACGTTCGGCAGTTTGCTGGATTTCTTTTTCAATCAATTCGAGTGCGCTGGTTACATTCAAATTTCGCAGGTAGATATAGCGATAAATGTTTTGAATGTGTTCGACTTGCTCGTTTGTAAATCCGCGTCGCTGTAGGCCTACGGAGTTAATACCCACGTATGAAATCGGTTCACGTCCCGCTTTTGTGAACGGCGGAATGTCTTTGCGAACTAATGCTCCACCTGCAACGTAGGTGTGTGAGCCAATGCGAATAAACTGTTGAACAGCGACAAATCCGTTCAGAATTGCCCAATCGTCAACAATCACATGTCCTGAGAGTGATGCATTATTGGCAAGAATACAGTTGTTTCCGACAATTGAGTCGTGTCCGAGATGTGCATAAGCCATGATCAAGCAATTATCTCCAACGCGGGTTTCCCAGTTGGCTTGTGTTCCTCGATTGATAGTTACACACTCGCGAATGATTGTATTGTCGCCGATAACAGCGGTAGTTTCTTCTCCAACGAATTTCAAATCTTGCGGAACTCCCGAAATCACAGCTCCCGGAAATATCTTACAATTTTTTCCGATTCGAGCACCATCCATGATTACTGCATTAGGACCAATCCACGTTCCTTCGCCGATTTCAACATTTTTATGAACGGTCGCAAACGGCTCAATGACGACATTTTCTGCAATTTTTGCTTCCGGATGTACGTATGATAAAGGGTGGTACATATTTTTTGTTTTAAGTATTTTTGGCTAATTGTGCCAGCATTTCTGCCTCGCAAGAGATGTTGTTTCCAACGTAAGCAGTTCCTTTCATATTCACTAATCCTCTGCGAATCGGCGAGAGTAATTCTAATTTGAACACTAACGTATCTCCCGGTACAACCTTTTGGCGGAATTTCACATTGTCAATTTTCATGAAATATGTTGAGTAATTTTCCGGATCCGGAACGCTGCTTAATGCTAAAATTCCTCCACATTGAGCCATCGCTTCTACTTGCAAAACGCCCGGCATAACAGGATCTCCGGGAAAATGTCCGCGAAAAAAATCTTCATTCATCGTTACATTTTTCACCCCGACAACGTGCGTTTCACTCATTTCCATAACCTTGTCAACCAAGAGGAACGGCGGACGATGTGGGAGTTTTTGTTTGATTTGCTCAATGTCGAACAACGGCGTTGCATTCAAATCAATTTTCGGAACATCTTTAGTGGCGATTTCTTCCAACATTTTTTGACGGATAATTTTTGCAAACTCAACGTTGACACGATGCCCCGGACGGTGTGCAATCACGTGTCCTTTCATTCTTGCCCCAACCAGCGTCATATCGCCGATCAAATCCAGCAATTTGTGACGAGCGGGCTCATTTTTGAAGTGAAGTTTAAGGTTGTTCAAAATTCCTAATTCTTCAATAACTCCGATGTCCGGCTTGTTGAAAAACTTTGCCAAGCGGCCGTGTTCTTCTGCCGAAATTGTTTTTTCGACAAACACAATCGCATTGTTCAAGTCTCCACCTTTGACCAAATTATGTTTAACCAGCTGTTCCAATTCATGCAGAAATACGAATGTTCGACACGGTGCTACTTCCGTTTCAAACTGTGCTAAATCATGTAGCGAGGCCAATTGCAACGGCAAAACGTCCATTTCATAATCAATCAAAACCGTATATTTTGTGCCGCTGCTGCTAACCACCATTTCTTCAACTTTCGAGGCTTTATCTACATAAGCCAAGTGTTTAGGGACTTCGTAATAGACACGATCGTTTTCCTGTTCCACAGTGCCAACTGAAGAGATGGCTTTAACAAATTCCAAAGCACTTCCGTCAGAAATCGGCATTTCTACGTTATCAACTTCGATCAAAGCATTATCAACACCCATCGCAAAAAGCGATGCCAAAACATGCTCGACTGTAGAAACTGCTGCTTCGCCAACTTGTAGTGTTGTTCCACGCGATGTATCAACTACATTCTCAGCAAGTGCCGGAATTAATTTGGAATTTTCCAAGTCCGTGCGTTTGAACTTATACCAATGGTTTGTAGGGGCAGGTAAGATGTTCATCGTCACCTTTTGTCCTGAATGTAAGCCCACACCTGTGATAGTTACAGGGGCTTTTAGTGTGCGTTGTTTTTCTTGAACCATAAAATTTCTAATCCTAAATAGTATGCAAAGATACAAAAAAAATACGAACAATACAAGCTTCAACGCAGTTAATTATTAACCACGAATTGTGGAATAGTTTCGATTGTTGATCCATCATCGGAAAATCCGAAACAAATCGTTGCCGAAAACAAACAGCATCAGCGTTAGAAGAAGTACCATGCCGATTTGTTGAGTTATCATGAGGAATCTATCGCTTGGTTTTTTGCGCGTGATGATTTCCCACATGGTAAACACAATATGTCCGCCATCCAATGCCGGAATCGGCAAAAAATTCATAAATGCTAAAATCAACGAAATAACACCCGTTAGATGCCAAAACCTCAACCAATCCCAATTTGCACCAAAAAATCGCGCCATTCCGATAGGCCCTTGAATGCTTTCTGTGGCTCTAACTTGCCCCGAAGCCACTTGTCCGAGTCCTCTTGCATTGGCTATCAATAAACCAACTCCATCTCTGGTTCCAAATTTTAGTGCTGTAAGTGCCGTGTAGCGTGTTCCTTCAAATGGAAAGGCTACTCTGTAAAATCCAAGTCTTCCTGCTTCATCCAAAGTTGCAGGCAACAAAACGACTTTCGAATCTCGAACTACGGACACTTCTATCTCGCTGTTTCTGTGGATTCTCAAAAGATTTTGCAACATTGCAAAGGAATGAATCGTATCGTTGTTGATTTTCAAAACTCGATCGTTGGGAAGTATTCCGATTTGTTCCGCAATCGAGCCTTCTTGCACTCTATCAACAATTACAGGAAAATTATCCGCACTAAAAAGCGGCATACCTGCATCCGTCACACGTTGATGTGTATTTCTTGGAACTGTAATTGTCACAATTTCACCCCCTCGCAACACCGTAACTTCCGAACCAAATAAAACATTCGGACCTTGTGTATCTTGAAAACGCACTACTCGCCGGCCATCAACATACAAAATTCTGTCGCCTCTTTGAAATCCGATTTCTTGTGCTACAATTGACGGATCAATACCGTATCTCGATACTTCTTCATTACTCAAAAATCCTCTACCAAACAATAAAGCAGAAAGTATCAAAATTCCGGTAATGAAATTCAAAAATATTCCACCAAACAGCACGATTAAGCGTTGCCAAGCCGGTTTTGAGCGATATTCCCATGGTTGTGGTTCTGATGCCAAACCTTTTTCGTCTTGCGTCTCATCAATCATTCCGGCGATTTGACAATAACCTCCGAGCGGAAGCCAACCGATTCCAAATTCGGTATCACCACGTTTAAAACTGAATAACTTGAAGCCCCAAGCATCGAAGAATAAATAAAATTTATTCACACGAATGCCGAAAGCACGCGCCGCTAAATAATGTCCCATTTCGTGAATAAACACAATAAGTGATAAACTCAAAAGGAGCTGCAAAGCCATGGTTAATCCGCCCATAAAATTGAAATTAAAATGGTAGGGGCGTATTTCATACGCCCCCGTTCACATTGTTTTATTGTTTTAACGTTGCCAAATTTCGCTTGTACAAATAATTCACAAAAATCATTGCAACCATCATCGCAGCACAAATGATATACGCCATGTGGAAATTTCCATGAATATCATGAAGAAATCCGGCTATCACAGGTGCAACAACGGCTCCAAACCCCCATGCAAAGTACATTATACCGTAATTTCCACCAAAATTTTTCTTACCATACTGGTCTGCTGTAATCGCAGGAAATACACTCAGCGTTGTTCCAAAACAGAATCCAACAACGATTATACCAACAATCATCATGGCTAAATTATTGTAAGATGCAAAGGCTATCATATTGAGAGCTTGCAATGTAAATATCACAAACAAGGCATTTACACGACCAATCTTATCAGACATAAATCCACCGGCGATCCTTCCGACAGCGTTCATAAGGGCCAAAAGAGCCACCAACATCGGCAGTATGGCCAAATTTAAGTCCTGAATTTGCTCTCTTGCGATGACTGCGATACTTCCGATAATCATCAATCCCACCGACGATGAAAACAAAAACATCGGAAACAACATATAGAAACGCTTTGTTTTTAACATTTCGCCACGGGTGTACTCCACGGAAGTGTCTGTATTCTCAGCAGTTTCCTTAAAATTTTGAGGTGTTGGAGGTACATAACCCGCAGGTGGATTTTTGATAAGTTGTGCAATCGGTGTAGCGATAATAATCGTTACCGTACCCAAAATAATCAACGTTGTTTGAAGGTCAAAATTGTTGAGCAACGCTCCGGTTATAGGTGCAAAATATAGTGCCGAAATACCAAATCCGCCAACAACTAATCCGCTGACCAAGCCTTTTTTGCCCGGATGAAACCATTTTAAGGCCGGTGGCAGTACGCAACTGTAAGCCAATCCTGTACCTCCACCGGTAATGATACCAAAACCGATGGCTATACCTATCGGGGTGCTGAAAAGTCCTGATATGATCATTCCAAGTCCGACCAACAAGGCTCCACAAGTTACTGGCCATCTCGGACCAATTTTGTCTTGTATTCTACCACCGAAAAAGGCTGCAAATGAAAAAGAAACGGCAGATAACGTGAATGGCAAATTGGCTTGGCTACTTGACCAGCCAAAATAATCTACCAAACTTCTGCCAATTATGCTCCATGCGTACAAAACACCTATGGATAGGTTGATTAGCAGCCCGGCTACTAATATGGTGTTTGCTCTGTTTTTTGTATTTTCCATGTTATTCTATTCCAATAAGTTCAACCGTAAAAATTAATGTAGCGCCCGCAGGAATTGTAGGAGGCATACCGCGGTCGCCATAAGCCAAATCGGAAGGAATATAGAATACAAACTTTGAACCAACCGGCATCAGCTGTACGCCTTCCGTCCAACCGGCAATCACTTGATTCAAGCCGAAAGAAATGGGTTGCCCGCGCTGAATAGACGAATCAAATACTGTTCCATCTAAAAGAGTTCCTTCGTAGTGAACATTCACTCTATCGGTTGCCACAGGCCTCGGACCTGTACCCATTGTTACAACTCTGTACTGTAAGCCCGATTCGGTAACTTGTACGCCTGCATTTCGCCTGTTTGCTTCCAAGAATGCTCTGCCTTCGGCCTTTGTGCGTTCAAGCTCTTCATTGGCAGTATTTTGTCGTATTTCCTGCATTCTTTGTGCCCATTCGTTTAACGTTTGCTGCATTTCTTCCTCCGTAAATCCGGGCGAACCTTCCTCAAGTCCGATATTCATACCTTCAAAAAGTGCCTGAATATCAAATGTGAATGGCCATTGTGATAGATTTCTACCGATGTCGAAACCGATCATTCTACTGATTTTTTGTTCGTAAGTCATAGTGTTTTGTGAAATTAATGATGTTGTGATTAATAGCGTTAGTGCTGTGATTAAGATTTTTTTCATGGTGATTATGTTTTGTATTATTTATGAAATTTGAGCAGTCCATCCAATGGTGTCTGTTCAATCTTAGAAATCGTGAGCTCGTGTTTCTCCGCGGATTTATGAAGTTCGTCGGCAAAAATAAAGCCTACCGAACCTATAAAGCAAAGCGGATATATATCATAACTATCGTAACGCAGAATTTGTTTTCTGAAAAACGTATCAAACGCCGAACTAACAAATTCTTTTACAAAAGAATCCGATTTATTTTCGTCTAAAAATTCTACAAATGAAGCCAAAAAGCGATTTGGAGCAGGTTCACGATAAATTGCATCTAAAACTCTCGACAATTCTGCAGGATATTTTTGTGCAAACAAATTGTGCAAATGTTCAGGCAGTTCATTTCTGAAATAAGCCGCCAACAGCTGTTTTCCGAGGGAAGAACCACCTCCCTCGTCTCCCAAAATGTAACCTAAGGAGTTCACACGTTCGGCAATTTGTTCTCCATCGTATAAACACGAGCTTGCACCTGTTCCCAAAATACAAACCAAACCTTTTTCTTTACCGTATAAAGCGCGTGCCGCACCAAGCAGATCGCTCTCAATTTCAACACCGGCTTGTCTAAAGAAAGTATCCAAAGTAGATTGCATCACTTGCTTTTTGCGTGGTGCAGTACAGCCCGAGCCGTAGAAAAACACGTGTTCTACTTTCGTGCTGTCCAAAAACGGATGCAAATCTTTTTCTAAAACATTCAAAATGCCGTCCTCATCCAAAAAATACGGATTTAGTCCGATAGTTTGAACGGTTTTTACCTCGCCTAAACCATTAATCAGACACCAATCTGTTTTGGTTGCTCCGCTGTCTGCGATTATTTTCATATTTTTTTTTGTTGGGCAGACTCACGTGTCTGCCCTTATTTAGTTGGGCGAACACGTGGGTTCTCCCCTACGTTTTACGTTAATTTTGTTTTAACTATATTTGCAATTTCTGAAATCGCAATACGTTCTTGCTGCATCGTGTCGCGATAACGAATCGTTACTGTATTATCTTCCATAGTCTGCGTATCTACTGTGATACAAAACGGCGTACCGATCGCATCTTGACGGCGGTAGCGACGACCGATGGCATCTTTTTCGTCGTATTGACACATGAAATCGTGTTGCAAAAAATTCATGATTTCACGAGCTTTTTCAGGCATTCCATCTTTTTTCACCAAAGGCAAAATCGCAATTTTGTAAGGTGCTAGAACCGGCGGGAATTTCATCACAACACGTGTTGATCCGTCTTCCAAAACTTCCTCGTTGTAGGCATGACTCAACATTGCCAAGCACATTCTATCTAATCCGATGGAAGTTTCAACCACGTACGGCACATAACTTTCGTTCAAATCCGGATCAAAATATTGCATTTTTTTGCCCGAAAATTCTTGGTGTTGCGAAAGGTCGAAATCTGTTCGCGAGTGGATGCCTTCCAACTCTTTGAAGCCGAATAAAAATTCAAATTCAATATCTGTTGCGGCATTCGCATAATGCGCCAACTTTTCGTGATCGTGAAAACGGAATTTTTCCGCAGGAATACCCAATGATTTGTGCCATTCCATACGCGATTGCTTCCAATATTCGTACCATTCCATTTCCGTTCCCGGGCGCACGAAAAATTGCATTTCCATTTGTTCAAATTCACGCATTCTAAAAACAAATTGGCGTGCTACAATCTCGTTGCGAAAAGCTTTTCCGGTTTGTGCAATACCAAACGGAATTTTCATTCGCGAAGTTTTCTGCACATTCAAAAAATTTACAAAAATGCCTTGTGCCGTTTCTGGACGAAGATAAATCGTGTTCGCCTCCTCTGCTAAAGCCCCGATTTGGGTAGAAAACATCAAATTGAAGTGTCTGATATCTGACCAATTTCTACTTCCCGAAACCGGACACACAATCTCCAACTCTTCGATTAACAATTTCAAATCCGACAGATTATTTTCCGTCAAATTTTTATTCATTCGACTCAACGTATCCTCAATCTTTCTGCGGTATTCCAACACACGCGGATTGGTCGTTACAAACTGTTCTTTATCGAAACTTTCACCAAATCGTCTTGCGGCTTTTTCAACTTCTTTGTTGATTTTATCCTCCAATTTTGCACAATAGTCTTCAAGCATCACATCGACACGATAGCGTTTTTTGCTGTCTTTGTTGTCAATCAGCGGATCACTAAACGCATCAACATGCCCGGAAGCCTTCCAAATAGTGGGATGCATGAAAATTGCAGAATCCAACCCTACTACATTTTCGTGCATTTGTACCATAGATTTCCACCAGTATTGGCGAATGTTGTTTTTAAGTTCAACACCATATTGTCCATAATCGTAAACAGCCGCTAAGCCATCATAAATCTCGCTTGACGGAAAAATAAATCCGTACTCCTTCGCGTGTGCAATGAGTTTTTTGAATTGTTCTTCGTGACTTGCCATAGTTTAATTACTTTATCTTGCAAAGGTACGATTTTTTTTCCAATCCACCAAATTTTTTGTAGTATCATTTTTTATTTGTATCTTTGCGAGTCAAAAACAATACAATATGGAAGAGATTTTAACGCAAATTTCTAAAATGCAGGCTTTTAACCAATTTGGGTTAACGCTTTTTTTATTAGTACCTCTGGTACTTGTTGCAAGAACAGTTGTTGCAGGTACTCGATATTCGGCGATATTGCTTGTCGTCGTTTTCGGATTAGTAATGGGCTACATCTTGACTGTCAGCGGTGTTTCTTCGCCGGGACTGCCCGGATTTCTAATGATCGACATTCTCAGCAAAACCACAATTATTCCGCTGGTTGCGTCTTTCTTTGTTGGTGGGCAAGAACTTCGAAAAGTATTTCAAAAAATAAAAATCGATCCGAATGATTTGGTGGTTCCTTCAGATGAAGAAATTTGTGTTGGAACAAACCGAACGCAGGTTGTTTACATTGTTCGTACGTTTTTCCTACTCGTTGGTATAGGAGCTGCGTATAATGTATTCATCGGTTCGGATAGCAGTAACCTAGCAAAATTTTATCCGCTGTACGCCTACATAGGCTTGGTTTGCGCAATTATTCTGATTGACTACAAAGCGACCATTAAAAATAAAAATCTCTACATAAGAAAAGGTATTTTGGAAATGGCAACCATTATTTTTATTTTATGGCTCTCTTTCCAGATTGCTACGTGGATTCAGTCGTACATTGCCTTGCCTCAGATATTTTATGCCATGTTGATTACTTGTACGATGGGTGCTATATTTTACAAGTGGAGTTTTGGACCGACTATCAAGTCGTTGTTGTTTGCCGGACTGCCTATCGTGCTTGCCGCAAACTTCCTCATTGGAGGCTCAAGAATGTCGGAAGCGTTTTCTATTTCCGGAATGAACTCTGTCCTGGCATTTGGTTTCTTCGGACAGATTGTATGGATGTTTGGCGGTATTCTCCTACTGATACTTTTTGCAAAAACGGCAAACGTACGGAATTTGGCACCCGGACTTGCCGGAGGTTTATCTCATGCCGGCTTAACAGGTGCATGTACGGCTGGTGACTTCGGAAAGACAGCGGCTGCGAGAGCACCAATTATGATTAACGTTCCTTTTACAGCTCATATTTTTGTATTTTCCATATTAGCCGTGAGTGCCAGTGCCGGACATTTGATGCTGATTCCCGCATTAATCGTACTCGCTTTAGGTATTTCACTCACTTGCTGGTCGTTAAAAACACTAAAAAAAGCCAACGGAGACGACAATAAGGAGATTAAAGGCTTAATGAAATTTTCGTTGGGCTGGCAACTTACCGCTATATTTGGCAGTTTTGTTGTATTAAGTATTTTTGGCATGTCGCTCAATAATGTAGCAGTAGCTGCAACGTCGTCGCTTTCTCACTTTGGACTGTTTGCAGCAACACAAGGCGGAATGTTTGGAATGGAAGTTGCCGAACTACTTCCGTTTATCTTTGCGATGCCGTTCTTGGTGCATCCGTTTGTATTCTTCTTGTTTGGTCGAGCAATGGCGAACGATGGCGAAATGCCAAAAATTCCGGTGATTATCCTTTCCGGTATAGGAATATTGGGGGTGATATTGGCAATTATGTTGATTTAGATTCTAGGGCATACGTAGAGGGGCGAGGCATGCCTCGCCCCTACAAATTACATTCCACCGCCGCCCATTTGACCGCCATCGCCACTGCCCATACGTCCGGCCTCATCTGCTGCGGCATCTCTCATTCGGCGGGTTTGAACATTTCCTCGTCCAAAACGATAGCTTAAACGAACATTTATTGAACGGCTCGACCAATACATTGCCGTATAGTCCCGATGATACAAACCATTTCCAGCCGGAAGTCTGGTGTCATTCGTCCATCGATTAGCCGTGTTGAAAATATCGTTCACGTTTATCGTTGCAGTTAAGGCTCTGTTGAAAAAACTTTTTCTAAATCCGAAATTGACGGCGTACATTCCCGTATTTCTCGTGAATAAATGCCTTCGCGGAAACATTCCCCAACTATTTACTTCCACACCCATTGTTGGCGAAAGCGTGAAATCGTTTTGAATAAAATAACGGGCATTGAAAAAATCTCTTGTTGTGGCAACATTATTGTACTCGAAATGCGTTCTCGACCATTCACCGCCACCTGTAACTAAAACTCGCCACATATTAAAGAATGTGTGTTGATACATTAAGTTGATATTAATAGCATTATTTCGTCCGAGGTTTTCGGGACGACTCCACGCCGTATCGTTGTGAAAATGCTGGACTTGGCGTATTTCGCCATTGCTATGTGCATAAGTTATTCGAAGAATTGGAATGTGACTGAACGTATAAGCCAAGCCGATAATATGAGAATATTGAGGCATCAAATAAGGATTTCCCTCACGGAAGTTAAGTGCTTGTTGCGGCAGTACCATTGGATTCAAGAGTGAATAATCCGGTCGTCTCAAACGACGACTATACGAAAGATTTAATCCCGTTCGATCTGTTAATTGCTGGCTGATGTTTAGCGATGGGAAAAAACCGCCATAGCTGTTGGTATGAACGCTATCGCTCGTTCTAAGATTTCTTCTCAAATCTCCGCTCAAAGCCGTATGCTCAAATCTCAATCCCGCTTCAATGCTCAATCTTGGCGAAAATGTGTGATTGATTTGC
>WQWA01000006.1 GCA_009785505.1 Bacteroidales bacterium
TAACCAAAATTAAAACAAGATGAAAAAAACGATGTTACTATTGGTGGCTCTGCTATTTGCAGGGGCACAAATGCTATCGGCACAACGTACTATTACCGGTACGGTAATCAGTGCTGACGACAACTTGGGTATCCCCGGAGCAACGGTTACTGTGAGAGGAACCACTACTGGAACCTCTACCGACATTAATGGTAGGTTCTCGCTCAGCGTTCCGACCGGAGCAACCCACTTGGTATTTGCTTTTATGGGTATGGAAACCCAAGAAGTTGAAATTGGAGCACGAACGACTATTGATGTTACTTTAACCAGTGGAGCCATCGGACTTGATGAGTTTGTTGTAACCGGTTTCGGTACCGTTCGAAGAAGCGCCTTTACCGGTACCGCAACAGCAGTATCAGGCGAAGCATTAGCGAGTCGTACAACATCTAACGTTATGAATGCTCTCGAAGGAAACGTGGCTGGTATTCAGATGACATCTGCAGGACAACCGGGTACTTCGGGAGAGATCCGTATCCGTGGTAGAGGGTCTATTTCTGCGGGCAACAATCCACTCATTATTATGGATGGTGTAACGTTTGAAGGAGAACTTTCAAGCATAAATCCGGACGATATTGAAAGTATCACTGTATTAAAAGACGCTGCTTCTGCTTCAATGTTCGGTTCGCGTGCAGCTAACGGTGTAATTCTCATTACAACAAAAACTGGACGTAATCAAGCAGGTTTCAATGTGAGATTTTCACAAGGTTTTTCGTCAAGATCAATTCAGGAATACGAAAGAGTAGGTCCTATGGAATACTATCAATTATTCTGGCAATCAAGAAGAAATACTCAGATGGGAGCATTTGTTCCGGCAACCGGTCTTTTCTGGAATCCTGCTTTGGAAGCTGCTGCGGGACTAAATGCATCTAACAATTTGATTGCTGACTTGGGGGGATTTAACATTACAAATGTTGAAAATAACCAGATTATACTTCCTGACGGAACGATTAACCCGAATGCATTCATTCCGGGAACTATCGCTAATGACTTGGATTGGTTTGCCCCTCTCACACGTTTGGGAAGACGTACAGAACTTTCGGTAGCTGCAAGCGCTGCAACAGAAGACTCGGACGTGCGTGCTTCTTTTGCGTTTGTTGATGAAGAGGGATACCTTATTTATTCGGGATTTCAACGTTTTTCAGGACGTGTAAATATGAATCATCGCGTGAACGAGTGGTTCAGAACAACTTTGAACGTTCACGCATCAACCTCAACTATGCAATTTACTAATGATGAAGGTTCTGCTTCTTTTGTTAATCCGTTTTTTGCCGCAAGAAATATGGGAGCTATCTTCCCTGTACATGCTCATGAACTAAGCACAGGTACGCGTCTCAGAAATCTCGCCGGCGAATACTTCTTCGACTTGAATCCTGGTCTTGGTAACTCCACACGAAATGGAGTGCCCGTTGCTGGGCGTCCTATGGGGGGGAATCGTCACGTTATAGCTGAAACTATGTGGAACTCGCGCTTTCAAGATCGCCACGCATTTGGAGGATTGACATCGTTTACGCTTCAGCCGGTGCCATGGTTGTCGTTTACAGCAAATACATCTTACGATTTAAATCTGCTTACGACTCAGGTTGGAGAGAACGCTATCATTGGAGATGGTGCACCACAAGGTCGTGCAAACACATTGCGTACGTCCATAGAAACAGTTACAGCACAACAGTTGATAAACTTTAACAGAAGTTTTGGACGTCACACGTTAGATGTTGTTGCAGGACACGAATTTTATATATGGAATCGGACAGAATTGTATGCTATGAGAGCAACCGAAATTGTTCCTAACAATCCAAACCTTTCAAATTATGTAACGACTCTTTCGTTAACAGGTTTCGAAGATGCTTATCGTTTGCAATCTTTTCTTCTCCGTGCAAATTATTCGTTTATGGATAGATATGCTTTCTCGGCATCGATTCGTAGAGACGGTTCTTCAAGATTCCATCCGGACAACCGCTGGGGTAACTTCTGGTCGGTAGGTGCGGGCTGGCGTATAGATCAAGAACAATTTATGAGTAACGTAACTTGGCTTCATTTATTGAGACTTCGTGCTTCTTACGGACAAGTTGGTAACGATGCAGGTATCAGCCTTTATGCTTTCCAGCCGATATTCCTTATCTCTGCTTTGGCCGGTACCGGTACAAACAACGCAGACTTCCCTGGCGTGCGTCAAACAAGCTTTGGTGCTCCTGATTTGGTTTGGGAATCTAACAACAGTTTCGACATTGGTCTTGAGTTCGGTTTCAGATGGGGACTTAGAGGAGATCTTGTATTCTTCAATCGTCAATCGGAAAACTTACTTTTCAACGTTCGTCTTCCGGGACAGGCAGGGCTACCGAGTTCTAACAGGCTAGAAAACATTGGTACAATGAGAAATCGTGGTTTTGAAATAGAACTTGCTTATGATTTCAGAGCAGGTGATTTCACTTGGACGCCAAGTATCAACATCTCTCATACGCAAAACAAAATTACAAGAATGGCTTTTGAAGGTCAAGCTATCACAACAGGACATTTTAGATGGGCTGCTGGACATTCAATCTATGACATCTTCACGCGCGAATTCCGCGGTGTAGATCCTCGCGATGGACGTGCATTGTATACTTGGAACACGGGAGAATTTACTGATCGTGTTGCCCCTACTGCACAAAACCACCGTGTAATTGAAGGTGATACGTTTGCATTAGCCGGTGCTGCCGCTGAAATGACATATACAGGGCACAATGCTATGCCGACGCTTATTGGAGGTTTTACCAATACATTTACTTGGAGAGGCTTTGACTTGAGCATCCTTACCACGTTCCAATTAGGAGGCTATGTTTTTGATAACACCTATCAAAATATGTTTAATGCAAATTCTGGTACCGGCGGTGCTTTGCACATTGATGCAGCGAATGCGTGGTCACATCCGGGACATGAAACCAATGTGCCTCGTCTGGGGTCTGCGTTCCATAATGACCACGTCATTGCGTCAACTCGCTGGCTCACCAGTGGCTCTTTCCTCTCTATTCGTGCGATCAATTTTGGCTATAACATACCAAGAGAATGGGCTAACAGAATCCATCTATCCAGTGCCAGAGTATTTTTCTCTGCTGAAAATTTGGCGATGTTTAGCCATCGCCAAGGCTTGAACCCACAACAAACCTTTAGTGGATTGGTGTCAAATGCTGAAGGTTTCATACCTGCACGCCTTATAACAGTCGGTGTTAATCTTAACTTTTAAATTCAACAATCATGAAAAAAATAACTTTAATTTTAGGTGTCTTAGCGATTTTATCGCTGGGACTGATGACAAAAAGCTGTAGTTTAGATACGGCTCCAACGAATAGCATGCCTATTCAAGACTTGGAAACGCTGGAGGGTATCGAGTTGGTTCTCAATGGGCTTCACCGTTGGATGTACAACCAAACAAGTATTCAGGGAAATACCTCTCAAGCTGCTGGTGGACAATCTCACACCATGCTTATCGCAGATCATCTAGGAGAAGATATGATCATGAATCTCAGTACTTGGTTTAGTGCCTGGATAAATTGGACAGGAACACGTCTATTCAACTCTGTAGAAAACCTCATTCTACACGGTTATTACTACGTAATGATTGGCGGTGCCAATACAATTTTGGAGGCTATTGATAATATAGAAGTTCTAACTGAAGGAGAAGCACGAAGAAGAGACATGCTGAAAGGAAATGCTTTGGCTTACCGTGCATTTGGACACTTTATGGCAGTACAATTCTTTGCTAATCGCTATGTGCCGGGTGGAACGAATGACCATCTCGGAATTGTATTGGTTACCGAACCAACGATTGAAGCGATGCCCCGTTCTACGGTTGCTCAGGTTTATGCACAAATCAACGCTGATTTGGAACAAGCAGTTGGATTATTGACCGGCAATACAGCAGTTCCTTCTCACAAATCATACTTTAGAGCAAATACAGTACATGGACTTTTAGCACGTGTAGCATTAACTCAAGGTCGCTGGGAAAGAGCTGCAGAACATGCAGTATTGGCTCGTGAAGGAAGATCATTGGCAACAGCAGATCAATTGTTGGATGGTTTCTATACGATTTCAAACCCTGATTGGATTTGGGGTTCGGAGCATCAAGACGCCCATACTACATTCTTCTTCCCGCTTACGGCTCATCTCTCGATGAATTTCAACTCTGCGGCAGTCAGAACGGGTCCACGAATTATCAACCACGAACTATACTTATCGATGGCTGAGAACGATGTCCGTCGCTATTGGTGGGACAACCGTCCGGGATCGCCATTTCCGGGGATTACCAGTGAGTGGGTTGCAGTAGGTCCTGCAGCAGGCATAGGTATGGACACTACTATATGGGGGAGCGGACCTGATAGAACACCTTATATTCAAATGTCATATCCGGAACTTGCAGAGCTAGGATTTGTGTTACCGAGATTTGGTGTTAGAAAATTCCTTTCGAAAGGTCGTACAACCCCTACGGGTTCTGCGGATATGTCAGATCTGGTTCACATGCGCGTTTCTGAAATGTTCTTGATCGAAGCTGAAGCTCAGGCAAGATTAGGAGACGATGCAGCAGCTGCTGCTGCATTGACAGAACTTATGGAAGTTCGTGAACCTGGTTTTGCACCAGGTAGAATAGCCGGTGAAACAATACTCGAGGAGATTATGCGTAACCGCCGTATCGAACTTTGGGGCGAAGGATTCAGATTCTTTGACCTCAAACGTCAACACCTCCCATTGCAACGTACAGCAGCACAAGGATGGACTACAGCGGTAGCACCGACAGCGACATGGTATATTCCTCCGACTTCTACAGATTGGACATTCCCTTTCCCGTTGCAGGAAATGAACGCCAATTATAGACTCGTACAGAATCCACTGTAGAAACTTTACAAAAAAACAACCCCGAATCGGGGTTGTTTTTTTCCTTTTTTAGAGTACCAACAAAAAAATAATCGCTATGACTTTTTTTCTAAGAATAATACTGCTGGCTACTGCGACAACGCTGATTATGATCGCTTGTAATACAACGAGAGAAGAAAACACATCGCTTGTCAATCGATGGATGTGTGAAAATGTGGTAGTTTTAGATATGGTATTTAAAGACACTTTGAATCCGCCTCCCCTTCTAGCACAAATGACTCTTGCTCAAGTTCTGTCGGAGGCTATGACTAATGCAATGTCTGGATTTATTTTTGATATTCGCAATGACGGGAAAATGATTTTGACAACCGCTGGCGGTTTCATTTTTCACGAAACAACATATACTGTTGAAAACAGTATCCTTGGTATTTCATACAACGACCAAACAGTGCGGGGTTTTTATCAGATTCGTAGAGACATGTTAGGCTGGGATGTTTACCTGCAATACCTGCTTGATTTGTTCAAAGAGTTTGATTTAGAAACAGATTTTTTTAAAGAGCTCAATCTTGGCGATTTTGAATTTGACGGTGAGAAATTAGGGTTAGAAAATGCTGTTGTTAGTGTGGAATTTAGGAAACTATAATTGAAATACAACTTGAAACATTAAAACAATCACTATGAAACGTCTACTAATTTTAGCCATTTGTTTGACTGGTTGCTTGTTTGCAGAAGCACAACTCAACAATATCACAACAACAAATCCGCGTTTTTATGGAGAATTTAAAGAAGGTTATGTTTTTTTTACGGATGGAGATCCTATCAATGCACTGTTGAACTACCATTTTGTTCTGCGAGAGATGCAATTTATCGATCCTCAAAATGGCAATCTTTTCAATTTGTCTAGAAATCTGGAAATAACTCATATTGAGATAGGCGAGGATATCTTTGTGCCGATCAGAAGAGAAGGTTGGGGAGTAGTTATTCTAAATGGTACTGTTGCTCTGCTTGAAGAAACGCGCTACTTTCCTGAATCTAGAAGGCGTGTTTATGGAACGTCTATAGCAGGAACATCACCTGCATCGACCAATCTAAGGAATCTTAGTGGTGCCGGCCTTGTTGCGGCAGGCTTGTGTTCTGCCGGTGCCGGGATAGGCGGTGGAGCAGTTGGCACTTCGTCGATCACGCATTCAACACCACCAACGGAATATCGGGTAGAAACACAATACTGGTTAATGAAAAACCGCAACGCCTATGCTGCCACGAGACGAAATTTTCTCAGAGTTTTCCATGAAGTTCGTCCCCAACTCGAAGCATTCATCAGCGAGAACAATATTGATTTTCGAAACGAACAACATTTACGCGGACTGACTCTATTTGCAAACAGCTTGCTAATGCAAAGGTAGGCTGAAATTTGCCTATACAAAAAAACCGCTCCAATTTGGGACGGTTTTTTTTGTATAAATCGGAAAAAATAGGCTTAAAGGACAAAATTTAGGATAAAACTCTATAAAACGTTTACGCTCCAAACCTCCACGTCAATCTCGCACCTACCATTCTCGGGGCTCCGGGAACAAAGGTAGGAATACCAAACATTGCACCGGTATTACCTGCTCCAATAAGATAATTCTCGTTAGTTAAATTATTACCAAACATGGATAGTGTCAATCGCTGTTGCTTGAAAGTTACAGCAAGGTTTGCGTTTAATAAACCATAAGCATCTTGCTCAATACCAGGATCATTGGCATCTTCAAAGAAAATATGACCTTGCCATCTGAATGTTGGTGTGAACGTTAAACGGATATTATTTGCTACGTTGAAACCTGCCGTAAAACCGAGTAAAAAACTGTGTCTCGGAGTGAGTCGGAAAACGTTACCTGCCATCGCTTGCGGATTGCCGTCATTATCTTTGTCATCGAACGTTGCATGTGTGAATGCATAGTTTCCAAACACAACTAAATTATCATTAACCAAAAATCTTCCGGAAATTTCAGCACCAAAGTTAGTGGCACTTCCGGCATCAAATTGACCAAAATTCATACCTTCCCATTTCCACGATTGAAAACCTCTGTAAAGTTGATAAAACAACGATATATCGAACATCAAACGGCTATCAACAATTCGGTATCCGACATCAAAGCTATGCAAAGTTTCGGCATCGATAATCTGTAATTCGCCAGCTGAATTGTATTGAAGTACATTTGGGCGATGTCCTCTCGAATAACCTGCGAAAACATTGCTACGACTACAAATGTCGTATTTCAAATTTGTACGCCAAGTGAGTGCGGAAAACGAACGGTTTGTTCTTGGATTTTCAATCGGAGCAAAAAAGAAATTAGGTGCCATCCCTGTCAACATTCCAAGTGCAGAGGGGGCTCCATCGCTGTGCCATGCACGATTTTCGATTGAAAAATTTTCAAAGATTCCACGCACGCCTGCAGTAAGACTTAATCTCGGAAGTATGCGATACGTCGCATCAAAAAACACATCAAACGCACGGTTTATAGCTTCGGTATAGTTTTTTTCTTCGTGAAAATCCGGAAGAGGAATATCAAACGGTTGCCCAATCATCCATCCCGGTATAGCGGGCATTGAAAATAGATTTGGAACTATTGGCAGTCCTGGCGGTATTGGCGTGCTTGGTGGCAAAAACATCGGCAGAAGAAGACCAAACAAATACTGCTCGTTAAACGCAAACTGATGGGTGTGGCTCACTTCTTCTATCCAAAAATTCACACCTGCAATGCCCGAAAATCGGTTACCATCAGAAAAATTATAGCGAATTTCCTGTGTAAGTTGTGCACTGTTTACAAGTTCTCGCATATCCATAATTGGAAATGGCGAGCCATCGGCATCAAATCTGGAGTTTGCAGAAGCATCGAAAAACGACGTAATCGAACTAATATAATTCCGTTCGTTGAAGTGATATCTCATGTTGAGAATGGTTCCGAAAATTTCACGTCTGTTGTGAAGATCTTCGCCTCTGCCATTAAGAGATGAAAGACTTGCCACACGGTTGAAAATATCTGTTTCGCCATCTGCATTTGGAAATGTTCGGCTCATAAATGCGGTTCCGGGTGCGTTGTCACGTTGATAATTTACGATTAAATCGGCGCTGAAATTACTGTTTTGCGGTGTAAATGATGTTGAAAACCTTCCTCCGAGAGTATTCTTCCCGTTTAGCGTTCCACCTTCTGTGTTTCTCACGAAACCATCGTGATAACTGTAAATTCCGGCAATTCGAAATGAAAGCACATCTTCAATTGCAGGCAAATTCAACGCACCTTCAAAATGCATCATACCAAAATTTCCAAAACCGGCTGTGAGATGCCCGCCAAACTCATTGGTCGGTCTTCTTGTGATAAAATGTATTGCTCCGGCTTGCGCACCTCGTCCAAAAAGCGTACCTTGCGGTCCTTTCATCACTTCGATGCGTTCCATATCGTAAAGTTCCGTAACTGCCATGGTAGCACGACTAATCGGCACATGATTCAAATACACCGAAACGCGAGGTTGAGCCGTCGGACTGACTTCGTCACTTGTTAGTCCTCGAATAACCAAATTCGGGCGTCCGGGCGTTTGCGTAAGGATATTAAGGCCGGGAACAAAACCTGCGAGTTGTTCCATCGTTGCGATATTGGCGTTTTCGAGCGTTCGAGCCGTAATCGTTGTAATGGAAGCGGGAATATCGAGCAGTCTTTGATCGCCGTGTTGAGAAGTAATCGTTACCGCATCTAATTCCATAATCACATCAGGCTCTGCTTCCTGTGCTTGTACTATGGTTGCAAAAAATATAAAAATAACGGGTAAAAACACCCCTGTTTTTAGGAAAATTTTCACGGTTTAAATTGTTTTTTGTTCCTGTAGGGGCGGGGCATGCCCCGCCCCTACAAAAATTATTTGATTCGGTACGCCATCAAAGCATTGCCATGACGAACAAACAAAACACCATTATAAATCACAGGATGTGCCCAATGTTGATCCGTCCCCAAAGTGATTGGAAATCTACTGACAATATCAAGACGCTCCATATTTGGTCTTGCAAGAATCATTTCGCCTCGTTCCGTATAGATATAAAACATGCCGTCTGCAAGAATTATAGCTCCGGTACCAATAGAGTTGTCCGTAAACACAACTTCTCCGGTGTACCAATTCATCAAAAACCAAATGTTTGGCCGTTCGGCAGAACTCAAAACATAATTACCAAATCTCATCGCATGACCGCTTCTGCTAGTTATGTCCGGATTTGTCCAAACTTGTTCTACATTTCTTCCGCCATTGGTCAAACGTAACATTTGAGCTCCCGTAGCATGAGAAGTCATCGTGAAAAGCATGTTATCATGGTAAACTACTGTGTTTGGGTGCTGAGTTGATCTGCCGGGATGTGCGTGATACCAAAGGAGTTCTCCGTTTGAAATATCCAAACCTATAATGTGGTTAGTCATTTTGACAACAACTTGAGGAACTTCTTGATCATTGAGAAAAATAGGAGCATTGAAGGCTCCGCGACCACCGGTTCCTCTGGAAGTCCAGATTGTTTCTCCCGTTATTCTATTTAGTGCCATAACATTGTTTTCTTCTCCACCCGGGGCGATAATTAGTTTTTCGCCAACAATCAAAGGTGATCCCACCCAGCCGTGTCGGATATTTTGAGCACCAAAATCCTCAATATAATTCTTTCTCCAAAGTTCTTGCATGGTTGCGATATCATAAGCGATTAAATCCATCATTCCGCTGACGACATATATTCTTCCATCGTAAGGTACGACTGTGCTGCGAGACCCCGCATAACTGGTAACCCATTCGGAACTGTATTGAATGCGATGCAAAAGATTTCCTGACAAATCAAATACGAATAAATAGCCCATATCTTCGATTTCTCCGGTAACAAAAATTTTGTTTTCTGCAATAGCAACAGAACTGTGTCCGTTACCCAATCCTTGGAAATACCAAAGCATTTCCGGACCTTCGGCAGGCCAAGAATTCATTAATCCGGTTTCTTTGCTGAAAACGCCGGTGCGATCAAATCGCCATTCTACAATGTGTTGTGCCGACAAAGAAAATCCGACAAACAGAAAAATCAGAAGGAAAAAAAATTGTTTCATTGTTATATGTGTTTTTTGTTAATGTTCTTTTTGCTCGACGGCGGTAGAACCTGTAAAAAAAGAACGACGGAGGCCGGAGCCTCCGCCGAACAGAGTTTTTATCGTATTCTGTACGCCATCAACGTATTTCCACGACGAACATACAAAACGCCATTGAAAATTACCGGATGTGCCCAATGTTGTCCGGTACCTAAATCTACACGAAAACGGCTGACCAAATCAAATCTTTCCGGATTGGCTCTAACTAAAGCCATATCTCCGCGATCGGAATAAAAATACAGCATACCGTTGCCATCAGCAATGACTGTTCCCGGCGAAAGCGTATTATCTCTCCATGCAATTTGACCCGTGTACCAATTCACAGCATGCCAAAATCTCATCGCACGTGCATCTCCGCCCATATAAACATAATTCCCAATTCTTACGATACCGCCGTGCTTGGACTTGAGGTCGTCATTTTCCCATACTTTTTCAACTGAACGACCACCATTTGTCAAGCGGAGCATGACAGATCCTCTTTCGTAGCCATTGCTAACCAAAATCATGCTCACACCGTCATAAAGTGGCGAGTTTGGATTAATACCTCTGATGCTTGGGAAAGGATGCGACCAAAGTACGTTTCCGGTCGTAAGTTCCAGTCCAAGAATATGCTGCCCCATTGTAGTTACAATTTGCGGAACGTCTTGATTGGCGATAAAAATAGGGGAGCAATATCCCGGTGGGTCGCCCATGCCCGGAGATGACCAAATTACTGAGCCGTCAGCAACATTCAAAGCAAGAATGTTGTGTTCTGTTCCTCCTGCAGAAAGAATAACTTTGTTGCCAACAACAAGTGGCGATTCTGTCACGCCATGTGTAACATTTCTACCTCCAAATTCAGTAATGGCATTTCTTCTCCAAAGAATGTTTAGTGTGTTTTGATCGAAACAAATCAATTCTCCAAGTCCGGTATGAACAAAAATTCTGCCGTCAACGATGGTCGGTGTCGCACGTGTGCCGCGGTGGCTATCGACCCATTCTCCGCCGTATTGCACTCTGTTCAACAAATTGCCGTTCATATCAAAAACGAAGAGATATCCCATACCTTCGATCATTCCTTGAACATAAATTTTGTCCGAGTCAATGGCTACCGAAGAGTGTCCTTCGCCCAAGCCATCAGCGTACCACAGCAATTCCGGACCGGCTTCAGGCCATGATGTTAAAAGATTAGTTTCATTGTAGATTCCGGTTCGGTCGTTCCTCCACTGAATGTTAGTTGTGTTTTGTGCCGACAGCGAAAATACGACACACATCAAGGTTAAAACAAGAGTTGCTTTCATACGAATATTTTTTTTAAGTTTTACAAAATTTCCACAAAGATACGAAAAAAATCGCACAATTCAAAAAAAAATCGTATCTTTGTGGCAACAAAAAAGACAAAAACATGTTTCTACAAACTGCAAATCCCGAAATTCTTGGTCAAGACGGCCTACCACCTATCGTAACAACCTCAGAAAGCATTCCTGTCCTCCAATTGGCTATGCACGGCGGATGGATTATGATCGTGTTGTTAGTGTTTCTAGCCATCGCTATTTACATTTTTATCGAACGCCTGATTTTGATCAACCAATCCTCGAAAGAGCCGAGTAATTTCATGAATACGATTCGTGATTTTGTTCACGACGGTCGTTTGGATTCGGCAAAATCACTTTGTGCCAACACTGACAGTCCGATTGCACGCATGATCGGAAAAGGTATTTCGCGCATTGGAAAACCGCTCAACGACATCAATGCTGCCATTGAAAATGTTGGAAAATCCGAAGTTGCGAATCTCGAACGCCGTTTAAGTTGGCTTTCTACAACAGCAGGAGCTGCACCCATGATTGGATTTTTGGGAACAGTTATCGGCATGATTCAAGTGTTTTTTGCTATGGAATCTGCCGGAGGAAATATTGAGGTTGCCATGCTTTCGGGAGGTATGTACTTAGCAATGGTTACCACCGTTGCAGGCTTGATTGTTGGTTTGATTGCCTATATTTGCTACAATTATTTGGTGGCCCGTATCGAAAATATGGTGTTTGTTTTAGAAGCAAGAGCAGCCGAGTTTATGGATTTATTGAACGAACCTGTAAAGTAAAAAACTATGCCTATTACAACCAGACATAAACGTTCGGATCAATTCAGCATGGCATCTATGGCGGATTTGGTTTTTCTGTTGTTGATTTTCTTTATTTTGTTGTCAACATTAGTTTCTCCGAATGCGATTAATATTTTATTGCCAAGGAGCGAAAGCCGAACCATGGCAACGCAAACCACAACAGTTTACATCAATGAATTTGCAGAATTTTTTGTAGAGGGTATTCCTGTGAGAGAAGATCAATTGAAATCTGCCATTTTTCCTCGCATTGCCGATGAAACAAGGGCTACCGTTGTGTTGCGTTCCGACCAATCGGTTCCTTTACAATATGTGGTTTATGTAATTGATGCCGTGAATTCAATCAACGCAAGGCACGGCACCGAACATCGAGTTATTTTAGCAACTTCGCCCAGATAATGCTCAACGAACGTCAACGAAATACAATTGCGATATCATTAACTGTAGTCTTTTTTGGATTGCTGTGGATTTTGCTGTTGCTTCTCACGTTGAAACGCCCGTATCCGCCACCGCCGGAATTTGGTGTGGAAGTGAATTTGGGAATGAGTTTGGACGGTGTTGGTAATATTCAACCGGATATTCCTTCTCAAGTTTCACAAGTTACACCTCCTCCACGAGCAGCAGATGAACATCTTGCAACGCAAGATGACAGTGACTTTGCCTTGCCGGCACAACGAGACCCGGCACCTACACCAACGCCTACACCTACTCCCGAACCGGAAGTTCAACCGGAACTCGAACAACCGCAAATCAACCAACAAGCCCTGTTCCCGCCACGAAGACCTACCGAAGGTGGTAGCGAAGGCGTAACCGGACGTCCCGGCGATCAAGGTCAGGAAGATGGCACAAGAGAAGCGACAGCACATGTCGGTGCTCCCGGTCCCGGTGGTGGAATTTCGTTCAGCTTGTCCGGACGACAAGCGAACAATTTAGCAACTCCGGTGTATGATTCTCCCGATCAAGGCACAGTGGTTGTAAGAATTCAGGTTAACCAGCAAGGTACTGTTATTCGAGCAGAAGCCGGACAAAGAGGTACAACCGTGAATGACAGAAATCTTTGGCGCGAAGCCGAAAGTGCAGCCTTGCGATCAAGTTTTATGCCGGATGCAAATGCTCCTGATGTTCAAGTGGGAACGATTACATATCGTTTTGTGAGGTTGAATTAATATGCAATTTTTCAAGATAACACCCCGAATCTGCTTTCTTTTCGCTGTTTGTGCGTTCTTTATCGTTCGAGAAGCATTTCCAAAACCAAATACCGTCATCCTTATTTTAACGCTTGTTTGGATTGCGGACTTGATAATTGATTATTGGTTACGAACAAACAAGTCACAACTTCCGCAACGCACATTCAAAATATTTTTGTGGGGATTTTATGCTTCGATTGCGAGTTTGGTGCTTTTAATTTTGGGTCTTTTAATCTTTGGCTCTATAGCTCACTGGGCGCCGATTTTGAAAGTTTACGTTTATGGCATTTTATTGGCGGTCGCGATGACAAAAATTAGTTTGGCAAAGATATTTGTTTTGCAATTTTTATTATCGAAGATTCCTTTTGTAAATAAAATCTCCTTGCCGAAACGTTGGTTTCAAGCAAGTGTTTGTATCGCTGTTTTTAGTATTTTTGCGATGTTTTACGGCTCAATTTTTGAGGCGTTTAATTTGCGAGTTCGGCATGTCAAAATTCAAGATCAAGCATTGCCGAAAAATTTCGAAGGTTACAGAATTGTGTTATTTTCGGATATGCATATCGGCAGCCAAATTTCGACACGTTATGTGAGAAGATTGGTTGATTCGATCAATGCACAAAATGCGGACTTGGTTGTTTTTGCCGGGGATATGGTAAATTTTCATTCGGCAGAACTCGTGCCGTTTGCGTCTTTATTTTCTGAAATTCGTGCGACAGACGGTGTTTTTGCGGTTTTAGGCAATCACGATTACGGCGGTTATTTAAGATGGGAAACTCCGGAAGACAGCATAAACGATATTCAAAACTTATTAGATCTATACAAATCGATGGACTGGAATGTTCTGCGAAACGAGCACGTTTGGCTTCATCGTGGAGAAGATTCGATTGCTTTGGCAGGCGTAGAAGTTTACAGCAATCACAGAACTCGTCGTTGGAAAAATCTTGCCGACACAGAAAAATCCTTGAAAGGCGTTTCCGAATCGGATTTTATTGTAATGATTACACACAATCCCGAACATTTTAATGAAAAATTGCAGATTTATTTTCCATATGTCAATCTCACGCTTACCGGACACTCGCACGGCGGACAAGTCGCACCCGGAATAAGACGACATCGGCTTAGTGTGGCACGTTTGGCGTTGCATCATTGGCGAGGGTTTTATGAAATTGATGGGCAAAAATTGTTTGTAGATACAGGTGCCGGTTTTAATATGTTTCCGTTTCGATTTAAGATGCCGCCAAGCATTTCAGTACTCGTTCTTGAACGGTAATTATCGAAAAAAAACAAAAAAATTTGGAATTTTCAAAAAAAAGTAGTATCTTTGCAGTCCGATTTTCGGAAATGGGAGCTTAGCTCAGTTGGTTTAGAGCACCTGCCTTACAAGCAGGGGGTCGTGGGTTCAAATCCCTCAGCTCCCACAGAAAAAAGTTGCATTGCAAGTTTTTTCAAAACAACGGTCCCGTAGCTCAACTGAATAGAGTACTTGACTACGGATCAAGAGGTTTCAGGTTTGAATCCTGACGGGATCACAAAAAATATGCATGTAGGGGCGGGTTTCAAACCCGCCCCTATTTTGCAAAAAAAATCGGAAATGACCGGAAAACAAAAAAAGAAGAAAAATCTGATCCAAGAATTTAGAGATTTTGCAATTCGTGGCAACGTGATTGATATGGCTGTCGGTGTTATTATCGGTAGTGCATTTGGAAAAATTGTCGCTTCGCTTGTTGCAGACATTATTATGCCCCCAATTGGTGTACTGATCGGTGGAGTCCATTTCGAGGAGTTAAGTGTCGTAATCAAAAAAGCTGTAATCGAAAATGGCACAGTAGTAGCTCCAGCCGTTGTTATCGGCTATGGAAACTTTATACAAACAATCGTCAATTTTGTGATTATTGCTTTCTTTATTTTTCTGTTTGTCAAAGGCATCAACACACTTAAAGAGAAGTTCGCAAGTGTTGCGGAAGAACCTAAGTCTAAAGAGCCAAGCAATGAGGAAAAGCTTTTGACGGAAATCAGAGATCTTTTGAAAGAGAATAAAGAGAACAAAGAGCGTTAGAGTTATATATCTCAACATTTTTTGTATCTTTGCAAATTGTTGAGAAAAATTATGTCGTTACCCAAGTTATTTTCGCCTTATTTTTCGGCGTTAGTCGAGCCTTCCGACCGCGTTTTAGTGGCGGTTAGCGGAGGTTTGGACTCGATTGTACTTTTGGACTTGCTGAAAAAACATAGTCTAAACGACTTGGCAATTGTGCATTGTAATTTTCAGCTTCGTGGAAAAGATTCCAACGAAGATGAAAAATTTGTAAAAAACTTAGCAAAATCTTATGGATTACCGATTTTTCACAAGCGCTTTGATACCAAAGCCGAGCAAAAAAAATCGAAAGAATCTGTTCAGATGACTGCACGAAACTTGCGTTATACCTACTTTTCGGATGTGTTGGAAAAAGAAAATTACGATTATGTCGCCGTTGCACATCATGCCGATGATCAAATTGAAACATTTTTCATCAATCTCTTGCGAGGATCGGGTGTCAAGGGTTTGCGGGGCATGCTCCCGAAACGAGAACAAATTATTCGTCCGCTACTCAAGTTTTCAAGACAAAATTTAGAAAATTATGCCGAAAAGAATAATCTCGAATACCGAGAAGACATAACCAATTCCGACGATTACTATTTAAGAAACAACATTCGCCACAACTTGATCCCTTGCTTGGAAACGTTTGATAAATCCGCAAAAGCAAACATTTTGCAAAGCATGGAAAATCTGCAAAGTTTAGAAACACAATCTTTGCAAGACCTCGAAACTTTACAAAAATGTGGTTTCTCTGCAAGACAGATTCGTTCCATTCAGAAAGCCGAACATTCAGGCAAACAATTTGCCTCGAAAACACACCGTGCAATTACACATAACGAACAACTAATCATCGAACCGCTGGCGCGGACTTGTAGTCCGTGCCAACAAATGACAATAAACATTGTCGATATCAAAGATTTCGTATTAAATACCAATCCCGAAGTTGCACAATTGGATCTCGACAAGCTCCGATTCCCGCTAACCTTGCGACATTGGGAAAAAGGCGATTTTTTCATACCTTTCGGACAACGGGGCAAGCAAAAGTTGAGCGACTTTTTTATCAATCAAAAATTGTCTCGTTTTGACAAGGAACGGATTTGGCTACTTTGTTCAGGTAATGATATCGCATGGATTATCGGGCATCGCATCGATAATAGATTCAAGATTTCACATACAACCAAGCGGATTCTGGTCGTTGACCTATCCCCGAACAACTAATTTTTTAGTTGCATAACTATATTTTTAGTTATATAACTAGGTTTTTAGTTGTAGTATCGGAAATCATGGAATTTTCAATATTTTAACATTTTTTAAGGTTTTTTTTATACGAAAATTGACTTTTTTGCGTTTATATATAGTGGGTGGCTTCGACTCCGCTCAGCCACCGGTCGTTGAGCGGAGTCGAAACGACCTTTAACCTATATATAAAAAACCATGTTAAAAGACCTGTTAAATCTTCTGTATCCTTTGCAATGCTTGGCTTGCAAAAAAAATCTACATCAAAATGAAACTCTGATTTGTTTGGACTGCTTGTTTCATCTACCCAAAACAAATTTTCACAACGACCCGAATAACGCAGTTTGTCAACTGTTTTGGGGACGTGCCGAAATAGAAACAGCAACTGCCTTTTTATTTTTTACCAAATCCGGAAGAGTTCAACACCTCATCCACCAGCTGAAGTACAGCAAAAAACCGGAAATTGGCGTTTATTTGGGAAAATTATTTGGTAAAGACTTACTGAAATCGCCCAGTTTTCAAAAAATTGATGTGATTATTCCGGTGCCTTTGCATCCCAAAAGAACGAAAGTCAGAGGCTACAATCAAAGTGAAAAAATTGCTGACGGATTATCGCAAACAATGAAGATTCCCGTAGATACAACTTCGTTTGTTCGTCGCACAAACACCGAAACCCAAACGCGTAAAAATCGCTTCAGCCGCTGGGAAAACGTGAAAGAAGTATTTTCTGTTGATAATGAAAATGCTTTGAAAAACAAACATATTCTGCTGGTTGATGATGTGATTACAACCGGTGCAACCATCGAAGGCTGTATTCGCAAATTGACGGCTATTGAAGGTGCTCGGGTAAGTGTGGTTAGTTTGGCGTTTCCGACGACTTAAAAAAGTCTTGTGCTTGCTCCAGCTGTTCGGGTTTTCCTACATCCAACCAAAAACTTTCATCATGTCGAAACCCGCAAATATCAAAGGTTTTTGCCAGATCCAAGTAAGTTTCGACAATTGAAAATTTGCCTTGCTGTTTGATGTGTTTGAAAATCTCGGAACTAATGATATGAATACCGCTAAACGCCAGCGGAGTAAATTGTTCAGCCGTCATTGCGAGCGTAGCGAAGCAATCTATTGTATCCTGGATTGCTTCACTGCTTTGCAGTTCGCAATGACGTGTTTCACTTGTTTTTGTATTTTGCCAACCTTTTAAACACAAATTTTCATTAAACAAAAACTTTCGATCGGAATTTCTGTTGCGAACTGCTATGGTTGCCAAAGCATTCGACTTTACATGATATTCCTGCATTTTTGAGAAATCTATATCCGACAAAATATCTACATTGTGAACTAAAAAATAACTATCGTTTTCCAAAAATTTTTGTGCGTTGAGAATAGCACCGCCTGTATCTAAAAGTTGTTCACGTTCATCGCTAATTTGAATATTTACACCAAAATCTTGATTAGCATTCAAAAAATCAATAACCAAATCGGCAAAATGATGAACATTGACGAGAATATCTGTATAACCGTTCTGTTTCAGCCGTTCGATAAGACTTTGCAAGAGCGGTTTTCCGTTAATTTTGACCAATGCCTTCGGAACATGTTCCGTAAAGGGCCTTAATCGTGTACCCAGTCCTGCTGCGAGAATGAATGCTTTCATGCGGAAAAATTATTCGTCATACAACAAATACTGTCGTCTCATTTCGATAAATTGTTTCAAACCCGGTTGCCAAGTTTCACGGATTTCTTCTTCCGACATGCCGGCAAGGATCTGCTGGCGCAAAGTGCTTGTTCCGGCTAATCGGTCGAAAAAACTGTTGCGCAGGAAAAAATTAGATTGATCCGGATGATTTTGAAAGGCTTTTATCAAATGTGATAAGTTTATTCGCCGTTCGGCTCTAATCGAATCGAATGGAATTTGACTTAAATCCACACCATAACACAACTGTCCGTTGAATGGCGGATTTTCGCTTTTTCCGGGAATTCTGCGAGGTGTAAAGGTGAAGGTAAATTCGGGGTTTCCTCTGAAAGCAGGAGCTCCGAAAATTTCAAACGGAGTGTCTGTTCCACGCCCGAGACTTACATTTGTGCCCTCGAAAAAACACAAGCTCGGATACAACGCAATAGATTGGGGCGTAGGCAAATTCGGCGATGGCGGAATCGGCAAAAAATAAGGTTTGTGACGACAATAATTTTCCATTGTTACAACAAACAGCGGACTTTGCATACCGTTTGGCAACCACCCTTCGCCGTTGATCATTTGGGCATATTCGCCGATTGTCATGCCGTGAACGATTGGAATCGGGTGCATTCCGACGAAGGAGCGTTGTCTCGGCTCTAAAATGGGACCATCAATAAAATGTCCGTTCGGATTTGGGCGATCCAAAACAATCAGCAAAATGTTTTCTTCGGCACAGGTTTCCATGACGTAATGAAGCGTAGAAATGTACGTGTAAAAGCGTGTTCCGACATCTTGTAAATCGAACAAAATCACATCTAAACCGGCGACTTGTTCTGCGGTCGGCTTTTTATTTCTGCCGTAGAGCGAAATAATCGGAAGTCCGGTTAAATAATCTTTTCCATCCAAAATATGTGCCCCGGCTTCAACATCGCCACGAAAACCGTGTTCCGGAGAAAAAATCCGCTTTAAATTTATGCCTAAACTCAACAACGAATCAACCAAGTGTGTTTCGCCGATTCGACTGGTTTGATTGCCGACTAGTCCAACGGCTTTGCCCTCTAACATTGGCAAAAAAACTTCGGTACGTTCGGTGCCCAAGCGAAGATCAAAACGTTGTCCGGTCTGTGGATTAATTTCGCTGTTTAATTGTGGCGACTGACATTGCACAGTTAGTACAGCAAATGCCAAAATTGCGAGTAGAGATATTTTTTTCATGATACAAAGATACAATTTTTTTTCGTACCTTTGCAAAAAATTACACCATGATAAAATCCATGACCGGATTCGGCAAACACGTTGAAGAATTGCCCAATCAAAAAATAACGTTTGAAGTCAAATCGCTAAACTCGAAACAATTGGACTTGACGCTGAAAATTCCAAATCAATTTCGAGAGAAAGAACTAGAATTAAGAGCTGTCTTGTCGCCCTTGTTGCAACGTGGAAAAGCAGAGGGAATATTAACGTTTCAAGCGGAACAAAGTGCAAATTCATCAACGATCAACAAATCTATTTTGAAACAATATTTGTCGGAATTAAAAAATATTTCCGAAGAACAAAAGTTGCAATCCGATGTGTTGAGGATAGCTATGAAAATGCCCGATGTATTGAATTCTGGGACACCTGAAATCGACGAAAAAACTTGGGCATCTGTGATGAACACAGTAATGAAAGCGGTTGTCAAATTCGATGAATTTCGTTTGCATGAGGGACAAATTTTGGAAGAGGATTTTAGACTTCGAATTACAAACATTCAAACGTTGTTAAAAAAGACTGAAACCTTTGAAAAATCACGCATTTCAGCTATTAAAGAACGTATAAAAACCAATCTCGAAAAATGGCTTGAGCCTTCTGCGATTGACAAAAATCGTTTTGAACAAGAATTGTTTTACTATCTTGAAAAGATAGATCTGACTGAAGAAAAGCTACGTTTGGAAAAACACTGCTTGTATTTTTTGGATACGCTCAACGAGGAGTCGGCAGGCAAAAAATTAGGTTTTGTAACGCAAGAAATCGGCAGAGAAATCAATACAATCGGCTCAAAAGCGAATGATGTAAACATTCAAAAAGTTGTTGTCGAAATGAAAGACGAGTTGGAGAAAATCAAGGAACAATTGATGAATGTTTTGTAATTGTAGGGGCGAGGCATGCCTCGCCCCTACGGGTATGTTATATCTACCAAAAACAACCCTTTTGCAGGAACGGATAATCCTGCTTCGCTACGGTTTTTACTTTCGATAATTTTCCGAAAATCGTCCAACGAAATTTTGTGTTGTCCCACTTCAATCATTGTGCCCACAATGGAACGCACCATATTTCGCAAAAAACGATTGGCTTGAATGGTAAAAACCAAGCCGTTTTTTTCGCGTTTCCAAATGGCTTTTTGAATGGTGCACAAATTGGTTTTTGTTTGGGTGTGTGCTTTTGAAAAGCAAGAAAAATCGGTGTATTTATGTAAGATTTTACATGCATCATTCATCAGATTCACATCTAAACCGCCGTGCAATTCGTAAGAAAAATCGAACGCAAATGGATTTTTTTCGAGCGAAATAAAATACTCATACGTTCGGGAAATTGCCGAAAACCTTGCATGCAAATCGTTCGAAACGCGATAAATTTTGAAAATCACGATAGATTCCCGCAAGTATGAATTTAATTTTTTACACAAGTCCAGACAATTTTGTTCGTTCAAATCTTGCAACGTATCGAAATGCGCAATATATTTTTTGGCATGCACGCCGGTATCCGTGCGCCCTGCGCCTGTGAGAGCAACCGGTTCGCGCAGAATACGAGAAAAAGCTTCTTCCAATGTGCCTTGAACCGTAACGGCATTATCTTGAATTTGCCAACCGCAAAACGGAGCTCCGCTATAGGCTAATTCGACAAAATAACGATATGAAACAAATGGCTTGGTCATAGATTTTTTTGCAAAGATACGTTTTTTTTACAAAATCTTGGTAAACTCAAAAAAATGTTGTATCTTTGCAGTATAATTTCGGTCTGCGATACGTCAAAGACCTCCCAAACAAGGGTGTTCTTAAAAAGAATGCCCTTGTTTGCTTATAGAAAAACCTTTTTCTAAAATCTGTTTTCGGGTAAACATTTTCATTTCAAAATTTCTGATAATCCAAATTTCTTTGATGCTTTTTGCCTGCACCGTTCGTCCTTTTATTCCTCGTTCGAGTTCACACAAACTAATCTCTGAATCAATCCATAATATAATATGGTCAGACTGTTTCGAAGCTCTCCTAAGTTCGTTGTCAATTGCTGATTTGGTCGCCTTCTTATTAATTTTATATTCTTGAAAAATATTCAGTGTTGCATTTTTGGTATCTGGCTTTTTAAATCTCGGGGAACAAGGTAATAAAAATATAGAATGCCCTAATTTGTTTGCTAAAAACCTTGCAATTTTGAGGTTTTCAGGCAATTCATTTTTGCCGTGTAAATTTGAAATTTGAATATATCCAAAGTGTGTGGAAATGATTCGCCAAGTTTCGCGTTTTTTCATAAATTTTGATACTTTTTGGTTTTCTACCTATATAAACGCAAAAATTCCGTTTTTCGTATAAAAAATTCCTTAAAAAATGTTAAAATGTTGAAAACTTTCGCAATTTGTTAATAAACTCACCGAGGCTTCAGTTTTTTCGTGCTTTTTCAGAAGATAAAAAACTTTTTTTGGTAATGTCGATTTTTTTTCGTACCTTTGCACCGCAAAATGTGCCTTGGTGGTGGAATTGGTAGACACGCAGGACTTAAAATCCTGTTTCCGTTGAGGAAGTGCGGGTTCAAGTCCCGCCCGAGGTACAAAGATTGAGAGGTAGAGATGAGGAGATGGAAAAATAGTGTTGAATGAGAGGGGCGGGAGCCTCTTTTTTGTTACACAAAAATAGGTGGCTTCGACTACGCTCAGCCACCACACCACGGACGTTGAGCGTAGTCGAAACGCCCGTAAAAGACAAAAATGATAAACGAACAAACTATACAAAATCTAATTGACGAAAAGCTTTCGGGAACCGATGTTTTTCTAGTGGAATTCCGTGTGAAAACCGATAATAAAATTCGAGTATTTATCGACAGCGAACGTGGCATAACCATTGATGATTGTGTTGCGTTGAGTCGTCATATCGAAGGAAATCTGGATAGAGAACAAGAGGATTTTGGCTTGGATGTTTCATCGGCAGGGTTGGATTTGCCTTTGCGAGTACCGCGCCAATTCAAGAAAAACGTTGGAAGAACCGTGCATGTAATCATGAATGACGGAATTGAAATCAAAGGAAAATTAACGGAAGCAACCGACGAAGACTTTCAGGTTTTACCGGAAATAAAAAAGAAGAAAAAGGCTTCGACACTTCGACAGGCTCAGTGTCCAACCGCCAAAATTATGGAAACGGACGAAATACAACCGGTTTCCATCAATTATATAGATCAAAAAAGCACAAAAATAGTATTAATTTTTTAACCACAACTCACCATGGACAACATTAATTTGGTAGAGAGTTTCTCAGAATTTAAAGAGTTTAAAAACATCGATCGCGAAACGATGATGCGTATTTTGGAAGATGTATTTAGAGGCATGTTGCAAAAAAAATACGGCACCGATGAAAACATCGACATCATCGTAAATATCGACAAGGGAGATTTGGAAATTTATCGCAATTTGACTATCGTGGAAGATGGCGAAATTGAAGATGAAAATACAGAAATCGAATATTCCAAAGCGATCCAAATCGAGCCGGATTTTGAAGTTGGCGAAGAAGTTTCGGAGCAAATTTTCATGAAAGATTTCGGTCGTCGTGAAATTTTGTCGATTCGTCAGAATTTGGTTGGAAAAATCCAAGAATATGAAAAAAACAATGTTTACAAAAAATACAAAGAGCGCATCGGTGAAATAATTGCCGGCGAAGTGTATCAAGTTTGGAAACGTGAAATTTTAGTTCTTGATGACGAAGGAATAGAGCTGACATTGCCACGCAACGAGCAGATTCCTGCAGACTTTTATCGCAAGGGCGACACCATTCGTGCCATTGTTTTGAAAGTGGAAATGCGAAACGCAACACCGCAAATTATTCTTTCGAGAACATCGCCCGTATTTCTTGAGCGCCTTATGGAGCAAGAAATCCCTGAGATTTTCGATGGACTTATTACCATTAAACGCATTGAGCGCGAGCCGGGTGAACGTGCTAAAATTGCCGTAGAATCTTACGATGATCGAATTGACCCTGTAGGTGCCTGCGTTGGTGTGAAAGGCTCAAGAATTCACGGTATTGTGAGAGAATTACGCAATGAAAATATAGATGTAATCAATTGGACAAGCAATTCGGAACTGTTGATTACTCGTGCGTTGAGCCCCGCGAAAATCATGGGTATTAAATTGAACGAAGAAGACAAAACAGCTGATATTACGATGAAGCCCGACCAAGTTTCGTTGGCAATCGGAAAAGGCGGACATAACATCAAACTTGCCGGACGCTTGGCAGGTTACGAAATCAATGTGTATCGCGATACGGTTGACGTGGATTACGAAGATGTGGATTTGCAAGAATTCAACGATGAAATCGAACAGTGGATTATTGACGCATTGACCGCTATCGGTTGTGATACCGCGAAAGATGTGTTGGCAATTCCCGCGAAAGAGCTTGAAAAACGCACGGATTTGGAGGAAGAAACTATTCAAGAGGTATTGAAAGTTTTGCAGTCGGAATTTGAATAAACGTCATTCCCGTGTAGGCGGGAAACCCCCAGCACTGCCGGGTGACACAAACAAAGAGGGGATTCCCGCCTGCGCGGGAGTGACAATCAAAAAACAAAAAAACAAAAAGAAGGGAGGAACCATGTCAGAAGAAATTAAAGGAATAAGACTTTCAAAAGCGGCAAAAGAGTTTAATATCGCCGTGAACACAGTTATTGAATTTTTGGAAAGCAAAGGATTTGAGGTGGATTCAAACCCTAACTCCAAGCTTACTTCTGATATGTATGTGGCATTGGAAACACAATTTCAAGGTGACAAAAAAGCCAAAGAAGCTGCAGAAAAAATAGCGTTGGAATACCAGAAAAAAGAGACAGTTACCATTGAGAAAACCTCAAAGGAAGCGGAAAAAGAGGAGGAAGAGGAATATATTATCAAAGGAGCGACACTTGAGAAAAAGGCTTCGACACATTCAACAAACTCAGCAGCCAAAACAACGGAGGTCAAAGCTAAGGAAGACGTAAAAAAGGAAGTTGTTGAAGATGAACAACCGATTCCCGAAATTCCCGAAAAACCTAAGAAAAAAACGGCATTAAAAAAGAAAGATGAGGAAGTAGTTGAGGAAGAAATTATCGTAGAAGAAAAACCTGATGAAGAAGAAACAACAGCAGGACCAAAAGTTCTCGGAAAAATAGACCTGAGTAGCTTGAATACCAAAACTCGTCCCGACAAAAAATCCAAAAAAGAATTGAAAGAAGCTCGGGAAGCAAAGGTCGCAGAAGAAAAAACAGCAAAAAAATCAACTAAGAAGTCCGCAGAAAAAGCGGAAAAAATAGAAAAGCCAAAATCAAAAACAGAAGAGCCGATTGTTGAGGTTGTTCAAGAGGAAGTCGCGGAAACGGCACCTGTTGTCGAGGAGCGCATTATTGAGCACATCAAAACCGAGTACAAATCACTTGAGGGTCCGAAAGTAACGGGACAAACCATTGATTTATCTCAATTCGACAAAAAAACCACCGCTTCGGCATCACCTTCCGGTTCTAAGAAAAAGCGCGAACGCATCAAGAAAGAGAAGAGCATCGACATCAAAGAAGCCATAAAAAATGCCGAAAAAGCAGGCTGGAAAAAAGAAGCCAAACCTGCCAAACAAGGTAAAGGACGACCGACTACGGAAATCGACAACGACGAAATTGAAAAGCAAATTAAGGAAACATTGGCACGTTTAGGTTCGACCGGAAAATCTAAATTTTCCAAACACCGTCGTGAAAAACGTAGTAAAGTTGCCGATGAGATGCAAGAAGAAGCAATGCGCGCACAAAAAGAAGCGGGTGTTTTAAAAGTAACGGAATTTGTTACTGCAAACGAATTGGCAACGATGATGGGCCTTCCTGTCACTTCGATTATCGGTACGTGTATGTCGGTCGGGCAATTTGTGTCGATTAACCAGCGTTTGAACGCCGAAATTATTTCGCTTTTGGCAGATGAATACGGCTTCAAGATTGAATTTGTCGGAGCAGATGTGATCGAAACGCTTTCGGAAGTTGAAGAAGAGGACAATCCGGAGGACTTGGTTCCCCGTGCTCCTATTGTTACAGTAATGGGACACGTTGATCACGGAAAGACATCGCTTTTGGACTACATTCGAAGTGCGAATGTGATTGCCGGCGAAGCGGGCGGAATTACACAGCATATCGGTGCTTATGAAGTAACGCTTGATAGCGGCCGTCAAATTACATTCTTAGATACACCCGGTCACGAAGCATTTACTGCGATGCGTGCACGTGGTGCGAAAGTCACAGACATCGCCATTATCGTGATTGCCGCAGACGATCGAATCATGCCTCAAACTATTGAAGCGATCAACCACGCACAAGCGGGTAATGTTCCGATTATTTTTGCGATTAACAAAATTGATAAACCCGGCGCAGATCCTACGCGTATCAAACAAGCCCTTGCAGAAATGAATCTTTTGGTGGAAGAATGGGGCGGAAAATATCAAAGCCAGGATATTGCAGCAAAGCATGGTACCGGTATTTCGGAATTGCTCGAAAAAGTTCTTTTGGAGGCCGATATCTTGGGATTAAAAGCGAATCCTAAAAAACGAGCAAAAGGCACTATTATCGAAGCTTCGCTTGACAAAGGGCGTGGATTTATTGCGAATGTTTTAATTCAAGACGGAACGGTTGCCGTTGGAGACAATATTTTGGCAGGAGGTACGTACGGTCGTGTAAAAGCGATGTTCAACGAAAGAAATCATTCTATTCAAAAGGCGGGTCCGTCTCAACCGATTTTGTTGCTAGGCTTGAATGGTGCACCGCAAGCGGGCGACGGATTTAATGTTACACCTTCCGACAAAGAAGCAAAAGAAGTTGCCACACGCCGTATGCAGCTACAGCGTGAACAAGGCTTGCGAACACAAAAACACATTACGCTGGACGAGATCGGTCGTCGTATTGCCATTGGTGATTTCAAAGAACTCAACATTATCGTTAAGGCGGATGTGGACGGCTCTGTTGAAGCGTTGTCCGATTCGTTATTGAAACTTTCAACGCCGGAAGTTCAGGTTAATGTTATTCACAAAGCCGTTGGACAAATCTCGGAAGGCGACGTCGTTTTGGCATCTGCATCGAATGCGTTGATTATCGGTTTCCAAGTTCGTCCGTCGGTAGCTGCACGAAAATTAGCGGAAAGCGAACAAATCGATATTCGTCTGTACTCCATTATTTACAAAGCTATCGAAGAAGTGAAAGATTCGCTTGAGGGCATGTTGGCTCCGGATGTTCAAGAAAAGGTTACATGCAACCTCGAAATCAGAGAGGTATTCAAAATCACGAAAGTTGGATCTGTTGCGGGATGTATGTGTTTAGACGGCAAAATCCAGCGCAGTACAAAGGTTCGAATTATCCGCGATGGAATTGTGGTTTATACCGGAAAGCTTGGATCACTCAAACGTTTTAAAGATGATGTAAAAGAAGTTGTATCCGGACAAGATTGCGGTTTGAATATCGAAAATTTTAATGACATCAAAGTAGGCGATATTATTGAGGGTTACGAGATTATTGAAACTAAACGAACATTGTAATAATAAACTTGCCGAAATTTCAATTTTTTTCGTATCTTTGCATTGTCATGAAAAAAATTGGGCTAACCATATTATTTTTTCTGAGTGCTCACGTGCTTTATGCTACCCATTTTAAGGCAGCCGAAATCACGTTTATATATTCGGGGGGTGGTCGCCACGACTTTATACTAACAACTTTTACAGCGATACCACCTGTGAGTTTTGCAGATAATGACTATTTGACGATTAACTGGCGAGGAATAAGGGGTGGCGGCGGAACATTAGTTGTTCCGCGATCTTTCGTGAGAGTGGATGCTTCAACGATGATTCGCGAAAGTCGTTATGAATTCTACATTTCTTTTCCGGGCGAAGGCACTTTCTTCATTTCGATGGAACAAGCCAATCGCAACGGTGGCGTTATAAATGTACCCAATTCGATCAATATTCCGATATTTGTTGAAACCTCCCTTGTAATTTCTTCGGCTATGGGTACTAATTCGTCTCCCATACTTTTGAATCCACCTATTGATCAGGGTTGTTTTGGTATTCCGTTTATGCACAATCCGGGAGCATTTGATCCGGATGGTGACAGCTTGTCGTTTAGATTTATACCCTGTCGAGGTGCGGACGGCTTGGATATTCCGAATTTTCGATTACCAAGTGCATCAGATTCAATTTCGATTAACCCTGTAACGGGTGATTTGATTTGGGCTTCTCCGCAATCTATCGGTGATTTTAATATCGCAATTTTGATTGAAGAATTTCGAAACGGCATACGCATCGGATCGGTTACACGGGATATGCAGATTTCAATACAACATTGTAATAACCGTCCGCCCGAGCTATTCGCTCCGGAACATCTTTGTGTGTTTGCCGGCGACACACTGCGGATTCCGGTAAGAGCAACAGACCTGGATCCTACAGATATTTTGACGCTGTCGGCAACAGGCGGCATGCTTGCTCCGATTCGAAATGATGCTGTGTTCACAGGCAGTACAGGAGTGTCTCCGGTGTACGACACATTGATATGGGTGCCGCAACACAGTGATGTTCAACAACAACCCCATCCGATTTATTTCAGAGCGAGAGACAATGGTACGCCAAATTTGAACGCGTTGAGAACAACATTTGTGCAAGTCATCGGACGAGCTCCCGCATTCGATTCCATTGTTCCGACATTTGATGCAATTTCGCTACACTGGACACCGGTTTCAGACGAAAGTGTTCTAGGTTATCGAATTTATAGAGCGCTATCAAGAAGCGGAATCACACAAGATTCCTGCGAATTCGGATTTATAGATGCAAACTATCAACGAATTGCCGATTTGAGAGGAGATTCTATTTCCGTTTTCGTAGACTCCGCAGTAAGTCAAAATTTTCTATATTGTTACCGAATTGTAAGAGTATACAGAAACGGAACATTGAGTCAAATGTCTGATGAATTTTGTACTAGTTTGCTATCAAAAACGTCGATTATAGAGAAAGTCAGTATTGTTGAAACTGATGAGAATTTCGGAGAAATACAACTGGTTTGGCGGCATCCGTTAGATTTTGATGTTACAACCAACCATGACGATTTTCGCTACGTGATTCATCGTTTAACCGGTCAAAATTTTGTAGTTCTTGACACAAATCAAATACAGGACACAACCTTTCTTGATACACAACTAAACACTCGGGATTTTCCTCACACTTACAAAATCGAACTTATCGAAAGGCAAGATACATCGTGGATATCCAGAGGGTTTTCGAGTCAGGCGACGTCAGTCTTTATAAATGCTGTCGGTAGAAATAGGCGGGTGAATATAGCCGTTTTACAAACTTCGCCGTCTTGGATAACGGAACGTTTTGAAATCTATCGTAAAATGGAGTGGCAGTCGAATTCGGATTTTATATTTGTCGGCTATACAACTTTGCCGAATTTTACGGATACAACAGGTCTAATCAACGATAGCACGTACACATACAAAGTCAAGGCTTTCGGAAGGCACTTCAACGAGCGAATCAACGATTATGTATTGATTAATTGGTCACAAAAAGTGAACGCAACACCTGTAATCGGCCCACCTTGCGTACAACAACTCGAAGTATTTCCAAACTGCAATCCTCTTCAAAATCAATTGGAATGGTGGTCTGTTGGTGGCGACGATTGCGATGATGAAAATTTAACGTTTCACATTTTTTTCAGCACGGCAAAAACCGGAAATTTTACAAGAATAGATAGCGTAAATTTCGGAAATACGTTTATTCATCAAAACGCGTTTGTGGGTTGCTATTTCGTCACGGCAAGTAATGAACGAAACTATTTCAGCGAGCCGTCCGACACGATTTGCATTTTGTTCCAACAATTTCATGATGAGTGCATGCACTTCGAAATACCTAATGTTTTCACGCCGAATGGTGACGGGATTAACGATGAGTTCAAAATAAATTGGCGCTATCCTCTACAAAACATTGTTGTATTCACCATCCGAATTTTTAATCGTTGGGGCAATCTCGTTTTCGAAAGCAATGACCCAAATTTTGAATGGGACGGAAACAATCAAGCCACAGGACGACCTGCTCCGGATGGAACTTATTTTTATGTTATAGAATTTACTCTTCCGGGCGGAGAGCCTTTTATCAGGGAAACATTATCGGGCAGTGTTACCATATTGCGATAAGTTGTATCTATTTCTTTCCTTTTACAACCAAATATACTCCCGAAAATACTAAGGCGGCACAAAGTAAAAATTGTGGCGAAAGACGGTCTATTCCTAGCAAAACGGTTAGAAGCGATGCTATCACAGGTTGCGAATAATTGTAAATTCCTACGGTGGTTGAACGTAGTTTGCGCAAGCCGTAGGCGATACACAAATAAGTGATAAAGGTGGCACCGATCAACATATAAGCCAATAATGCAACACCTTTGGCATCAAACGCCGCCCAATTGGTTTGAAGAAAATCCATACCGCCAATCGGAATCACAGTTATCGCAGCAAACGTAAAAATCCAACGCACGACCGTGAGCGGGCTATATTTTTCCATTAAAGGTTTGACAATAACCAAATAAATTGAATACGCAAGTGCACTTCCAAAACTAAGTACATTTCCCAACCACTGGTGTGGCCCAAATGTTCCGTGAACACCACTCGACGTAATTAACAAGATTGCACCTGTTCCCCCAAAAATTATCCCCAAAATCTTATTTCTTGTAATAGATTCTTTCAACACGATAGCCGAGATGAGTAAAACCAATAGGGGAGTGAGCGTCATGATTACCGATGAATCCATCGGAGAGGTGTAACTGATGCCTTTGAGAAACAAAAAAATATTCAGAGAAACACCCAGCTGCCCGCAGATAAAGAGTTTTAGCAAATCACGCTTTTCTACTTTTTGATAGCTTCCAAATAGTGCGAATCCCCAAAACATCACCATAGCAAACAGTACACGTGCTACAGTTGTTGCCATTGGCGAAATATAATCAAGTACGAGCATTCGGGAGAATACATAATTCACACCAAACACAAGATTTGCAACAATGATAGCGGCGTGGGCAGATTTGTTTTTTAGCATAATGGTATCAATATGTCTAGTCCAAACCTTGTGCTTTAAGCGGAATCATTGCCCCATTGTCGGGAACAAGCATACAGCCCGAATTTTCATCAACAATATGCCCAATAACCGTGATATCCTGAGAATCTTTGATTTTATCGTAATCACTTTGCGGAATCGTGAACAAAAGTTCGTAGTCTTCTCCTCCGTTGAGCGCGGCAACAGTAGGAAAAATATTGAAAATTTCTAACGTTGAACATGCAGTCGGATCAATGGGAATCTTGGATTCGTAGAGCATACAGCCGACTTTGGATTCGTGGCAAATGTGTAGAAGTTCGGAAGCCAAACCGTCCGAAATATCAATCATTGCAGTAGGCTTGATGTTTTTTTCTTTGAATAAATCCAAAATATCGTATCGTGCTTCCGGCTTAAGCTGCCGTTCGAGAACATAATCGTGTCCTTGCAAATCGGGCTGCATATTCGGATTTGCTAAAAATTCCATTTTTTCGCGTTCGAGCAAAAGCAATCCTGCATAAGCTGAGCCCAAATCTCCGGAAACACAAATCAAATCGTGTTCTTTAGCTCCATTGCGATATACAATGTCGGATTCTTGAGCTTGTCCGACGGCAGTGACTGCCAAACAAAGCCCCGTTTGGCTCCCGGATGTGTCGCCACCCACCAAATCCACGTTGTAACGTTCACAAGCCAACAATAGTCCGGCGTAAATTTCTTCCACGGCTTCCAGCGAGAAACGATTGGAAACCGCTAGCCCGACTGTTATTTGGCGAGGCTTTACATTCATGGCCAAAAGGTCGGAGAAATTCACAACCGCAGCCTTGTAGCCCAAATGTTTCAGCGGAAAATAACTCAAATCAAAATGAATTTTTTCGAGCAACAAGTCGGTCGAAACCAAAGTTGCTTCCAATTCATTCTTGATTACGGCGGCATCGTCGCCAATACCTTTGATGGTTGACGATTGCGATAACTTGATGGATTCTTCTAAGTGTTTAATCAGTTTAAATTCGCCAAGTTCGGATAGCTCTGTTCTTGCTGGTGATTTGTTCTCTAACATTTTTTTTATGTAAAATTACAAAAAAATTTGGTTTTTTCAAAAAAAAGTTGTATTTTTGCAGTCCCATTTGAAAAGATGGCGCCGGAGCGGTAGTTCAGTTTGGTTAGAATACCTGCCTGTCACGCAGGGGGTCGCGGGTTCGAGTCCCGTCCGTTCCGCAAGAAAAAAGTCCTTCAATTTCGAAGGACTTTTTTTATTAAAACTGAAAACAGTTTACGCGCCCAACATCACACGGCGGAAGCCTGTAATGGTAGTATCGCCCGCTTTAGATTTAACGTATTGTGCAACGGTTTGCTTGTTGTCTTTGATGAATTCTTGATTGGTCAACGTTGACTCTTTGAAGAATTTGTTCAAACGGCCTTGTGCAATCATTTCGATTTTATCTTCGCCTTTTCCTTCTTGACGAGCTTGGTCACGAGCTACCTCTAATTCGCGGTCGATAACATCTTGAGGAATGCTCGCTTGATCAAGAGCGACCGGAGCCATAGCGGCTGCCTGCATAGCTACGTCGTTGGCTGCATCTTGTGGAATGTCGCCACTAAACGAAACGATAGTTGCCAAACGGTTTCCGTGGTGGTTGTAAGCAACCACTTTTGCATCTTCCAAACATTCGAACTGAGCGAACTCAATTTTTTCACCGATTTTTCCAAGAAGGTCGGTTACATGCTCTTCAACTGTGCGGCCATCGGACATTTTCATTGCCTTGGCTTCATCCAAAGATTTTGGTTTATTTGCAATGCTCAAGTCCGAAACGGATTTAACAAAACCTTGAAAATCGGCATTTTTCGCCACAAAGTCAGTCTCACTTGAAATCAATACAATTGCTGCGTATTTGCCATCGGCTGTGCTTTGGGCCAATACCATCCCATCGTTAGCGGAGCGGTCGGCACGTTTTGCGGCTAACTTTTGTCCTTGTGCACGAAGATAATCAACTGCCTTGTCGAAATCTCCATCGTTTTCGGTAAGTGCTTTTTTACAATCCATCATACCCGCACCTGTCATTTGGCGGAGTTTGTTTACATCTGCTGCTGTAATTGCCATAGTATTAAATTTTTGATTTTTAAATTTTGATTTTTGGGAGTGCAAAGATACGAAAAAAAAATGAATATCGCAAGTCAACTAATTTTTTAGTTATATAGCTAACTTTTTAGTTGTACTTTTGCTATCACGTCAAAATGATTCGCTTCTGTAATTTCTACAGTGTAAAATTTCCCAAGTTCAACAACATCATCTTCATCCAAAATCAGCACTTCGTTGTCTACTTCGGGCGAGTCTTGCATCGTACGCCCAACAATATACTCGCCCTCGAAACGATCGGTGACAACACGCAGTTCTTTTCCGATTTTTTCTTGATTTTTTTGAAGAGAGATTTCTTGTTGAATTTCCATGATTTCATCCATGCGTTCTTGTTTCACATCGTCCGGAATATCGTCTGCAAGTTCAAAGGCGGCGGTTCCTTCCTCTGCTGAATACTTAAAAACACCCAAACGGTCGAATTTTACATCGGTTACAAACGTTTTCAATTCTTCAAATTCTTCCTCTGTTTCACCCGGATAACCCACGATTAAGGTAGTTCGCAAAGTGGCGTTCGGCAATTTTTCATGAAAGGTTTTTATTAAATTGTAGACCTCTTCTTTGGTTGAAGCACGTTTCATCGATTGCAGAATCCGCGTAGAAATATGCTGAAACGGAATATCTATGTATTGGCAGATTTTGGGATTTTCAGCCATTACATTTAGCAAATCCATTGGGAATTGATGCGGATACAAATAATTCAAACGTACCCACTCGATACCTTCTACTTCGGAAATTTTTTGTGTGAGTTCGGCGATTTTTTTGGAGCCATACAAATCAATGCCGTAATACGTTACATCTTGCGAAATCAAAATAATTTCTCGAACGCCTTTATCGGCAAGGATTTTCGCTTCTTCAACCAAACTTTCTATTGAACGAGAAATGTGTTTTCCACGAATTGATGGGATTATACAAAACGAACACGAACGGTCGCAACCTTCTGCAATTTTCAAATAGGCATAGTGCGGTGGCGTTGAAAGTAAACGCTCGTGAAGATTTGTTTTTTCAAGGTTTTTTTCAATATCTTCAGACAAAAAACTCAACAACCCATCCATCTCGTCCACGCCGAACCATCCGTCAACAGTAGGAAATTCGTGCTTCAACTCTTCACGATGACGTTGCACTAAACAGCCCATCACAACCAATTTTTCTGTACGGAGTTTCTTTTTCAAGTGTTCCGCTTGCAGGATATATTTTATAGATTCTTCTTTGGCGTCGCCAATAAAACCACAGGTATTGATGATTGTGACTTGCGGATTTCTGGGCGAATGTTCTTCTAAAATTTCATCTCCGGCTGCCTGTAAATTTCCAAGAACAACCTCAGAATCTACTGTGTTTTTCGAGCATCCGAGCGAATATAGTCTAATTGTTGCCATAAATGGATTTACTTTATATAAAATTATGCCATAAGTTTTTTGTATTTGAAACGTTTTGGAGCAATATCCCCCAAGCGTTTTTTCTTGTTTTCCTCATATTCGGAATAGGTTCCTTCGAAAAAATACACTTGCGAATCGCCTTCAAATGCGAGAATATGCGTGCAAACTCTATCCAAAAACCAGCGATCGTGCGAAATAATTACGGCGCAACCTGCAAAATTTTCCAAACCTTCTTCCAATGCTCGAAGTGTGTTGACGTCAATGTCGTTTGTTGGCTCATCAAGCAACAAAACGTTGCCTTCCGACTTCAAGGTCAATGCCAGCTGCAAGCGATTACGCTCGCCACCGGAAAGCACGCCTGCTTTTTTACCTTGATCCGACCCACCAAAATTGAAACGCGAAACATAAGCTCGCGAATTCGTCAATCGTCCGCCCAAACGAATTTGTTCGTTGCCTTCCGAAACCACTTCCCACACCGTTTTTTCGGGGTCGATACTTGCGTGTTGTTGGTCAACGTAGGCGGGTTTGACGGTTTCGCCGATTTTGAATTCGCCGGTGTCGGGCGTTTCCAATCCCATAATCATGCGGAACAGCGTGGTTTTTCCGGCACCGTTTGGTCCGATAATTCCCACAATTCCCGCAGGAGGCAACGCAAAATTCAAGTTTTCGTACAATAATTTGTCGCCATAAGCTTTAGAAACATTGACCGCTTCGATGACATTCGTTCCCAAACGCGGACCATCAGGAATGTAAATTTCGAGTTTTTCCTCTTTTTGTTTGCCATCTTCCGCAAGCATCTTTTCGTACGCATTCAAACGGGCTTTTCCCTTGGCATGACGGGCTTTTGGAGCCATTCTCGCCCATTCCAATTCACGTTCCAAAGTTTTTCTGCGACGTGATTCGGTTTTTTCTTCTTGTGCCATGCGCGAAGTTTTTTGGTCGAGCCACGAGCTGTAATTTCCTTTCCAAGGAATGCCTTCGCCTCTGTCCAATTCCAAAATCCAACCGGCAACATTATCTAAGAAGTAACGGTCGTGCGTTACGGCAATAACTGTGCCTTTGTACTGTTGCAAATGAAGCTCGAGCCATTGAATACTTTCGGCATCCAAGTGGTTGGTAGGTTCGTCTAAAAGCAAAATTTCGGGTTCTTGTAAAAGCAGGCGACACAATGCCACACGACGTTTTTCTCCTCCCGAAAGATTTTTTACTAACTGTTCTTCCGGCGGACAATTCAAAGCGTCCATTGCACGTTCGAGCTTAGTGTCTAATTCCCAAGCGTCGTGCTGTTCGAGCAACTCCGTGAGCTCGCCCTGGCGTTCGATGAGCTTGTTCATTTCGTCGTCGCTCATTGGCTCGGCGAATTTTGCGTTGATTTCCTCGTATTCTTTAAGGTAATTTACAACATCTTGAACGCCTTCTTCCACAATTTCACGAACGGTTTTTTCTCCGTCCAAAATTGGTTCTTGCGGAAGGTATCCCACCCGATAACCGGGCGAAAAATGCACTTCGCCTTGAAATGATTTTTCCTCGCCGGCGATAATTCGCAATAAGGTGGATTTTCCGGAGCCGTTCAAACCGATAATACCGATTTTTGCACCGTAAAAAAATGAAATGTAAATGTCTTTTAGGACTTGCTTCGCCGGTGGAAATGTTTTTGAAACATTGACCATCGAAAAAATGATTTTGGGTTCGTCTGCCATTTGAATTTTAGGTTTTGACCCTTCGACTTCGCTCAGGGCAAGTTTTGAAATGCAAAGGTACGAAATTTTTTGGAGATTGTTGATAACTGCTAGTAGAATTTTATTTTTTTTTTGTACCTTTGCAGGAGCAAATAATTTTGAAACTATGAAACACTACCGAAAAGAATTAACCTTCAACACTACGAGTCGTCGTGAATTTATCAACATCACGCCGTATGTGGATGCTTGTTTGCGAGAAAGCGGAATCAAAGAGGGCTTCGTGTTGTGCAACGCTATGCACATAACATCGAGCGTGTTTATTAACGATGATGAAAGTGGTTTGCACCACGATTTCGAACTGTGGCTCGAAAAACTGGCTCCCGAAAAGCCACATTCACAATATCGGCACAACGGTTTTGAAGATAATGCCGATGCCCACTTGAAACGGCAAATCATGGGGCGTGAGGTAGTGGTGGCAATTACCAACGGCAAGTTGGATTTCGGAACTTGGGAGCAAATTTTTTACGGCGAATTTGACGGAAAACGTCCGAAAAGAGTGTTGGTGAAAATTATTGGTATATAACTCAAGTTTTGCAAAAATAAAAAATTATGAAAACTATTTCGATTGACCAAAAATATGTTGAAAAATTTGTTCAACAATCCGAACTTGATGCTCTACAGCCTGCGTTGCAAAAGGCACAGCAGGATTTAATCCAAAAAACAGGAAAAGGAAACGATTTTCTCGGCTGGGTTAGTTTGCCCGATGAAATTGATGATGCATTTTTGGCAGATATTGAAACTACAGCAAAACACTTGCGTGAAAAAGCTAAGTTATTTGTTGTGATTGGAATTGGTGGCTCATATCTCGGTGCTCGTGCGGTGATTGAGGCGCTGCAAAATCAATTTTCAGCGTTGGATTCGAGCAGAAAAGATCCGTTTGTGATTTACGCCGGACATCAGTTGAGCGAGGATTATATGCACGAATTGCTTGCCATTCTTGACAAAACCGATTATGCAATGGCCGTGATTTCCAAATCCGGAACAACTACCGAACCCGCCGTTGCATTCCGAATTTTGAAAAATCATATCGAAAAAAAATATGGCAAAGAAGAAGCCAAATCCCGCATTGTCGCTATTACCGATAAAGAACGAGGTGCCTTAAAAACATTGGCGACTAAAGAGGGTTACAAAACGTATATCGTTCCGGATGATGTGGGTGGACGCTATTCTGTGCTCACGCCCGTGGGGCTTTTGCCAATTGCAGTTGCTGGTTTCGACATTCGTAGTTTAGTAAAAGGTGCGCAAGATATGAAAGCGATCGTAATTTCCGAAAATACACTTTCAAAAAATCCGGCTATGCACTACGCCGCCTTGCGAAATGCGCTATATCAACAAGGAAAAAAAATCGAAATCATGGTAAATTACGATCCGCGTTTGTACTTTTTGACCGAGTGGTGGAAACAGCTTTACGGCGAAAGCGAAGGTAAAGAAGGCAAAGGGATTTTTCCGGCGGGTGTGAACAACACATCAGATTTACACTCCATGGGACAATACATTCAAGAAGGCGAACGCATCCTTTTTGAAACGGTTTTGTCGGTTGAAAATAATCGTGAAACAATTGAAATTCCAAGTGATTCCGAAAATTTAGATGGCATGAATTTCGTTGCCGGAAAACGCATGGGATACGTCAATTCCATGGCACAACTCGGCACGATTTTAGCACATATTGACGGTGGAGTTGCGAGCATTAAAATCAGCATTCCCGAAATTTCTGCTTACACTATCGGACAATTGATTTATTTCTACGAATTCGGCTGTGGTCTGAGTGGCTACGTTTTAGGTGTAAATCCGTTTGATCAGCCAGGTGTGGAGGCTTACAAAAAAAATATGTTTAAGTTGCTCGGAAAATAAAAATCAAAACATACTGCAACCATTCTAATTTTTTGCATCTTACTAGTATAATTTTAAACTTTTATACTGATGCAAAAAAACATCTTTATCATTTTTGGATTACTTTTACTACCTATATTGCCTGTAGCACAGCCTGTAGGAACAATTCGTGGTATTGTTACCGATGCCGCTTCGGGACAAGCTATGCCTTTTGTTTCTATCATGGTTCCTGATTCCGATCCTCTTATCGGAACTATAACCGACACTGCCGGTCATTTCCGATTAAGCAATCTGCCGGTTGGGCGTTACACCATTCAAAGCAGTTTCATCGGCTATGAAACGGCGATATTTAGAGAAATATTGGTCGGCTCCGGAAGAGAAGTCGTTTTGGAAATAGAAATGCGTGAAGACATTCATCAACTTGGCGAAGTAACGATTCGTCCGAGAGTGGATAAAGAAAGACCGCTGAACACAATGGCGTTAGTTGGAGCACGCATGTTTAGCGTGGAAGAAACGGGTCGCTATGCCGGAGGTTTCGATGATCCTGCACGCATGGCAAGTGCTTTTGCCGGAGTTGCCGGAAGCATGAACAGCAATGGGATTGTGATTCGTGGCAATTCGCCGAAATTTACGCAATGGCGAATAGGTGGCATTGAAGCAATAAACCCGACACATTTTTCAGATATCACAGGTGTTGGCGGTGGTATTCTCACCGCATTGAGTTCGCAAATGCTTTCTAACTCCGATTTTTTCACGGGTGCCTTTCCTGCGGAATACGGAAATGCTCTTTCCGGAGTGTTCGATATGCGATTGAGAAGTGGCAACAATCAAACCCACGAACACACGGCACAAGTGGGAACATTAGGCGTTGAAGTTTCTTCGGAAGGTCCATTTAGAAGCGGTGGACAAGCGTCGTATTTATTCAATTATCGATATTCGTCTATGGCTCTTATTGGCGATTTACTTCCCGATTTGGCGGGAGGTGCTGCAGGCATGCGTTATCAAGGCTTGTCATTTAAACTGAATCTTCCAACAAGAAATGCAGGCACATTTAGCGTGTGGGGAATCGGAATTAGAGATCATTTTATTAATCGTGCTTCGAAGGATACGGCAGATTGGTGGGACATTTGGTCAGACAACTCCGACTTCAGGCAAACAAAGGGTGTTGGTGGGATTGATCACAGAATTTTTCTCAACAATAGAACTTATTTGAGAAATATTATTGCTGCAAATTATACAAGAAGTCAAATTGATTCAGAACAAATCCACTTCGATGGGAGTATTTTTCCCATTATGGATATGAGTAATACCAATTGGAATATAATTCTCAATTCGTATCTGAATACAACATTCAGTACAAGACATACCAACAAAACCGGTTTTACAGTCACAAATTTATTTTACAATTTGGATTATTGGATGAGTCCGGATTGGCTTACTATGCCACCCAGCGACATGGTTAATTTTACAAACGATAGAGGTCATTCGGTGGCGTTGTCTGCCTATACGCAATCTTTGATTCGTGTGAACAGTCGTTTGACGGCGAATGTTGGTTTGCATAGCATGTATTTTCATTTGAACGGAAACATAACCCTCGAACCGCGTGTGAGTGCTCGTTGGCAAGCCTTTCCAAGACATTGGTTTGGCTTGGCGTATGGAAAACACAGTCGTCGAGAAAATATAGATTATTATTTCGTAAGAACTCCGGAAACAGGTGATAAATTAGTCAACAGAAATTTAGGTTTTTCCAAAGCACACCATTTTGTTGCATCTTACGATTGGATGATTTCCGAGAACCTTCGCTTGAGAATAGAGCCGTATTTTCAACATTTATTCAACATTCCGGTACAGAGAGATAGTTTATTTTCGCTCATCAACTTTCGCGATTGGTTTTTGATGATTCCGTTGGTAAACGATGGAAGAGGGAGAAATTTCGGAATTGATTTTACGTTGGAGCGTTTTCTGAACAATGGTTTTTATTTTCTGTTTACTACTTCAGTGTTCCAATCACGTTATATGGGAGGCGACGGTGTGTGGCGAAATACACGATTCAATCGGAATTTTACGTTCGATGCTTTGGGTGGAAAAGAATGGGTAATGGGAAGACAAAGTCGAGATATATTGAGTGTCAATCTTCGTTTTTCAATACAAGGTGGCGAGCGTATCATTCCTATAAATGAGCAAGCATCAATTTCAGCAAGTGCCATTGTTTTCGACAATTCTCGAGCCTTCAATACGCAACTGCCAACAGAATTTATCGGACATCTAAGCGTGAGCTACACCATGAATCGCAACAGAGTTGCACACAAATTTAGTTTGCAAATGGCAAACATTACCGGTAATCAAGAGTTTGGAGGTTATTTTTTCAATTATCGCGAAGGTCGTCCACAAAGAATGATGGATGCGGTAGTGATTCCAAACATCAGTTATAGAATACAGTTTTGATGTGGTGAAACTGGTGAGTCTTATACAATCAAATGGAATTTTGAAAATAGTTTTTTTTGAAATACCAAAAAAAAATCGTACCTTTGTGTCCGAAAATGAAACAGGACAAAATACCGGCAGAAAAACTAGAAAAGCAATCCTCCGCTTTTACGCTTTCGGACATGGAGATTTTTATTTTTCCGGACTTGTTTTATGCGCTGGTTTTGGCAAATATCATGTCTCCGGAAATCTGGAAATGGCGCGATGATCCTTGGTTTAAGGATATCGAAAAAAAATCGTTTTCCTACAAAATCAATCGTGTGAAACAATACATCATGGACAATTACACGTTTAATTTGGACTTGGAAACGTGGGGATTAACAACCCAAGAGAAAGAGTTGGCACGATTTTCCGAATATATTGACAAAGATGCTTTGGCACAATCCAACGCTTTGTTCGGCTACGAAGGCGATAAGTATTATTTCAGTATAGACATTCGCAAACACTTTGGATTAGACAAATATACCAGCGACATTATTCCCTATTGGAAAACAGAAACTGTTGAAGCGATGAATGCGTTTCGCCACAAACCGGAATATCAAACGGGGGCAGGGGAGTGCGTATCGCTCGCAACCATGTATGCTGCTGCCATGTTCATCGTGGCAAAAATTCCTTTGGAAAAGATATTTTTGATTGCAACGCCGTTGCACAGTCAAAATTTTATCACGGAAAAAGACGGAATTATAACCAATAATCGCAGAATTGTCACCAAAAGCATGTGGTACAACGGCACCCTGCTTTCTGCAAAAGCCCGCCGTGCTATCGAAAACGAAAAAATCACAATTGTTTCGCATATTTCCGGACATATTCACACGTTTTATGACAAGGCAACGATTTCGCCGGATGCTTATCAAAATTTTTCGAAGTCGCTGAAAAGTTATTTGAAAACAGATTTAACCTTTGAAACTTTTGTGAATTTTTTACGCACCGATCCGCAGTTTTGCTGCTGTTTTCAATACGAATATATTCGCAATGGCAAACAGACCTACGTGGAGTTTTGTAAAATTTTGGAATACGAGCGACAGGGTAAAAACAAACTGACCAACACAAGTAAAGATGCATTGTTTGCAGAAATAGGCGGCGAAGAATTTCGTTTAGCTCGCAGAGAAGATAAAATGCTGTTAAATACTTTTGAAAAATTTTTGGACGAAAATCCGAAGCTTTCGTTTGAAGAAAAGCGTCGTTTTTTCGATGAAATGGTTTTGCGAGTGCCGTGTTGTGATCGAATGCATGAATTGTTTGACAAATTACACGCATTTTTGAATATCGAACCTCGATTGCCGGACGAAGGAAAAACTTTCGTAAAAACAGAACCTGTGAAGATTTCTGAGCAAATGTCAAGAGAGGAAATCATTACTGAAATCGAACAAAAATCTTCAAGCAACGAGGTGGCTGAATTAGCATTATTTGCTGCTCGAAGAATGGATTTGGTGGATTGGCAACCCTTTGTGAAAGCGGTTGTCGAACGCAATCCGGTTTGCGTTGAAGCCTTGAAAAATCTATCCGTTCAGGAAATTTATGACTCCTTAAAAACCTTGCAGGAAGAATCCATTTACAATGAGCAAAACCGCTTGGCTTTGCCCGACGAAGTTTGGAATTATCAAGTTGGAGACGGTTTGGAAAAAGCGTTTGCGATGATGAGCGTAGTCGTCAATAAAAATCCGCAAAGCACAGTAAAATTAAGTAGCTCGGAAAAACTTGCAACGTTAGAAGTAGACGGAAAAACGTTTGAATTTGCAACACAGAAAACACTTACCATAAAAAATCTATCACCATGACAGAACTCATCAAAAAATCGCTTCGAGAGTCTGTAGCAGCACGTTGGACGGCGCTACTCCTCATGTCTTTTACCATGCTTTTTGCGTACACGTTTATCGATGCATTAGCACCGTTTGGTCTTTTGCTCGAAAGAGAGTTTGGTTGGACGCCCGATGTATTTGGAACGGTAGCCGGATCGGCATATTTTCTGAATATCATCGGTTTTATGCTTATTGCCGGAATTATTCTGGACAGAATTGGTGTCCGAAGGTCAACAATTGTGGCAAGTATATTGATGCTGATAGGTGCAGTAATTAAAGCTTACGGCGTTTCATACACATTTATTGAAGGCGGTTTTGGTTATGAATTTTTCAGTTCATTTTGGACGGGAGTTTCCGCTTCTGCAAAAGTGGCGATGGTTGGTTTTGCTATTTTTGGAGCAGGTGTCGAAATGGCCGGAATTACTGTAACAAGGGCCATCGTAAAATGGTTTAAGGGGAAAGAATTGGCATTGGCATTGGCGATGCAAGTTTCTATCGCACGATTGGGCGTAGTGGCTGTGTTTTTCTTGCTTCCAAGAATGGAGGTATGGGTTGGGTTCTCCACAACGATACTACTTGCAGCATTGTGTGTGTGTATTGCTATTTTGGGATTTGGCGTTTACTTTTTCATGGATCTCAAACTCGAACGTCAAGAGAAATTGCTTGATGCTCCTGATGAGGAGCAGTTTAGATTTGCAGATCTCAAGCAAATTTTCACATCAAAAGCATTTATGATTATTGCTTTTTTGTGTTTACTGTATTATATTTCGATTTTCACATTTCAGAAATTTGCAGTTGGTATGTTAGAAGCCAGATTGCCGGATTCTCCGTGGCCTCATGGCGACTTGTTTATGTTTTTGCCGATTGGAGCGATGTTTCTTACGCCTCTTTTAGGGACTTATTTGGATAACAGAGGAAAAGGGGCAACGATGCTAATTTGGGGATCAGGATTGATGGTGGTTTGTCATACGATTTTTGCGTTGGTGCCGGATTCAATGTTTTCGTTTCCGCTTGCATTGACAACAATTATTGTTCTTGGTGTTTCGTTTTCATTAGTTCCGGCTGCACTTTGGCCGGCTGTTCCGAAGTTGGTTGAAGATAAAGTGGTAGGTTCAGCTTATGCAACTATCTTCTGGATACAAAACATCGGATTGTGGGGAGCTCCGATCTTGATCGGAACAGTGCTTATGGCTTCAAATCCGGGTGTAGATATCAATGTTTCGGGAGTGTTTTATGACTATACGGTTGTGATGCTTGTTTTCGCAAGTTTTGGTGTGGCTGCTTTACTACTCGGTTTTTGGCTCAAAGCTGAAGACAAGAAAAAAGGCTATGGTTTGGAACTTCCGAACAAATAACACATGCAAAATTATGTTGCCATATTAGCCGCCGGAAAAGGCTCTCGGATGGAACTTTCTCAGCCGAAGCAATTCGAAATGCTGCATGGCAAAACTATTCTCGAACACAGCGTGGATACCTTTGAAAAACATCCGTTAATCAACGGTATCTTCGTTGTTGTTCACGAGGATTTTATTGAAAATACAAGGCGTTTGCTACACATTAGAAATCGTCCGAAAATAATAGACGTTATTGCAGGTGGTAAAGAACGTATGAACTCGAGCCACAATGCAGTTTTGGCATTGGAAAACCATGTTGAAACCGCTGGTGCGGGGGTGATAAATTTATTAATTCACGATGCCGCCCGTCCATTTGTCAGCGAACATATTATCACACGAACAATCGAGGCATTAGAAAGCCACTCTGTGGTAAGCGTTGCCATTCCTGCAACAGATACGATTTATATTTGTGATGATGGACATAAAATTGAATCATCGCCCAAGCGTGAAAACGTTTATCTTGCACAAACGCCGCAGGCGGCACGGTTATCGGTTTTCAAACAGGCGTTTGCCAACGTACATGGCACGGAGTGCGAGTTCGGCGGAGCTAAACCCGCACCGGTCTCAACAGATGATGCCGGCGTAATTCTAAACTATTTGCCCGACGAAAAGATTCATATCGTTTTGGGCGATGTGTCTAATCGAAAAATTACGTTTCAGTCAGATCTACAACTAAAAAATTAGTTGCTGTGCTTTGCAACCCTTGTAAACACTGAATTTATTGTGTAATAAGCGTTGTCAATGAAGGAATATCCACAAACGTATTTCGCCCTGTTCGTATGGTTAATCTCGGCGGATTAGGAGGCGTCATGGTGTGTCGGAAATCGGTCGAATAAACCATGATTGCTAACCTATCGCCTGCACGAAATTCCCAGTCCATGGCTTCAAAAGCGAAAACATAAGTGTGGAATTGTCCCGGCTCGGGAACAATACTTTGAAAATAGTGTGCAGGAACGAAATTCGTTGCAGATGCTTCCATATATGTTCTTCCGCGAATGCCCGGCAAGCCGCGTTCTGCCCAGTCCGTAACAAGGTCGGTTTGATTCGGATTTTGCACATGTGCATGACCGCTTGTCAATTTTTTGTAGTTGATCCAAAAATTTCTTCCGTGTGGTGCTACAGGTGCAGTGGGTGCTACGATATTGAAACTTTCGATACCATTATGTGCTGTGATTTCTCTAACAGGCTCGGTATTTACTTGAGCTGCGTCACGCCCTGTTTCTGCGTCTGTAAAATTACGTCCTGTGCGACCCTCGCCGGGAATCTCAACAAGTGCTGCTGTGATATTGCCCCAAGGCACATCGGAAGCAACTTCGACACTCGCTACGACAACGCCGTTCATCCTTACATTTTCCGTGATTTCGATAACAAAGGCCAAACGTTCGGCGCTCGGCACATCAAGATTTTCAACATTGAACAACGCGGTTTCCCATCTGCTTAAGAGTTCAGCACGCACACTATCGTGCTGAATTAAAATACCACAATCTTCCAAATTCCAATCCTCTTCCCAAAAATGTTTGCCATCTTGAATGGTGAATTCGCGAACCGAAGGCACTGTGAGACTCAGTGTTCCCGCTGCGCTAACGTTAGGTGCGGTAGGAGGAGCCAAAAAATATCGTCTGTAGATAGAGCCGGGAATCGGCCACGCATCAAAGGATTCGTAAGCACCGGTAATACTCGATTGAATCTGAACATTCGGCATGTTTTCAACCACGCTATTTTCGATGCCGTTCAGAAAATGATCAAGCCACAAATGCGCCCAATCAAAAACGGCATCGTGGGTCATAAAACTTGCATGACCGGTACGATTGAGAACTAATTTTATCGGTGCGTTGGAGAGTTCTGTAACGGCACGATATAGTGCATCAAAATTTCTTGGCATAACATTAAAGTCGTTAAATCCGTGCTTTAGTAGAATGCCTGCCGTGATACGATTGGCAGTAGCAAGATAGTTTCTATCGTCCCACCAACGGTTAAAATTTCCGGTTATAAAATCCGCATCATTTAGCATGTTTTCCCAAAAAATTTCTGCACGTTGGCGAAGTTCTACACCTTCATTGCCGAAAACAGGATCATTGGCAGGTGCATGGAAACGCATGTATGACGGAATCTGCCTTTCCACGGCATTGATAGTCATAGCATTGGTTGCGTTTATTCTGTCATTGAAAACATATGTATCGGGTACCGCAACTCGTGAAAAACACAATCGAGCAAGATCATGAGCCTCTTCGCCCGGAAAACCGGCATGCCACGCATTATTTCTGCCCGGATATACAACAGTTCCATTTGCACGTGTATAGTAGTACCAATTGGAAATGGCAGCTATCGGAATAATGGCTTTAAGACCTTCAACGCCCGTAGCAGCCGCTGCTATCGGCAATGTTCCGTTGTACGATGTACCTGACATTACGACATTTCCGTTGGACCACGATGTAGCATCAACTTGATAAATTGCATTTTGACACGAGAAACCGCGAGCATTTCCGTTGAGCCATTTCACAACAGCCATCGAAGCAAGTGTTTCGCAAATACCGCCGGAAGACGGAAAACCATCGGAAAACACATTCCCTACGGAATTGGCAGCGATGATCACATAGCCGCGAACAAACATGAATTGTGCAAAAACACCGCCTATGTTAACGTGTCCTCCACCAAGCATAATTGCAGGAAGTTCCGGCGAAACACTCGTATCTCTTGGTATGGTGTGATTAACAGCAACAGGAGTGCCGCGCGTAACAATTCTTTCGGAAGGCACAGCAGGTCGAGCAGCCGGAATACCCAAAGATACATTCGCCGTTAGATCCCAAGGCCAGTCGGCAGCACGAGGTTTTGTACTTTTAATATCTGCTTCATAGGTGAAATGCATCGTGTTCGGACCTGCTTGCATAGGCTTGGTAACACTAATCGCCTCGAGAGGAATTGTACCATCTCTGTAAGGACTGATTTCTAAAAAGACGGGGAGTTTTAAATCCGCGTACCGCTCTGATTCTATTGGGCGGCGAATGGTTGCTCTGATCAAATCGCGTCTTCCGTCGCCATCGGTATCGATCGGCAGTTCAATAAATACTTCTTCAACGATATTGTAGTCGTTGTTTCTGTTGGCTCTTGGTGTCCATGACAAAGAGCCGCGTACAGGCGTTTCAAGATCATGCGTGTTGTTTCCTGTCCATTGGAAAGCAGGCGCGGTTCGGAGAGTTTCCGAACACCACAAAGCAGGAAACAGCTCGACGTTTCTTTGGAAACTTGGGTTTGCCGGCAACGAAACAGCAAACACCGACACGTTAAAACATGTTGCTAAAACGGTGATAAATAGTCCGAGTAATAATTTTCTTTTCATTGTGTATGTTTTTAGTTAAGAGATAAGAGTTAAAAGTTATGAGTGATTTGTCGATTTTTAGCCTCTGTGAATGATATAAATAAAGTAGGCGACATATACTACCAGGAAAAATACCCCTTCGCCTCTGCTGATGTGACCTTTGCTTCGAGATGTAAAAAATAAAAATACGGATAGTGCTATCAGTAAAATGACATCTATCAGGATATTTACCGACAACGTAATCGGTGTTATTAGGGATGCGACGCCCAAAATAAACAACACATTGAACATACAACTTCCCACAACATTTCCAATGGCGATGTCGTCTTTTCCTTTGAGTACAGCCATTATTCCGGTTGTGATTTCGGGCAGCGACGTGCCCATCGCAACGATCGTCAAACCAATCAACACATGGCTCATACCAAATGCATCGGCGATACTGCCGGCGCCTCTAACCACTAATTCTGCACCAACCAAAACACCGGCAAGGGACAAAATGATTAGAGCAATGTTTTTGATTAGGCTCTTATTCCCGCGAAGGCGGGAATCCCCCTGAACAGAGTGAGTGGATGATAGCGAAGAGATTGGCTTCGCCGAGCCCTTCGGGGTTCCCGCGTTCGCGGGAATGACAACATTGCCATTCAAATTGGCATCGGATTTGTAAAACGTGTAATACAAAAACACCGCAAAAAACAACAAAAAAATCAAGGCATCTGCACGTGACAGTTGATTGACCGCAGCGCCTGTAAAAATGGTGTCGAAAAGCAAAACAAGCAGGGCAACTGCCGTTAAAATTGCCATCGGAATATCTTTGTTGATCATGGATTTCGAAACTGCAATCGGTCTAACCAAAGCGATAATTCCAAGTACAACAGCGATGTTGAAAATGTTGCTTCCAACGACATTGCCGATTGCAATTCCGTCCGAACCGTTGATAGCAGCAATAACCGAAATAGAAAGCTCCGGAAAACTCGTTCCGAAAGCAACCAGCGTCAAGCCGATGATACGTTCGCTCACATTGAATCTTTTCGCTATTTGCGAACTCTGATCAACGAGAACGTCTGCGCCTTTGATAAGGACAATCAATCCTGCAATGACCAGTAAAATGCTCAGAAAAACGCTCATTTTGGCTATATTTTTTGCAAAGTTACGATTTTTTTTTGTATCTTTGCAAAAATTTTGTAAATATGGGACTTTTCTCTTTCATGACGCAAGAAATTGCCATTGACCTTGGCACAGCAAATACAATTATCATTTCCAACGATAAGGTTGTTGTAGACGAGCCGTCGATTATTGCAATGGATCAAAAAAGCGGTAAAATTATCGCAATTGGCAAGCGTGCGTTGCAAATGCACGGAAAAACTCACGATAATATCAAAACCATTCGTCCGTTGCAAGGCGGAGTTATCGCGGATTTTCGTGCTGCCGAACACATGATAAAAGAGATGATCAAATTGGTTAATCCGAATAAATCGCTTTTTTCGAAAGCCCTGAAAATGGTTATTTGCATCCCTTCAGGAATCACGGAAGTGGAAGAACGTGCCGTTCGCGATTCTGCCGAACAAGCCGGTGCTCGCGAAGTTCGCCTGATTCACGAACCAATGGCGGCAGCAATTGGAATTGGTATCAACGTGCTCGAACCCACCGGAAACATGGTTGTAGATATCGGCGGAGGAACTAGTGAAATCGCAGTAATTGCACTTGGCGGTATTGTGAGCAACAAATCTATCCGCATCGGTGGCGACGAATTCGACAGAGATATTGAAGACTACATGCGAAAGCAGCACAATCTCAATATCGGCGAACGTACTGCGGAAAGAGTCAAAGTCGAAGTTGGATCGGCAATCCTTGATTTGGACAATCCACCCGAGGACTACGCTATACAAGGCCGTGATGTGTTGACCGGCATTCCAAAAGAAATCACGGTGAATTTTGCTGAAGTGGCCCATGCTTTGGACAAGTCGATTGCAAAAATTGAAGCGGCTGTTTTGAACGCATTAGAGCAAACGCCTCCCGAATTGTCTGCAGACATCTATCGCACCGGAATTTATTTGGCAGGTGGTGGTGCCATGCTTAGAGGTTTGGACAAACGTTTGTCTCAAAAAACGAAACTACCCGTGCGTTTGGCGGAAGACCCGTTGCGTGCTGTAGCCCGCGGAACGGGCATCGCTTTGAGAAATTTTGACGAATTTGTGTTTTTGATCAAATAATATTCAACTTTGCGTGAGTAATCTTTTTCGGTTCTTAAAACGGTTCCATTTTATTCTGTTATTCCTGTTTTTGCAAGGTATAGCCTTGATTTTATTGGTGAACTACAACCGTTATCAATCCGGACAATTCATGCGTTTTTACAACGAAGTTTCAGGAGCTGTATTCAATGCACGCCACAGTTTGGCTCAATATTTCAACTTGCGAAGAAGCAATGTCGAACTTGCTGCTGAAAATGCCCGATTACGCAGTCAAATAGAACAGTCGTATCAGAGATTTGATAGGAGTGTTTTTGTTGTAAATGATACGGTTTTCAGACTTCAGTACGAATATATTCAAGCCCAAATTATCAAAAATACGACAAGCCGACGAAACAATTATTTGATGATTAATAAAGGATCCAACCAAGGCGTGAGAGAGGGTATGGCGGTGATTTCGCCTACCGGAGTGGTGGGTATTGTACGTGCAGTTTCTAACAATTTTTCATCGATTATGTCGTTACTTCACAGCGATAGCCGGATTAGTGCGAGAATTAAAGAAAATAATTTTTCTACCGGATCGGTTTCTTGGAATGGGCGGTTAGCGGGCATTTCGCAGATGTTGGAAATACCGCCTCATATCGAAGTTCATGTCGGCGACACGGTAATCACTAGTGGATTTTCATTGAATTTTCCGGAAGGGATATTGATTGGAACGGTAAGCCGTGTGCAAACTCGTCCGACCGATAATTTCCATACATTAGACATCAAGCTGAGTACCGATTTTCACACTTTAGACCATGTGTATGTGGTCAGAAATTTAGCAAGAAACGAATTAGACCAGCTCCTACAATACCATTTGCCTGAATGAGCCCGATAGTAACAAAAAATATTCTGCGTTTTGCCGCTCTCCTGTTTTTACAGGTTTTAGTCATCGATCATATTCAAATTTCGAGTATGGTTACGCCGTTTATTTATATTTTGGCGATAATCATGCTTCCGTTCAACACGCCCAGATGGCTGTTGTTGTTTTCGGCATTTGTTTTAGGATTTTTAGTGGATATCTTTTCCGGAACAATGGGGCTGAACATGTCTGCAACTCTGACTATTGCGTTTGTTCGTCCGTATGTGTTAAATCTAATTTCTTTCGGACGAGATTATGAGGACGAAGAGGCTCCAAATATGAAAAATTTGGGTGTAGATTGGTTCGTTGCTTATGTTTCAATCATGATTGTGATACACCATTCGGCGATATTTTTCTTGGAAGTGTTCCGTTTGAGCGAACTCGGAACAACTTTTTTAAGGATAATCTACAGTTCGTTGGCTACATTTGTTTTGGTGTTTTTGTGGCAATTTTTATTTGCTTTGCGAAAAGGGTGAAAATATTTCGTTTTTTCTTGGCAAAAAAATACGAAAATACTTGTGTATTTCCTTTTTTTTTCGTACCTTTGCCATATATAATATGCATATGAAACACAGTAATATTTTTCCGGGGCAAGGTGCTCAATTTGTCGGTATGGGGAAAGACCTCTACGACCAGTATTCACAAGCAAAAGCGATGTTTGAAGAAGCAAACGAAATTTTAGGATTTCGAATTACCGACTTGATGTTTTCGGGTACGGATGAAGATTTGAAACAAACACGAGTTACACAGCCTGCGGTGTTTTTGCATTCGGTGATTGCGGCAGAATGTGCTGCCGATGTAAAAAAAATGCCCGACATGGTTGCAGGACACTCATTAGGAGAATTTTCAGCATTAGTTGCGGCAAAAAGTTTGTCGTTTGCTGATGGACTAAAACTCGTATATGCACGTGCACAGGCAATGCAAAAGGCTTGTGAAGCACAGCCTTCAACTATGGCGGCAATTCTAGGACTTGACGACGAGGTTGTGGAGAAAATCTGTTCGGAAATCAACGAAGTGGTTGTTCCTGCAAACTACAACTCGCCCGGACAATTGGTAATATCAGGAACGATAGCAGGTGTGGAAGAAGCTTGCCAACGATTGAAAGAAGCCGGAGCAAAACGAGCCTTGCCGTTGAAAGTAGGCGGAGCGTTTCACTCGCCATTGATGCAGCCGGCTGCCGAAGAGCTGAAAAAAGCCATCGAACAAACCGAATTCAAAACGCCGATTTGCCCGATTTATCAAAACGTAGATGCCAAACCGCACACAAATCCTGACGACATCAAAGCAAACTTGATTCTGCAATTGACTGCACCCGTGCGTTGGACGCAAATCGTGCAAAACATGCTTGCCGACGGTGCAACCGAGTTCACAGAATTCGGTCCGGGCAGTGTATTGACGGGACTTGTGCAAAAAATAAAAGGATAGAAAAAGCATGGAATTTGACTTGCTCGACCTGAAAGTGGCACTTCTCTACCACGGAATTTGTGTGGACGAAGAGGTATATGAAGCGTTTGAAGGAAAGGCACGTTTGTCGAAAAATCCGTTCAGTTGCAACGCGATGATCCTAGATGAACAAATTTTTTGTTCGCTTTCTCGTACAGAACAGGAAACACCTTTTCGCTTGACGCTGAACGACGGAAACCCTGTCATTACCTACAACAACAAATTTCTTACAGAAATTTCTTTCCCCAAAAAAACATCGTTTTACGAACAAAAAACTTCAAGTGGAATTCCTTTCGGGAATCTCGCCGTAATTCAAGGTTTGGATATGCTTGCGTTTGCATGTTTGTGGCGTTGCGAAATCACTACCTCCGGAAATGCCTGTGGGTTTTGTCATACAGGAAATTTTGCTTCTCCCGATCATTCGCTTTCTGAAATGATGGAAATCATTCGCTATGCTGTTGAGGAAAGTCCAAAAACAAAGATGCTTCAACTCACAGCAGGTTCAACGTTTAATCCCGAAAAGGAAATCGATCAATACGTAAAAATTTTGGAAGCCATTGATAAATCTATCGGCATAGAAAAAGTGCCAACCATGATTTATCTCACACCGCCCTCTGATTTGAAACAGTTGGATCGTTTGTTTGATGCAGGCGTGAGCCAAATAGCCTGTGATATGGACATTTGGGACGAACGTTTGTTTGAAAAAATTTGTCCCGGAAAAGCAAAAGTAAACACACGCCAGCGTTATCTAGATGCATTGTCGTACATTGCCGAAAAATATGGACCAAATCGTGCATGTTGTGTTTTTGTAGGCGGTATAGAGCCGGCAGAAAGTTTGATAGAAGGCGCAACATTTTTGGCAGAACAGGGCATTGTACCGTTGCCATCGCCGTTGATGCCATTTGGAGTTAATCAAAAAGTGCTTGCCGAAATGCAACCGTTTAGCCTCGATTATTACCGAAAAATCCGAAAAGAAACGGCAAAATTATATCAAAAACATAATTTGATTGTTCCCGGAACGTACGGTTCCGATGTTTGTTTGAGTCGTGACATTTGGTTGCGTCGCGAAATTTTGGCTAGCGAATAATGTCTGAAAAGCCGATATATCACCGTGCAAAAACATGGCAAATCGGACTGTTTGCACTGAATAATACTGCAGTTAACTTATACGCCATGATGATTATTTTCATCGCCTATTTTGCAGGCGGTGTACTGGGTTTGACCGTGGCATTCGTTTCTACGCTCATCATGGCGATGCGACTTTTTGACGGAATTACAGATCCAATTATCGGCTGGTTTATCGATCGCACAAACGGAAAATTTGGGAAATTTCGTCCGTTTATGATACTCGGAAATGTAGTAATGGCAGGCTCTTTGGTGCTGATGTATATTTCGCAATATATGGAAGACGCAAAAATACCGTTTTTCATTTTTGCGTATTTTGTTTATGTGATCGGGTATAGTTTTCAATTTTGTGTGACACGTGCAGCACAAAGTGCACTGACCAACGACCCCAAACAACGCCCTGTTTTTTCGGCGTTTGATATGGTGATGAATGTGATTCTCTTTGTTGGTGTGAGCTTGCTTGTGAGCAACTATTTAGTTGTAAAACATGGTGACTTTACCGGCTCAATGTTCGGCGAGTTTTTTGTTATTATTGCTATTGTTTCGGCAATATGTACTTTTTTTGCAATTATCGGAATCTGGAAAAAAGATAGACCGGAATTTTTCGGACTGGCCGAAAACGCACAAAAAATCCGACTTCGAGATGGCTGGAATGCTCTACGAAATAACCGTGCTGTGCAAATGTTGATGATTTCTGCAGGAACAGATCGATTGTTTTCAAACATAACGACAAATGCTGTCGTTGTAGTAATTATTTTCGGAATTATTTGTGGAGATTTTGCACTTTCCGGGCAATTTAATCTTTTTGTCTTCATACCGAGTATAATTATTTCGCTACTATGCATTCAATATGCAAGAAAATTAGGACAAAAAGAGGCTTTTTTATTTGGTTCTTACGGCGGAATAATTTTTTCGACGTTGGTTTTCCTTCTATTTTTGTTTGGGGATCCAACCTCGCTTAGTTTCACAGATTGGGGGTATTTTACAATTTTACTTTTGATTTTTATGGCATTTCGCGGTGGCTTTATGTCTGTCAACAACAGTATTGTTATTCCGATGATTGCCGATGTTGCTGATTCGGAAGTGGCACGAAGCGGTAAATACTTACCGGGAATGATTGGAGCATTATTTACCACGGTTGACAAACTTATTTTATCACTGAACACCGTAATTATAGGGGCTTTACTGATATTTGTTGCCGGCTATAGAGATGCCTTCCCCTCGGTACACTCGCCATATACCCCGGGACTGTTTTGGGTCGGAATGATTGCCTATTGTTTTTTGCCTATACTTGGCTGGATTATCAATATCGTTTGTATGCGGTTTTATCCTTTGAGTCGTGCAAAAATGGCTGAAACGCAACAAATCATACAGGAAATTAAATCAACGGTGTAGGGGCGAGGCATGCCTCGCCCCTACAGTCTCATTTTTTTTGTATCTTTGCACAATGGTTTTAACGTTTTTCGAATTAAATAAAATTACCGACGATGTGTTTGATGTTTGGCTAAAAAAACTGCCGAAATTCAGACAAGATGAGGTTTTGCGATACCGTTTTCGAGACGATCGGGTACGGTCGTTGTGTGCCTATTTGCTGTTGTGCGTGGGTTTGGGACGAATTGTAGAAAAACTTTCTTACAACGAACACGGCAAACCTTTGTTAATAGATGAAAATTTACATATCAATCTTTCACATGCGAAGTCTGCTGTGGCAGCAGGTTTCAGCGAAACTCCCATTGGTGTTGATGTAGAATTTATTCGAAAAACATATCCGAAAATTGTTTGCAAACGGGTATTTACCGATGCGGAAATCAAACAAATTGAAAACTCCGACAATCCAACCCTTGCCTTTTTTAAATTTTGGACACTCAAAGAGAGTTTTGTGAAATGTATCGGACAAGGACTCACGTTTCCTCTGAAAACAATAGAGTTTAGGCTTAATGACAGTGCCGATGCAGACTTGCAGTCCGTGCTTTTCCACCCCCTTAATCCCCCGCCGGCGGGGGAGAATTTGCACCACAAGCCAAGTACTTGGTTAATGGCGAAGCTCTCCCCCGCCGGCGGGGGGGAGGGGGGTAGGCTCCAGTTTTCTACATTTACGCAAAACGGACATCAAGTCAGCATTTGCTCAACGGAGAAACAGGATGTGAAAAACCTGTCTTTCAAAGAATTTGCAAGTAAGGTGGAGAAGTTAAGTTAAAAAGAACTACCTCACCAGTTCATACAGCCGCTGTCTATCCCTTTCTTCCCAAAGGTTTAGTACTTCCATTTTCATACTGTTTGGGTGTACCAATATATTATGCGGAACAGCAAAGATACCATATTCATCATTTATCGCCATACCTTTTTCTCTAGTCAAAACTATAAGACTTCGCCAAGGTATTTCGTGCGTATACATCTTTTCTCGCCAGTTTTCGGCAGTTCGTTCATGATCAAGCGACACGTAGGTCATAATCAATTTCTGTCCTAAATCTTGATAAATTTCTTTTAATATAGGTATTAGGCGAATACAAGGTGCACACCACGAAGCTGAAAAAAGAATTAGATTGTATTTTGACGAGTCTTGTAGGATCGGCTCAAACACATAGGTATCCCAAGTAGTAGCAAGTTTTTTGTTAACAAACACTGTTCGTGTGATATGTTTGTAGATTATTTGCCCGTAGAAAGATTGTTGGAGTTCTTCCGAAAAAAGATTGAATAGTTTGGCAATATCGTCTTTTGATCTAAAATGCCTCAAACTATTCCGAAGTGCGATTATCATTCCTTGGGAGTTGGGATGTTGCCGGATAAATTCCATGTCCCTCTGTATGATTTCTTCGTAAGTCAGTCCCATAGAGAGAGAACGGGAAATGTTCCCATACCCATAATGTGCTACTTTCAAGGACAATATCACTTCTTCGTCATTGGTAAAAATCTCGAAATTGTCTATGATGTAAGTTTTGAGTATAGGGCTCCCTGTTTCTCTGCATCTTGTATGCCTGTTAGGAAGTGTTGTCGTCCTCATGTAACGTGCTATAACATGCGACGAAGGTCTTCCAAAAATAAAGTTGGCTGTCTGTAGAGTGTTGTCTTGTAAAACGAGATTAAAAATAAAGCTATGACTTACAGTATCAGGACTTCCTGGCACATTAAAATAAAAAGTAACGATACGATCGTACAAGGAGTCAGGATAATGAAATTTCCACAGGTATCCATCCGAAGAATGTCCTTTTATTGAGTCCCTGCGAAAATCAGGGCGGTCAAAACTGACGAGGACGAGATACAAACTATCGTATCGCTTTCCTTCGAATTCGATAATTACCACATTCACTTTTTCTTGACGTGGCTGTGTACACGACACCAGGATTCCGCCAAGCAAGAATAGGGTCAGAAATTGTTTCATAATGATTTTTTTGGCAAAGATACGAAAAAAACAACATTTACAACAAAATTTTGTATCTTTGCATCCACAATGAAAAAAACCGTCGCATTTCACACTTTAGGCTGCAAATTAAACTTTGCCGAATCATCGGACTTGAGCCGAAAATTTGTTGAAAACGGCTATGAATTTGTTGATTTCAAGAGTATTGCCGATGTTTATGTGATTAACACGTGTACGGTTACCGCCTTGGCAGAAAAAAAATGTCGAACGGCAATTCGTCAAGCAATCAAAAGAAATCCGAATGCCAAAATCGCTGCGGTTGGTTGTTTTTCGCAGGTTAGCCCCGATGAAGTTGCAAAAATTGAAGGTGTAGATTTTGTATTGGGAACAAACGAAAAACATAAATTGTTAGAATATTTAGACATCAACGCCTACACCGTATCCTCCACTCCGGAAGATTTCGTTGCTGCCTACTCTGCGGACGATCGTACCCGAACATTTCTAAAAATCCAAGACGGCTGCGATTATTTCTGCACGTATTGTGCGATTCCGCATGCGCGCGGAAGAAATCGTAATGATACAATCGAAAATACTGTAAAACTTGCCGAAAAAATTGCAAAATCAGACACGAAAGAAATCGTTCTTGCCGGTGTAAACATTGGCGAATTCGGAGGTTCTACTAAAGAAACATTTTTTGAATTGATTCAAGAACTTGATAAAATTCAAGATGTCGAACGCTTTCGTATTTCATCGCTCGAACCGAATTTGATTTCTGATGAAATCGTCAACTTTGTCGCAAAATCACGAACATTTTTACCGCATTTTCACATTCCGCTGCAGTCTGGATCAAACAAAATTTTGGAATCGATGAAACGGCGCTATTCGCGAGAATTATTTGCAGAGCGTTTGCAAAAAATTAAAACGGCGATGCCTCATGCATTCGTTGCGGTTGATGTTATTGTTGGTTTTCCGGGCGAAACCGACGAGGATTTTGAGGACGCTTATCAATTTATCGAATCGCTGCCGTTGGCGTTTTTACACGTGTTTCCATATTCCGAACGTCCAAATACGCCGGCGATAAATTTTCCCGGAAAAATTTCTCCACAAGTCAAAAAACAACGCAGCGAACGACTGTACAAACTGTCTGAAAAAAAACATACCGAATTTTGTAAAAACCACCTCCAAAATCCATCAAGAGTCCTTTGGGAAGCTGATAGCCACGAAGGCTTTATGTATGGTTTTACAGAAAACTATATTCGTGTTCGAAAGCCGTTTGATGCAGGCTCAGTGAATACGATTGAAATTTTTTTCGTATCTTTGCAGTAGCAAAGAGAAACTTATTCAACAAAAAAACAGACACCATGCAACTTATCGACGGAAAAACCATTGCCGCAACCGTAAAAAGCGAAATCGCAAATGAAGTAAAAAAAATGATTGATGCTGATCAAAATCCACCGCATCTTGCTGCAATTTTGGTCGGAAACGATCCTGCCAGTGAAACCTATATCGCCTCAAAAGAACGTGCTTGCAAAGAAGTCGGATTTACATCGTCGGTGTACAGAATGTCGGAAAACACCAGCGAAGAGGAACTTTTGAAAACCATTGAGTTTCTGAGCAATGACGAAGATGTTAACGGCTATATCATACAGCTTCCCTTGCCGAAGCATATTGATACAAACGCAATTATTGCCGCAATGGATCCGAAAAAAGATGTAGATTGTTTCCATCCCGAAAATGTCGGACGAATGGCTATGGATATGCCGTGTTTCTTGCCGGCTACTCCGGCAGGAATTATGATGCTTTTGGAGCGTTCGAATATCGAAACGGAAGGAAAAAACTGTGTGGTTGTCGGACGAAGCAATATCGTTGGAACACCAATTTCCATACTGCTTTCGAGAAATTCAAAAAAAGCAAATTGCACGGTAACACTGTGCCACAGCCGCACGAAAAATTTGAAGGAAGTTTGTGCTTCCGCAGATATTTTGGTAGCAGCTATCGGCAAACCCGAATTTATTACGGCAGATATGGTCAAAGAAGGTGCTGTCGTGATTGATGTAGGTATCCACCGTATGGAGGACAACAGCGAAAAAGGCTATAAAATAGTGGGCGATGTAAAATTCGATGAAGCAGCACCAAAGTGTTCGTTTATTACGCCTGTTCCGGGCGGTGTAGGGCCAACAACGATTGTCTCTTTGCTCAGCAACACGCTGAAAGCAAGGAAGAACCAACTAAATTTTTAGTTGCAAGTCCAAAAACTCCATCGTATCTATACCGTCGGCATAATCAAAAAGCGTTGGTTTTTGAGCATGTCCAAAAGGTGTGTTGTTGCGTGAAACGATACACTGCAAGTGATTTTTTTGTGCCTCCAAACTCTGTTTGACTTCTGTCAAATCGGAATAATACTCATAATGAACGACTGAGATGGGCGGTGTTAAAGACGGATCTTCAACCAGCAAAAACACACCTGTGTCAATCGTTTTTCGCAAATTTAACGCAGAAACAACTTTTTGATACCGAAAATTATTTTGGTATAAATGATGTTGTTCCAAACCTTGATACAAATCTTTTTGATTTCTCACAATCTCTATAAAAAGTTGAAAATCGTAATTTTTCGGCAAAAATAATTTTGTAACATTTCGACATCCCAGCCCGAAATAACGAAACATATCTTCGAACAAACCTTGCAGCTCTTCTGGGTTTTCCGAACCGTCTAAAATTGCGCAGCTGTTTCGATGACCGCGAATGATGTGCGGATATTTTGAAAAATATTCGTAAAAATTCCCAACAGCATGACTTCCACCTGTCGCAATTACTGCGTCAAAACCTTCAGTTATGTGATTTTCAAAACAAATTAGCTCTGAAAATTTCGGCTCAATTTGAATGAGCTTTTCTGCCAAAAATTTTAACAAAATGCTGTCTTTCGAAGACAATTTGCACAAAATTTTATGTCCGGAGATCAGTACGGCCAAAAAATCTCTAAAGCCCACCAATGGAAGATTTCCCGCCATGATAACGGCAATGGTTTTTTGTAGAGACGCAATGCATTGCGTCTCTACAGCATTGCGTAAAAACGGATATTGCAATGTCCAATCATTCAGATTCTTTTCGTCCAAATCCGAAACAACCGCACGTAGGGCAAACCGAATGTTTTCTTCCGTAAACCAAGGATTTTCTTGGTTTGCACGACTTAAAACATCGGTAAATTCAGCATTTTCCGAGCTTAATTGCTCGTTCAAAGAACTGCCTAATTTTACAAATGCGGAGAATCGATTTTGAAAAGTCATATTTTTTTTGTATCTTTGTGGGAAGCCCTTCGACGGAGTTTACCCCGAGCTAAGTCGAGGGACTCAAGATAAACACACAAGTTTAACACCAAAATGAAATACAAAGTTACGAAAAAAATCTCACTTATTGCGATATGCCTATTTTTTGCATTTTGCGGACATACACAGAGGCGTCAGGCTCAAGTTATAGCCCCAACGTTTGATTTCGAAACTGTGGAAGCAGAGTTGGTTGAATTATTTGCGGTGGCTGCCAGAGGCGAAAGCGAGAGTATTCGATACGATGCGAACAATCGTTTTTTGGAGCTTTTGAAAAATACCTTGGCAGAAGAAGGTGCATTTGATCATCCTTTTGCAAATCTCCACATACGGATACTAGAACCTCCTGACAGAAAATTTCGTATGTTCAACTGGATAATGCGCCGAGATCAAGGCATGGAGTTTTTTGCCGTGATGATGGTTCGTGCTCAGGAAACAGGGGAACTTAGAATCATTCAATTAATTGACGAAAGTGAAACCACATTTGATCGGTCGAATGCCATACTCGGTGCAAATAATTGGTACGGTGCGTATTATCGGCAGTTGATTCAAACAGAGGGTAGTGGCGGTCGTAAATACTACACGTTGTTGGGTTGGAATGGAAACGATCCGGCTATCAGTCGAAGAATAATCGAAATTATGACTTTTCGACCAAATGGCGATCCGGTGTTTGGTGCTGCGATTTTCACCGGATACAGAGGCCGGAGAGAGCGGTTTGTGCGGAAAGTTTTCGAATACTCACGCAGAAGTTCGATGATTTTGCGCTACGATTTTCAGGCGTATCGCGAGCCTGCTCCAACACGCAGAAATCCGCAAAATTTTCGACATGTAGAAACAAATATGATTGTGTTTGATCATTTAATGCCTCGAGAGTTCGAAATGCGGGGTCGACGTGAGACTTATATTCCGGCCGGCGGTGTTTATCATGCTTTTGTTTGGTTGGACAATCGCTGGACGTTGAAAACCGACATTCGGGCTCGAATTCCGGCACAACCCGGGCAAAGACGGAGGCGTTAGGTTATTAACAATTTTCGAAAGTTATCAACATTTTAACACTTTTTAAGTTTTTTTTTATACGAAAATCGGTTTTTTTGCGTTTATATAGGTGAACCTCGTCGTCATTCCGAACGTAGTTGAGACATCCCATAGCAAGGGGATTCCTCAACTACGTTCGGAATGACGGCCCTAAAACCAAATCTTATGCTTATCAAAACTTATGGCTCGGCGATCTATGGCGTGGATGCCATTACCATTACCGTAGAAACAAGTGTTGAACTCGGTGTGAATTTTATGATGGTCGGACTGCCCGACAGCGCCGTGAAAGAAAGTCAACAACGCATCGAATCTGCACTTTCACAAAACGGATTTCGATTTCCGGGAAAAAAAATTGTGATCAACATGGCTCCTGCCGATATTCGGAAAGAAGGCTCTGCCTATGATTTGACGCTGGCAATCGGTATTTTGGCGGCTTCGGAACAAATCAAAAACGATGATGTCGGCGATTATATTTTGATGGGCGAACTTTCGCTCGACGGCGGTTTACGCCCGATTAAAGGAGCTTTGCCGATTGCTATCGAAAGTTTGCGGCAAGGGTTTAAAGGCATTATTCTTCCGAAAGAAAATGCCGAAGAGGCTGCCATTGTTGGTTCTTTGAAAGTTTATGGAGCAAAACATATTTTAGATGTGATTCGTTTTTTTAACGGTGAAAACTCTCTAAAACCCACTGAAATCAACACGCGTGATGAATTTAACAACAGAATAAATGCAGGTTATGCGTGGGATTTTTCTGATGTCAAAGGACAGGAAAACCTCAAACGAGCCCTTGAAATTACGGCTGCAGGCGGTCACAACGTGATTTTGATCGGACCGCCCGGTTCAGGAAAAACGATGCTGGCAAAACGTATGCCGTCCATTCTTCCGCCGATGACACTTCATGAAGCTCTCGAAACAACTAAAATCCATTCCGTTGCCGGAAAAATGGGGCGTCAACGCGGCTTGGTTTCAGCACGCCCGTTTCGTGCGCCGCATCATACGATTTCGGATGTGGCTTTGGTGGGCGGTGGCTCTGTTCCGCAACCCGGAGAAATATCTTTGGCACACAACGGCGTTTTATTTTTGGACGAAATGCCGGAATTCAAACGGCAGGTGTTGGAAGTTTTGCGACAACCGATGGAGGATAGAATTGTGAGTATATCTAGAGCACGAATGTCAATTGACTATCCGGCGAGTTTTATGCTTGTGGCGGCCATGAATCCTTGCCCTTGCGGAAATTACAACCATCCTTGGAAAATCTGCACATGCGGACAAGGCATCGTAGAGAAATATCTCAACAGAATTTCCGGACCACTTTTGGATCGCATGGATCTACACGTAGAAGTTACGCCGGTTGATGAAAATATCTTGAATTCGCCAATTTCCGGCGAAAATAGTGCTGTCATTCGTGAGCGAGTTATCGTTGCCCGAAGAAAACAGGAAATGCGATTTTCCGAAGAAATAGATGTGCATTGCAACGCCCAAATGATACCAAAACACATCCGCGAACATTGTCAATTAGACGAAAGCAGTCAAACCATTCTTAAACAAGCCATGCAGAAATTAGGCTTGACCGCACGTGCCTACGACCGAATTCTGAAAGTTTCGCGAACGATTGCAGATTTAGAGGATAGCGAAAAAATTCAAATTCACCATCTTTCGGAAGCCATTCATTTTCGTTCTCTCGACCGCGAAAATTGGGGGAAAAATTAAAAAAATGAAACTTTTTTTGGTTTTTTCCGTTAAATAACGTATCTTTGTATGCCGAAAACTCGTTTTTGGACACTCGTTTTGTTAATTTTTGAAAATCAATCTACATGAGGCAATTAAAAATATCCAAGTCCATTACCAACCGCGAAACAGCGTCGTTAGACAAGTATTTGCAAGATATTGGTAAAGAAGATTTGATCAGTGCAGAGGAAGAAGTACTTTTGGCTCAACGCATTCGTAAAGGCGATCAGCGCGCTTTGGAAAAATTGACGAGAGCAAATTTGCGCTTTGTTGTTTCCGTTGCTAAACAATATCAAAATCAAGGATTAAGCCTTCCGGATTTGATCAACGAAGGTAATCTCGGATTGATTAAGGCCGCCCGCCGTTTCGACGAAACACGTGGATTCAAGTTCATTTCTTACGCCGTTTGGTGGATTCGTCAGTCTATTTTGCAAGCCTTAGCCGAGCAGTCGAGAATTGTACGCTTACCGCTCAATCAAGTAGGATCGCTCAACAAAATCAAGAAAGAAACCTCCAAACTTGAACAAAAATTCGAACGCACGCCATCTATTGATGAAATTGCAGACTCTTTGGATCTGTCGAAAGACAAAATTTCCGAAGTGATGAACATTACGACACGCTATGTTTCTATGGATGCACCGTTGATTCAGGACGAAGAAACCAGTTTTATTGATGTCTATATCAACGAAGATAATCCAACTACGGATTCTCTGCTGATTCGCGAATCGTTGGCACGTGAAATCGAACGGTCGCTGGCAACACTTACCGAAAAAGAGCGTGATGTGTTGAACTTATTTTACGGAATTGGCTACGGACATGGCTACACTTTAGATGAAATTGCCATAAAATTTGATTTAACTCGCGAACGTGTTCGTCAAATTAAAGAAAAGGCTATTCGCAGACTGAAAACCTCATCAAGAAGTAAGCACTTAAAGGCATTTCTTGGAGAATAGTCATGCTCGAACAACTACAAGCTTTAGACAACATCAACATCAACTTTTCGCCTGAAAGTCTGCACATTGTCAACCTCATTTTGGCACTTGTGATGTACGGTGTTGCGCTGGGAATTCGCCCGCAAACGTTTAAAAACGTTTTGCTTTTTCCGAAATCCGCTTTTGTCGGGCTTTTTGCACAAGCAATTGCTTTGCCGGCAATCACATTTTTGTTGGTGGTTTTGCTCAACAATTGGATTACGCCGATGATTGCAATGGGAATGATTTTGGTGGCATCGTGCCCGGGAGGAAACATGTCCAATTTCATGTCGCAACTTTCGCGAGGAAATACCGAACTTTCGATCAGTTTGACCGCTATCGGAACAGTAATAACGCCAATTTTAACCCCGTTTAACTTTTGGCTTTGGGGAAGTTTTTACACCAATTTTGTGAACAACCAGGCAGGAGAGGCAATCTGGCTACGTATCCCTTTTTTGGATACGTTTAAGTTGGTGTTGCTTTTGCTCGGAATCCCGCTTTTGCTTGGAATTTTAACCGTAAGATATTTTCCAAAAATAGCACGAAAAATCAAAAAACCGTTGCAAAACCTTTCGGTTGCTCTTTTTTTGATACTGATTGTGGTTGCTTTCAGTAACAATTTGGATATTTTCTGGAGCCCGATTTTTATCTTTATTTTTATTTTGGTGTTGGTACACAATTCTGCTGTTCTTGGTACGGGCTACGGGTTGGCAACACTTTTCAAATTACCACCTAAAGACCGACGGGCACTTACGATAGAAACCGGCATCCAAAATTCCGGTTTGGGTTTGGTGTTATTGTTCAATCTCATGAATAGAGGCATACTGACCGACCCTATTGGCGGCATGTTGGTGGTTACCGCTTGGTGGGGAATCTGGCATATTATTTCGGGGCTTTTGATTTCGTTTTACTGGTCGAGGCGAGCGGCGAGGTAATTATTTTTTCGGAGTTAGATGCTTGTTTTCCATTTGCCCGTAGGGCATACATATCAATAGAAAAATCGTTATCTATCTCACGTGTAGCCCGTAGGGCTTCCACATCTATTCAATCTGCTTGAAAACATACCGTTCGTCGTATTCCACATCAAATTTTTTCAAAATTTCTAAATATTCTTCTCTGAATGTGCGCTTTTTATGGTGATCTTCCTGATTCTGAATATATGTTGCAATGCTTGTAATCTGTGATTTTCCATAACTGAACGCACCAAACCCTTCTTGCCAAGAGAATTTGCCCTTAACAAACCTATTTTCATTAATCCACAACGATGAGCTTCGTTTTACATCAGCCATTAACTCTGAAGGAGATTGTTTTGGCGACATACTCACAAGGGCGTGTACGTGGTCGGGCATTCCCCCGATTTGCAACAATTTGTGTCCTTTGTTAGCAACAGTGCCTGTCATATATTTGTATAGCTCATCTCGCCAACCGGATTGTATCAAACCTATCCGATTTTGAACAGCAAAAACATAATGAATGTAGATTTGTGTGTATGTATTTGACATTTTTTATTGAAATGAAACACCTACGGTGTTTTGGGGGTTGTGTGATACATTGTTTTCTATTGATATGTATGCCCTACGGGCAAGAGCGGTTTACAAAGGTGCAGAATTATTCTGACTTCCTCAGCTTTACAACGTGGATTTTCCACAACTATTGCACTTGGATTTTTTGATTTCTTCTGCGAAATTTTCGTCATTGAAGTAAATCCCTCTTTCTGTATATCCACAGTATTCGCACTCATAAATACATTTTGACTGCGTAGCGTTGGTGTCCTCGATGTTTGTTGGTTTCATTTTTGTATTGGTTTTTTTGTTATGGTATCAATTTACTTTGGTTTTTGTGGCAACGGAGTGCAATATGCTTTATTCACAACTTTTTCTCTGAACATTGACTTATTGTCAAAATTTCTTGACATATTTATAGTGACGTCTTCGTAGTCATTTATTTTTTGCCCATTCGCCTCTTTTTCATAAAAGAACGGTTTTATTGAAACACAGTTTTTGTGTTCAAACAACCTACTTAACAATGTCCTGTCCGAATTTCCGCAAGAGTGACCAAAAACATATATTTGGAAAAAATCGGAATCTGCAAAATCTAACAGCCGTTTGTAGTTCGCAGTTTGTAGATATTTTATAGACTTGATATTTCTAAGAAATTCGTTGTCGTTTAGTTTTTCGATTTCTTTGTACTCCTCAGCCTTCTCATCTCCGTAACCAAAAACTATGGGATTGGTTTCGCTATTTAGTTCGCCGTGAATATGAATAGTTGGTTGAATAGGAAAAAATGGCGGGAACCAACAATCCGGCTCATTTCCTTTATAGTCTTTGTAGTCTGAATATAGTGATTCAGTTTTTGTATAGTTAAAATTCAGAATTAAAGTTCTGCGTGGAAAGATTTTGTGTGAAACCTCATCGTCATTGAAATAATTTGGCTTTTGTGTTTTTAGAAAATTATCTAATGCGACTCCTACATCGCTATCTTTAATTTTGTATTCTTCTGTCATTTCTTTGAAAAGGCTATCACGCTGGCTATTGTAGAAATCACCAGCCCTATAAAATGGATCGCTACTATACAACATTTCAGATATTAGTTCCACAAACACTTCCTCTTTGCTACTTGCGATGTCTTTACGCTTAATACTATCGAAAAAAAGGTCGTGAATGCCTTTTATTTTAGGCGGGTTATTCGTGATTTCAGATAGATAGTTTTCTAATGCTTGTTTTATTTTTTCAAAATCTTCGTTCAATTTTTCAATAGGCGTTATTTCTCTACTAATCCTACTATATCGTGATGTTTTCTGTATAATACTTTTAATTTCTTGATGATATTCTTCTTCAACATCTACCCATTTTTCCAAAGAATGCTTCTCTGTAATTTGTTTCAAAAAAAGATTTTTGAATCTAATAAATGTGCCAGCATCACGATTAGAGCGGAGACTAAGCCAATTTGTTAACGAATTATAATTTTGAAACAGTTCTCTAGGTTTGGAATAAAGGGGCCCTATGGACAGAAAATCATTATCAAGATACGTTCCTCTCTCGCCAGTATAATTGTTAAACTCAACACCAATATTTTTCCAAAAATTATCAACAAAACTCCGGTAACTTGTTTCCAAGCCATGTGCTAAATCAAAGCCGTTTCCTATCAAAATAATTCTGTTCATATTTTACCTTCCTATAACATTAAAACCTCTACGGTCATTATATGTCGTATATTTCTGAGGGTCGTAAGTTGCCTTTGTCTTACAATGAGGGCAAGTAAACTGTCCAGAATCAAAACAATCTACTTGTATCAATTTTTGTCCGGAATCCCAACAATGTGAGCAGTATTTGATTTTTGTTGCATCGCTTTTTCGAGTTACAAACAATAGCTTATAGCGTTCAATGTCGTCTGCTATCTCTAATTGTTTTTTGAGAGTTATATTTTCTTGTTGTAATTTTGCATTCTCGCTTTGAAGTTCCAGTGCTTGTGCACTAAAATCAACCACCTGTTGTTGTAAATCAATGTTTCCTGTTTTTTTCAAAAGATTTCCAAAATCTTTTATTGCATCATATAGTCCCATAATTTATTGTTTTTAATCGTTAATTTTTCTCTCATTATATTTTCACACCGCAAAGATACCGTATAAAAATAGTTTTGATGCGAACAAAAAATGTCGCATTCTATTTTTATTCTTCAATTTCCCCCTCCACCAAGTCTTTCGCCTCATCCAACAACCGCTCACTCTCCCTACGAAGCATAAAACTTTCTTGAATTAAGTCGGCTATTTGTTGTTGGATTTTGTAATCTACAACAGGAACAACAACATTTTCTATTTCACTAATCCGCCAATGCAAAATGATTGAGCCACCTGCATCACGGTCGGCTTGCAGTTTTACAACTTCGGAGTTTAATGCCAACGTGAGATATTCGGGCAAGATTTTTGTTTTATCTTTAACATTCAAATGCAAAATAGCACCCGAAGTTATTGCTTGCATATTTTCTCGCACCATATATGCTGTTCCTACACTTCCGTCTTTGGAAAACAAAATTGTTTCTTTGGTTGGATACAACGATTGCAACAATTTTGCGTTTTCTTTGCGAAAACTATTTGACAAACATTTGTCGGGCGTAGATATTCCGAACTTGCTGTAATCAGCAACACGAATGAATGGCAAACCTTCATCCGAATAAACACTCGAACCCGGCTCAATGGATTTTTTGATTGTTACCAAATTGCTCAATATTCCGTGCGATTGCTTTTTTATTTTGGAAATTATTTCCTCATACTTCGGCTGATAATACTCCGCATCCAAACGCCCCGTTGCTAAAAACGATTCTTTGAAACTCTTGATGTTTGTGCCTTTTTCACTTGGTTTGAAATCTGATAAGCCGATAGTTTTTAATAATAAATTTTCGGCTTGGTTGTAAAGTGATTGGGATTGTTTTCTATATTTGAAAATTAAATCAAATTTTTCATCAATTTTGGTTTGAAAAATTTTTGAAAATTCAGGAATTGGGATTCTGTATAAATCGGGCTTGCTAACATAAGATATGAGCAAGTTGGTTTTATATCTATCTTTAAAAGCGATGCCGTACTTGCTTATCAAATAGCACAATAAAACGTGTTTACTTATTTTATCATTAACAGTCAGTTTGAATAAACTTCCCGACACGAGTGTTTTTTCAGGAAAATCATCGGGTACGATTGATACTTTTTCAATTTTTCCTTTTACTTCAATAAGTATTTCCCCTTTTTTTACCCTACCTTTTGGATATCGTTCCCAATCTGCCTCGTTTACATAATACAGATTGTTTGTTTTAATAAAAGGAGTTTCCAAGTCTGTTGCTTGTAAAAAATATGGAAAATTTTTCGCCACACCTTCATCTGTTTCGATTATTTGTGTGTTTTCGTAAACGACCCTATATCCGTCTTTTACAAAATAAGACAACGGTTTGAGATTTGGAACATTATTGAAAAAATTCAAAAATTCCTTTTTGAAATACTCACTATCAATCCTCTTATTTTCGTTATCTACTAATGCTTCACTCAACATTACCTCACTTACTTCCAGCCCTTCCAACAGTTTTTTATACTTTTTCTCGTTGAAAGGGCTACTCAAAAAAAACTGAGTTTCTCCTTTTTGGCAAATTCTATAAAGGCTTCGGCGATGCCGTCTTTGGTTAATCCGTCGTGATTGAAAAGGTCGTGTTTTACGATTAAGTGTTCGTGCGAATCTAAGGCGTATTCGTCGGTGTCTTTTGGGGTGGATTTGTAGAAATTTACATTGTCGGATGCCATTGAGGCTGTCTCAAAAGTTTGCTTTTCCGTCATTGCGAAGGAGCGAAGCGACTGAAGCAATCCAGGCTGGATTGCTTCGCCTGCGGCTCGCAATGACGACCTTTTTGCACAGCTCTCAACAATTTCACGCTTTCGAACATAAATTTTATCTCCGCTGTTATCTTTGCTCGGCTCTTGCATCGTGGCAAAGAAAATCGGGTAATCGTCTTTTTTCGGACAAAGTTTTTCGTCCCATTTTTGCACAAACAAAACGCTTGTTTTCGTTCCTGTATGCGGTTTGAACACGTTGCCGTGCAAACCGACAACGGCTAAAATTCGGCAACGCTCGGCAATAAATTCACGAATTTGTTTGTCACTACTATTGTTGAAACGCCCTTGTGGCAACACAATCGCCATACGTCCGCCCGGTTTCAAAAAATCCAAATTGCGCTCGATAAATAAAATGTCCCGACCTACTTTGGTCTGATACTTTCCGGCAGAATTTTTGCCTAATGCATATTTGGCTAAAATTTTACTTTCTTTGATATCGCCTGCAAATGGTGGATTTGCCATCAAAATATCAAAATTAAATTCTCTATCCTCGTCTTTTTGGGCTCGTAGTTTTTTTAGTTTTTTCCAACCTTCAAAATAAATGTCTTGCCAATTAGGATCAGTTGTGGTTTGATTCCAATGTGACCAATCAAGCGTGTTTAAGTTTAGCACGTTGGTTTGTCCGTCGCCGGCAATCAAATTCAATGTTCGTGCAACACGCACGGCACGCTCGTCGAAATCTATCGCAAAAACTTTCTCATTCACGTAATCAATACATTCTTGCGGTTTATGTTCTGTTGTGAACAAATGACTTTTAGTCAACCCTTTTTCGATAAGAATTTGTTCCCAAACATAAAAAATCGTGTGTACGGGAAATCCGCAACTTCCCGAAGCGGTGTCAATCATCGTTTCGCTTTTTTGCGGATTGAGCATTTTTACGCACATATCAATCACGTAGCGAGGCGTAAAGTACTGCCCTTTCTCGCTTTTACTGCTTTTGGTCATCAGATATTCAAAAGCCTCATCAACCACTTCGAGGTTTGAGTTGAACAATTTTACGTCTTGCAATGATGCCACGCAGATTGAGAGGTGCGAGGGCGTGAGCATAATTTTTGCACCCTCGCTAAAAACGCCGTCCCACTTCTTTTTGGCTTCGTTGAAAAGGGTTTGAATTTTGTTTTTGAGTTCGGTTTCAGTGTCGCCGTAGTTGCGAAATTCCAAGTGGCGGTCTTTGTTTTGTCCGCTTCGCATTTCATCGAACAATTTGGTAAAAATAAGTTTGAAAAGTTCTTCAAACACGTCCATACCTGAGTTTGCCAAAACCTCATCTTCCATTTCCAAAATCAAATCTTTTAAGGATTTGCGTTCGGTTACGAGCTTGTCCTTTTTTATCAAGTCGTTTATCGTCCAACGTTCTTTTAAAATATCTGAAAGTTTTTCGTTGGCTTTTGGTATTTCCGAAAGGTCTTCGAAAAAATTCGGATCTTTTCGGTGGTAATATGAAATGGACTCACCGTTGCTCCAAATTCCGATAGGTGCACCTGTGGCACTGCAATAAGATTTCAGTTGTTCCTTGCCGTCTTTGAGTTTGGGTTTTTTCAACTCAACAATGATATATGGCGTGGTAGTTTGATCCTTATCGAAAATGACAATATCAGCACGTTTTTTCTCACGACCAAACGATACTGCATATTCCAATTCCATACGAGAAAGCGGATAACCGAAGTCATCTCTCAAGGTCATAATATACAACTGCCGAATAGCTTCTTCGGGCGTAAGGCGAACATCTTTTTTTCGCACAAGACAATTTACGTAGAATTTTTCTGCTTTTTCCGTAACTGTGTTTTCCAAAGCCTCTACCCGTTTCTGTTGAAATTGCGTAAGTCTGTAATCGGAATCTTTTAGAATTGTGGATAATACCATATTGTATACATTTCAAATTATTCTACAAAAATACAAAAAAATATTGACTTTGCTGTGATTGTGAATAACTTTTTTCCAAAGAAATCAAATTTGGCAGATTTCTGTTTTTTTTGTACCTTTGCAAAAAAAGTTACGATGAATTACGATTTAATAGTTATCGGAAGTGGTCCCGGCGGATATGTTGCCGGAATTCGAGGAGCGCAATTAGGTTTAAAAACCGCCGTTGTAGAATGTGCGGATTTGGGCGGTGTTTGTCTGAATTGGGGCTGTATTCCAACGAAAGCGCTTTTGAAAAGTGCACAAGTTTTTCAGTATTTGCTTCATGCGGAAACTTATGGCGTGCGCTTCGACACTTCGACCCTGCTCAGTGCAGGCAAGCTCAGTGCCCATGACACAGTCAAGGCGGATTTGGATGCCATGGTTACACGCAGTCGAAACGTTGCGGAAACTATGAATAAAGGCGTTGCGTTTTTACTGCAAAAAAACAAAGTTGATGTGATTCGGGGTTTTGGAAAAGTAAAGCCGAATAAAATCGTTGAAGTAAAATCAGTGGAAACCGGCGAAACGACAGAATACTCTGCAAACCACATCATCATTGCGACAGGTGCTCGCAGTCGAGAATTGCCGAACTTACCGCAAGACGGCGAAAAAATCATTGATTATCGTAAAGCAATGACGTTGCGCAAACAGCCGGAATCAATGGTAGTTGTGGGCTCCGGAGCAATCGGGTCGGAATTTGCACATTTTTATCAATCCATCGGCACAAAAGTTACTTTGGTGGAGTTTTTGCCTCAAATTGTTCCTGCTGAAGATGCAGATGTTTCGGCACAACTCAGCCGTTCGTTCCGAAAAAACGGCATGAAAATTATGGTGGATTCGAGTGTTGAACACGTTGATACGACAGGCGATTTGTGTAAATGTACCATCAAAACCAAAAAAGGCGAAGAAATTGTGGAAGCGGAAATTGTACTTTCTGCTGTCGGCATTACAACCAATATCGAGCACATCGGACTGGAAGAAACCGGCATCGAACTTGACGGAACAAAAATCAAGGTTGATGAGTTTTATCGCACCAATCAAGACGGTTATTATGCCATTGGCGATATCGTTCACGGACCTGCTTTGGCACACGTTGCATCACACGAAGCCCTTGTTTGTGTTGAAAAAATCGCAGGATTAAATCCGCATGCCGTGAATTACAACAACATTCCGGCATGTACTTACGCCACTCCGGAAATTGCATCTGTCGGGCTTCCCGAGAAAAAAGCACAAGAAGCAGGACACGAAATCAAAGTTGGAAAATTCCCGTTCACGGCTTCCGGAAAAGCTACGGCTTCCGGAAACAGAGACGGTTTCGTGAAAGTGATTTTTGATGCAAAAACCGACGAAATGCTGGGTTGCCACATGATTGGCGACAATGTTACGGAAATGATTGCTGAAGCCGTTGTCATTCGAGAAAAAAATATCAAAGCATACGAAATTTTGTCTGCAATTCACCCACACCCGACCATGTCGGAAGCCTTGATGGAAGCGGTGTCTGTTGCTTATGGACAGGCAGTGCATTTGTAAATAGGTTGTTTCGACACTTCGACAAGCTCAGTGTCCAACTGCCGAACTGCGGTCGTTGAGCCTGTCGAAACGCCCGCAAACCCAAATCAAAAATCA